>JAFXZJ010000001.1 GCA_017541305.1 Clostridia bacterium | reverse complement strand
ATGAAACTTGCACTTGATTTCATCAGGACGTGGCCTTGCGGCAAGGCGGAATTCTGCTGGATCTCCTACGAGCCCGAGAACGAGATAGCAAGAAAGTTGTACGCCTCCCTCGGTTTTGAGGAGACAGGCGAGATGGACGGCGATGAGATCGTCGCCGTATTGAAGCTCTGAAGCAGTCCGGCAAATTCCTGTTTGTCGATGATCAGACGGCATTTAAAGCCTACCTTAAAAGGATAATCGTACAGATTGCCGACCTTTGACACGATAAATACCTCATTTGTCTACCACGACAAACGAGGTATTTTTTTCGTGTTGCGATAAAAAGATGAGCAGCACAGGCTCCGAAGCGGTCAAAATGCCGCTTCAGGGCCCTTTTTTATGCCAAAAAACGGGTGAAAACGCCCGTTTTTCCGGTGTACTTTTTATCTATCTTTACGGTGTAAAAGTAGATAAAAAAGGTGCGGGCATGAAGACTTGAACCTCAAAAAGCCTTATAAACATTGACTTTTTCTGTAAAGGCGGAAAATCTTGTAATAATTTACTCAAACATCGTGCGGGCAAAAGGACTTGAATAAAGGCTAAACAACATTTGAACTTATTTACAAATAAGATTAGGCTAATCACTTGACTTTAGATATCTGTTCTGGCTTTATTGTCCTACCAATCAAACAGGAGGAATAAACCATGAACGATCAGCAGAGAGCAAGGTATGCGTTCATAAAGGATAAGCTGAGCGATGAACAGTGGGCCGAGCTCGAAATCGTAACGGAAATACTGAATAGAGCGAACAGGCATCAGCGTAAAACGATCAAAGGCGTCGAATATCAAATAGCATACTATACCGATGATGACGGGACTGAGATGCGGTTCATACTGGGATATGGCTGCCGGACAACAGCACCGGCGGAAAAGCCGCTGAAGGAGTGCTTGCCGGTAGGACAGTATGAAAACTGATATGATCACAGTATCAACACTATTGAAAAAAGGCTGTATATAGAGTAACATATACTACAGTATCAGCATCGCGGTGCGATGCGCTTGATTTCTTGTCGCACAGGTGAAAAAACGGCGGGTTTTGCTCAAAACTTAGCTAACAAGCTCGGGGTGAAGGTCAAAGCACCGTCAAACACGTTATGGATACTTTCCGGCGGGAAAATCGTAATAGACGGAGGAAAGAATGAAAAAGATTTTGTCGATCATTATCGCAGTGCTTACATCCATCGCGATGCTCTCCGGCTGCAGCCGCAGAAGAGGCGCCGGCGACAGTACTCAGCCGCCGGAGACTTTCTGCCCTGCCACGCAGGAGGTCGCTGCTGAGATCACTGCAGAGACAACGCCCGCTCTAACGCCGGAGCCCACGCCGGAAGCTGCCGCTGAGGCAACGGAGGAGCCTCTCGGCTGCTTTGCTTTTCAGCCCAAGGTCTGCTCAGTATTTATGCATGAGGTCTTCGGTGAAGACATGTGCGAAGCATGGTACAATCTTGTGGACGCAGTCATGGCGGGGGAGAACACCTTTGCATGCAGGGACCAGCATACCTACGACTGGGTTATGGGGCAGTTCCCGAGGCTCTGCTTCCCGGTCTTCGTTGAGCTGATCGACCTCGCGGAGGATCGTGAGCATTCCGTTATCGACGGCGTTGCGAGCTTTACCTGGCGAGTTTCGCCGGAGGAAGCCGCTTCCAGGATCGAAGAATTCGCGGAGCTGATCGAAGAAATTCTTAACGAAACGATGAGGACAGATTATTCGGATTTCGAAAAGGCGGTCGCCCTGTATGATTATTTCTCGAATACCTATGAATACGATTATGAAACCTATGATAAGATGTTCGAAACATATGTGGACTATACGACGACTTATCGCCTGTTGACGACAGGAACGGGTATCTGCAGCGAGATCGCTCCGGCGTATTCCTACCTTATGATGCAGGCCGGCGTTGAAGCGACGACTATGATGGGGCCGAACCATGAATGGAGCTATATACGCATCAACGGTCACGATTACCACATCGACCCGACCTATCTGCTGAGCAACAAAGGGGCGCTGACCTATTTTATGATGACTGACGATCAGCGTGAGTACCACGGATTCAGCAAAGATGATTTTACAATAACGTCAAATTATTCGGATGATAACCCGCACCCCGATTACGCAGCGGACGACGACACCTTCTCAAAGCTGTGGGATTACAGCTTCGAGGAGCTTATTCCGAATGAAAACATACTGCGCTGCTGGAAATATACTGAGGGCTGGGAGAAGGAGTATCTTGAATTCGACTACAGCGGTTTTTGATTGCCGCGTGCCGGTTGGAAGGCGGCCGACAGTGCCATCCGTTCGGCCGGGCGTGCCGCAGATCGGCCGGGTACTTGACATCATCCGCGGTGTAAGAAGCGTAAGGCGCAGAACGATCAAGGGTGAGCTGTACCACGTCGCGCTCTACACGGACGCTTCCGGCAAGGACCTGCATTTCATCTTTGGTAGTGGCAGTTGGACAACTGCACCGGTGGACGAGCCGCTTAAGGAGTGCTTGCCGATTAGAGAATAAAGCAAGCTGAACGAGCACCATGCTAAAGAGCGTTACCGACAAGTATCATTATCGCGGGGCGTTGTTTTTTCTCCGCATGGAGAAATCCCGAATCTTCTTCGCATGCAAAAGAAAAATCTGCTCCGGGCAGTGCTCGGAGCAGGCGTTCGCGTTCAGCTTGAAAGGATGACTGCAGATCCCTGTTTCGCCGGTTCGCGTCATATAACCGTTAACGGAGATCGCCGCTGCGATCCGGTCCTCTTAACTCCGCTGCAGTTTTTTTCGCTTATTCATCTTAACGATAACTGTTATCACAAGCCCCAAAGCAGCCGCGGCGCAGACGCCTCCGATGATGAAGGGCAGCAGCCATGTGCCGGCTTTGGAGTAGATAAAGCCTCTTCCGCTCGTCAGCGGGAATATGATATAGCTTCCATCGACCGTGTAATCTGTTTTTACGAGCCTTCCGTCCGACCCCTCGGTGTAGAGCACCCCGCCCTTTTCGGCGCGCAGATGCACCGAAAGCGAGTCGGAACAGCCGTCGACGCGGACGGTACCCGTGCTTATTATGCGATCCGGATCGACCGACGATGCGCCGGAGGCAGGGGAGAACTCTCCAAGCTCAAGCCTTTGGCTATCGTCGAAGATCCCTTCAACGAGGCATTCGGGCAGATCCTCCCCGGTCGACAGAACATACACGGGGCTGAAATAAGCGCCTCCTATGATCCGATCGGTGATAAGTCCGTCCGTGCTCTCCGCCTCCCATTTCCAATGCCGTCCTTCACTGTCGGCGACCTCGGGCAGCTCTTCGAGGCTTCCTCCGTAGGGAAGCGTGACCTCGGCGAAGGTTTCGCCGTCCTTGATGAATGAGACGGAGACGCTTCCGAAGAGCTCCGTGTTGCCGCTCCTTCGCAGCAGCTCCTCATAGTCGATCCTCTCGGCGCAGCCTTCATAGCTTGCCCCGTCCACGCCGCCAACGGCACAGTCCGCATAGAAACAGTTCGCCGCGCTCTCCTCGGAAAAGCCTGAGACGGCTCCCTTAAAGCCCGCGTCACCGCGAAGCTCAGGTATCGTGAAGCAGTCGCTTATATGGCAGGAATAGCCCGCGATGCCTCCCTCGTAGCTCGCCGCTTCAACGCGCACACGGGTCATGCAGCCCGAAACGGTCCCGGCGCATTTGCCAGCGACACCGCCCGCGTAGGATGAGGCCGATATGCTGCCGGAGGAGCTGCTGCCCTTCACCGTGCCGAAGTCCATCCTGCCCACGACGCCTCCCGCACAGCTTCCGCGCGCGGTTATCACGCCGCTGTTTTCACAGTCCGTGACGGTGGAGTGCACCACGTACCTTGCGCTGCCTGAAAGCAGTGACGAAAGGCTGAACTGATCCTCGAGGTCAAAGTCGAAATCGAGCGTGACTGCGCCGGCCGCGCCGCCGACGTTTGTCTGCCCGGAAACGGGACCGCTGTTTTTGCAGGAGCTGATGGTGCCGTTCCCTGTCCAGTCGATCCCGGGATCGTCCTCTATCAGGCTGCCCGGCTCAAGCCGCACGCCCTCAAGCGAATCGAGCATAAACCCGATCAGCTCGAAGAGTTTATCCGAAACGTCTTTGATCTCCGATGAAAGCCCGCTCTTGCCCACGCCCGCAGAGAGCTTTATCATCGCGCTGTACGCATCCCCTATGGAGGAGAAAAACCGTTTGCGCGTCTCGGTATCCTCATTTATGGGGGTGAAGGTGAGCGCGTCGTAGCAGGACAGCGTATCGACCGCTTCCGATAGGAGCCGCTCGGCGCGGTCAAACGACTCAGACGCGGCGGAAGCGGCGCTCAATGCCTCGCTCAGCGCGTTCATCGCGGAGGCAAGCGGCCCGCCTGCCTCAGAAAGCTCCGGCAGAAGTGAACCGATATGAGCGGCGAGGGTGCGTATCCTGCCGAGCCCCTCCCTTGCCTCAGCGGTGAAGGCCGCGATATCGCTTACGATAACGGAAACATCCACTGATTCCGGATCGGCGGCAAACGCCTCGAGCTCGGCAAGAACGGCGGACAGTCCTTCCGTTATGCTTTCGATCTCCGCCTTTATTTCCGCTATATCTTCTGCTGCTTCACCGTATACTTCTCCTGTGATACCGCCAACCTCGGCAAGCGAATCGACGGCTCCCGCCAGCTTGTCGAAGATCTCAGGCAGTTTTTCGGTAAAGCCCGAGAGCTCGTCAAGCGCGGGAGATAGCAGCCGCAGAGCCTCCGTGATCCTTTCGCTAAGCAGGTTCAGCGTTTCCACGTTGCCTTTTACGAAGCTCACCGCGTCGTCCGAAAGGATATCGAGAGCGGAATTGGCTTCATTAAGCGAGTATATAAGCTCGTTAAGATCGCCGGAGAGCCTTTCTCCCATTCCATCTGTCTCCTCCGTAAGCAAATCTATCGAAGTCCGCAGCGCGGAAAGCTTTTCGCGGAGCGTGTTCAGCTTTTCATTCGAAACGCTCCATTCGGTGTACGGAACTATCTGCCCGACTATGCCGCCGACGTCCTTTCGGCCGTTCACCGAGCCGAGGTTCTCACAATCCGCCATACGCCCTGAAAGCCTTCCCGCGACGCCGCCGACGTTGTAGCCGATGTTCACGTGCCCGGCGGAGCCGATGTTCTTGCAACCCCGCAGCACGCCGGAGCAGACACCCGCCACGCCTCCGATGTCGGTGATGTCCACAAGCTCCTCCGCGGAAAGGCGGAACTCCGAGAGCCTTGAAAGCAGCTCTTCCGGATCTATTTCAACGTTGGTCCGGGTCTCTGTTACGTCTGCGTTTATAAACGCCTTATTCGTGCAGGAGCGTATAACGCCGCGATTATCTCCGCAGACGCCGCCGACGCTGTGTTCGCCCTCTATGCTGCCCGCTGAGGTGCAGTTTTCTATTATGCCTTCTTCCGTGTTTATTCCCGCGATCCCGCCGACGCATACGCGGCAGGAGACTTCGCCTTCAAAGGAGCATCCGGAGATCGTGCCGCGGTTCACGGCGGCGATCCCTCCGACCGACGAAGCCTCGTCCGTCGGCGCGATGCTGCCGGAGACGTTGAGATCCTTTATAACGGCCCCCGCAAGCACCGTGCGGATGAAGCCTGCGGAGCCGAACCTTCCTCCGACTTCGAGCCCGGAGATCGTGTGACCGCCGCCCTCAAGCCTGCCGCCGAACAGCGGTATAGGCTCAAATCCGGTCCCGGTCAGGTCTATATCGTTTTCAATGACGACGGTCAGTTCCTTGGAATAGCTGTCGAGCACGCAGTCCGCGCTCAGGGCCACAAGCTCATCCGCCGTACTTATTCTGACGGTTTTTTGCGAAGCGTAGGCCGAAGGTACAAGGCCGGTCAACAATACGAGCGAGAGCAGAAGCGCAAGAGTTTTCACTGTTTTTTTCATATCATTTCGCCTCCTTTCCGCCGATCCTGAAAGTGGTCTTTCCTATCGCCTTATCGAACAGCACTATGAGCTGCGGCAGAACAGTCAGCACCAGTATCACGGATATCAGCGCACCGCGTCCCACGGCAAGGCCGATATGGCCGATGTACACGTCCGTCACGCGGAACGCGATAACGAGCCCCGCGACCGCCATTATCGCGCCGGAGGTCACGACCGTCGGGAAGCTCTCGTTCACCGCGTGCGCCATGGCTTCCTTCTTTGGCATCTGCTTCCTCAAGGCGAGGTAGCGGTTCATTATGACTATCGCATAATCTATCGTCGCGCCCATCTGGATAGCGGAAACTATCATATTGGTGACGAAAAGGCTCGTCGTGTTCGTGATGTACTGGAATGAGAAGTTTATAAATATCGAGCCCTGTATCACGAAAACGAGCACCGCTGCGGCAACAGGGCTTTTGAAGGTGAACAGCAGGATCGCGAACACGAATACTATCGTCAGCACGTTTATCAGCACCGAGTCGCTCTTATATGAATCGCGCAGATCCCTCGCGCTCGTTATCTCGCCGAGGACGAGTACGCTGCCCTCGCCGTAGCGCCGCTCTGCCATTTCCCGCACCTTTTCAACGAGGGCGACGCTCTCCTCGCCCTCCGTGGGGACGGAGGACGTCAGGACGAGCCTGTCATAATTTTCGCCTCTCAGCTGCGTGACGCCGCGTTCAAGCTCGCCGCGAAGGTCGGCTATCCGCCCGGCCTGCTCCTCATCCAACGTCACAAGCCCCTGATCCGTCTTTTCAAAGAGGTAGAGCAGCATGTCGACGAGCGGCACCCTGTAGGAGCCGTAGGTGTCGAGCACCGCGCCGTACTGCTTGTTTTCTATTCCGTAGATGCGGAACAGCAGCCGCGCCTCTTCGATCTCTATATCGAAAAGCTCCGAAAGCATTCGCGGGGTGAAGCCGTCGGTCAGGCAGGCGCCATCCTTTACCTCGATATTCGCAAGGCCGACCGCGCTCTTTATCTCGGGCAGAGCCTCGGCCTCGCGCAGGATCGCCTTCTCCTTTTCGTAATCTCCTGACGGAACGAGAACGGCAACCGTGGTGCTCGGGTCAAAGCTGTCGATTATCTTATGCATCTGCATCCTGCTCTCGGATGGGATAAGCTCCGATACCGCACTGTCAGAAAAGGCGTATTCCGCCTTGCTTGAAAACACCACCGCAAACGGCAGTATCAGCGCGAATATCACGAGGAAAAGCCAGCCGCGCTTCATCAGGAACCTGCCCCAGCCTGTTATATCGGGAACGAACGATCGGTGCTCGGTCTTTTTCATTGCGCGGGGGAACAGCATTATAAGTCCGGGCATCAGCAGGAACACCGTCAGCATGCTGCAGATAATGCCCTTTGAAAGCACTATGCCGAGGTCGTAGCCCATGCGGAACTGCATCAGCGTCAGCGCGACGAGGCCGGAGACCGTGGTAAGGCTCGAGGATGATATCTCCACTATGGACTTGGAGAGCGCCCGAATGAGCGCGTCCTTTTCCGTGGGGCCCGCGGCGGCCTCGTCCTGATAGCGGTGGGCGAATATGATGGCGTAGTCTATCGCAAGCGCAAGCTGAAGGATAACGGCTATGGAGTTGGTGATCGAGGATATCTCGCCCAGCCAGAAATTCGTACCCATATTGAGAAGCGCCGCGACGACGAAAACGACGGCGAATATGACGACCTCGAAATAGCTTCTCGAAGTGAACAGCAGCACCGCGAATATGACTATCGCGGCAATGAGCAGCACGCCCGTTATCTCCTCGGCGAGCTTTGCGGAATAGTCACTGCCGACCTGCGTCAGCACGGCGTTGTCATACGGCGCGATGATCGTTTGTATCTCGTTCATGGAGCCGGCAAGCGCGGGGTCGTCATCCTGCCCGTCGAATGAGACCACGAACAGCGCGGCTGCATTTTTGTAATGCGCCTTTGTATCGTCAAACATCACGCCGGTCACGTGATCGACGTCGGCTATCGCCTCCGCCAATGCCTCCGCACGCTCGTATGTAACATTTGAAACCATGATTTGAGCCGTGCCGTAGGTCACGAATTCCTCCTCCATAACGGTGAGGCCCCTGCGCGTTTCAGCCCGGGCGGGGAGGAAGGCGGTCAGATCGCTGTTGATCCTGACCTTTCCCATCGACATGGCGCAGTAGATGCACGCGACGGCAAACAGTGCGAATATGACGTAGCGCAGGCTTACGATAAGCCCGGCGACAACATCCATAGCGTTTTTGCCCTTATTAAATACCTTAAGCTTGTTTATTTCCAAAGCGCTGCCTCCGTTGAAACGATACCGTATTTCATGCCTGTCCCTCTCTTATGCCGGCTATGATGCCGCAGCAGAGCGAAGCCATGCTTTCGGGCGGCTCCTTTTTGCCGCCCTTGATCCACCTTCGGATTATCGAGAATATGGCGGAGATGCAGGCAGTTTTCATGTAGGCAGAGGCGAGATTCTCGTCGCCTATGATGGAGTCCACCTGCTCGTCCGTCAGCAGGGGATGCCCGATATTTATCAGCCAGCCGAGCTCCACACTGTTCTTACCGGCTTCGGTAAACGCCTGCGTCATCCGCTCCAGCTTTTCGGAAGGCGTTTCGGCCGCTCTCCACAGCATAACGACCTTGGAGAGAAGCTCCTTTACCGAGGCTATAACGTCCTCCAGCAAATCCTCCTTGGAGGAATAGTTACGGTAGAACGCGGGCCTTGAGACCCCGGCCGCCGTCACGATCTCCGTGACGGATATTTGCGGAAGATCCTTTTCATTCAAAAGCTTAACGAGAGCGGCCTTCATGCAATCCCTCGTTATCTTGTTTGCTTCCGCATTGGAGAGGCGCAAAATATTCATTCGTTCAAGCTCGTTCATAAAAGTCTCCTGTTTTGTCACGGCGTTACGGTATCGCCAGTTTTCGTTACAGCCGTCCCAACAAGAATTGACAATCTATGTCAATGTCGTTAGAAACGGTGTAACAATTATAACACCGGTTGATCTCGATGTCAATGGTCGGATCAACAGAAGCCGGAGCATTGAGGGAGTGGGATGGATAAATGAATTTTTAAAAGCGCTTGCTAAGTATTCGATAAAAGAAACATGCAAGCTGTTGAAACAAGAACTTTGGGACAATAGTTACGAATACGGCTTCTATTTGAATGGCAAAACATATAAGCCTTATATGACGAAAGATTTTGATAAAAAGTTCTTAGACCACCTATTGACCGAATACTGTTTTCAGGATCCAAAGGACACCATGAAGGCAAAAGTAGGTACATGTAATGATGCTGTTGTTCTGATGAGATACATTCTTGACAAGCGTAATATCCCAAGCAAGATATGGCTCATGCATGATAAGCAGAGCGGAAAGCAACATACCGTTTTGACATTTTATCTCGAAAATAAAACTGTTTATTTGGAGCTTACTCCCCAGTCTGGGAAACCTTGGTATGGGAAAGAGCTGATCTTTGATAATGAAAGAAGTTTTGTAGATGAATACTCGAAGGGCGGTATTGAAGTAATTGACGTTACTGACTCGGTTTTAATAGGGGAACGTCCT
>JAFXZJ010000005.1 GCA_017541305.1 Clostridia bacterium | reverse complement strand
TTTCGACGAGCTGCCCGAGCGCCACACGCGCGTGGCCGAAATGGTGATGGAGCGCTCCATGCGCCTGGTCGAGATGGGCAAGGACGTTGTGGTGCTGATGGATTCCATCACCCGCCTTGCACGAGCTTATAACCTTACGATCACCCCAACCGGCAGGACGCTTTCGGGCGGCATGGATCCCGGCGCGCTCTACAAGCCCAAGCGCTTCTTCGGCGCCGCGCGCAATATCGAGAACGGCGGCTCGCTCACAGTCATAGCCACCGCGCTCGTGGAGACCGGCTCCCGCATGGACGACATGGTGTATGAGGAATTCAAGGGCACAGGCAATATGGAGATACACCTTGACCGCAAGCTGTCCGAGCGCAGGATATTCCCCGCGATAGACATTTACAAATCCGGCACGCGCCGCGACGAGCTGCTGCTCACAAAGGAGGAGGCCGAGTGCGCGAACGCCGTGCGGCGGATGCTCTCCTCCGGCAATCCCGGCGACGTCACCGAGCAGGTGATCGACATGCTCGGAAAGACCGAAACCAACGAGGAATTCCTTGGCGCGATAAAGCGCCTGATGACCGGATACGAGGGCAAGGGCTATACGGTCGGAAAAGGCTTCATGCGAAAGTAAATAACGGGCAAAGAAAAATCGGGAAGCGCTGTGCTTCCCGATATTGCCGCAAACGGCATTATTCGTCTTCCATGATCTCCTCGGGCTTTACTCCGAGCACGGCCGCCAGACGCTTGGCGATCTTCTTGGACAGCTTGCGGTTACCGCACATATACTTATAGATGATGCTTTTGCCCATACCGCAGGCCTCCGCGAAGGTCCTGCCGTTATAGCCCTTTTCATGGATAACGCGGCGAAGCTTGGTCATGGAACATTCCTCCTTTGATCACCAAGTATTACTCAAGTATTACTATATCACAGCCGTTCGCAAAAGTAAATACTGTTAGCCAATATTTTTGTAAAATATCGTAAAAACTGTTTTCGAACGACGCGGCCCGCGCGTCAGCCCTTGCGGCCGGCCGCAAAATGTGATAACATAGCGGAAGAAAACAACCTTTGGAGCAAAGTATGGATCAGTACAGAGTAACCGGAATGAGCTGCGCAGCCTGTCAGGCGCGCGTCGAGAAAGCCGTCAGAGCCGTCCCCGGGGTCACGGAATGCGCCGTGAGCCTTTTGACCAATTCCATGGGCGTGGAGGGCACCGCCGATCCCGCGGCGATAATATCCGCGGTCGAAAAGGCAGGCTACGGTGCTTCCATGCGCGGCGCCGAGCGCCGCTCCTCCGCCGTTTCCGACGCCGAGGAGCTATTGAAGGACACCGAAACCCCCAGGCTGCGGAACAGGCTCATAGTCTCGGCGGTATTCCTGCTGCTGCTCATGTACGTCACCATGGGGCACAATATGTGGGGCGCGCCCCTGCCCGCTTATTTCGAGCACAACCATATCGCACTGGGACTGGTGCAGCTGCTCCTTGCCGCGGCGGTGATGGTCATAAACCAAAAATTCTTCACGAGCGGCTTCCGCGCGCTCATCAAGGGTTCGCCCAATATGGACACGCTCGTGTCGCTGGGCTCCGCCGTCTCATTCTGCTGGAGCACCTACGTGCTGTTCAAGCTCTGCGGCATGCAGATGGCCGGAGCGGAGACCGACGCCATGATGGAGGTCTATCACAACGAGCTTTATTTCGAGTCCGCCGCCATGATACCCGCGCTGATCACCGTGGGCAAGCTGCTTGAATCCATATCCAAGGGCCGCACGACAAACGCTCTCAAGAGCCTGGTTTCGCTTGCTCCTAAGCGCGCTTCGGTCATCCGCGGCGGCCGCGAGGTCGAGGTCGACGTATCCGAGGTCAGCGTGGGCGATGAATTCGTCGTGCGCCCCGGCGAATCGATACCCGTTGACGGAGTTGTGATCGAGGGTGTGAGCGCCGTGAACGAATCCGCGCTGACAGGCGAAAGCATCCCGGTGGACAAAGCCGCCGGCGACCGTGTGAGCGCCGCGACCATAAACGCATCCGGCTTCCTGCGGTGCAGGGCGACCGGCGTGGGCGAGGACACCGCCCTGAGCAAGATAATACGCATGGTGGAGGGCGCCGCCGCCACCAAGGCGCCCATCGCGCGGATCGCCGATAAGGTATCCGGCATATTCGTGCCCGCGGTGATCGGCATAGCGCTCGTCGTGCTTGCAGGCTGGCTCATCGCGGGGCAGCAGGTCAGCTTTGCCCTTGCAAGGGCCATTTCGGTGCTCGTCATTTCCTGCCCCTGCGCGCTCGGTCTGGCCACCCCCGTGGCGGTCATGGTGGGCAACGGGCTTGGCGCAAAGAACGGCATTCTCATAAAGACGGGCGAGGCGCTTGAGACCGTCGGCAAGGCCGACATAGTCGTGCTTGACAAGACGGGCACGATCACCGGCGGCAAGCCTACCGTGCGCGAGATATTCACCGCCGACGGTACTGACGAGCGCGAATTCCTGCGGATGGCTTATTCGCTCGAAAGCATGTCCGAGCATCCCCTTGCCCGGGCAATAGTCGAGCTTGCCCTTCAGCGCGATATACCCGTTTCGGAAGCGGGCGGATTCGCCGCGCATCCCGGCAGCGGGCTCGAGGCGGTCATCGAAGGCAGGCGCTGTCACGGCGGCAACCGCGCCTATATCGAAGCGCTCACCGGCCCCCATCCCCTCTTTGACAGGGGCGCGGGCCTTGCCGACACGGGCCGCACTCCGCTCTATTTCGAATGCGAAGGACAGCTTATGGGCCTTATAACCGTTTCCGACGTTATCAAGCCCAGCTCGCCCGAGGCCGTAAGGGCGCTCAAAAAGCTTGGCCTCAAGGTCGTCATGCTGACGGGCGATAACGAGCGCACCGCCCGCGCGATAGGCGCGGAGGCCGGGGTAGACGAAGTCATCGCAGGCGTGCTGCCCGACGGCAAGGAGGCAGTCATACGCAGGCTCAAAAAGCAGGGCAAGGTTGCCATGGTGGGCGACGGCATCAACGACGCTCCCGCGCTGACGACCGCCGACATAGGCATTGCGATTGGCGCAGGCACCGACGTTGCGATCGATTCCGCCGACATAGTGCTTATGAACAGCGACTTGAGCGACGCCGCCGCCGCGATAAGGCTTGGCCGCGGCACGCTTCGCAACATTCACGAAAACCTTTTCTGGGCGTTCTTCTATAATATCGTCTGCATCCCGCTGGCCGCCGGGCTCTTTGCCGTTAAGATGAATCCCATGTTCGGCGCCGCCGCCATGAGCCTTTCAAGCGTGACCGTATGCCTTAACGCGCTGCGCCTCAACCTGCTCGATATAAGGAGCGGCAGGCATGACCGCCCCAGGCGCGGCAAGAGCTCCCGCGCGCAGGAAGCCCCCGCCGGGGAAAAGGCACGGACCGCGATAATACGCGTTGAAGGAATGATGTGTCACCACTGCGAGGCAAGCGTCAAGGCCGCGCTCGAGGCGCTGGACTTCGTAAGCGAGGCCGAAGCCTCGTTCGAGACGGGCGTCGTGCGCGTCACGTTCACCGCCGAGCCCGACGAAGCCCGTATAAAAAAGGCCGTGGAGGACGAGGATTACGGGTATATCGGCATGGAAAACGGCTGATCCATGAGCTTTCGGCAAAAAAACCCGTTATTTTTCTCAAATATACCGAAATAAAGTGTTGACACAAGGCATACCCTGTGGTATAATAACTATTGCTGTTGAAGCTTCGGCTTCAACTCAACATCGCGGGGTGGAGCAGCAGGTAGCTCGTCGGGCTCATAATCCGAAGGTCGTTGGTTCGAATCCTTCCCCCGCAACCATTTGGCGGCATAGCTCAGCTGGCTAGAGCATTCGGTTCATACCCGGAGTGTCATCTGTTCGAATCAGATTGCCGCTACCAAACAAAAGGAGATGCGCACGCGCATCTCCTTTTGTTTGGTACCGATAAGACGGTATGAGAACAGTCAATTTCGGGAAGCGGGAGCCCGACGGCATATCCGTCTACAACGCCGAGCCGGACGAATACGGCTTTATTCCGTGCGCCGGATCCGACGGCGCAAAAAGGGCGCTCCTGCGCATAAGCCGGCTGATGACAAGCATGTGCTGCCTTGACTGTATCTATTGCCTTGCTCCCGTTTTCATAGTATAATTGCACAAAAGGATCCACGGAGGTGCATCATGAAAGCATTCATTCGTCATATCTCGGCTGCGCTCGCGCTCGCGCTCGTTTTCACGGTCTGCGCTTCCGCGGCGTCCGCCCTGCCCCGGGTCATATTCAAAAAGGACGGGGATCAGCCCGAGCTTATTTCCTGCGCCGAAGATCTGCTTGCCCTTGCCGAGCTGGTCAATTCGGGCGAAACCTGCGAGGGCAGGCGCTTTGTTATGACCGACGATATCGATATGTCCGCCATCGGAGCCTTCACCCCGATAGGCGACGGTCTGACCGGTGAGGACGGCGTGCGCCGCGTATTCAAGGGCTCGTTCTCGGGCGGCTCGCACCGCATAACCGGCCTTCATATCGAGCCCGGCCCGGAATATCAGTATGCCGCGCTTTTCGGCATGACGGAGGGCGGCGAGATAACCGACCTTAGCGTAACCGGCGCATTCGTATCGGGCGCGCACAGCGCGGGCGGCATCACGGGCTATGCGAACGGGACCGTGCTCGATGATCTCCTCTTTGAGGGAAGCGTCCGCGCTTCGTTCTCCGCCGGCGGCATTACCGCATCCTGTGAAAACGCCGTGATAACCGGCTGCGAGGTCCGGGCGGCTGTTGAAAGCAGCGAGTATGCCGGCGGCGTCTGCGGCATCGCGGGGCATGCGCATTTTACAAACTGCACCCCGAGCGGAACCGTTTCCTCGCTTACCGACGCGGGCGGCGTTGCGGGCTATGCATTCGACAGCGCGCTCGTTTCCTGCACGAACCGCGCCCGGGTCAGCGGCGGCGACCACGTTTCGGGCGCCGTCGGCATAGCGCAGACCACCTCCTTCGAGCGCTGTGAGAATCTGGGCCCAATAACCGGCGAGCGCTTCGTCGGCGGTATCGCGGGGCGCTGCTGCGGCAGTGATTTCACCGCCTGTGTCAACAGGGGCGCGATCTTTGGCGAGGACTATATAGGAGGCGTCATCGGCTGGAGCGACGACGGAGCCGATTTCGGCGACAACGGACTTATAAATTACATGCTCGAATGCATGAACACCGGCAGCGTCACGGGCAATTGGGGCGTTGGCGGTCTTATAGGAGATTCGCACGACGCGGTCGTTTGGGACTGCTTCAACACGGGCCGCATAATATCCGATCAGTATGCGGGCGGCCTCACAGGCTACACCGCCGAGAGCTCCTTTTCCCGCTGTTATAACGCAGGCAGCGTGTTCGCCAACACCGCGGCGGACGCGATAGCGGGCCGCATATCCTTTTACGGCGCCGATTTCGAGAACTGCGTTTTCCTTGATACCTGCTGTGAAAACGGCGAAAACGGCATTGCGAGGGACGCGATGGAGCTGCTTTATGAAGCCGCCTACGAGGGCTTCGATTTTGAAGAGGTGTGGACGATATCGGATACCGGCTATCCTTACGCGCGACTAATGGCGGTCGATCCTCCCCTGCCCGAATCAGGCGATACCGACGGCGACGGTGATATCACCTCGGTCGACGCGCTCACCGCGCTGCGCTCGGCGCTTGGCATAATACAGCTTGCTCCGCTCGAACGCTTCCGCGCCGATATGAACTGCGACGGCCTGATCGATTCCTCCGACGCGCTGCTCATACTGCGCGCCGCGCTGGGGATCATCTGACGCCCGCGATCTGCAAAAGGCATTCAAAATGAGCATCTATGCTGTTTCCGACCTGCACGGTTATCCGCTCGAAAGCTTCCTCGAGCTGCTTTCGCGCGCGGGCTTTTCCGACGAGGACACGCTTTTCATAATCGGCGACGTGATCGACCGCAACGGCGACGGCGGAGTCGAAATGCTTCTCCACGTCATGCGGCAGCCCAATTACGAGTTCCTTCTGGGCAATCACGAGGACATGCTGCTGAACTGCTCGTTCCTTTTCGATGAGATCACTGACGAAAGCATCTCCACCCTTTCGCCCGCCGACATGATCCACTACGATCGCTGGATGCGCAACGGCGGCGGCGTTACGGCGGAAAATCTGCTTGCGCTCAAAAACGCGTCGCCCGAAGAATTCGCCGATCTCATGGACTTTTTGCGCACAGCGCCGCCCATCGCTTCGGCGCGCGCCGGCGGACGCGATTTCCTGCTGGTGCACGGCGGCTTTAAGGATTTCTCCCCCGAAAAGAGGATAGGCGATTACCTTATACACGATCTGCTTTGGGAGCGTCCCAAGCTGACAGATGAATATTTCGACGACGTGATCACCATATTCGGCCACACTCCCACGCTCTATTACGGCGAAGAATACACGGGCCGCGTGATATTCACAAGGACCTGGATCAATATCGACGCCGGCGCGGCCTCGCGCCTGCCGCCCGCGCTTTTGCGGCTGGACGATCTTGAGGTCTTTTACGGAGAGTGACGACGGGCATTTTAAGCCGACCGGTTCTGCCGGCCGGCTTTTTTGCGCGCTTCGGATCCGGGCTGCCTGCCCGTGCCGAAGCATCTTCCAATAATCTGCCCCGCGCAAAAAAAGCCCCCGCCGCGGTTTGGCGGGGGCCGTGTGTATCACGGATCATTTGCTCAGCGCTTCGTCGATCGCCTTGGCGGCGGTCTTGCCCGCGCCCATGGCGGATATGACCGTGGCCGCGCCGGTGACGGCGTCGCCGCCGGCATATACGTTCTCGCGGCTCGTCAGGCCGTCCTCGTTGACTATTATACCGCCCCAGCGGTTGACCTCAAGGCCCTTGGTGGTGTCCTTGATGAGCGGGTTGGGGCTGGTGCCTATGGCCATTACGACGGTATCGACGTGCAGCTCGAATTCGCTCCCCTCGATGGGCACGGGCCTGCGCCTTCCGTTGGCGTCGGGCTCGCCCAGCTTCATTTTGATACAGCGTATGCCGTTGACAAAGCCGTTAGCGGGATGGCGGGGATCCGCCGGATCCTCATAGCCCAGTATCTCGACGGGGTTATTCAGCAGCATGAATTCGATCCCCTCCTCCATGGCGTGCTCGACCTCCTCGCGGCGGGCGGGCAGCTCCTCCATGGAGCGGCGATAGATGATATAGACATTCTCGGCCCCAAGGCGCAGCGCGGTGCGCGCGGCGTCCATCGCCACGTTGCCTCCGCCGACGACCGCAACGCAGCCGCCCTTCATGATGGGCGTTGGGGAATCATTGCGATAAGCCTTCATAAGGTTCGAGCGGGTGAGGAATTCGTTGGCGGAATACACGCCCTTGAGGCTTTCGCCGGGTATGCCCATGAAATTGGGAAGCCCCGCGCCGGAGCCCACGAACACCGCCTCATAGCCCTCTTCGAAAAGCTCGTCGATCGTGACCGTTTTGCCGACGACCACGTTGGTCTCGATCTCCACGCCGAGGCTTTTTAGCGTTTCGACCTCCCTTGCAACGATGCGCTTTGGCAGACGGAATTCGGGTATGCCATAGACCAGCACGCCGCCGGCGGTATGCAGCGCCTCGAAAACCGTTACGGAATAGCCCTTTTTGGCAAGGTCGCCCGCGCAGGTTAGGCCGGAGGGGCCGCTGCCGACTATCGCCACCCTGTGCCCGTTGGGCTCGGGCAGGATGACCTTTTCATCGGAATATTCATTGTGCCGATCGGCAACGAAGCGCTCGAGACGCCCTATGCCGACGGGCTCGCCCTTTATGCCGCGCACGCATTTTGACTCGCACTGGGTCTCCTGCGGGCAGACCCTTCCGCAGACGGCGGGAAGCGACGAGGTCTTCTGGATGATCCTGTAGGCCTCCTCGAATTCGCCCTCCCTCACCTTGCCGATGAATTCGGGTATGCGTATGTTCACGGGGCAGCCGCTCACGCAGGGCATATTCCTGCAGTTCAGGCAGCGCTGCGCCTCGTCCAATGCGGCCTCCTCGGAATAGCCCAGGGCCACCTCGGAAAAATTACGCGCCCTGACTTCGGGCTCCTGCACGGGCATTTCGTTCTTTTTAAGGCTCATGTTGGGCATATCAGCGCACCTCCCGGAAAAGATTGCAGACCGCCTCGTGCGCGCGGCGTTCGAAATAATGATACATCCTGCCGCGGCTCATGGCTTCGTCGAAATCGACCTCATAGCCGTTGAAATCCGGACCGTCAACGCAGGCGAATTTCGTTATGCGCTTTCCGTCGCGGACGAGCGTAAGGCGGCAGCCGCCGCACATGCCGGTGCCGTCGATCATGATGGGGTTCATGGATACCGTGACGGGCACGCCGAAGGGCTTTGCGGCAAGCGTGACGAATTTCATCATTACGAGCGGGCCGATCGTTATAATCATATCGAACCTTTCGCCCGCCTCCAGCATTTCCTTAAGGGGCACGGTCACGTTGCCCTGCCTTGCATACGAGCCGTCGTCGGTCATTACGACGAGGCGATAGGAGCATTCGCGGAATTCGTCCTCCAGTATCAGCAGGTCCTTTGAACGGAAGCCTATAATGCTCGTCACCTCGGCGCCAAGGCGGTGGAATTCCTGCGCGACGGGCATTGCGATAGCGCAGCCGACGCCGCCGCCCACTATGCAGACCTTTTTGATCCCCTCGGTGTGAGTGGGAACGCCGAGCGGGCCCACGAAATCCGCAAGGGAATCGTCCTCCTCCATGTGGTTGAGAAGCTCCGTGGTCGCGCCGACCACCTGGAATATGATCTTGACTGTGCCCGCGTCCCTGTCGACGCCGGCGACCGTGAGGGGTATCCTCTCCCCTTCCCCGTCCACGCGCAGTATTATGAACTGACCGGGCCTTGCCTTGTTCGCAACGCGCGGCGCCTCGATCTCCATCTGAGTGACGGTGGGGTTAAGTATCTTTTTGCTGACGATCCTGTACATATGCTCGTTCCTTTCGCGGGAGGATACGCCCTCCCCGTCAAATCGATTCTATCATATAAATGCGCGGGTGTCAATGAGGGCGGCGGGCCGGATGACTTCGGCAAACGTGAAAATAATTATTATTGCAAAATAGTTATTGAATATTTGTTGCTGTCATGGTATACTGAATCTACGGCAATTCTTATATTTCAGAGGAGGAAATGAAAATGAAAAAGCGTATACTTGCCGCCCTGACCGCGGCTGTGTTCGTACTGCTGAGCGTCTGCTCCGCCCTGCCCGCGCTGGCGAAGACGGAGAAGCCGACCGCAAGGTTTGATACCCCGGAAGGGTATAACGACAATGACTATCAGAAGCTCGTCGCCTTCCTTGAGACAGAGGATGAGGACGGAGTGAAGAACGGGGAGAAGAGAAGCAAGGATTACGATCCCGCCGATCCGGAGACTTGGTACGGCGTCGAATGGGACCGGGGACGCGTTGTCCGGTTTTATTGTGAGGACTATTTTCTTATTGGCGATCTGGATCTGTCCGGCTGCACGGCGCTTGAAACACTCAGATGCGGTTATAACGAGCTGACGGGGCTCGACGTTTCCGGCTGCACGGCGCTTATACGCCTCTACTGCTATGAAAACGAGCTGACGGGGCTCGACGTTTCCGGCTGCGCAGCGCTTGAATACCTCTACTGCGATGAAAACGCGCTGACGGAGCTCGACGTTTCCGCAAACACAGAGCTTAGTCATCTTAATTGTTCAAACAACGCGCTGACGGAGCTCGACGTTTCCGCAAACACAGAGCTTTGGGATCTTTACTGTTCAGGCAACGCGCTGACGGAGCTCGACGTTTCCGGCTGCGCAGCGCTTGTAACAATCGCATGCCTCCGCAACGCGCTGACGGAGCTCGACGTTTCCGGCTGCGCAGCGCTTGAATACCTCTACTGCGATGAAAACGCGCTGACGGAGCTCGACGTTTCCGCAAACACAGAGCTTA
>JAFXZJ010000066.1 GCA_017541305.1 Clostridia bacterium | reverse complement strand
GTACCGCTTCAATGACCTGGATATTGGTACGATCGGCGGACTGCCCCGCATCATGGATATGGGTCAGTGCAACGACGCGTACAGCGCGATCCGTGTTGCAGTCGCACTTGCAGATGCGTTCGGCTGCGGTGTCAATGAGCTCCCGCTCTCCATGATCCTTTCCTGGTACGAGCAGAAAGCGGTATGTATCCTGCTGACACTCTTATACCTTGGTATAAAGAATATCAAGCTCGGTCCCTCACTCCCGGCATTTATCTCTCCGAATGTGCTGAGCTACCTTGTAGAAAACTACAACATTGCACCGATCAGCACTCCGGAAGAGGATCTGAAAGCAATTTTAGGCTAGCATAAATGTAGCATGCTATCTGTCCACTTTATGGGTGCAGGACAGTAAAATTGTAGTAAAGTGGGTTTTGCCCGACCGCATTGGAATCGGATAAATGCGTTCTAATGCGGTCGCCATAAGTGGGCTTTTAAGGTTGATTTGAGTAGTGAAGGATAGGAGAATTGGTTCTAATGCAGTCGTTTTAAGGCCAAAAAGAGCAAAAGAAAAAGTCTTAAAAACCTAATGTCTTTAAGACTTTTTCGTGGCACACTTGTCGGGATTCGAACCCGAGACCTTCCGCTTAGGAGGCGGACGCTCTATCCTGCTGAGCTACAAGTGCATTTCATTTTCCAATGCGGTCGCACTTTGACCTTATTTGACACAAGCACATTCCCCTTAGGAGGCGAACGCTCTATCCTGCTGAGCTACGGAGAGACGGTCTTATTTATGGGCCGTCTATTATAATATCAAATCGGCGGGGCGATGTCAATATTAAAATGGGAGGGCGTTAAAAATATATGTGTCAACGGGGATAACGGGAGGTCATTCCCGGCGGGCGGCGCCGCGTCTTGAGCGCTCGGCCTCGGAGCGATCGTAATAGGCGTGGACGAGGCTTTTAAGGCCCAGCGCTTTCATATCCTCATAGCGCACGTTGAAGCGGGCCTTGGTGCGCTTGCCGCTGATCAGAAAGCGCACGCAGTCCTGCGCGTAGAGGTCGATCGCGTGAAGGCTTTCCGAGGTGGAGATGACGGGGAAGAACCAATAGGTCCAAGTGAGGTCGTTGTCGACGGGGTTTTCGAAAAGCTTGCGGTTGAAAACGCGGATGAACGCCTTGGCCGCCTTTTCGCCCTCGAGCCCGTTGCGGTCGCGCCAGCGGGCGAGCGCGCGTGTTTTGCGGCGCATCTTGGCCTTGAGCTTGTCGACAGAGGCGGGCGCGATATCGACCCGGCCGCCTTGGCAGAGGAAGCCCAGGAACGTGAAGCCCTCGGCGGGGGAGGAGAAGCACTCCTTTTGGGGATTCACGGCAAGCCCGTGTTTTTCAAGCAGAGCGCGGATAAATTCGGCGTGCGCCTCCGCTTCGGCGCGGGTGGGGGCAAAGACTATGATATCGTCGGAATAACGCGCGTAGGGGACGTGCGCAAAATGCGCGTCGAGCTCCTTAAGGTAAAGATTCGCATAGAACGAGGCAAGCGGCGTGCCGGCCATGATCCCCTTTTGCTCGGATATCGGGCGGCCCGCGTCAAGCACGAGGGGCTCCTCCAGAAGACGGCGAAGAAAGGCGAAGAGCCCGGGATCGTCGGCAAGCGCGCCTTCGAGCATCGGGATCAGGCGCTGCACGGGTATGGAGTTGAAATAATTGCTGATATCGACCTTGTAAGACCACATTCCGGATATCCCCGGCGTGCGCAGCAGGCGCTGCACGGCGTCCTTGGCGGTCCTGCCGGGACGGAAGGAATACAGGCCGGGGGAGAACAGGCCGTCGTACTTTCTGAGGATCAGGTAGGTGAGCAGCTTGAGCACGGTGTTTTCGCGCTCGGGATAGGTGTAAACTGTGCGCTTCTTCTGCGAATAGATCTTGCTTATGACCGATTTTTTGGGCAGGGGAAAGGGCCGTCCCGCCGAGATCCCGTGGCAGACGGGCAGATAGGCGCGCTCGTCGATAAAGCCCCGCAGCTTCTTTTCAAGCGGCTTCGGGCATACGAGCGAGGTCTTGTATTCGAAAAACCTTTCCCAAACCGGGGCATCGGAAAGCAGATCGATAAGGCTCATATCAAATAAAAAGCCGACCCGAAGAGAGGCCCCGCGGATCGGCTGTAAGAACGGGGAAGACTTTAAATTCAGGAAGTTCCTGAATGTACCGGACAGTACACGGGCAGGCTGCCTGCGAAGCCGCCGCCAAAGAAGGAAAAGCGGCGCTTTGGGCCCGTGCCTTGCCCATCACAGGCGCAATGCGTTCCCCGCCTTTTGCGGGATCATTTGAGGGCGCCGGAGACGCGCTCGTTCACATACCTGCGGGTGTTCCACCAGCCGCTGTGATCGAAATAGAAGCGTACGTAGGGGATCCCGCGGCGCTGAGTGTCCCTGCGGAACTTGTTCGCCTCGCTCTTTTCGGTCATAAGCTCGACGACCAGCCGGGGAGCGCCGTCCTTCATGAAGGTGTAGGCATACCTGCGCCCGGCTGCAAGGGTCTCCAGCCCTATCTCGTATTCGGGGAAGTCCTCGCGGAATATCTTTGTGAAATAATCGAGGTAATTCATGCCGGAGTTGTATTGGCATTCCTCCTCGGGAACGACGTCATACCAACTGTCCTCGGCCTCCCAGCCGCCGGAAGAGGGCACGCTGCCGCCGCCGATCACTATACCGGTGTGACCGTTGATCCCCTGACCCTGCGGGATGATCGGCTGCTCGGGCTTTTCGGCCTGGGCTTCCTTGGCGGCGTTCGCAACGGCCTCGCTTACCTTATTCTCGACTTCTTTGACTTCCTTCTTCAGGGCGTCCAAAAGATTGTTCAGAAAACTCATATCGATTCACCTCCTGGGGGTAGTTAAATCAGTATATCATATCTTTTTGGGGTTGGCAAGAGTTTTTTGGAGTTACGGGGTCATAGTTCCAAGTTCCGAGTTCCGAGATTCAAGAATGGAAGGCGCCCGCCTTTTCTCGATCCCGCAGTGCGGGATCATATCGAAAGCGAACGGAGCGAGCTTATATCGAATCCGCAAAGCGGATATATCGAGTTTGCGAAAGCAAACATATCGATAAAAGATCCGAGTTCCGAACGCCGAGAAGAGGACGGCGGGAGAAAAACTAAGGCGAAGTGCTTGGTCTTATTATTTCATACAGCTCAATGTTCAATTCTTTGTTTCTGCTGAACCGTCCCCCGAACGCACTTTTACAGGAATCATTTCGTCTATCGATCTGTTGCGATAGTCCTCCATTATCGGCAGATTCTCTTCGTATTCATCGGAGTTTTCATCGGCATTGAATATCCGGCGGAAATACTCGCAGATCACCGAGGGGACGGGGAAGGTTTCGTGTAATTCGATCAACTCTTTTTCGGAACGCTTTTCGTAGATCGATCTTTCGTCGATATAGTGAGAGTGCTTTATTCTGAATATCAAGCGATCCGGCTCGATCGAATATGCCTTCTCCATCAGCTGATATCCGCTGTAGTATACTTTATCGTAGCTTTCACCGCTTGTTCCCCATCGTTTGCCAAGGAATAAATAGGGCCCCACTGCCATCATATAGCCCATGAAAAACGCTGTCAACGGATCATCATCGATCCTGTCGTAAGCGGCGTCGAGCAACTCTTCCCACTCCGAAGTATATCTCGCCGCCAAGTGATCCAGATTAAACATTAGATACCAATGCTCAAGCAGCGCGAGTATGAGCTTATGATCGGATCTGTCGTCCAAATACTCAATATACGTCTGATGCATTGCCTCTCTGAACTTGCATGCCAGTTCTGCTCTTATAACCTCGTCACTGAATTTCAGGATCATGTTTTCCCTCCTTTAATCTGCCCGTGAATCGGACGACTGTATGGGCATCCGAGCTAAAGTAAACCCCATTTCTCGGAACTTGGAACTCGTGTGCCGATCATCTGCCGCGTGGTTGGCCTTACTGCCTTCCCGCATCTTCCCTCTGCAGATACTCCTCAAGGCACATGCCGCTTTCGTGGATCTTCTCCGCGAGCTCCAAACCAACGTACCTTATATGCCAGGGCTCGTATTTTACGCCTGTGAGGGCGGTCTTATCGGCGGGATAGCGGAATATGAAGCCGAAGCGGTGACAGTTGTTTATCAGCCATTTTCCCTCGGGGGTATGGGCAAAATCGGTATCCAGCTCGGGATGGGCGGCGGAGCAGATATCCACGGCAAGCCCCGCGCAGTGCTCGCTTTTGTTGCCGGGCATAACGCCCACGGGCACGTTGTAAGGATCCTTGCCGTAATCGGGATCCCACGCGACGCGGCTGTTCCACAGCGACCACTGGCGCTCGGGCGTGCGGTAGGGATCGCACACGCGGTAGCGCCCCATGCCCTCGTCCGCAGCCGCGGCAAAGAGCTCGCGCAGGTGCAGGCCGACCTCGTATTGGATGAGCGAATCCTCATTGCGGAAATCGGCGATATCGCCCAGCATTTCATTGGCGTTCACGAGGCCGCGCGGAATAAAGCCTTCGGGCAGGGGGTTGTCCATATTCACGAGCACGGTTTTCTCCCCGTCGGTCAGGGGAAGTATATCGGTGCCGGGAAAGGGCGTGGGCGCGGGCTCCGCGGTGGGAGCTATGGTGGGAGCTTCGGTAGGCGCGGCGGTGGGCGCTTCGGTCGGCTCCGGCGTGGATACGGACACCGGGGCGGGGGAGGCGGTCGGCTCCGGCTCCGCGTCCTTCGGCGCAAGCGCCGCGCAGCCGGTGAAAAGCAGCGAAACGGCCATAACGGTTATGAGTGAAAGCTTGTTCATGATAAGG
>JAFXZJ010000065.1 GCA_017541305.1 Clostridia bacterium | reverse complement strand
TCAGTTATATGACGCCCGCGTTCCGCGCCTATCCCTCGCAGCATAGCTGCTTCGGCATTCCGCTAAAGGCGCAACACTGTTGCCCCTTTTTAACGCTCCATGTGGCGCGTGCGCCCACTCGGCTCGAAAAATGATTATTTTTCGGCCACGTGGGCGACGCTCGCTTCGCTCGCTTAGTTGCCCCCTGAGTTTGGGGTGCTTTGCACGGTCGCCCCGGTAGTTTTGGGGTGTTTGGAATGGTCGTCCCTTCTGCAGGATACGCCAAAAGGCTTCCCCTTGGCGGGGAAGCTGTCGGCTGAACGGAGTGAAGACGACTGATGAGGGGATTCATTATTATTGTTCCCTTTGTGATGCATTAGCCCTTTAAGCTGCCGATTCCTTTAGAGACTGGGATATTTCTCGCAGGAGCGGCCTCAGTTACTTGACGCCCGCGTTCCGCGGCTGTCGCGCCGCGTGCGCCCACTCGGCTCGAAAAATGATTATTTTTCGGCCACGTGGGCGACGCTCGCTTTGCTCGCTTAATACCCCCTTGAGTTTGTTGTGTTCAGAATGGTCGCCCCCGCAGCAGAACCCCCGTTCGGGTCGGCCTTTTTGGACCCTGAACCTTTAAAACTAAATATACAATAAATTGCATAAATTGACAGTGGAATTGATCGGCATTATGTGTTATACTTTAAGATGGTTGATGATAGGGAAATTATGCCAATACGGCATGATTCCTCTTCATCGGCCCAAAGCCACTATAATTTCCGCGTAAAACGCGGTACAAGGAGGACTGTCATGGCAAAACAAATCACGGCAATTCCCTTTAAGGGCACTCCTGAGCAGGAAAAAGAGCTCAAGGATTTCATCGCCACTTGGAAGGGTAAGGACGGCGCAACTATGCCCGTTCTTCAGAAGGCACAGGAGATCTACGGGTATCTGCCCATAGAGGTCCAGAAGATGGTAGCCGACGGCCTGGGTCGTTCGCTGGAGGAGATCTACGGTGTTTCCACCTTCTACTCCATGTTCAACCTTGAGCCCAGGGGCGAGCATCTCATCAGGGTATGTCTGGGCACCGCCTGCTACGTCAAGGGTTCGCAGAACATTCTTGACGAGCTTGCCCGCGTACTCAACGTAGAGCCCGGTCACACCACGAGCGACGGCAAGTTCACCCTTGAGCCCACCCGCTGTCTCGGCTGCTGCGGCCTTGCTCCCGTTATGACCATCGACGGCGAAGTCTACGGCCGTCTCGTCCCCGCCGACGTCAGGGACATTCTCAAGAAGTATCAGTAAAAAGCAACACCGTTTTCTGAAAAGGAGAACCGCCATATGAAGATCAGCGAAGTGGCCGAAATATTGAACGCCGTCGTTTTGACCGGCGGAGACAAGCTCGATTACGATATCGAATCCGCCTGCGGAAGCGATATGATGAGCGACGTGCTCGCCTACGTTAAGGATCAGGGCGTGCTGCTCACCGGGCTTATGAACGTGCAGGTCATAAGGACCCTGCTCATGATGGATATGAACTGCGTGGTTTTCGTCAGGGGCAAGATCCCCGCCGAGGGAATCGTTGAATTTGCCGAGGAAAACGGCGTGGTCGTGCTGCAGACCAAGCTGCCCATGTTCGAAGCCTGCGGAAGGCTTTATGCCGCGGGTCTCGGGCACGCATGCGAAGAGATGGCGGTGGCAGATGAACAGTGAAGCGCTCCACTATCATTTCGACGTTGACGGCGCAAGCTTTGCCAACGCGGGCCGCGCTTCCGTCGAGACCAAAAAGCTTTTAAGGCAGATAGGCGTTTCACCCGACGTCATTCGCCGCATATCCGTCGCCATGTACGAGGGCGAGATCAACATGGTCATACACGCCCACGGAGGCGACGCCGACGTCTATATCACCGAGGATACCATACTCATCACTTTAAAGGACGTGGGTCCGGGCATACGCAACGTTGAGGACGCCATGAAGGAGGGCTTTTCCACCGCTCCCGAAAACATCCGCGCGCTGGGCTTCGGCGCCGGCATGGGGCTGCCCAATATGAAGCGTTATTCGGACGATATGCACATCGATACCAAGGTCGGAGTCGGAACCAGCATCGAGCTTTGGTATCACCTGAAGTAAGGGCTCCTTCTTCGGGAACGGACTAATGAAAAGGAGAAGCTTGAATGGCAGTTTACACTCACTCCGTATTCGTCGATCACGAAAAATGCACGGGCTGCACCACCTGCCTGAGAAGATGTCCCGTTGAGGCCATCCGCATAAGGAACGGCAGGTCGGTGATCAATCCCAATCAGTGCATCGACTGCGGCGAATGCATAAGGGTCTGCAATCATCACGCCAAAAAGGCAAGCTACGATAAGCTCTCCGATCTGGACTATTCAAAGTATCTGATCGCACTGCCCGCGCCTTCGCTGTTCGGGCAATTCAATCATCTTGACGAAGCGGATTTCGTTATACAGGGTCTGCGGGATATGGGCTTTTCCGACGTCTACGAGGTCGCAAAGGCCGCCGAGTACGTGACCGACTTAACGAGGATCTATATGTCCTCGCCGGGGGTCGTGCGTCCGGTAATAAGCTCCGCCTGCCCCGTTGTGGTAAGGCTTATAAAGCTCAGGTTCCCCACGCTTTGCGAGCAGCTGGTGCCCGTTATGCCTCCCTATGAGCTGGCGGGAAAGCTTGCGCGCGAAAGAGCGCTGAAAGCGCATCCCGAGCTTTCGCCCGATGACATGAAAACGGTGTTCATTTCGCCCTGCCCCGCCAAGGTGAGCTGGGCAAAGAGCGTTATGGAGGGGCAGACGGTCTACGTCGATTACATCACCTCCATGAACGACGTTTACATGGAGCTTTTGAAGCACATGAAGCATGACGTCGATCCCGGCCCCGAGGCCGCCTGTGAAGCGGGCTCGGTGGGCTTAAGGTGGGCCACCACCGGAGGCGAGGCGGCTTCGCTCATGAACGAGGGCTATCTTTCAGCCGACGGCATCGACAACGTGATCAAGGTGCTGGACGATCTTGAATCCGGCATGCTCACCGATATCGGCTTCGTTGAACTCAACGCCTGCAGCCCCGGCTGCGTCGGAGGCGTGCTCGCCCCGACCAACGGTTACGTTGCAAGGCTCCATCTTCAGAACCTGCAGAAGACCGTGGTGGTCAAGCCCAACGATATCTCGCATATCGAGAACGTCGAAAGGTTTTCGGGCGGCGTGATACCCGAGGAATATATCGAGGCCGAGGCCTTCACTTATATGCCCGACGGCGCGCCCAACATGCTTGCCATGATGCTTGCCATGAAAAAGGCCGAAGCGCTTGCCGATAAGCTTCCCAAAAAGGACTGCGGCGCGTGCGGCTCGCCCACCTGCAAGGCGTTCGCGCTGGACGTGGTGAACGGCGAGGCAAGGATCGAGGACTGCGTGGTAAGGAACCAGATGGAGAGCCTGTAAGCCCCTTTTGCGGGCGCACAAAAATCATGTTCCGGGGAATATCCCCGTATGGAGAAAACAATGCTGACTGTACAAAAACTCGTTGACAAGCTCGGTCTTTCCGTGATAGAGCTCCCCGATCCCGATCGCGTGATCACGGGCGGCTATGCCGGCGACCTTTTGAGCTGGGTGATGGGCAGAGCGCGCGAGGGCGACGCGTGGGTCACGATCATGACCAATATGAACGTTGCCGCGGTGGCGCAGCTGACCGACGTGGCCTGCGTGATATTCGCAGAGGGCGTCACGCCCGACAAAGAAGCCGTGATAAAATCACGCCTGCACGGCATAAACCTGCTCGGCAGCCCCAAGGGCATGTTCGAGCTCTGCGGCGAAGTGACCGACGCGATGCATTCGGCGGATGACGCCGATTACGCGGGCGGCGCCGAATAAATTCCAAACGGAAGGAAGGCAGCGATAATGGCGCTTTTCACCTACGATCTTCATGTGCATTCATGCCTGTCCCCCTGCGGGGACGACGAGATGACCCCATGCAATATCGCGGGTATGGCGTTTCTTGCGGGCGTTAAGATAGTCGCTCTGACCGATCATAACTCCTGCAAGAACTGCGGGGCGTTCTTCATTGCCTGCGAGGAATACGGAGTAACGCCCGTTGCCGGATGTGAGCTGACCACCTCCGAAGAGATCCACATGGTATGCCTGTTTGAAGGCCTGAAACAGGCGATGGCCTTCGACGAGGCGATACAGCCTTACAGAATGCCCTTTCCGAACCGTGTGGAAATATTCGGCAATCAGCACATAATGGGCAGGGACGACGAGATAACGGGGGAGGACCCATGGTTTTTGCCCGCGGCAACGTCGCTCCCGCTTGCCGACGCGGCGGAGCTCGTAAGATCCATGGGCGGAATCGCCTATCCCGCGCATATCGACAGGGAATCTAACGGTATGCTCGCCATACTGGGCATGTTTCCCGAAGAGCCCGTATTCGACCTTTGCGAGGTGCGCGACAAGGAGAACGCGCAAAAGCTCTCCGGCGGCAGGAAGGTGATCGTTTCCTCCGACGCGCACAGGCTTGAGGATTTCGCGGTGACTCTCAATCATATGGAGCTTGACTGCGAAGCCGACGCTTCGCCTGACGAGATAAGGCGCGCATTGTTTGAAAAACTGAGATCCAAACAGCAGAAAGGAGAAGCCGAATGAAGGAATTGTCACTCAACATACTCGATATCGCGCAGAATTCCATCCATGCCGAGGCAAGTTTCGTTCAGATACTGCTTACCGAAACGGACGAAAGCCTAAAGCTTGAGATAAGGGACGACGGGCGCGGTATGAGCGAGGAATTCCTTTCCCGTGTGACCGACCCGTTCTCCACCACCCGCACCACGCGCAAGGTGGGGCTGGGCCTGCCGCTTCTGAAGCTGGCCGCAGAGCAGACGGGCGGGTATATGCAGATCACCTCGCGCGAGCGGGCGCTGTATCCCGATACCCACGGCACCGAGGTGACCGCCTTCTTCTACAAAAACCATCTGGATTTCACTCCCCTTGGGGACGTGATATCCACAGTCGTTTCCCTGGTGCAGGGCAGCCCCGAGGTGGACTTCCTCTTCATGCACGAAATGCCCGACCGCACGGTGGAGATCGACACCCGCATGCTGCGCGAGGTGCTGGGGGACGACGTGCCGCTTTCCGATCCCGAGGTCCTGATGTGGATAAGGGGCTCGATGACCGAGCAATACGGCGGCGGCGAATGACGAATATCCCGGAGGCGGATCTAAGCCGCCTGCCGAAAAGAATTAAAGTAAATCAAAAATCACCGGAAAGGAAAAGTGATTATGAAATCTTTGGAAGAACTCAAAGCAATCCGTGAGAGGATGCAGAACAAGGTCATCCTCCGCGAGGGCAGCGCGGAAAAGCGCATAGTCGTCGGCATGGCGACCTGCGGTATCGCCGCGGGCGCCCGTCCCGTTCTCAACACCTTCGTTGAGGAGATCGCCAACCGCGGCCTCACCGGCAAGGTGGAAGTCGGTCAGACCGGCTGCATCGGCATGTGCCGCTATGAGCCGATTGTCGAGGTCTTCGAGGGCGACCAGCGCGTCACCTACATCTTCGTTGATCCCGCCAAGGCCAAGGAGATCGTTGAGAAGCACATCGTGGGCGGCCAGCCCATCGTCGAGTACACCATCGGCGCTGCACAGAAGTAATTTTGGAGGAACAGATAAATGATTCGTACACACGTTTTGATTTGCGGCGGTACCGGCTGCACCAGCGGCGGTTCCCAGGCTATCGCTGACGGCCTCAAGGTCGAGCTCGAAAGGCTCGGTCTGCAGGATGAGGTGCAGGTCATCAGGACGGGCTGCTTCGGCCTTTGCGCCATGGGCCCCATCATGATCGTTTATCCCGAGGGCACCTATTATTCCCACGTTAAGCCCACGGACGTCAAGGAGATCGCCGAGGAGCATTTCCTCAAGGGCCGTATCGTTGAGCGTCTCGTACACAAGGAAGAAGCCGGTCAGAAGCTTGAGGACGTTCCCGCCCTTGGCGACACCAACTTCTATAAGACTCAGATGCGCGTTGCTCTGCGCAACTGCGGCGTCATCAACCCCGAGAACATCGAAGAGTACATCGCCATGGACGGCTATGCCGCGCTGGGCAAGGTGCTTACCGAGATGACTCCTCAGGAAGTCATCGACGTCATGAAGAAATCCGGTCTGCGCGGCCGCGGCGGCGCGGGCTTCCCCACCGGCATGAAGTGGCAGTTTGCCGCTGCGAACCAGGCCGATCAGAAATACGTCGTATGTAACGCCGACGAGGGCGACCCCGGCGCGTTCATGGACCGTTCCGTTCTTGAGGGCGACCCCCACGCCGTTCTCGAGGCCATGGCCATCGCAGGTTATGCCATCGGCGCTTCCAAGGGCTATATCTACGTCCGCGCCGAGTACCCCATCGCCGTTGAGCGTCTGAAGATCGCCATCGGTCAGGCCCGCGAATACGGCCTGTTGGGCGAGGATATCTTCGGCACCGGCTTCAACTTCGATATCGACATCCGTCTCGGCGCCGGCGCGTTCGTCTGCGGCGAGGAGACCGCGCTGCTCACCTCCATCGAGGGCAACCGCGGCGAGCCCAGGAACAAGCCTCCGTTCCCCGCTAACAAGGGTCTGTTCCAGAAGCCCACTATCATCAACAACGTTGAGACCCTGGCCAATATTCCTCAGATCATCATGAAGGGCGCCGATTGGTTCGCCTCCATGGGCACCGAGGATTCCAAGGGCACCAAGGTCTTCGCTCTCGGCGGAGCCATCAACAACACCGGCCTTGTTGAGATCCCCCTCGGCACCACCCTGCGCCACATCATCTATGATATCGGCGGCGGCATCCCCAAGGGCAGGAAGTTCAAGGCCGTGCAGACCGGCGGTCCTTCCGGCGGCTGCATACCCGCTCAGTTCCTTGACACCCCCATCGATTACGCCAACCTCACCAAGATCGGCGCCATGATGGGCTCCGGCGGTATGATCGTTACCGACGACTCCACCTGTATGGTCGACTTCGCAAGGTTCTTCCTCGACTTCACCGTCGACGAGTCCTGCGGTAAGTGCACCCCCTGCCGTATCGGCACCAGGCGTCTTCTCGAGCTGCTCCAGAAGATCACCGACGGCCGCGGCGAGCCCGAGGATCTCGATAAGCTCGAAGAGCTCTGCTATTACATCAAGGCAAACGCTCTCTGCGCTCTCGGCCAGACCGCTCCCAACCCCGTGCTCTCCACGCTGAAGTATTTCCGCGATGAGTATGAGGCTCACGTTATCGAAAAGCGCTGCCCCGCCGGCGTCTGCAAGCACCTCATGCATTATGAGATCCAGCCCGACGTCTGCCGCGGCTGTACCGCCTGCGCGCGCAAGTGCCCCGTCGGCGCTATCAGCGGCACGGTCAAGCAGCCCCACACCATCGACACGAAGAAGTGCATCAAGTGCGGCGCATGTATCGAGACCTGTAAGTTCGGCGCAATCGTCAAGAAATAAGGAGACTGCAATATGGAAATGATCAACATGACAATCAATGGCCAGGCCGTTCAGGTTCCTGCCGACTATACGATCCTGCAGGCTGCCGAATCCGTCGGCATCCGCATCCCCACCCTTTGCTACCTCAAGGATATCAACGCCATCGGCGCCTGCCGCATGTGCGTCGTTGAGGTCGAAAAGGCAAGGAGCAACCCCGTGGCCTGCCTCCAGCAGGTAGCCGAGGGCATGGTGGTCCGCACCAACACCCCCGCTCTGCGCAAGGCCCGCAAGACCACCCTTGAGCTCATGCTCTCCAACCACCGTATGGACTGCCTCGGCTGCTCCCGCTCCACCAACTGCGAGCTGCAGACCCTTGCTCAGGAATACGGCTGCGATAACCACAAGTTCGAGTTCGGCGAGCCCATGAAGCCCGATATCGACGATTCCGCCATCCACCTTGTAAGGGATAACTCCAAGTGCATACTCTGCCGCCGCTGCGTGGCCGTGTGTAAGCACAACCAGCACTGCGCCGTGATCGGCCCCAACCAGCGCGGCTTCAAGACCCATATCGCGTCCGCTTTCGAGATGGATCTGGATGAGACCTCCTGCGTCAACTGCGGCCAGTGCATCGCGGTATGTCCCACCGGCGCTCTTACCGAGCGTGACGACACCAAGAAGGTTTGGGAAGCGCTTGCCGATCCCACCAAGCACGTCGTCGTGGGTCCCGCTCCCTCCGTCCGCGTACAGCTGGGCGAGGAGTTCGGCATGCCCATCGGCACCAACGTAGAGGGCAAGATGATCGCCGCTCTGCGTCGTCTGGGCTTTGACCGCGTATTCGACGTCGACAACGCCGCCGATATCACCATCATGGAGGAAGGCACCGAGTTCATCCACCGCGTTCAGAACGGCGGCAAGCTCCCGCTCATCACCTCCTGCTCCCCCGGCTGGATCAAGTTCTGCGAGACCTACTATCCCGAGTTCATCGAGAACCTCAGCTCCTGCCGCAGCCCGCAGGGCATGTACGGCGCTCTGGTCAAGACCTACTACGCCGAGAAGGCCGGCATCGATCCCAAGGATATCGTTGTCGTATCCATTATGCCCTGCACCGCGAAGAAGTTCGAAGCTGCCCGTGACGAGCTTTCCACCAACGGTCTGAGGACCATCGACGTATCCCTCACCACCCGTGAGCTTGCCAAGATGATCCGCGAAGCCGGCATCAAGTTCACCGAGCTTCCCGACGAAGTCTGCGATCCGTTCCTGGGCATGGCGTCCGGCGCGGGCCACATCTTCGGCGCGACCGGCGGCGTTATGGAGGCCGCTCTGCGCACCGTTTACGAAGTTCTCGAAGGCAAGCCCCTTGAGAACCTCGATATCCACGCCGTCCGCGGCACCGACGCCATAAAGGAGGCCACCATCCACGTCGCCGGCATGGACGTCAACGTTGCCGTCACCTCGGGCCTTGAGAACGCTTCCAAGCTGCTCGACATGGTCAAGTCCGGCGAGAAGAACTATCACTTCATCGAGGTCATGGCCTGTCCCGGCGGCTGCGTAAACGGCGGCGGTCAGCCCCATCAGCCCGGCTACGTTCGCAACTTCACCGACCTGCGCGCCATTCGCGCCGCGGGCCTCTATGGTGAGGACGCCAGCATGAGCCTCCGCAAGTCCCATGAGAACCCCGAAGTCCAGCAGCTCTATAAGGAGTATCTGGACGAGCCCGGCTCCCATAAGGCGCATGAGCTCCTGCATACTCACTATCAGGTACGCCCCATGTATAGGGACTGATAAACACAAATCCCCAAGCCCGCCCGGCGCCCGCCGGGCGGGTCTTTTGTAATCAAAGCACTGACCACGGGGACAGATCTTATGGTCAGTGAACGCCCCCTTTTCCCGCCGCGCAAAATATACCGTTATTTCAGGGGGTATATGCATTTATATATCGTGACAAACGGCTATTGCTGTGATAAAATATACCTAACCATACAGAAAGGAAAGTGATTGTATGAATATCAAACGTTTCCTTGGTATAGCGCTTGCTGTTATTATGGTGCTTACCATGATCCCCGCCGCCGCGCTTGCGAAGGGTGTTATCGAATCCGAAACCGAAAACGCAAAGCTCCGTCTGCTTGACTCCGTTTGGGAGGATCTCGAGTCCGTCGAGGCTCAGGTGCTCGCTTCCGGCGCAGGCAGGACCGAGACCGTTATGGCAGTTTACAATGCCGCTCTGAACAACGAGCTCGTTGACGAGTGCAGCTTCACCGGCGTTTCCGCCAAGAGCTTCTTCTTCACCGTCGACGGCATGGCCTGCTGCTATGATTACGTTGCCAGGCAGGGCAGGAACTTCGAAGCCGCCGCGGACGTTAAGCCCATCGAGGTGATCCCCGGCACGACCAAGAACGGGCCCGTCAACATGAACGTGCTGCTCGTCGGCCCCTATTACGGCCATGATTCCAGCTTCACCAACCAGTACAGGCTGGAAGCTCAGTCCATTGCCGACGCCACCGGCGGCACCGTGACCATACTCCAGTCCACCGGCGCGACCGGCCCCGCCATCGCCGCCGCCTGCCCCAATAACGGCATAGTCATATTCGACTCCCACGGCACCCAGTCCGGCTCGTCGTCCTATCTGTGCCTGACCACCAACGCGGGCATCACCTCTCAGGATTACTCCAACGGTTGGGCTGTCAACGCGGGCTCCGAAGCCTATATCGACGGCCGCTACATCGAGAACCATATCACCAGCCCCCTGCCCAACAGCATCTTCTGGATGGCCATCTGCGAGGGCATGCACGTGAACGGCCACGGCACCACCGGCTATGCGCTGCTGCGTGCGGGCGCGGGCGTCGTTTACGGCTATTCCCAGTCCGTCACCTTCGTGGGCGACTACGCGATCGAGAGCATCTTCTGGAACAAGATGAAGTATGAGGATTACACCGTGGCCGAGGCCTTCGAATACATGGTGAATACCGGCTGCAGCGCCAACGGCAGCGAGCCTCACGGCAACGCGTTCCCCATCGTCATGAGTCCCGACGATCCCTTCCCCGCGAATCCCGATTCCGCGCAGACCGTTTACAGCGACTGGATGCTCTTCGGCGGCAACCCCGTGGACGCCGAGGGTCTCTCCTTCCCGCAGGAAAGCTATGGCCTGGCTCCCACCTTCAAGCTCAAGCTCGAGCCCGTTGTGAACCCCGCCGACGCCAATAACTATTCCAAGACCTGGACCTCCAGCAACCCCAACGTTGCCGCAGTAGACGGCAGGGGCACCGTTACCGGTGTGAGCGCGGGCACCGCCACCATCACCTACACCATCGCCTCCACCGCTTACAGCAACTCCGAATACAGCTTCTCCGCCTCCGTTGAGGTCGTCGTTTCCAACGAGTATCTGCCCGAAGAGGTAATGTACGTTCCCACCAACGTGGTTATCCCCGGCGAGACCTACGTTATCGGTTATGATATGGGCACCTCGCATTACGTCATGCTGAACGAGTATTACAGCTCCGGCAAGACCCTCAAGATCGGCAAGGTCGATCTGGGCGAGGTCGCGGGAGTTACCTGCATCACCAGCGAGGTCGATCCCGGCAGCGAATGGACCTGGAACGCCGATGAGAGCATCTATAATGCCGAAACAGGCAAATACCTCAGCATTGACGGCAACTATCTTGTGCTGAACGATTCGCCCATCGCATGGCATTACGCCGCCACCGAAGGCGCCGCCACCGGCACCATCACCCAGGACGTGAACAGCAATTCCTATCTTGGCGGCAACAGCACCAACAAGTTCTTCAACATTTTCAAGACCGTTCACGAGCTGGTGCTTTACCGCAAGCTCGTCCGCGGCGAGGATAATCCTCAGCCCACCCCCGTTCCCACTCAGGAGCCCACGCCCGAGCCCACTCTGGAGCCCACTCCCGTGCCCACCCTTGAGCCCACTCCCGAGCCCACTCCCGAGCCCACTCCCGAGCCCACCCTTGAGCCCACACCCGAGCCCACCCTTGAGCCCACACCCGAGCCCACCCTTGAGCCCACTCCCGAACCCACCGAGGAGCCCGTGATGGGTGACGTCAGCGGCGACGGCGTGATCGATTCCGAGGACGCTCTGCTGATACTCCGCGCGGCCATGGGCCTTGTCGAGCTCACTCCCGAGCAGGAGGCTCTTGCCGACTTCAACGGCGACGGCACCGTCAATTCCGAGGACGCGCTGCTCGTTATGCGCCTGGCAATGGGCCTGTGATCCGAATAAAAACCAATAAGTAAGGAAGAGCTCCGGGGATGACCCGGAGCTCTTTGATTATTCGGTATTCATTCGGAAAAGACGATCGCGCCAAGCGCATAATTTATAATGAAGATTGAAGACTGAATAATGAATAATGAATAATGAATAATACAAAGCGAGAAGCCAAACGCTTGCGCGATCGGCTTTTCGCTTTGGGGAGGAGAGATTCGGTTTTGACCCTATTGCCGCGGTTTGCTTGCGCTCCGCGCCGACGCAAATCGGGCAGGGATCAAAACACGGGGCGCGAAATAAGATACCGGATGGTAACCGGAAGAGGGACGGAGAGATTCGGTTTTTCTGCGATCATTGCGTCTCGCTGCTTGTGCTCCGCACTGCGCGCTCGCGCCGCAGAAAAACACGGGGCGCGAAATAGGAACCGATCCGACGGCGCGGATCGGCAGCTCGCTGAAAGCGCCGCACCGCGGCCCTTTCCGGGCGCTCGCTGTGAATCTCTTCTTTACATATTCGCCACAAAAAAACACCCGCATGGGGTGTTTTTTGTGTAAAAGACCGCGTAAAAGGACACCAAAGCATAGAAAGACCGCGTAAAAGTACACCAGATCAGATCGTTAAAGAATGAATCAACGCTTCCAATAAAGTCTGATCGGCGTCGAACTCAAACTTCAGAGCATGGCTTGAAAAAGTTGCGCCGAGTCTTCCTTCAACATGAAGCTTTCCATTCTCCATATTAAAATCGACATATCCGTCGGAATCTGCACCTAAATCATATAACCGAAACGAGCCGTTCATAGCGCGATAGGTTTTTTTCATCGCTTCAAGAATATCGATATAGAAGTGATCGAAAAGCGTGAAAGTGTCATAACCTTTGAATCTTCCATTTCCATATTCATAAGCAAAACCTACAGTGATACAAGGCTTGCCGCTTATGTATTGATACTGGTCTTCCGGCGGGACCGAAACCAGATAAAACTTGTCGATCCCATTATCCCATAGCGATATGATCGCGTTTTGAATCGTCATCGAAAGTGCCGCCTTTCTGCTGCTTGCTGACTTTTTGTTATTAGCTTTTCAGATTTGCTTTTGAATAGTGAAATCGCGGCTTGCGCCGCGGTGAAATCAACGTCTGCAACGTTGGTGAAATCCTCGGACTTCGTCCTCGGGTGAAATGAAATCCGTCCCGCACCCCGCGAAGCGGGATTTCACCGCGAAGCGATTTCACCCGCCGAAGGTGGATTTCACCCGTCCGAAAGGACGGATTTCGTTGAAAAAAGCGCTTTTGTCTGGTAGACAAAAGCGCTTTTTTCATGGCGGAGGAGGAGAGATTCGAACTCTCGAACGGCTTATGACCGTTACACGATTTCCAATCGTGCGCCCTCGACCAAACTAGGCGACTCCTCCAAAGGCTATTTTGTTGTTTGCCTCAACAGCGAATGCTATTATACAGTATGGAGCGTTAAAAAGCAAGCCCTTTCAAATATATATTTCGACGGCCGGCAAGCCCGTTGGGATTGACAGGGGGGCGGGCATATGATATACTTTGGCCGAAGGACGGTGAAACTATGCAGAACGAAAATATGCTTCTCTTTGAAAATCGGCTTGAGGTCAATAAAAAGTTCATGCTCGAATACGCCCGCTTCAAGCGGTGGCACTCGCCGCTGCCTTATCTGGGTATAGCGTTTTTCGTATACATGATAGGCGCTTTCCTGTATTTTTTGATCGCGTGGCAGCTTTTTGATTATTGGTATCTCGTTATTGCCGCGGGTTTCCTCGCGCTGTATTTCATAATTGATATGGTGAACCTGCGCCGTGACATGAAGATGCTTGAGGAACAGTCCGGGGGCAGGCCTTACTTCCTTATCAAGCGGTTCTATGAGGATGGGATCGAATACGGCGATTCGACTGCCGACGCGTTCAAATCGAACGATTATTCAATAGTGCGCAAAATGCGTGAAACCAAGGGCCTGATAATCGTTTCCACCGAAGCAAAGCGCGATTACGTGCTGAAAAAAGAAGGCTTCACCGTGGGCAATGCCGAGGATTTCAAGGCCTTCATCAACCGAAAGCTGATGAACGGCAAAAAGTGAAACGGAATAAAAACGGAGACGGGGTGAAAAAACCGTCTCCGTTTGCTTTTTGCGGGCTTTTGACGGCGCGGATCAGGAATCCCCGCTGTGCTCGCGGACGTGCCTCTTGATGGCCTCAAACGTCGTTTCGCTTATATAATGCTCTATGCGGCAGGCGTCGTCTATCGCGGTCTTCTCGTCAACGCCCAGGTTGATGAGCAGGCGGCTCAAAAGGGTGTGCCTTTCATAGATGTTCCTGGCCTTTTCCTCGCCGGCAGGCGTCAGCGTGATATAGCCCCGCCCATCGATATCGATCATGCCTTCGCGCTTCAAAAGGCCCACGGCGCGGCTTACGGAGGGCTTGGAATAGCCCATGTATTCGCCGACGTCTATGCTGCGGACGGCGGAGGATCTTTCCGATAGTATCAGTATGGTTTCGAGGTACATTTCCCCGGATTCGCGCATGGACATATCGTAAAACTCCCATCTCTTTTTTGCTGTCCATTTTAGCGCATTTCAAGCGTTTTTTCAATATAAAAAAGAAAAAAGTGCGCAATTGGCAAAATATACGAAAAAATCCCTTGACAAGTTAGCACATGCTAATTATAATATGGAACGGTTAGAGAAGGCTAACTGCGGCTTCTGCCCGCGATCTGCTCCCGCTGACCTATTTTTGAGGAGCGAAGTTAGCCAAAGCTTACTGTAAAGGAGGGATAGGATGATGCCCCTGAATTATGCTGAATTGGGTCAGCCCCAAATAATCAAGAGGATCGGCGGAAGCCCCGAGGTCAAAAAGCATCTTGAGGATCTCGGATTCACCGTCGGCTGCGAGGTGAGCCTTGTCAGCGCGCTTGGCGGAAACGTCATCGTAAAGGTCAAGGAGAGCCGCGTCGCGGTAAGCGACGAGCTCGCAAGAAGGATCATGGTTTAAATTTTCTATATCTGCAAGGAGGAATCAGCTGTGAGGACATTGAGAGACGTTAAGATCGGAGAGACGGCCACGGTCGTAAAGCTCCACGGCGAAGGCGCGGTAAAGCGCCGCATTATGGACATGGGCATCACCAAAAGGACCAGCGTGTTCGTGCGCAAGGTGGCTCCGCTGGGCGATCCCATCGAGGTGAGCGTCAGGGGCTATGAGCTTTCCATCCGCAAGGCCGATGCGGAAATGGTAGAGGTCGAATAAGGGACTGCGGCTTTTATTTTTCGGAATCAGGTTAGCATAAACTAACCGAATGATGCGTATCAGAAGTCAGAAAGGAAGGAATCATGGGTATAAGGATAGCCCTTGCGGGCAACCCCAACAGCGGCAAGACCACGCTGTTCAACGCGCTGACCGGCTCCAACCAGTTCGTGGGCAACTGGCCGGGCGTCACGGTCGAAAAGAAGGAAGGCAAGCTTAAAAAGCACGATGACGTGACCGTCACCGATCTTCCCGGTATCTACTCGCTCTCCCCGTACACGCTCGAAGAGGTCGTGGCGAGGGATTATCTCATCAAGGAGCGCCCCGACGCGATACTTAATATAGTCGACGGCACCAACCTTGAAAGGAACCTCTATCTCACCACTCAGCTGACCGAGCTGGGCATACCCGTCGTGGTCGCCATCAACATGATGGATATCGTCAAAAAGGAAGGCGACAAGATCAATATAAGCGAGCTTTCGCGCCGTATCGGCTGCAGGGTGGTCGAGATATCCGCGCTTAGGGAGACCGGCGTTGCCGAGGCCGCCGAGGCCGCGATAGACGCCGCAAAGAACGGAAAGACCATCCCCCAGCACACGTTCTCGGGCCCCGTCGAGCACGCGCTTGCCCACATCGAGGAGGCGGTGGTGCACGATATGCCCGAGGAGCAGCAGCGCTGGTATGCGATAAAGATATTCGAGCGCGACGAAAAGGTGATGGAGCAGATGCAGATCCCCGCCGACACCCTTGCGCATATCGAGCAGGATATCAAGGCGGCGGAAAACGAGCTTGACGACGACGCGGAAAGCATCATCACCAACGAGCGCTATATCTATATCGCCGAAGTCACAAGGGCCTGCTATAAAAAGAAAAGGGAGGCCAAGCTCACAAAGAGCGACAAGATCGACAAGGTCGTCACCAACCGCTGGCTGGGCCTGCCCATTTTCGCGCTGGTCATGTTCCTTGTGTATTACATCTCAATGGTCACGGTCGGCGCCTCCGCCACCGATTGGGCGAACGACGGGCTTTTCGGAGACGGCTATCACCTGTTCGGCATAGGCGATAAGCAGGCCGAGGAGAAGGCCGAAGATTTTTCGGCGGCTTCAAACGCGCTTGCGGCTTACGGCTTTGAATTCGATACCGAGGACGAAAGCTTCGATCCCGACGCGCTTATAAACGAGCTCAAAGCCTTCACCTCCGCCGAGACGAGCGCCGTGACCGAGGTCACCGACGACGAGACGCTTGAGGTTTCCGAAATCACCGTCTATTATGACGCCATACCCGAAGGCGCGGATGAGGAAGAGACCAACGCAATGACTTTTAAGGACGCCGTGTCCTACTTCGAGGAAAAGGGCTTTGACGAGCCCGATCCCGCCGAGGACGGCGTGTGGGTGCCCGGCGTGCCCGCCCTTATCGACAAGCTGCTTATCGACGGCGAGGGCAATATGCGGGTCCCCGAATGGCTTTACGGCCTTATTCAGGACGGTATCGTGGCGGGCGTCGGCGCGGTGCTGGGCTTCGTTCCCCAGATGCTGGTGCTGTTCTTCCTGCTTGCGATACTTGAGGGCTGCGGCTACATGGCGCGTATCGCGTTCGTGCTCGACCGCATATTCAGGCGCTTCGGCCTTTCCGGCAAATCGTTCATCCCCATGCTCGTGGGCACCGGCTGCGGCATACCCGGCATAATGGCCTCGCGAACGATCGAGAACGAGCGCGACCGCCGCATGACGATCATGACCACCACCTTCATCCCCTGCGGAGCCAAGCTTCCGTTCATCGCGATGATCGCGGGCGCGCTGTACGGCAAATCGCCCCTCGTCGCCGTATCCGCTTATTTCATAGGCATGGCGGCCATAATCATATCCGGCGTGATGCTCAAAAAGACCAAGCGCTTTGCGGGCGAGCCCGCTCCCTTCGTAATGGAGCTGCCCGCTTACCATCTGCCCACGCTCAAGAACGTGCTCAGGTCCACCTGGGAGCGCGGCTGGTCGTTCATCAAAAAGGCCGGCACGATCATACTGCTCTCCACCATCGTGGTCTGGTTCACCTCTTACTTCGGCTGGGTCGACGGCGCGTTCCGCATGCTTGCCGAGGATGAGATGGAGCATTCCATACTCGCCTTCATCGGCAGGGGCGTGGCCTGGATATTCGCGCCTCTCGGCTGGGGCAACTGGAAGGCCGCCGTGGCTTCCGTCACGGGACTCGTTGCCAAGGAGAACATCGTCGGCACCATGGGCATACTCTATGGCGACTGGGCGGGCATCAGGGCCTCGTTCGACGTGCCTCAGATCGCCGGCTTCTCGTTCCTGGTGTTCAACCTGCTCTGCGCGCCCTGCTTTGCGGCTATCGGCGCGATCAAGCGCGAGATGAACAACCGCGGCTGGACCTGGTTTGCGATACTCTATGAATGCGGCTTCGCCTATGCGATCGCGCTGATGATCAACCAGTTCGGCAACCTGTTCACCGGCAATCTCGCCACGGGCGCGGGCACCGTTGTGAACGTGATAAGCCTTATCGCCGCGTTTGCTGTGCTCGGCTTCATGATCTACATGCTGTTCTTCAGGAAGTATAAGGAAGCCACCAAGCTTACTCACGACGTTAAGATACGTTAAAAGAAAGGAGCGCACCGTGTTTGCATGGATCGCCGAAAACGCGGCCACGATAATAGCGGCCGCCGCAGTGCTGATACTTGTCGGCGCCGCAGTATTCTCCCTTGTAAGGCAGAAAAAGAAAAGCAAGGGCAGATGCACGGGCAACTGTGCGTCCTGCGCGGGCTGCTGCCCGTATTGCGTGGATACGCGGGAGCGTGAATAAAAAAGATTCGGTGCGGGTCAAAAGGCCCGCACCGGTTTTCATTCGTTTAAAATGGCGTGTATGCGCTTTAATCCTCTCTTCGGCCGCTCATGCGCTTTATGCTTGCGGCTATCAGCTTGCCCGTGGGGGTGGCGGCAAGGCCGCCCTTGGCGGTTTCGCGGTATTCGGGGCGTATCTCGCGCCCGACGGCATACATACTGGCCACAACCTCGTCAAAGGGGATCAGGCTGGTTATGCCGCACAGCGCCATATCGGCCGAAAGCAGGGCGTTTGCCGCGCCCATCGCGTTGCGCTTTATGCAGGGGCATTCCACAAGCCCGGCCACGGGATCGCACACAAGGCCCTCGATATTCTTTATCGCGATAGCCGCCGCGTCAAGGCAGTGCAGGGGCTCGCCGCCGGAAATCTCAACAAGCGCCGCCGCGGCCATTGCCGAAGCAACGCCCGTTTCGGCCTGACAGCCGCCCTCCGCGCCGGATATCGTGGCGTTCTTGGCAAAAAGCAGGCCTATCGCGCCCGCGCAGAAAAGGCCCTCGATAAGCTGATCGTCGCTCCAGTCGTGGGTGTGCGAGCATTCTATCAGCACGGCGGGAAGTATGCCCGATGCGCCCGCCGTGGGAGCCGCCACGATGCGCCCCATCGCGGCGTTCACCTCCACCACGGCCATTGCGGCGGCCGCGGCATGGCAGGTCTCCGAGCCCGAAAGCGGGCCGAAATCCGCATAGCGGTAAAGCGTCATCGCTTCGCCGCCCGTCAGCCGCGAAACGGACTGCACCTTTTCGGTCAGGCCCTTCTTGACCGATTCGCGCATTACCTTAAGATCGGTGCGCATTTCGGCAATTATCTGCTCGCGGGTGGAATCGCCCATCTGCACCTCGCGCCTTATCATGGCCTCGGATATCTTTATGCCCTCCTCGTCGCAGAGCCTTATAAGTTCTATGCCGTTATTGAAATCGTAATCCATATTTCACCTCTAACGTGTCCGTATCGGTTCAAACTATCATCAGTTCCCGCACGGCGGGGCAGAGACGCAGAAGTATGCTCTTCATATCGGGCGTCATGCGCTCGTCGCATTCGATGCACATGAACGCGTTCTTATCCCCGCGCGAGCGGCGGAAGACCTTCATGTTGGCGATATTGATGCCCAGCTGCGAAAGCACGCGCGCCACGTCCGATATCACGCCCGGCTGATCGTGATGCTGTATGATGATGGTGGGATATTCGCCCGTGACCTCCACCTCCATGCCGTTGATCTCGGTTATGATTATGTTGCCGCCGCCAATCGAGCGGCCCAGCACCTCTATCTCGTGCCCGCTTTGGCTCACCGCCTCGATCATCACGGTGTTGGGATGCTCGGCGTGCTCGTCGGAATAGGTGAATTCGACCGCGATATCCTCGTCCCGCGCAAGCTTATAGGCCGATCTTATGCGCTGGTCGTCGGGCATAAAGCCCAGTATGCCGCCTATCAGCGCCTTGTCGGTGCCGTGACCGGGGCCCGTCTCCGCAAACGAATCATACAGCGTGAAATGCACCCGCTCGGGCTTTTCGCCGATTATGCGGCGCGCGATATAGCCAAGGCGCACCGCGCCCGCCGTGTGGCTCGACGAAGGACCGGTCATGCGCGGCCCGATTATGTCGAAAACGGAAAAATTTTCCATAGCCTTTCCCCCAATGAGATTTATCCGTAAAGATTATACCGCAAATATATCCGAAAGACAATAGGGAAGAATGTGACCCGAGGTACAGTCCCCGCGGTCAGTGAGCGGAAGCGCCCCTCATCCGTCGCCTGCGGCGACACCTTCCCCCCAATTGCGATCGGGGGGAAGGCCTTTGGTTGGTCGCGTGCCGGCGTACGCCTTCACCTGTGAGGGGAAGGCGGCGGTAAGCTTCAGCGAACCGACGGATGAGGTGGTATTCTCGGAACTCGGAACTTTGAACAATGACCTTTTTATCGATATATCCGCTCAAGCCGATTCGATATGCCCTCGCAGGCGAGGGCAAGAACGACCCCTCAGTCCCCTTACACAGGGGAGCCAAAAGCGGTTGCCGCCGGCCAAAAGCCTTCCTCCCCTGCGTAAGGGGAGGCGGCGCTGAGGGCATAAAGCCCGAAGCGACGAAAGGGACGTAAACCGGAAAAAAAGGACCCGCGGATACATCTCAGTATCGCGGGCCCTTTTGCATCCTTGAGTGAATGCGCCGACAGCTCTCCGCTCTGTTTTCGGTACAATCAGTTGATGATCCCAAGCGCCATCCTCAATATGATGAGCGCGTCGGTGGTGTCTATCATGCCGTTGCCGTCTATGTCGCAGTTTAACAGCATTTCCTCAGCGTTCCCGGAGATGCCTAGCGCGCACCTGAGCACGTACAGAGCGTCCGTCGTGTCGACCGCGCCGCTGCCGTCAGCGTCGCCTGCAACCGGGTCTGCATCGCCGAAACAGGCGACCACTCGGGTGCTGTCGGTATCATTTTGAGAAATATCGTTCCAATAATCGGTTATAAGATCGCCGCCCTCGGTATACCACCCGAGAAAGCTCGCTCCTTCGTTCGGGATCGCCAGGGCCCATTTACCTCTTAACCCGATCGTGCCGCTGCCCTCAGCCCTGATGTGATCGAAGAAAAAGTTGGGATTGTTTGAAAGATCGAGTTCGGTCAAAAGATTGTAGGCGCAATACAGGTTTTCAAGCCTCGTATTATTTGACACATCCAGCTCGGAAATGTTGTTGAACACACATCCGAAGGTTTTAAGCGCGGTGTTGCAGCTGACGTTGATCTCGGAAAGGGCGTTGCTGGAGCACCAAAACTCTTCCAGGGCGGTGTTATTCGAAACATCCAATTCGGATATGTGGTTTACCGCGCAGCTGAAATAGTTGAGTTCGGTATTGTTTTCCACATTTAGCTCAGACAGCTGATTGTTGCTGCAATCAAAATACCACAATTGTTCAAGGCCGGAAACGTCTATTTCGGAAAGGGAGTTGAATCGACAATCCAAACACCACAGCTCGGGCTTGCCTGAAAGGTCTATGGCGGTAAGCGCATTAAACTGACATTCGAGGACTTCAAGAGCGGAGCAGCCTGAAATGTTCAGCATTTCCAAGCCGTTATTCTGGCAGTGTAATCTGGCCAGCGAGCCGCAATCGGAAGCATTCAAAGAATTGATACTGCAATCATAACACACTAACTCTTCCAACCCGGAACAGTCGGCAACGTCCAAACAACCTCGCAGATCGTAGCCCCTCAGGTATATGTCGAAAAGATACAGCTCACCGTCGAACTCTTGCCAGGAGATCCAATTGGAACTCGAAGAGACCCATGTCGACGGATCCGACGGATCATAAGACGAGCTCAGCTTTTCTCCGTTCTTTGTGCTGTTTTCATCCTCGATATCGAGGAATGCGACCATCTTCTGATAGTCGTGATCGTTATACCCCGTTGGGGTCTCATGCCTCGCTGCAGGCTGCTTGACCTCTGCTGATACGGGCAGCGCCGAGCATACGCTCAAAAGGGCCATAAGCGCCGCAGTACACGCGGCAAGGATACGCTTTTTCATGATTGATCCTCCTTTGAACCGACTTCTGAAATATTATATCATGAGCGAGGTAAGAATTCAACACTATCATGCAATTTTCGATCGATCGACAATTAGCTCTTTACAATCAATATACGAAAATGCTATAATAAACCATACTCCAAATCAATAAAGGGGGATCCTATGATCAAGCTTGAAAAACAGGGGCATATAGGCATACTCACCGTCTCGCGGCCCGAGGCGCTGAATGCTTTGAACAGCGAAGCGCTTGAGGAGCTTAAAGCTAAGGCGGACGAGATCCGCGCGGACGAGGATATCCGCGTACTTATCGTGACCGGCGAGGGCAAGGCGTTCGTCGCGGGCGCCGATATTGCGGAAATGAAGGGTTTGAACGAGGAAGAGGGCAGGGCGTTCGGCTTAAAGGGCCAGGCCGCGCTGACCTCGGTGGAGCAGCTTCCCATTCCCGTGATCGCGGCGGTGAACGGCTTTGCGCTGGGCGGCGGCTGCGAGCTTTCGCTCTGCGCCGATATCCGCATCGCGTCCGAAAAGGCCAAATTCGGTCAGCCCGAAGTCGGCCTGGGCATCACTCCGGGCTTTGGCGGCACGCAAAGGCTGCCGCGCGTGATAGGCCTTTCAAAGGCCATGGAACTCATACTGACCGGCCGCATGATAAAGGCGGACGAAGCGCTTGCGCTGGGGCTTGTCGACAGGGTCGTGCCGCCCGAGGCGCTGATGGACGAGGCGATCAAGCTGGCGAATACTATCGCCGCCAACGCTCCCGTGGCAGTGCGCGCTTCCAAGGCCGCGATACGCCGCTTTACGGGCGCGTCGCTTGAAAACGATCTCGATCACGAGGCGGAGCTTTTCGGCTCCTGCTTTGCGACGAACGATCAGAAGATGGCCATGGAGGCCTTCGTAAGCAAGACCGAAAAATCCGAATTCACAGGCAAATAATTATTTCAGAGGAGATATAACCATGAAGAACATTTTTGTAGTCGGCGCAGGCACCATGGGTCTTGACATCGCGCAGGTATTCTGCACGGCGGGCTTCCCCGTTTCCGTTTACGATATGACCGACGAGATAATCGCCAGGTCAAGGGCCAGGCTTGAAAAGGGCCTTAAAAAGCGCGTGGACAAGGGCAAGATCACCCAGGAACAGATGGATTCCGTGCTTAACGGCATCGAATTCACCACCCAGTATGACAACGCCAAGCATGCCGATCTTATAATCGAGGCGATAATCGAAAGCGTTGAGGTCAAGAAGACCGTGTTCCGCAATCTCGACGGCATCTGCCCGCCCGAGACGATCTTCGCCACCAACACCTCCTCGATCTCGATCACCGAGATCGCTTCCGCCACGAGCCGCCCCGACAGGTGCATAGGCATGCACTTCTTCAATCCCGCCACGGTGATGAAGCTTGTCGAGGTCATTCGCGGCATGGCCACCTCCGACGAGACCTTCAAGGCGGTCTATGAGCTTTCCGAGGCCATCGGCAAGACCCCGGTCGAGGTTGCCGAGGCGCCCGGCTTTGTTGTGAACCGCATACTCATCCCCATGATCAACGAGGCGGTGGGGCTTGTTGCCGAGGGCGTGGCCTCTCCCGAGGATATCGATACCGCAATGAAGCTCGGCGCGAATCACCCCATGGGGCCCCTTGCGCTGGGCGATCTGGTGGGCCTTGACGTGGTGCTTGCCATCATGGACACCATTTTCAACGAGACAAAGGATCCCAAGTACCGCGCGCACACCCTGCTCCGCAAAATGGTAAGGGCGGGCCGATTGGGCCGCAAGTCCGGCAAGGGCTTCTATGAGTATTGATCCCGCGATAAAATGAAAAAAAGGGGCTGAGCGCACGCCGTTCAGCCCCTTTTATGCCGTCTCACACGCGGAATTCAAGCGTCACCTGATCCTCCTGCCTGTTCTCATGCCCGATATCGATACCGATCACACGCCCGCCCATGCGCTCATAGAAGCCGAGGGCGGGTTTGTTATGCGCGTTGCAGCTGCAGGTGAACTGCGAAAAGCCCTTTTCGCGGCAGTATTCCCTTACGATATCGAACGCCTGCCCGCCTATCCCTCTGCCGCGGTATTCCTTCAAAAGATACAGCGCCTCGATATGGGGAAGGCTCCCTTCGCGTATGAAAAGATACCCAATCGGGCGGCCCTCCGCTTCGATAATATAGCCGGTAAAATCGGGGCTTTTGAACCGCTCTGCGTCACGCGCGGCCTTTTCGGAAAAGCTGTAATTGTCGAACGCCTCGTCGGGATATATGCCGCGATAGGTCGTTTCCCATGCCTCGCGCCGCAGCCTTGCCGTAAGGGGAGCGTCGCTCACGCCGCCCCTTCTGAACAGGACGGGCATAACGCCCGGATGGGGAAGCGCGCAGCAGACGCGCGAAAAATCGCAGTCGGCAAAGGCCTTTTCAGCTTCCCCGGCCGCGCCTTCGTCGGCGAATATCCCGAATACCGCCGCGCCGGAGCCCGTCATGCAGGCGCCCAAAGCGCCGTTTTGCTTCATCCTTTCAACGTATTCGCCTATCTCGGGCGCGATCCTTTCCGCGGCGGGCTGCAGGGCGTTTTCAAGCTCTCGCGCAAGCGCTTCGGCGTCGGAGCGCTCGATCGCGCAAAGGGCGTTTTCAAGCGCGGCTTCGTGAATGCGGCTTTGCTCCGCGCCGCCCACGCCCAGCGACGAGAAAAGCCTTCCGGTGGAGACCCCGCGCGGGCCGCGCACTATCAGCAGGGGAAGGCGCAGGCCGTTTATCGGCGTAAGCCTTTCGCCCACGCCCCGCGCGATCGCGCAGCCGCCCGTCAGGCAAAAGGGCACGTCGGCGCCCACCTTAAGGCCAAGCTCGGAAAGCGCTTCGCGGCTCCTTTCAAGCGCCGTGCCGCGGAAGAGCAGGTTAAGGCCCTTAAGCACCGCCGCCGCGTCCGCCGAAGCGCCGCCCAGGCCCGCCTCGGAGGGTATGCGCTTCTTCACCTCTATTCGCGCGCCAAGGCCCGAATCGCTCAAAAAAACCTCCGCGGCCCTGCGGCAGGTGTTGTTTAAGGGAAGCTCCGCGTCGGATACGATCACGATCCCGTCCTCGGGCGAAAGCGTGATATCGTCGGCGATGGAGATCTCCTGCATTATCCCCTCAAGCTCGTGATAGCCGTCCCCGCGCCTGCGCTTTACGTCCAGGAGCAGATTTATTTTGGCATTTGCCGATATTTTGACGATCTCGTTTTTCATACCCCTATTATGTATTTTTTTCCACCCGCTTGTCAATCCTAACAGCAGATTATTTTTGGGGAGTTTTTGTATGAAAGCTTTATTTTGCGCGGCAAGCGGCCTCCTTGCGGGGCTTATGCTGCTTTTCGCCGCGGTGAAGACCGCCGACGCCGCCGATAAAAAGGACTGTCTGCGCCTGCACGTATTGGCAAATTCCGATTCGCCCGAGGATCAGCGCGTAAAGCTCATGGTGCGCGACGCGATACTTGAGCTTATGCGGGCGGAGGAGCCCCGCTCCAAGCAGGAGGCGATGGAGCTTATGCTGGATATGGGCGGCGAGCTGTTATCGGCCGCGGAGGAGGTGCTTGCCGAAAACGGGCTCGATTACGGAGTCCGGCTTATGGCGGGCCGGTTCGAATTTCCCGAGCGGGATTACAACGGCGATATCTACCCCGCGGGGGAATACGACGCCCTGCGCGTGATATTGGGCGAAGGGAAGGGGCGCAACTGGTGGTGCGTGATGTTCCCGCCGCTCTGCGTGATCGACGACGGCTCCGGGATATCTCAAAACCCCGGCGGCACGCTTGAATTCCGCAGTATTATACTGGATTTTTTAAGGAGCATATTCGGATGAAAAGAAGAGCTTTCACGGTGCTTCTGGCGCTTTTGCTGCTGCTGCCCGCGATCTGTGCGGCGGCGGGGATAGGCTATGGGGCGCGGGGCGACGACGTTAAGAAGATACAGCAGCGCTTAAAGCAGTGGGGCTATTACAGCGGCTCGGTGGACGGCGTTTTCGGCAGCGGCACGCTTGAGGCGGTAAAGCGCTTTCAGAAAAAGAACGGCCTGACCGCCGACGGGATAGTCGGCCCCAAAACCGCCGCCGCAATGGGTCTTGCGCTGCAAAGCGCGGGCGCCGCGTCCTCGGGCACGACCTCGAACGACGTGTATCTGCTTGCCCGCGTGATCTACGGCGAGGCGCGCGGCGAGCCCTATAAGGGGCAGGTGGCGATAGGCGCGGTGGTGCTGAATCGGGTGCGCAGCGCGCAGTTCCCCAACACGATCGCGGGCGTGATCTATCAGCGGGGCGCGTTCGACGCGGTCTCCGATGGCCAGATCAATCTGGCGCCCGATCAAAACGCCCTGCGCGCCGCAAGGGACGCGCTGAACGGCTACGATCCCACGGGAGGGTGCCTTTTCTATTACAATCCCAAAACCGCCACGAGCAAATGGATGCTCTCGCGGCCCGTGCTGCTGCGCATAGGGAACCACGTATTCTGCTGAAAAACGGAGGGAATATGAGAAATTTAAGGAACGTGCTGCTTTTGTGGACTCTGCCCGTGCTTATGGGCTTTGGCGTGATCGCGTCGGCGGTGTGGGGCATGGCGCAGAAGGCGCGCGCGGAGGAATATTCCCGCATGGCCGACGAATACGCGGGCGCATGCGTGAACTCCTGCGCAAGATGCTCGATGGAGCTTTCGGGCGCGGTCGGGGATATGTGCCGCTCGCTTGAAAAGCTCGGCGTGACCTCCTCGCAGGCGGGCCGCGTGCTGGCGCTCGAGGACATAGTGCGCGAAAGCGGCGAGGCCGCGGCACTGCTGTCGCGCCTGCCGCAGTCCCAGGCGGAGGTGCTGGACACGGCGGGCTTTTTGACCCGCATTGGGGCTTATGCGCGCAGCCTTTCGGGCAAGCTCCTGCGGGGCGGCGCGCTTGAAGCGGACGACGCGGAGCAGCTTTCGGCCATGCTCGGGGCCTGCCTTGGCATGAGCGAGCGGCTGGAAAGGCGCATCGCCGAGGGAAGCATGCCCATGGGCACCGAGGAATTCGATTATTATGACGTCAGCGCGGACGCGCCAGGGCATCCCGACTATCCGCCGATTGAGTATGACGGCCCGTATTCGGAAACGGCGGAAAGCTTCGAGCCGCTTGGGATCGAGGGGGAGGAGACGACGGCGGATGAGGCGCGCGCGGCCGCCGAGAGGCTGCTGGGGATAAGCTTAGAATACGCGGGCAAAACGGAAGGCCGCCTGCCGACCTATGATTTTGTGAGCGCGGACGGGGGTATAAGCGCTTCGCTCACGGTCAAAGGCGCGCGGCTTCTCAGCTTTTCGGGAACGCCCTCGGGCGAAAAGGAGGGCGCGCCGGACGATGGGGAATACGCGGCGCTCGTCGAAAAATGCAGGGAATACCTTGAAAAATTCGGGTATGACGATATGGAGCCGGTGTTTTTCGAGTATTACGGAGGCGCGGCGCTGATCACCTCCGTGCGAAGTTCGGGCGGGGCGCTTATCTATAACGACGCGGTGAAGCTCAGCATCGACCGGGAGAGCATGCAGCCCATTGGCCTCGACGCGCGCGAGTGGCTTATGCACGGAAAAGAGCGCGAAATAAAAAGCCCCGCGCTGACGGACGAGCGGGCGGCGGAGGCGGTCTCGAAGGCGCTGACCGTCAGGGAGGCGCGGCTTGCGCTCATCCCGCTCACGCCCCTGACCGAAACGCTGTGCTATGAGTTCCTGTGCGAAAAGGACGGCAGGGAGTATTTCGTGTACGTCAACGCCGAAACGGGGGAGGAGGAGCGCGTGATGATAGTCGAGAACGACGAAAACGGGAGAAGGGCAAGGTGAGGGAGGGTAAGCGAACGCGCTCACCCGACTGAGAAGACAAAAGGGCTATGCAAATGCAACTGCCCCATTTTGTTGATTAAACAGATCATTTCCCCATATTCTGTTTTGTTGTGTTTATAGATGAGATAAGCATTACCCTGATACCCGCGCAGGCGGAATCGAGGGATCTGTACGTTTGCTCATCAATATAATCGGTTTTAAACAGCAATTCCAGCCAATACCCGGTTTCGTTCGCCTCTTTCAGCGCGATCTGCAGTTTTGCAATGAAATCCGGTTTTCCGTGCGCATACTGCGCTTCGCGGATGTTCGCGCCGATGGACGTGCCGCTTCTGCCGATCTGATTGGAGATAATGGTTTCGTGCTTTGATTTCAGGTATTTGACGAGATTGATTATCTGGACGGCAAAATCGAGGGATCGATCTCGAAGCTTTGACTCCTGCATAACAGTTTCCTTTCAGTGAAGTATGCCGCTGTGCGGCAAGTGAAGTTACGCTTTCAGCGCAGTGAAGTTACGCTTTCAGCGCAGTGAAGTTACGCCTTTCGGCGCAGTGAAGTTGCGCCTTTCGGCGCAGTGAAGTTACGCCTTTCGGCGCAGTGAAGTTACGCCTTTCGGCGCAGTGAAGTTTGCCGCTATGCGGCAAGTGAAGTAAAGTGTTCCGCATATCGTGCGAAGCACACTTCACGCGTGAAGCGCACTTCACGTCAAAAGGACGCTTCACGTTCCGCGCAAGCGGAATACTTAGTTGAAAAACCTGATTTGATGAACAAATCGAGTCAGTGAAGTTGCGCCTTTCGGCGCAGTGAAGTATGCCGCTACGCGGCAAGTGAAGTAAAGTGTTCCGCATATCGTGCGAAGCACACTTCACGCG
>JAFXZJ010000064.1 GCA_017541305.1 Clostridia bacterium | reverse complement strand
TATGTCTCGCAGGAGGTCGATTGCCGGTCGCGCAGCGACTTTGACCATCCGGTGAATGGTCAAAGAGGCAATCGACGGGCGGCAGGGTCCGCCCCGTGCATTCCTTTTTACGCCCGCGTTCCGCGCCTATCCCTCGCAGCATAGCTGCTTCGGCATTCCGCTAAAGGCGCAACACTGTTGCCCCTTTTTAACGCTCCATGTGGCGCGGCGACGGCCTCCGAAAAATTTGCATGCATTTTTCGTCGGCCTTACGACGCTCGCTTTGCTCGCTTAGTCGCCCCCTTAGTTTGGGGTGCTTGCACGGTCGCCCCGGTAGTTTTGGGGTGTTCAGCCCGCCTCTTAAGCGGCGATACCGGCCCTTCGCGCGGGCAAAAAAGGAGCCTCCGATTTAAAGGGGGCTCCGTGAACGCTTGATATTCAATTGCCTGCTGATTTCAGGTATTCTTCCCGGCCCTGTTCATACAGGTTGTTCCCCTCGCAGTCGATGACGCATACGACGGGCAGGTTTTCGACCTCAAGGCGGCGCACGGCCTCGGCGCCAAGGTCCTCATAGCAGACTATCTCGGCCTTCTTGATGCAGCTTGAGAGCAGCGCGCCGGCTCCGCCGATGGCGGCGAAATACACCGCGCCGTATTTCTTCATGGCCTCGACAACCTCGGGGCCGCGCTTGCCCTTGCCTATCATGCCGGTCTCGCCCTGCGCAATCAGGGTGGGGGAATAGGCGTCCATGCGGTAGCTGGTGGTGGGGCCGGCCGAGCCTATCACGCGGCCGGGCTTTGCGGGGGTGGGGCCGACGTAATAGATAGTGGCGTCCTTTATATCGAAGGGCAGGGGCTCGCCCTTTTCGACGAGCTCGACGAGCCGCTTGTGCGCCGCGTCGCGGGCGGTGTAGATCACGCCCGTAAGCAGGCAGCTTTCGCCCGAGCGGATGGTGCGGGCGGTCTCCCTTGTAATGGGCAGGGTGATGTTCCTTTCCATGAGCGCCTCCTTAAATAACGACGGTCTTGTGCCTTGTGACGTGGCAGTTGATGTTCACCGCCACGGGCAGGCCCGCAATGTGGGTGGGATACCATTCGATGTTCACGGCCAAAGCGGTGGTCCTGCCGCCGAAGCCCTGCGGCCCTATGCCGAGGGAATTGATCTTTTCCAGCAGCTCGGCTTCAAGATCGGCATAGAAGGGATCGGCGCTGCGCTCGTCGGCGGAGCGCATAAGCGCCTTCTTGGCCATATAGGCGGCCTTGTCGAATGTGCCGCCAATGCCCACGCCCACTATTATCGGCGGGCAGGGGTTGGGGCCGGCCTCCTCCACGGTCTTGAGTATGAAGGCCTTTACGCCCTCGATGCCGTCGGAGGGCTTGAGCATGGCAAGCCGACTCATATTCTCGCTGCCGAAGCCCTTGGGAGCGACGGTGAGCTCGATCTTATCGCCCGGAACGATCTCGGTATAGAGCATGGCGGGGGTGTTGTCGCCGGTGTTCACGCGGCGCAGGGGATCCTTCACCACGGATTTTCTTAAGTAGCCCTCGGAATAGCCGCGGCGCACGCCCTCGTCCACCGCCTCGCGGATGTCGCCCGTGATATGCACGTCCTGACCCACTTTAAGGAACACGCAGCACACGCCCGTGTCCTGGCAGATGGGCACGAAGTCCCGGTCGGCAATGCGGTAGTTCTCGATTATCTTGTCGAGTATGCCCTGCGCCACCGCGCGGGGCTCTTCTTCACGCGCTTCCTCGATGCGGTTTTTCACGTCCCGCGGAAGCCTGCAGTTGGCTTCGATCGCCAGCTCCGCGACCCGGTCGCGGATGACGTCTGCGCTGATCTCTCTCATGGTCTTACTCCTTTCAGGATAGAATAGTGATTTGATCCCCTCATCAGTCAGCTGCGCTGACAGCTTCCCCGCCAAGGGGAAGCCTTTTGGTTGACGCCTACCCAAGCCTTCCCCCTTTGCGGGGAAGGTGGCACGAGCGGCGAAGCCGTGAGTGACGGATGAGGGGGAGCCGAAGGCCCGATGTTTTTTGATATTATCCCCTCATCAGTCGGCTTCACTGCGTTTAGCCGACAGCTTCCCCGCCAAGGGGAAGCCATTTTGCTGACGCCAACCGAAAGCCGCGAGTGACGGATGAGGGGGAAAAGCCTCTGTTTCAATTATCATTCCGGAAAAGGCATCCAATCATCGCCCATCCCGCGCTCGCGGATGTGCTTTACGATATCAAGGCAAACGCCCTCGAAAGCGGTCCTGATATCCTCGTTTGAATAGCGCAGCACCAGATTGCCCGTCCGTATAAGTCGCTCGTCGCGAAGCAGATCGCGTTCGCGTCCGCTTTGGGAGCAGTGCTGAGAACCGTCAAGCTCTATAACAAGCTTAACGCATGGGATATAGAAATCCACGATGCAGTTTCCCAGCGGCTTCTGCCGATAAGCGGGGATGGGGAGTTTTTTGAGAAAATCATACCAAAGATGCTTTTCCTCCCGCGTCATATTGCCGCGGAGGACGCGTGATATCTGTGTGATTTTTTCTCCGCTGTCCTTGCTCATTTCGCTTTGCAGTAAGGCTGAAAATCCCCAAGGGATTTTCTTTGATTTGATCCCCTCATCACCGCTTCGCGGAGCTTCCCCGCCGGGGGGAAGCCTTTTGGTTGACGCAATCCCAAGCCTTCCCCCGCCGCGGGGAAGGTGGCACGAGCGGGCGAAGCCGCGAGTGACGGATGAGGGGGAGCCGAAGGCCCAGACCGTTTATTGGGATGAAAATCCGCTGCGGGATTTTCTTTGATTTGATCCCCTCATCACCGCTTCGCGGAGCTTCCCCGCCGGGGGGAAGCCTTTTGGTTGACGCCATCCGAAAGCCGTGAGTGACGGATGAGGGGGAGCCTAAGCCCCGCTAGTTATCTTCTTTGATTTGATCCCCGCATCCGTCAGCTGACAGGAACCTGATGCGGCAAGCGCATCAGGCACTCGGCTGAAAAAGCCAAGCAGTTGGCTTTTTCCGGGCGCCTCCTGCCCCGCCGAGGGGAAGCCTTTTGGTTGACGCCATCCGAAAGCCGCGAGTGACGGATGAGGGGGAAAAGCCGGATCCCGTATGATCACCCGGACGTCAATCCCGGGAAACGACCTCCCTGATATGGTCTATCACAGTGCCGTCGCGGTAGATGACGTCGGCGACTATGCGGTCGCCCATGGCGGGCTTTTGGGGCACGCCGCTGGTCTTTTCGGCAAGGGCTTTCAGCTCGCGGATATCCATCACCTTAATGCCGGCGTCCTTCAGGCGCAGGCGCAGCTCCTCGTCCTTGGGATTGACGGCCACGCCCTTTTGGGTGACGAGCACGTCGATGGTGGAGCCGGGGGTGGAAACGCAGGTAACGCGGTCGGTAACGATGGGCAGTCTGGCACGGGAGAGCGGCGCGATTATCATGGAAAGCTTGGCTCCCGCGGCGGTATCGCTGTGGCCGCCCGAGCCGCCCATTATGCGCCCGTCGGAATCGGTGTGCACGTTGATATTGAAATCGGTGTCTATCTCGGTCGCGCCGAGTATCACCACGTCAAGGCTGTCCACCACGGCGCTCTTTGCGCCCGGCGAGGCGTAATGCGTGGCGGATATCTCCCTGTGGCGGGGGTTGTCGCGGATGGATTCCACCGCCTTAAGGTCGAAGCACTGCACGTCCATAAGCGCGTCGAAGCAGCCATCGTTGAGCATATCCACGAGATATCCCGTGATGCCGCCCAGGCCGAAGCTGCCGCGGATCTTCTCTTTGAGCATCACGTCCTTTAAGAATTTCGCCGCCGCGAGCGATGCGCCGCCCGCGCCGGTCTGGAAGCTGAAGCCCTCCTTCAAAAGGCCCGAGGCTTTTATCACGTCCACCGCGGTCATCGCCATGGAAAGGCCCACGGGATCGCGCGTGATCTTGGTGGTGCCGGAGACTATGCCCGCGGGATCGCCTATCGAATCCACCGCGACCACCTCGTCGACGTCGGTCTCGGGTATCGACCAGGGCACGAGGGGATAGGGGTGCAGCTCGTCGGTTATCACCACGGTGAAGCGGGCGTTTTTCGCGTCGGGCATTGCGTAGCCCAGCGAGCCGCAGGCGGACTTGCCCAGCTTGCCCGTGCAGTTGCCCATGCAGTCGGCCGCGGGAGCGGCGATGAACGCCACGTCGATGGGCGTTTTGCCGTTCTCTATGTCAAAGGGCCTGCCGCCGTGCGTGCGGAACTGCACGGGAGAAGCCATATTGCCCTCGGAAATGAATGAGCCCAGCTCCGACGCCATATAGTCGGTTATTATGTTGGTAACGACGCCGTTTCTGATATGCTCCTTTAAGGGCCTGTGGCAGTTGAACAGCGAGCTTGCGTTTAAAGTCAAGCCCTTTATGCCAAGCTGCGCGATCACGTCCATCACCATGTTCAGCACGTAATCGCCGTTCCTCAAATGATGGTGGAAGGATATGGTCTGCCCGTCGCGAAGGCCGCTGTCGATCACGGCCTGCCTTATGGAATCCACAAGCTTACTCATCGATATCACCTGCCAATCCAAGCTGCCTTGCAGCCTCCAAAGTCTGACGCGCCCTTTCCACTATGGGCTTGTCTATCATCTTGCCCAGCAGCGACACGGCGCCCTTGCCCTGCTCCTTGCCTATCCTTATCGCCTCGAATACCATCTTTGCGTATTCGATATCCTTAAGGCTGGGGCTGAATACCTCGTTTATCACCTTGACGTGGCGGGGCGCGATGGCCGATTTGCCCGTAAAGCCCAGGCTTTTTGCGTATTCGGCGTCGATCCTTATGCCCTCGTCGTCGTTCACGTCGGTGAAGGGGGTGTCGTAAACGTCCACTCCCGCGGCGCGCGCCGCAACCACAAGGCGCTTTCTCGCATAGTCGATCTCGTTGCCCGCCTTGGTGCGCTTGCAGCGAAGGTCGGCCGTCAGATCCTCGCCGCCAAGGAATATCGCCGCAACGCGTTTGCAGGCGGAGGCGATCTCGAACGCGTGCTCAACGCCCAGCGCGGTTTCGATAAGCGGAATGAGCTTTACGGTGCCCACGGGGATGTGATACGCCATCTCGATATCCTCGATATAGGCGTCGACGGTGAGTATGTCGTTCGCGCAGCTCGCCTTGGGCGGCATGATGAGGTTGGGACGCAGCGGCACTATCGCGTCAAGATCGTCCCTCCAGTAATCGGTGTCGATCGAATTGATGCGCACGGTGATCTCCACGCCCGAAAAACCCATGTTTTTGATCGCGGAGCGCACGAGCAAACGGGCCGAATCCTTCTCGTCGGGGGACACGGCGTCTTCGAGATCGAGAATGATCGAATCCGCCCCGAGCGCGTCTCCGTTGATGATCATGTTGGGCGTGTTGCCCGGCAGGAAAAGCATACTTCTTCTCATTTGATGACCTCCAAAAAAGTATTTGGACTTAACTTATTCATTATAACTCTTAATCCGAAAAGATTCAATACCGAAAGGGCTTGACATCGCATCGCTTATAAAGTATCCTTTATCCGGAAACTCCCGCGAAAAGGGACGATTTAAGGAGGAAATATGAAAAAGATTTTTTTGCGCGCCGCCGCGCTGACGCTCGTGCTGGTGATGGCCGCCGCGCTCTTTGCCGCCTGCGGTCAGGATGACGGAAAGCTGATCCTGGGCAGGTGGACGGCCACGGCCGAGGGCGGCAAGTACGCCGCCGAGGACTTTGAAGAATACGGCGAATATCTTGACGGCCTCGATCTTTCGGATATCACGCTCAAGCTTTACATGGAGTTCAAGGAGGACGGCACCTATTCCGCCGAGATCGACGAGGAGAGCGCCAAGGCCGCGGTGGACGCGATGTTCGAGCGCATGAAGCCCGCCTTTGCCGACATGATGAAGAAGGAGATGGCCGAATCAATGGAGATGGATCCCGAGGAGATGACCGACGAGACGTTCAATTCGCTGCTTGCCATGGCCGGCCTGGGCAGCATGGACGATATCTTTGATTCGATGAAGGCCGATATGGATCCCGAAGCGATATTCGGCGACAGCAGCTCCGGCGGCAAATATATGCTCAAGAACGGAAAGCTTTATATGAGCGATTCGCTTGACGAGGCCGCGGATGAGGATGCCGACTGCGTGAGCTGTAAGCTCACCCCCGCCACGCTCACTCTCGACGCCGCGGAGAATGAGGAAGTTCCCGAAGGGCTCGAGGATATGCTGCCCATCACCTTCACCAAGCTCGGGGAATAACAAAAGCAAGGCGATCCCCGTAAAAACAGCATAAAGGAAAACGGGCATGATGCGCAAAATGACGCGCCGTGCCCGTTCGTTTCAGGGCCGATCGGGGCGGGAAATATCCGCTCTGCCTTGGTCTTTTGCTATTGCGTTTTTGGGGGATATGAAATATAATCTTATCAATAAGATCTGAAAGGGCAGGTGGATCCCCATGTCGTATTCGGGCAGGATGCAGCAAAACCATTATTACAGCGTATTTTTCGCTCCCCGCGGGCGCGACAGGATGTATGAGCTGGGCATGCAGATAGCGCAGATGTATCTTTCGCCCTTCGACAAGCTCATAGGCATAATAGGCGAGGCGGGCTCGGGCAAGAGCATGCTGATAAAGGGCATGTTCCCCGGCCTTGAGCTGACCAACGACGACAACGGCGTCAACGTGCGCCCGCTGCCGCTTCTCGATCAGGAGGATTACGGCTTCTTCACCGCGCACACATATCATCTTGACATACGCTTCGAATCGGCCTTCACTCAGCCGCGCGAGCTGGCGGACGCCATAATGCGCGCCGTCAAGAACGGCAAGCGCGTGATAGTGGAGCATTTCGACCTGATATACCCCCTGCTTAACATAAACGCCAACCTTATGATAGGCGTGGGCGAGGAGATAATAATCACCCGCCCCACCATATTCGGCCCGCTCCCCTCCGAACTGCATTCAAAGGTGGAAAGATCGGTCAAATACCGCCGCATGACTCACACCGCCGAGGATCTGTGCGAGATTTTCCTTCCGCCCGAGGAATTCAAGCGCTGCAAGCACCGCGATATAAAGCACGGCTTCCTGCTTGCCTTCGACGACAGGCCCCCCGAGGTGGACCTTATCGACCTTGAATTCAAGGTGGAGGAGGCCATAGCCAAGGATATGGATATCTCATACGTCGACGAGGAGCACGTGAGGATAGGCGATATAGTGCATCCCTGCACCGGCCCGCGCACGCACGTGCCCAGCACCGGCTGCGTGGAGGGCTTCCGCCTGCTGCACCGCATAGTGTACGATCCCGTTGAGCACACCTATCTCATCGCGGGGCGCGTGGGCCCCGGCGCCGGCGGCGACAGCATAGACGACGTGAACGACATAACCCTCGATTGATGTTGAAGGGCAAAACGAAAGCTTCCCCGGGGAACGCCCCGGAGAAGCTTTTTTCATGCGCAGGTTTCAGCCTATGCCCAGCGCGGCCCTTAAAATGAAGAGCGCGTCGGTGGTGTCGATCACTCCGCTCGAGTCCATATCGCAGTTGACCATGAGATCTTCCGCCTCGCCCGAAATGCCCAGCGCGCAGCGCAGCACCAGCAGCGCGTCGGTGGTGTCGACGATGCCGTTCCGGTCGGCGTCGCCGGGGAGGATCCGGTCGGCGAACCTTGCGACGAGGTCGGTGTACTCGATCCATTCAAGGTCGGCTTCGGGCTCATCGGAGACCGCCGAGCCGTCGGCAGCGAACCAGCCTGTGAATTCGGCGCCGTCGGCGGGATATGCGGCTGCAAACTCGGTCACGATCGGGTTATACGCATAGTCGTATTCAACTGTTCGGGAGTAGCCGAAAGTGCCGTTTCCATACGCCGTAATGGTGTTTCGGGGCAGATTGGTGCAGCCGGAGATATCGAGCGAGCTCAACGGATTGAACAGCACCGAAACGTATTCTAAGTCGGTGAAGTCGGAGAGATCGAGCGTCTCAAGGCGGTTGTGATCGGCATAGAGCTCGTTGAGGCTCGGGCATCCGATGAGCTCGAACCTTTCGATGAGGTTATCGGAGCAAAAAAGCCTCTGAAGATTGGGGAGCTCCGTCAGCGAGAGATAATCTATGTTGTTCCCCGATATGTCGAGATGCCAGAGCGCGGGATACCGGAAGGAGTAGAAAGCGCCGCTCAGCCGGTTATAGCTCAGATCGATATAATACAGCTCGTCGCAGGCGGAATGATCCTCGAATTCGATGAGGCTGTTGCTGCACACGTATTCGAGCAGAGCGCAGCACCGCGTGGCCGTGACCGAGGTCACGCGCGTATTGGAGCAGTAAAGGTACTGCAGCTCCTCGCAGTCGGAAAGATCCAGCGGGCCAAAGACGTCCAGATCGTTGAAGTTCACCCAGTCAAGGCGCTTTTTGCCGCCGGCCTCGGCCCAGAAGGTCACGCCGTTTGCGATATAATCGCCCCAATCCTCGTTGTGATCCATCCTCACCCACGTCGCGGGATCCCCGGGATCGTAATCGGGATTCAGCTTCACGCCGTTCTTCACGCCGTTTTCGTCAGCCGTCTCGAGGAACGCGCGCACCATGCTCAGATCGTGCGGATCGAGCTCGTCCTCTGCGGACGCCGCGGCGCCCCTTACCCTGCGGGGCTCATACGCCTTGACGGTATGCGAAGCCCCCGTTCCGGCAAACGCGGCCGGCGCAAGCGAGAGCAGCATCATGATCGCAAGAAGTAACGCAAGCGTTCTTTTCATATGACAGTACCTCCGGTGTGTTTTATCGGCAATAGTATATATTATCGAACGGGATATGTCAATACTTGCGGGCGGCCGTGCCAAACACACCAAACTGCCGGGGCGACCGTGACCATGGGGACAGATCTGATGGTCAGTTAAGTTCCCGCCGCCAAAGCGATACTATCGGAACTGACCATAAGATCTGTCCCCGTGGTCACAACAGCTAAAGGTTTCGGTAACTGAAAAGGCTGATGTATCACAAAGGGAACAATCCCTCAGTCAGCTTCGCTGACAGCTCCCTTTACACAAGGGAGCCGCAAGCAGACGCCTACCCAAGCCTTCCCCCTTTGCGGGGAAGGTGGCACGAGCGGCGAAGCCGTGAGTGACGGATGAGGGGGAGCAGAAGCCATGATAGTTATTTTCTTTGAAATATCCCCTCATCACCGCTTCGCGGAGCTTCCCCGCCAAGGGGAAGCCTTTTGGCGTATCCAGCAGGAGGGGCGACCATTCCAAGCACCCAAAACTACCGGGGCGACCGGGCAAGCACCCCAAACTCAGGGGGGTATTAAGCGAGCAAAGCGAGCGTCGTAAGGCGTCGCAAAACCTTCGGTTTAGCTAATCGAAAAATGCATGCAAATTTTTCGGAGGCCGTCGCCGCGCCGCGAGAGGCGCGGAACGCGATAAACCAAGCAAGATCTACCGCTCCTGCGAGATATATCCCCGCTTCTAAAGGAATCGGTAATTAAAAGGGCGTAAGTATCATAAATGGAACAATACTAATGAATCCCCTCATCAGTCGTCTTCACTTCGTTCAGCCGACAGCTTCCCCGCCAAGGGGAAGCCTTTTGGTTGACGCCGACCCGAGCCTTCCCCCGCCGCGCGGCATGAAAAAACGCCGCCGGGGTTTTCCCGACGGCACGGTCAATATTCACTCACATCATCTGCAAAAACGAAGCCGCGTCGGGATCCAGCGAAAGTTCGTTCGGCTCCCTTGCCATTATCTCGTAATGCCCCTGGCAGGCGATCATGGCGGCGTTGTCGGTGCAGTATTTCATATCCGGGCGGCAGAAGCGTATGCCGTACTTATCGCATTCGCGCTGAAGCCTTTCGCGCAGGCACTTGTTTGCCGAAACGCCCCCCGCGAGCGCAAGTGTGGAGAGCCCCGCCTCCCTCGCGGCGCGCACGGATTTTATGGTCAGCGCGTCGGTAACGGCCCTTTGGAACGAGGCGGCAAGATCGGCCCTGTTCACGGGCTCGCCCTTCTGCTCCGCGTTATGCAGTATGTTCACCACCGCGGTCTTTATGCCCGAGAACGAGAAATCGAACCCCTCGCCCTCGTTGAAGGCGGTGTGCAGGCGGTAAGCTTCGGGATCGCCTCCCGCGGCCAGCGCCTCAAGCTCCGGCCCGCCGGGGTAGGGCAGGCCCATGGCGCGGGCGACCTTGTCGAAGGCCTCGCCCGCCGCGTCGTCGCGCGTGCGGCCGATGAGTGTGAAATCGGTGTAGGAATCCACCCTTACGATATGGCTGTGCCCGCCGGAGGCCACTATGCACATGAAGGGCGGGGTGAGATCGGGATAGGTGATGTAATTCGCGGCGATATGCCCCGTGATGTGATCCACGCCGATCAGGGGCTTGTCCGCGGCATAGCAGAGCCCCTTGGCAAAGCTGACGCCCACGAGCAGCGCGCCGATCAGCCCCGGACGGTAGGTGACGGCTATCGCGTCGATATCCGAAAGGCTCACGCCCGCCTTTTCAAGCGCGTCGTTCACCACGCCCCCTATGCGCTCGGTGTGCGAGCGCGAGGCGATCTCGGGCACCACGCCGCCGTAAAGCCGGTGTATGGGTATCTGGGTGTGGACGGAGGCGGATAACACCCCGCGCCCTGCGCGCACTACGGAAGCCGCCGTCTCGTCGCAGCTCGACTCTATGCCGAGTATCAGCGGGGCTTCCTTACGCCTGTATTCAGCCGCCTTTAAAAGGGCTTTTTCATAATAGGTGCGGGGCATTATTCGTCCTTTCGCGCGGCTTCCGAAGCCGCGTTCCTCTCCCGGCGGGAGCGGGTGATGATTATGATACTGAGTATCGAGCCGGTCAAAAGACCTGTCGAGCCGACGCCGAGGAAGGCGCTTATGCGCGTCAGCCAATAAGCGCCGTAACCCAGGATCGAAACGGAATAGATAATGTAAACGAGCAGCGAAAGCCCGCTTAAGGGCTGCTTATCGGAAAAGAGCTTTTTGCGCAGGCATATGAACAGTATGCTGACGCCAACGGGTATAATGAGCCCAAGCCCGGCGATCAGCGCGAAATGCTTGATAAAGTCGGAGAAAAGCTCGGCGGGGCAGATGCGTATCATGTTGCTCACGTGCCAGTCGAAATACGAGCCCTCGATATCCAGGAACACCGCGTGGAAGGCGTGCCAGAACGAGTTGAAATCCACCGCCATCCACACGCCCAGCGCGGCGATAACGAGCAGCAGCGCGCCCAGCACGATGAGGAACGCCTTGGAAAAGAACACGACGCCCTCCTTTTTGAGTATCAGTATCGAGAAGACGAACAGCACCGCGCCGCTTATCAGCGCGGCAAGACCCAAACGCATCACGCGGGTGGTCAGAGCGCGCACGTCGACCATGTGGGTGAGCTCCTTTTCATAGAAGAAAAGCTCGTTTTCCTCCACCGAGACGTCGTCGAGGCTGTCGCAGAAGCCCATGCTGTAATCCATCATTTTGCCCAGCACGAACGTCGCCTGATCGACGGTGAAGCCCGACTGATATTCGATATCGATGCGCTCGTATTCATTGCGCACCCATTCCTTGTCGGTGAAGATGCGGTAAAGCGCCCCGACGAGCAGAGCGAAGAGCAGAAGTATCGCCGAGATAACGGCAAGTGTTTTTGCAAGCTTTTTCATTGGGTGTTTCCTGTTGTTATGTGACAGACCCTCATCCACCGCTCGTTCCTCGCGGTCCCCCTTCCCCCAAGGGAAGGCGGGACGCTTGCGCGGCGACTGACAATCAGCCTTCCCTAGGGGGAAGGGGGACCACCGCCGTTGGGCGAAAACCGAAGACTGAAGACTGAAGACTGAAGAATTAATAATTTATGTTCAAATTCCCCGTGGGAATTTGTTCCGCAATTATTCACTATTCACTATTCATTATTCATTCGCATAAGCGATCAATCGCTTATGCGCTTCAAGCGTCCTCGCACAGAAAATCAACGATGTATTTTCCCAACACCTTTTGACGGTTAATGGTCAGGGGCTGTTTTTTCAGGAAGTCATACCAGAGGTGCTTTTCCTCCCTCGTCATGTTTTTCCTGAGCGTCTGTGCAAGCGCGGTAAGATCCTTGTTGCTGTTCATGGGAGCCTCAAAGAATTTGTCGGGTGATACAGACCCTCATCCACCGCTCGTTCCTCCGCCGCAAGGCGGTGGCGGATGAGGGAGTTTACCGATCGGAACCGCCCCCGTTGGGCGAAAACCGAAAACCGAAGACTGAAGACTGAAAACTGAAGAATTAATAATTTATGTTCAAATTCCCAAAGGGAATTTGTTCCGCAATTATTCACTATTCAATATTCATTATTCATTCTCATACGCGATCAATCGCTTATGCGCCTCAAACGCCCTCGCAAGGTACTCCTCCGGCCCCATGCCGAAGTAGGGGTCCTCCTTTTCGGACAGGAGCGCTTTGCCGAACTGATCGGTCAAAGGATGCTCTATCTCAAGGCTCCACGCGCCGGCATAGGCGGAATCGATCAGCTCGCGGCGGACCGTATCCCAGTCCTCGTTCCCGTCGAAGGGGATGAAATGGCTGTCGGCGTTCCCGAAATTATCGTGCAGGTGCACGGCCCTGATAAACGGCGCGAAATCGCGGCAGATGCGCCTTTCGGGGCATACGTAATGGTTGTGCCCGGAATCGAAGCACACGCCGATCCTGTCGGATTTTGCCGCGGCCATGAACTCATAAAGCCTTTCGGGGACCTTGAGGTTTTCGAAGGCAAGCGTGACGCCGGCTCTTTCCGCTGCCTCGACCAGGCGCATGAAGCGGGAAAAGCCCAAGGAATTGAAGGCGGGGGGAGCGCTCGTCCTGGTCAGATGCACCACAAGGGTGGGCACGCCGTAAACCCCGGCCTCGGCGATAAGGCCGATGAGCTCGGATACGTAATGCTCGCCCGCAAAGCCGGGCTCCCAGAGCGAGTTGACTTTGGCAAACTGCAGATGCGCGTTTTCAACGGCAAGACCGTGCTTCGCCGCGGTCTCGACCTTTTGGGGAATGGGCGGCTCGAATGCCGATTCGACCGCCCACCAAAGCAGCACGGCCTTAAAGCCCGCCTCCGAGATCAGACGAAGGCGGTCTTCAAGCTCCAAGGGGTAGCCGAACCAGCCGGCCATTGCGGGGGTTTTGTTGAACATAGGCGGGATTTATTTCTCGGGGTTTTCCTCGAAATAACGCTCGAGCAGCGCCGCGGCGTAAGCCACAAAGGGCGAGCAGGGCTTGGGATCGGGCGCGTCCACAAGGGGGTGGGGCATGTCGAAGTATTTCGGGGCGACTTCGCGTGTCAGCTCGGAGCACTGCACGGTGCCGAACTCGTCCATGAAGGCCAGCACGAGCTGCTTGCCCGCGGAATACAGGCGGTGCTTGTGATCGGAATCGGTTATGTCGTCATAGCCCCTTGCAAGGCCCATTATAAGCGCCATGCCCGATACGACTCCGCAGGTGCCGTGAGTGCCCGAAACGCCGCCGCCGAAATCGGAAGCGGCGCGCAGCAGCTGACTTTCGGTCAGATCGGTCATATCGGCAAAGGCAAGCGCCACGGCCTGCGCGCAGTTGCAGCCCGCAAGGTGCAGCGCCACGGCCTTATCGACCCTTTCGGTCCTTTTAAGCTCAGCCATTCTTCACCTCAAAGCCGCATATGGCCTGCGCAAGCCCGTCAAGCCAATTGCCCTCGAAAAGCTCGATAAGGCCCGCGTCGGACGCGGCGGCAAGCTTGGGGTTGATGGGCAGCTTGGCAACGTTGAGTATGCCATAGGTATTGGCGATCTCGTCAACGTGGCTCTCGCCGTAGATCTTGTGCCGCTCGTGGCAGTTGGGGCATTCGAAATAGCTCATGTTCTCGACTATGCCGAGTATGGGTATGTTCATCATGCCGGCCATCTTCACGGCCTTTTCGACTATCATCTTGACGAGCTCCTGCGGGCTGGTGACGACGATTATGCCGTCCACGGGTATCGACTGGAACACGGTGAGGGGCACGTCGCCCGTTCCCGGAGGCATATCGATGAACATGATATCCTCGTTTTCCCAGATGACCTCGGTCCAGAACTGCTTTACGGTGCCCGCAATGACGGGGCCGCGCCAAACGACGGGCGCCGCGGGATCCTCAAGCAGCAGGTTGATGCTCATCAGGTCGATGCCCGTCCTGCTCCTTACGGGGTAGACTCCGAAGCCGTCGGCCTCGGCGGAGCTTCCCTCAACGCCGAAAAGGCGGGGGATGGAGGGGCCGGTGATATCCGCGTCCAGCACGGCGGTCTTAAGGCCGGCGCGCTGCATGATGGTTGCCATCAGGCCGGTGACGAGGGATTTGCCGACGCCGCCCTTGCCGGATATAACGGCAATGACCTTTTTGACGGTGCTCATCTCATGGGGCTTTTCAAGAAAGCTCTGAGGATCGCGCGAGGCGCAGTTTTCGCCGCAGGTGCTGCAGTCGTGGGTGCAATTTTCGCTCATAGTGTATCTCCTTGTTTTGTAAACGGATATAGTATTACGCATCCCATTATAGCTTAATCGCCGCCGATGTCAAGCCGATCGGGAGCTATATACGTTTTTTCCCGGCGGCACTTGAATCCATGCCCATATTATGGTATAAATATACCGACGAACGAATTGGGGGTAATGTTATGCGCGATCTTCACGAGCTTTCATGGAGCGAGGGTACCGAGGCGATAATGGCGCTGCTCGGGCGCCTTACCGCGATGCGCGGGCTTAACGAAACCAAGCCCGTTAAAAAGCTTTTAAGGTGCTGCGCCGCGATAATCGAGGGCGATATAAGGCAGGCCGCCGACGCCTGCTTTGCGATGACCGCCGCGATGCTCGAGGGCGGCTCGCGCCGCGTGACGGGCGAGCTGTTCCTTGATATGCTGCTGGACGAGCTGTTTTTAAAGCCGCATCCCTTTGCGCGCATGGCCGCGGCCAACCGGCTGGACGAGGCGCTTTATAACGCCATGAGGGAGGATCTTGACGTGCTTTACAGCCTGCGCGGGCTTGACGGGGCCACGCTTTACCGCTTCATTCAGGAGCGCTATAAGGAGATACGCCAAAGGGTGCGCCCCAATAAGGATCCCGCCGCGCGCATGGCCGAGGCCGCCTGGGGCGGCGGAGCCGTGCGTCCTTCGGACGACAATATGCAGCCCATGCCGCTTTTGCCCGTTTTCCTGCCCGCCGATGGCCCAAACTGGCATTACGGCGAGGAGGAGCTGAGGGATCAGTATGCCGCCGACGAAGCGCTTGAGGAGATGTATCACCGCTTCCTTGAGGATGGCTTCGACTGGTCGGGCATGACCGAGGATCTTTGGAATTTCTTTGCCGCTTACGGCACGGGCGAATTTTTGAAGCAGCGCCTGTTCACCCTGCGAGGGTGCGAGCTTGCGCCGCTTGAGGACAGGAGGCTCGTTTCCGCCGAGCCGATACTCGAGCAGGAGCACCGCATGCTTTTGAACTGCGTGATAGAATTCATGCGCGGCGATGATTCCGATCCCCTTCTGATCGTGGGCGCCGAGGGCATGGGCAAAACGACCATGCTGTTCTCAATGGCCGACGAGCTTCCCGAACTGCGCTTCATTTACGCGCCGGGGTGCAGATCGCTTTCGCAGCTTGCGCCGCTTTTCGAAACGCTTTCAAAGCAGCCTCTCAAATTCATGCTTGCGCTGGACGAGCCCGAAATAAGCGGCTTTGCCCTGCGCACGGTGCCCGCCAACGTGCTGCTGATAGCCACCTCGACCGATATGGAAAGCGTGTCGGGCAGGGTGTTCACAAGGCGCGTGACGCTTCCTCAGCTGAGGCTGGACGGCTTTTCGGATATCGTGCAGAAGCTGCTTGACCGCCGGGGAGTGCTTTTGCCCAAGGAGCTTGTAAGATCGGCCTGCGTGGATCATCAGGTCGATTCCAAGGGCGAGCTGACCGTGGCCGCCGCCGTGAGCTTAGCCGTGCGCCTTGCGAAAACCGAGTGAATATATGAGTTTTTGCGGAGCGGAATACCCCGCTCCGAATTTTTTTGAAAAATTTCCGTTACCTTTTTCTTCAAATATCGTCTTTACAGGTGAAAGGAGCTTAAAAGCGCATGAATGATCCGGACATCATAGAGCTTTATTTCGAACGCTCCGAGGAGGCGATCGCCGCCACAAGGGAAAAGTTCGGGGCATATTTCGCCTCGGTCGCGCGGAGGATACTCCGCGACCCGCGCGACGCCGAGGAGGCGGCCTCGGACGCGCTGCTTGCCGCGTGGGATTCGATCCCGCCGAATAATCCGAGCGATCTCAAATCGTATCTGGGCAGGCTGTGCCGCAACGCCGCGATAGATATCTCAAGGCGCAATTCGCGCGAAAAGCGCGGCGGGGGAGAGGCTGAAGCCGCCCTGTTCGAGCTTTCGCTTTTGGCCTCGCCCGATTCGCCCGAGCGCGAGGCGGAAAGCCGCGAATTCACCGCCGAGCTCAACGGCTTCCTCGAGGGCCTTCCCCCGAAAAAGCGCCGCCTGTTCGTGCAAAGGTATTGGTACTTGATGAGCACGCGCGAAATAGCAAGGGACAATACCATGACCGAGGCGGCGGTAAAGATGCAGCTTTCGCGCACCCGCGCGGAGCTGAAAGCGTTTCTTATAAGGAAAGGGATGTTTTATGAATAAAGAAAAGATGCTCAAAGCGATAGGCGATATCGATCCCGCCTTCGTCAGGGAGGCCGAGCCGGGCTCCCGCAAAAGAAGCGCGCTTTCGTGGGCGCTGCCCGCGGCCGCCGCGTTCGTGCTCACTCTGGGGCTTGCGCTGGTGCTGCCGAGGGTGCTGGGCGAAGCATCGCCGGGCGAAAAGTCCGCGGCGATCCCGACCGAGGCGGCAGGCCCGATCTTGACCGACGGGCTTACCGAAGGCCCCTCGGCCGGATCCGGCGAGAGCGGGTATGGGGATATCAAGGGGAACGTGCCCTCCGCGTCTTCTACCGAAGCGCCGGACGCGAGCGAGCCCGTAAGGGGCGTGTGGACTCCCGACAAGGCCGATCCCGCGCTGGTGACGGGATTCCTCGTGTCGGAGGCGGAGGATATGACGCTTGACGTCAAAAACGCCGGCGATCGGGCGCTTATCCGGGATGCGCGCGATAAAACGCCGCAGCTCAAGGGCTTTGCGTCAAAGCTCGTCTCCGAGCTGATAAGCGAAAACCCAACCTCCAACACCGTGCTTTCGCCCGTCAACCTTTACGCCGCGCTCGCGATGGTCGCCGAGACCTCCGAAGGCGAAACCAGGGCCGAGATATTGAAGCTTTTGGAAGCGGACAGCATGGAGCAGCTCCGCGGGAACGTGAGGGACCTCATCACCGGCCAGAGCAGGAACGACGATCACGTCAGATGCACTTTTGCCGATTCGCTGTGGATGAACAACGCCTACGGCTTCAATACCGAGACGCTCGAAAACCTTTCCAAGTATCACGGCGCATCCGTTTTCTGGGGCGATCCCGCCGAGGAAAGCTACACGCTCGCCCTGCGCGAATGGCTGAACGAGCAGACGGGCGGCCTGCTTAGCGATTACGCCGACGATATCGAGCTTGACGAAAACATGCTGCTCACGCTCGTTTCAACGCTGTATTTCAGGTGCAGCTGGAACGATAAATATAACGCGGACGATACCGCGCAGCGCGTGTTCCACGCCCCATGCGGCGATATCGCCTGCGATTTCATGAGCAAGCTGCCCGTGAACCTCAGCATACACATGGGTGAGAATTTCACCGCGCTGGGCGATCGGCTGAACGAGGGCGCGGGGACGGCGTGGTTCCTGCTGCCCGACGAGGGCGTGAGCATAGAGGAAATGCTTGCGCAGGGCGGCATGGATTTCATGCTCTCCGAAAAGCCGAGAGCCGATTGGGAGACCGATTTTATTACGAGCAGCACGATACTCACGATTCCCAAGCTCGATATCTCCTCACGGAACGATATCATCCCGGCGCTTAAAAAGCTGGGCGTCAACGCCTGCTTCGATCCCGAAAAGGCCGATTTCTCGCCGCTGACCGACGAAAAGGACGTGTTCGTGAATAAAATCGAGCATTCCGCACGCATCTGCGCCGACGAGGACGGCGTCGAGGCCGCGGCCTACACGCTCGTGCAGTATTACGGCGGCCCCCACGAGCCGCAAAGCGAATACGTGCTCGACCGCCCGTTCGTGCTGATGATAGAGGGCCCCGCGGGGGCGCCGCTGTTCATAGGCGTCGTTAACACACCGAATAATTAAAATCAACAAATTTGAAAAGAGGTAACGGTATGAAAAAGTTTTTAGCACTCGCAATGGCGCTCATGATGGCGCTTGTCACCCTTGCCGGCTGCGGCGGAAATGAGATCATCGCCTCGCTCGATCCCACCGAGGCTCCCGAAACCAACACGGAAGCGCCCGCCATCAAGCCCGGCGCCAACGCGGACGCAGGCGATCTTATCTCGCACTACGCCGTGGCAAAGCCCGCCAAGGCGGAATACCCCGTCAATCCCTCGGCCGCCGCGGATGAGGACGGCGACGTGAACTGGGACGATTATGAAACGCTCCATGAAAAGTGGCAGGAGGCAAAGAATAGCTGCAGGGACAAGATCGGCAAGACTCCCGATATGAATTCGTTCCTTCTGAGCCTCACGGCGCAGCTGATGAAGATGAAGGCGGACGAAAACGTCGCCTTCTCCCCCGCGAACGTCTATATCGCGCTGGCCATGCTTGCCGAGACCACTGACGGCAGCACCCGCGCCGAGATACTCAGCGTGCTCGGCTCGCCGGATATCGAAACGCTCCGCAGTCAGACCGCGGCGCTGCTTTCCGCCGAAAGCTGGGACGACGGCGTGCAGAAGACCGCGCTTGCCAACTCGATCTGGATGAACAAGGATATCGTCTATCATGCCGATACGCTCAATGTGCTTGCCGATATCTACGGCGCGGCATCGTTCAGCGGCGATATGTCGCAGGAGGAGTATTCCCAGGCCCTCTGCGCGTGGCTGGATGAGAACACGGGCGGGCTTTTGAAGGACGCGATCGACGGCACGCATTTCGATCCCGACACGATCATGGCCATCGCCTCCACGATCTATTTCAAGGACGCGTGGGAGCATAAGTTCAACAAGGATATGACCGATAAGGATATCTTCCACGCGGCTTCGGGCGATATCGAATGCGATTTCATGCACGGCACCCTTCGCACCGAATGCTTCAGCGGCGATAATTACGTTGCCATGAGGGAGACGCTTGAATCCGGCGCCTGCGTCTATATGCTGCTGCCCGACGAGGGCGTGACGGTGGATGAGATGATCGCGGGCGGCGCGCTCGATTCCTTCGGCCATCCCGGCGCGGTTATAGGCGAAGGCTGGAGCACGCTTGACGTCAAGCTCTCGGTCCCCAAGCTGGATATCTCCACCAAGGCCGAGCTCAAGGAGGCCCTTGCCGCAATGGGCATGAGAGAATGCTTTGATATGTATAAGGCCGATTTCACCCCGCTCACCGATCTGCCCAACGTTTACGTCGACGAAGTCACCCATGCCGCAAGGATCAAGACCGATGAGGACGGCGTCGAGGCCGCGGCCTACACGCTGATCATGGCAAAGGCCGGCGGGGCGTTTACGGAGTTCGACAGCATCGAGCTGAATTTCAACCGTCCCTTCGCGCTGGTCGTCACCGGCTCGACCTTCGCGCCCCTGTTCGTGGGCGTCGTGAATACCCCGACCGATCGGTAAGGATCGGAAGTATCGGGCGCTTATATAACTCTTGAAAACGCATCCCCGAAGCCGCGCGGCCTCGGGGATCTTGTTTACCAATGGGGACGGTTCTAAGTGGTCAGTTCACAAGCTTCAGGGGCGACCATTCCAAACACCCAAAACTACCGGGGCGACCGTGCCAAGCACCCCAAACTAAAGGGGCGATTAAGCGAGCGAAGCGAGCGTCGCCCACGTGGCCGAAAAATAATCATTTTTCGAGCCGAGTGGGCGCACGCGCCGCGATAGCGTGAGCGTTAAGGAATCGTAACAGTGTTACGATTCCAGCGAACGCCGAGCAGCTATGCTGCGAAGGGGAACGCGGGCGTCAGGTAACTGAGGCCGCTCCTGCGAGACATATCCCAGCCTCGAAAGGAATCGGCAACTGAAAAGGCCAATGAATCACAAAGGGAACAATCCCTCAGTCGGCTTCGCCGACAGCTCCCTTTACACAAGGGAGCCGCAAGCAGACGCCGACCAAAAGCCTTCCCCCTTCGCGGGGAAGGTGGCACGAGCGGCGAAGCCGTGAGTGACGGATGAGGGGG
>JAFXZJ010000063.1 GCA_017541305.1 Clostridia bacterium | reverse complement strand
TTCCGGCACCCTCTCCAACTGCTTCGTCTGGATGGCTATCTGCGAAGGCATGAAGAAGGCCGGCAAGGGCACCACCGGCACCGCGCTGCTGGCTGCGGGCGCCGCGGGCGTTTACGGCTATTCCCAGTCCGTATCCTTCACGGGCGACTATAAATATGAGGCCACCTTCTGGACTCAGATGAAGAACGGCGCCGACGTCAAGACCGCTATCCAGGTCATGAAGAACACCTATGGCGTGCCCGATCCCGTTTCCGGCGGCGACGCGTACCCCATCGTTATGAGCGCGCTCGACTCCTTCCCCTCTAACCCCGACGCCAACCAGACCGTTTACTGCGACTGGACGCTGATCGGCGAATCCGAGCCCGATCCCATCACCTCGGTCACCGTTTCCAACGTCGAAGTCATCGTCGGCGGCACCGCTAACGTGAACGTGAACGTACAGCCCTCCAGCGCGGACTATACCGTCACCTCTTACGCCAGCTCCAATACCTCCGTCGCGACCGTATCCTCCTCCGGCGTTGTCACCGGCAAGGCGGCCGGCACCGCAACCCTCACCGTTAAGGTAAAGGACAACACCAATAACACCACCTACACCAAGACCGCCACGATCACCGTCACCGAGTTCGAGGGCTATAAGCTTGTCGACACCCCCGTTGCGGGCGGCAAGTACATAATCGTTTCCGGCAGCTATGCGATGGGCAACACCATCTATTCCAACAACCATTACCTTACCGCCTACAGCGTAACGGTCAATTCCGACAACACCCTGACGATCCCCTCCTCCGTTACCGAGAACAACATCCTGTGGACGGCGGGCGGCAACGCCACCTCCGGCTGGACCTTCAGGAACGTCGGCAACAACAAGTACATGGGCCTTGACTCGTCCGAATACCTGTATCCCTCCGACACCGCCGTTGCATGGCTCTATTCCGGCAACGATCTCAACAATCAGATCGACTCCGAGGGTTACTATTATCTTGCTCTCGGTTCCTCCAACGCGTATTTCACCACCAGCAAGAACACCAACGGCACGATAATGCTGTATCAGCTCTTCACGAGTGAAGCGACCCCCACCGCGACCCCCACCGCCGCGCCCACGGCCACTCCCACTCCCGTGCCCACGGCCACCCCCACCCCGGTGCCCACCGCGGTACCCACCGCTGTGCCCACTGCGGCTCCTACCGCTGCTCCCACCGCGGCGCCTGTCGGCGACACCTATTATGCTCCCGCAACCTCCATCAGCGCCGACAAGACCTATCTTATCGGTTATAACAACGGCACCGACACCTACCTCATCATGAACTACAACCCCGATACCTCCAACCATTATTACTACAATTCCAGCAGCAACTATTATGGTTACGGCATCAGGGCGGTCATGAGCGGCAATAACGTCGTCGGCGTCGATACGACCACTTACACCAACGCGGCGCTTGAGAACGTCGAGTGGAACTTCGTTCCCAACGGCAGCTACTATAAGATCCAGTCCGCGTACAATACCAATTACTATCTGCGCATTTACAAGAGCTCCAGCTATGCCGATATGTATCCCGCTTCCGGCACCAGCTATGCGACCAACTGGAATTACGCCAATAACAAGCTCAGCTATTACGTATCCTCCAGCCTGACCAAGTATGCCGCGTTCTTCGCGGGCTCCGGCTCCGATTACGGCTTCTTCGGCGCCAACACCACCGGCAGCAGCATCGTTCTCTTCGAAAAGGTCGAGGGCAGCGCAGTCACCCCCGATCCCACCACGCCTCCCACCTCCAACGAGTGGGTACCGGTGGATACCATCACCCCCGGCGATGAGTATCTGATCGGCTTCAACGTAAACGGCAGCGTTTACCTGATCATGAACTACAACCCCAACCCCATAACGAGCTCCAACAACTACTATTACAGCAAGAGCTCCGTCTATTACGGCTACACCGCCAAGGCCACCATGAACGGCAACAATATCGTCGGCGTTACCGGCTGGACGGATGATATCGATCACTGCACGTGGAAGTTCAGCTCGGCCGCGGGCGGCAAGATCCAGTCCGCTTACAACAGCAGCTACTATCTCAGCTGCTACAGCTCCAAGAACTATGCCGACCTGCATCCCTCCACCTCCACCTCGTGGAGCAACTGGGTGTGGAACGCATCCGCGCATACTCTGACCCATGCTTACAGCAGCAGCACCAAGTATGCGACCTTCATGCCCACCATCGGCAATTACTCCAACTTCTGCTATGCGCCCACAAGCCTGAACAGCACCTACGGTTACGTACAGCTCTACAAGCTCGGCTGATCACGGAATCAAAACCGACTGCGGCCCGGGGTTTCCCCGGGCTGCGCTTTTTTCCCCGCCGCACTTGAAGAGGGGCGTATGCTGTGATAAAATTATCCCGATCTCACAAGGAAGGTGAACGCTATGAAGCTTAAAACGATCGTTTCGCTTGCGCTGTGCGTGCTGATGCTGCTTTCGCTCGCGGCGTGCGGGAATGGTAACGATAATAAGGATAAGCCTGCTTACGGCGAGCCCGTCGAATTCGAAGGCGCTGCGCACGAGGTAAGCGTGTTCTTTATCAACGTCGGCAAGGCGGATTGCGCGGCGGTCGTTATCGACGGGCACGCATGGCTGATCGACGCCGGCACCGAGGAAAGCGCCGTCAGCACCTATGCCGCGCTCAGGTATCTGGGCGTCGAAGCGCTCGACGGAGTGATACTCACTCACGAGCATTCCGATCACATAGGCGGGCTCGAGCCGCTTTCGCAAATGTTCCCCATCGCGCGAGCGGTGTTCCCCGAGTTCCTCATGAGCCGCAGGGAGATCGACGACCTGCTCGGCGCCTGCTCGATACCGGGGCAGACGGTGAAGAAGGGCGACGTGATCACGATAACCGAAGGCGTCGTATTTGAAGTGCTTGCGCCCGACAGGATGATCGAAAAGGACGATAACGACAATTCGCTCGTCTGCCGCCTCAGCGTTAACGGCAGGAGCTTCCTGTTCACGGGCGATATGCAGACCGAGGAGGATGAGGTGCTCGTTTCGTCGGGCCGGACCATCGCCGCCGACGTGCTCAAGGTGCCCAATCACGGCAATCCCGACGCCACGAGCGAGGCGTTCGCCAAGGCGGTCTCGCCGCTGATCAGCGTGATCTCCACCGACACCGGCGTCGACGCGAACTCAGCTAACCGCACCGTGAGGGCCAAGCTTTCGGGCTCCGAGATATTCTTGACTCAGGAGCATCCCATGGGCGTGCTCGTGACCGTTTCGGAAAGGGGCGAGATCGCGGTCGCCTTCCCCGAACTGCCCGCGCCGGGCGCGGGGCTTATGCTTGAGCGGGTCTCCAAAAAGGATCAGACCTTCACGGTCCGCAGCACCTCCGATGCGGCGGTCGACCTGACCGGTTGGTTCGTGTTTTCCGACAAGGGCGGCGAGCTCTTCCGCTTTCCCGAGGGCACGGTGATAGAAGCGGGCGGCAGTCTGCTCGTCGCCTGCCTTGGAAGCGACCTTGACGCGGGCGTGACGCCCGACCTGATCTGGAATGTGAAGAAGGCCTGGGCGGGAAAAAAGGACGACCGCGCCCTGCTCTGCGATCCCAACGGAAGCGTCGTCTCGGAAAAAGCAAGCGAATGATATCCGCCCGTTAATGAACCTCATATGATCCTGCTCCTCCCGCATATGATTTAGCATCACTGCGGGAGGTTATTTTTATGCAGAATATCACTTACGGCAGCCGGGGCAGCTCCGTGCTGCTTTTACAGCTTGCTCTTAAGCGCGCGGGGTATTACACGGCGGAGCCCGACGGCGTGTTCGGCACGCGCACCCTCAACGCCGTGCGCAGGTTTCAATCGGGCGCCGGGCTCGTTCCCGACGGTATGGCGGGTCCCGGGACGCTCTCCGAGGCGGAGCCCTTCCTTCTGGGCTTCCGCCTGCACAGGCTGCGCGCGGGGGACACCTTTTACCGTCTTGCAAAACGCTTCGGCACGGCGGCGGATGCGATAGCCTCGGCAAATCCTTCGCTCGATCCGTCCGAGCTGCCCATCGGCGCGGAGATCGTCATTCCGCTCGGCTTCCGAGTGACGCCCACCGACGTCCCGTATTCGTCAGAGCTTTGCGAGCTCGTCGTCCGCGGGCTTGCCGCGCGTTATCCGTTCATCCGGGATGAGACGATCGGGCGGTCGGCGCTGGGCAGGCCGCTGCACGTTCTTAAAATGGGGCGGGGAAAGCGGCAGGTGTTCGTTAACGCCGCGCACCACGGCAATGAGTGGATCACAACGCCGCTCGTGCTGGATTTTGTCGAAAGCTGGGCAGGGACATATGCCTCGCACGGCACGATCGAGGGGCGCAGCGCGGCCGCGCTCTATGATTCGGTCACGCTCTATGCCGCGCCGATGGTCGATCCCGACGGCGTGGATATCGTGAACGGCGCGGTATCAAAGGATGGGTATGCGCGCGCACTTGCAATTGCGGAGGATTTCCCCGACATCCCGTTCCCCTCCGGGTGGAAGGCGAATGCCGATGGGACGGACCTTAATCTGAATTACCCCGCCGAGTGGGAAAAGGCAAGGGAAACGAAGTTCGCGCTGGGCTTCACACGGCCGGCGCCGAGGGATTTCGTCGGCGCGGCTCCGCTTTCGGCTCCCGAATCGCGTGCGGTGTATGATTTCACCCTTTCGCACGATCTTGCGCTAACGCTCTCCTATCACACCCAGGGCGGCGAGATCTATTGGCGCTTCGGCGATATCGAGCCGGAGGGGGCGCGGCGCATCGCGGAAAGGATGGCCGATGTATCCGGCTATGCGGTATCCGACGTGCCGCCGGCCTCGTCCTATGCGGGGTATCGGGATTGGTTCATCGCGGAATACCGCCGCCCGGGCTTTACCGTCGAGGCGGGCCGGGGCAAAAATCCGCTGCCGCTTTCGCAGTATGCCGAGCTCCGCGCCGATAATTTCGCGCTGATAGCCGCCGCAATGGAGGGATAAACGGTCAAAAAGGAGCAAAATAAAATATATTTTAAAAAACGCGAGACTTTTGGCAAAAAAATCTGTCATTATAAGTGAAGGGACTTTCAACGAGGTCAATATGGACGACAAGGAACTTATCGGCATGTTCCTGCGAAGGGAGGAGACCGCCGTCGCCGAAGCCGAACGGACGTACGGCGGGCTCTGCCTCAAGGTTGCGGAGAACATACTTGGGGACAAGCAGTTTGCGCAGGAATGCGTGAACGACGCCCTGCTCCGCATGTGGGAAACCATACCGCCCAACGAACCCTTGAATATGGCCGGGTATGCGTTAAGGCTCACCCGCAATATCGCTCTCAACCGCTATAGTGAGCTTCGCGCAATGAAGCGGGGGGGGAGGGCGTGTTGAGGTCGCACTTTCGCAGCTGGGCGACGTCGCTTCGAGTATAGGCTCACCCGAACAAGCGCTGCTCGATAATGAGCTTGCCGATCTCATTGAAGGGTTCATACTGAGCCTGCCCGAAAGGAACCAAAGGATCTTCATCGAGAAGTTCGTGTATTTCATGAATAACAGTGAGATCGCAAAAAAAGAAGGCCGTACGGGGCGTTCCGTAACGAACGCGCTCGGGCGGATGAAAATAAAATTAAAGGAATTTCTGGAAAGCGAGGGCTATTCAATATGACCGACATCGAATTTGCAAAGTTACTGGGAGAAATCGACGATGAGCTCATCATGCTTCCGTTCAGGGATCGTAAGCACAGCGAGAAGCGCAGTATCCCTCGTTTCCTTTCCCGCGCCGCCTCGGTCGCCGCCGCGGCGGTGCTCGCGCTGTTCATATCTACCGCGACCGCCGAGGCCGCCGGCGTGCGGGTGGTCACGCCCTTCGTCAGCTGGACGGGCTCAGCCCTCCGCCTCGATTATGCCGCCGGGCTCGATCAGCACGAGGACGCGCCGGAGATCACAGCGGATCCCTCCCATAAGCCGGTCGTTTCAAGCATCCCTTCCGAGCGTATCAGATTTACTTCCGAAGAAGAATTCAAAGCCCGCGTGGGAAATATGATACGCCTTCCCGGAGAGGAATTGGGGCTGGAGTTTGTGGGTGCTAAAGGTTATATTGATGAAGATGGCATAAATTTCGCTGCTGAATACACGATTGACGGAAATAGAATTATTATCGACTCAGAACGTCAATCAATTCCTTTCGGAACGGAATACAGCAGTATTCGCATGGATTTTTATCATGCAATAAGACGAGAAACAAAAGAAATCGGCGGCATCGAAAGCGAACTTATCTACACAAACTCAAAAAACTATCTGTTTGCGGTATTTGGGAACGAAGCTTATATGGTTTTCGGAAAAGTGGAAATGGATGTGCTTGAATCGATAATGGCGTCAATACTTGCTTCGAAATAAAACAACGATGTGACCTCATGGGACCCGGAACTCTTCGTGCCCAACAGTCGATCCCTCAGTCGGCTTCCCAGCTCCCTTTACGCAAGGGAGCCTTGCGCATCCGACCATGCCTCCCTTGTGTAAAGGGAGGCGGCATTTCGACCGCAGGGAGAAAAGCCGGAGGGATTGTCTCAAGGTTGGTTTCCCCGCGCGGGAAACCATCGATCATGTCCCCTCATCAGTTGTCTGATATGACCCTGATGCGGCAAGCGCATCAGGCACTCGGCTGAAAAAGCCAAGCAT
>JAFXZJ010000062.1 GCA_017541305.1 Clostridia bacterium | reverse complement strand
TTTTTTGGGCGAAAATTACACCCTTTTTAAAATATATTTTGGCTGAGTACCATTTTTGGTACTCAAATGCCCGTTTTCGTACGGTCGTACGAGAAAATCGGGGGTTTGGGGCGGCTGTCGGGCTGCCCTCCACGCCCGGGAGAAAGCTTTTGAGGATGCAAAGCGTTGGGCTTCCCCCTTGGCGGGAAAGCTTAAGCGGAGCGGTGATGAGGGGATATTTCAAAGAAAATAACCATCGTGGCTTCGGATCCCCCTCATCCGTCACTCACGGCTTCACCGCTCGTGGCACCTTCCCCGCGGCGGGGGAAGGCTCGGGATGGCGTCAACCAAAAGGCTTCCCCTTGGCGGGGCAGGAGGCGCCCGGAAAAAGCCAAATGCTTGGCTTTTTCAGCCGAGTGCCTGATGCGCTTGCCGCATCAGGGTCATATCAGACGACTGATGAGGGGACATTATCGATGGTTTCCCGCGCGGGGAAACCAACCTTGAGACAATCCCTCCGGCTTTTCTCCCTGCGGTCGAAATGCCGCCTCCCTTTACACAAGGGAGGCATGGTCGGATGCGCAAGGCTCCCTTGCGCAAAGGGAGCTGTCGGCGGAAGCCGACTGAGGGATCGACTGTTGGGCACGAAGAGTTCCGGGTCCCATGAGGTCACATCGTTGTTTTATTTCGAAGCAAGCATAGATGCTGCAATCGTTTCAAGTACGCTCATTTCAGCCTCGCCGAAAACAAGGTAACTTTGGTTTTCAATAACTATGGATACATAATTCCACGGTGCTCCATACGCCAAGGTACATTCGATCCCCGCTATCTCCTTCTGTTCATATCTTGAAACGTCGCTGAGGATCAAGGATTTTGCACTGTATTCTGTTCCTATGATCCCGGCGTGGAGCGATGAGTCTATCATTATTTTTTTTCCATCAATCGTATAGTTTGAAGTGATAACAGCCGCATCTTCTCTGAAAGCGCCTTTTGCTGAAACAAACTCCAACCCCAATTCTTCACCGGGCAAGCGTATCATATTTCCCACGCGGGCCTTGAATTCTTCTTCGGAAGTAAATCTGATACGCTCGGAAGGGATGCTTGAAACGACCGGCTTATGGGAGGGATCCGCTGTGATCTCCGGCGCATCCTCATGTTTATCGAGCCCGGCGGAATAATCGAGGCGGAGGGCTGACCCCGTCCAACTGACGAAGGGCGTGACTACCCGCACGCCGGCGGCCTCGGCGGTCGCGGTAGATATGAACAGCGCGAGCACCGCCGCGGCGGCGACCGAGGCGGCGCGGGAAAGGAAGCGCGGCACGGTGCGGACGGTCTTTTGCGGCTTTTTGCCGGCACGGGCAGGCAGGCATTCGCATACCATATCGCAGTCGATATCGCCGAAGAGCTTTAAAAATTCGAGATCCTTCATGGTTTTTCGTCCTTTCGCAGTGTTAAATTTCAAACGTCATAGCCTTCGTTTCTGAGATAGATCCTGAGCTTTTTCCTTATACGCAGCAGAGTGCTCCTCACCGTTGAGGTCTTTATGCCGTATGCTTCGGAGATCTCCGACTCGCGCATGAGCAGAAACACCCTGCTTACGAATATACGGCGCTTGTCCGGCGGAAGAGCGCGTAAAAACTCGTTTACGCTGCGCTTGAGCTCCTTATACATCAGCTCGTCCTCCGGAAGCCCCACGCGTGATGCAAGGTTGTGTATCTCGTGAACAGGGCGATCCGAATACGCCCCGCTTCTTTTCAGCGCGTGGATCTCCTCATAGCGATTCAGCGCAGTGTTGCGGGTGAGCACGACCAGATATCCGCCCAGATTTTCGGGCTTTTCCCGAGGTATGGCTTCCCATGCCTTAAGAAGGGCGTCGTTTACGCATTCGCGCGCGTATTCTTCGTCCCTCAAAACGTTCATGGCAACCCAGTGGCATAACTCGCCGTACGTCCGTTCGGCTTCGGCGACGGCGGCCTCTTCACGGCGAAGAAACATGCCGATAAGTTCCTTGTCGTCCATAAAAACCCCATGCATTGAGTTTTCACCTATAATGACAGATTTTATAACAAAACGTTGCAGTTTCAAAATAATATATTTTTGCGGGGCTCCCCGAAGGCAGTGCTGTCTCCCCACCGGCTCCTTGACATTATTTGCAAAAAGAGGTATATTAAAAGACGCAAATCGGCTCCCGAGAGCCAAGTTAGGAGAAACACAATGAAAAGACTTTTGAACCTTTTCTGCATCGCCGCGCTTGCGGCGCTGCTGCTCTGTCTGCTGCCGACCGCGGCCTTTGCGGCCGAGATCACCGGCGAATGCGGCGACCAGGGCGCCAACATAACCTATTCCTACGATCCCGATACCTACGTGCTGACCCTGACCGGGTCCGGCGCGACCAAGAATTTCTCTTCCTACGGCAGCGGCAGGAGCCCCTTTGTGACCAACACCACGATCAAGAACAACTGCAAAACGATCGTGATAGGCGAGGGGATCACCCGCATAGGCGATTACACCTTCAACACCCTCACCAAGGTCGAATCGATCACCTGGCCCTCCACGCTTGAAAGCGTCGGCACGCTCTCCTTTGCCAGCATGCCCCTTATGAGCGCCTTCCCGCAGGGCTCCTCGATCGCAACGATCGGCGAAAGAGCCTTTTCCGGTTGGACCACTGCAACCGAGCTCACGCTGCCCGAAACGCTCGTAACCATAGGCACGGGCGCGTTCGGTTCATGGAAGCCCGCGTCGCTCACCATACCCGCTTCCGTTCGCACGATAAACGCAAGCGCTTTCAGCGGCTGGACGAATCTTGAGACCCTCGTTATCGAAAACGGCGTTGAGACCATCGGCGCCAACGCGTTCGCCTCCACCAAGCTCACCGAGGTGAACGTCCCCGCCTCCGTGATATCCCTTGACTCCACATCCTTCGGCGGAAACAACATCGCCGCGATCAACGTGGACGAGGCCAACACCGCCTACTGCTCGGTCGGCGGCGTGCTTTACACCAAGGATAAGGATCAGCTAATACGCTGCCCCGAAGGCTATCAGGGCGAAGTGGTCATGGATCCCGCCTGCACCGCCATCGTCGACCGCGCCTTCTATAACTGCCCCGGCGTGGATTCCGTCGTGCTTTCGCAGAACCTCGTTTCGATAGGCGGCGATTGCTTTGAGGGCACCTCCATCACGTCCATAACCATCCCCGAAAGCGTCACCGATATCTCCTCCGGCGCATTTGCCTCCTGCGGAGAACTTGTGAACGCGACCGTCAACGCTTCCGTCGACGCGCTGCCTTCGATGCTGTTCAGCGGATGCTCCAAACTCGAGACCGTCACCATAGGCGAAGGCGTAGGGGGCTACGGCGCAAGCTGCTTCCAGGGCTGCTCCTCGCTGACCGGCGTCACCTCCATCGCGGGCGCCGCCTCGATCCCCGAATACTGCTTCTATATGTGCTCCTCCCTTGCGCATTTCGACATTCCCGATTCCGTGACCTACATCGGCAACAGCGCGTTTGCCGAGTGCGGCGCTTTGGAGGAGATCGTGATCCCCGAAGGAGTGACCTCCATCGGCATGTACGCCTTCCAGCGCTGTTCCTCCATCACCGAGCTGACCGTTCCCGCAGGGATCACCTCGATCCCCGGTTTCATGTGCCAGTTCTGCACCTCGCTTGAGGAAGTCACCGTGCTCGGCGACATCACTCAGGCTACAAATCTGTCCATAGAGAACAACGCCTTCGGCGCCTGCACCGCGCTCAAAAAGATCACCTTCAACTGCCCCTGCCCCGACACAAAGAAGCTTGCAAAGGGCGCGTTCAACAATGCCGCGACCGTCGTCAAGGTGTTCTATCCCGAGGATTATCCCGAATGGGGCGAGGTGAGGCCCTTTGACGCGTGCAACATGAAGAACTATATCTACATCCCCCTCAGGATCACCCCCGAGATCGAGCTGGTCGGCGCCGAGATCCGCGCTCGCGCCGCTAACGACAGCTGGCGCGATATCCGCTTCATCGCAAAGCTCTCTCCCGCATATAACGGCACCGAGGTCACCCGCCGCTATGCCGAGGTCGTAAGGCACGATAACGGCGCGCAGCTCAATATCGAGTGCAAAAAGGATTATCGCCATAACCCCGATGAGACCGTCATATTCACGCTTGTCGTCACAGGCATACGTCCCGAATACCGCGACGTCGATATCTCCGTCACGATGCACATCGAGTATGAAGGCCCCAATTCCGGCACGGCCGAAACCGAAACCATAACCACCAACGTCAACCTGCTTGAAAACAGCGATTGACAAGCAAACGAAAAAAAGCGGCTCCCTCGGCGAGGGAGCCGTTTTCATACTGTCGGTAGGAAAAATAAAATCCGAACGATATGAACGGTCGGTTCACTTTTCGATCCCGATGCTGTATAATCATCATCGTAAACAAAAAAGGAGGCGGGCATATGAAGATGATGCTGGCAGAGAACATACGCGCCTTCCGCAGGGAAAGGTCGCTTACCCAGGAGCAGCTTTCCGAGGCGCTGGGGGTGACCGCGGGCGCGGTTTACAAGTGGGAGGCAAAGCTGTCTATCCCGGAGCTGGAGCTGATAATCCAAATGGCCGACTTTTTCGATACCTCCGTGGACGTGCTGCTCGGCTATCAAATAAAGGACAACCGCCTTGATGCGACGGTTAAGCGTTTACAGGATTATCGCCGCAGCAAGGATCGGGAAGGGCTTGCGGAGGCGAATAAGGCGCTCAAGAAGTATCCGCACTCATTCCGGATAGTCACCGAAAGCGCGGCGCTTTACAGCGCGTTCGGGTATGAGAGCGGGGACAAGGCCCTGCTTCACCGCGCGCTGGAGCTCCTGGAGCAATCCCGTCTGCTGCTGCCGCAGAACGACGACCCGCAGGTCAGCGAGCAGACGATCTGCGGAAGGATCGCGCGAACGTATCTGGGGCTTGGCGAAACGGACAAGGCCGTAGAGCTTTGGAAGGCCAATAACGGGGACGGAGTGTTCAGCCCCCTGATAGGTAACAGCCTGGCCCAAAGCGATCGCATTGAGGAAGCGATGCCGTTTCTTTCGGAGGCCATGGCGAAGATACTCGCCGATCTTATCAGCACGGTCATCGGCTATATGAACGCATACTTAAAACGCGGCGATCACACTTCCTGTCAGGCGATCCTAAGCTGGGCGATCGGGCTCCTTCAAGGGCTGCGGGAAGCTAACAAGCCCAACTACTTCGACAGGATCGGCGCCGTTTTTCTCGCCGCGCTTGCCGGGTCGCAGCTGCTGTCCGGGCAGCGTGACGAGGCGCGCGATACCCTTATCAAAGCCAAAGAGCTTGCCGCATTCTTCGACGCCTCACCCAGCTATAACGAAAGCGACGTCCGCTTTATCGACCGCATCGAAGGCGCCAGCGCCCACGATGACATGGGGGCGACCGCAATGGACGGCGTCCGCAACGCGGTAAGCCAATTTGAGAACGACGAGTTCACCGCTCTTTGGAGCGCGGTTACCGAAGAACAATAAAAGGAAAAGAGGGGAAACCATCATGACTAAAAAAGAAATCAGCGCGCTGCGCCGCCCGTTCATCAGGGAGCTGTTTCGCAGCAACAAATTCAACCTTGCAATGACCATCATTGCAGCCCTGCTGGGCGCAGCGGCCGAGCTGGTAATTTCATGGCTGATCAAGGAGGTCGCCGACCTGATCTCCGGGGAATGCCCCTACGGCTTCGGCACGCTCCTCATCGTCACGGGAGGCGCGTTTGCGCTGTTCATTCTGGGATGGTTATTGGACAGGACGTTCCTTTCCGAGTTCCGCGCAAAGGCGATGAAGCAGTATCGGGAATACGTTTTCGATCGGCTCATGGATAAGGGCATTCAGGCCTTCTCCGGCGAGAACAGCTCGCTCTATATCTCCGCGCTGTCCAACGACGTGAACACCATCGAAACCGACTTTATCGGGAAGCTGCAGAGCACTATACAGGTCGGCGTCACCTTTGTTGGCGCGCTGGGTATGATGATATGGTGCAGCCCGCTTTTGACGCTTATCGCGATCGGCTTCTCCCTGCTGCCCATAATCGTCTCCATCGTTCTGGGAAACAAGGCGGCGGCGGCGGAAAAGAACGTCTCCGATAAAAAGGAAAGCTATACCGGCATGCTTAAGGACGCGCTCACGGGCTTCTCCGTGATCAAGAGCTTCAAGGCGGAGAAAAACATTGCCAAACTGCACGATGACAGCAACGACGCCGTGGCGGACGCCTCGAAAAAGCGCGCCAAGGTGAACGTAATGGTAAACTATTCCTCGGGCATTGCGGGAGCGATACTGCAGTTCGGCGTGTTCTTTGTGGCCGCCGCGCTGGCGCTCTCCGGCAGAGGGATCACGGCGGGCACCGCCATCGTGTTCGTTCAGCTTCTGAATTACGTGCTTGGGCCCATCCAGGCGTTCCCCGCGTTCTTCGCCGGCATGAAATCCTCTCACAGCCTTATCGACAAGCTGGCGCAGGCGCTTAACAAAAACGTTTCCGACGAGGGCGGGCGTATCCCGCCCAGACTCGACGAGGGGATCTCGATCAGGGATCTTGCGTTCGAGTATGAAGAAGGAAAGCCCGTGCTGCGCGGCGTGGATATGGAAATGCGTTCCGGCGGCTGCTATGCGCTCGTGGGCGGCTCGGGCAGCGGCAAATCGACCATACTGAATCTTTTGATGGCTTCCTCAAAGGATTATCGGGGCGAGATACTCTATGACGGAAACGAGCTCAAAACCGTTTCCGCCGACTCGCTCTACGATCTCGTGTCCATAATTCAGCAGAACGTGTTCGTGTTCAACAGCACCATCCGTAATAACATCACCATGTTCTCGGAATTCCCCGAGGAGGAAATCGACCGCGCCGTGCGGCTTTCGGGCCTTAAAAAGCTCATCGACGAAAAGGGCGCCGATTATCTCTGCGGCGAAAACGGTTCCGGCCTGTCCGGCGGCGAACGTCAGCGCATCTCCATCGCCCGTGCGCTTCTGCGCAAGACCCCCGTGCTCTTCGTGGACGAGGCCACGGCGTCCCTGGACGCGGAGACCTCGTTCGAGGTGCTCGACGCGATACTCAAGCTGGACGGCTACACCCGCGTCATAGTCACCCACGACCTGGACGAAAACATACTCCGCCGCGCCGACCGCCTGTTCGCGCTGAAAAACGGCGCGGTCTCGGAACAGGGCACCTTCAAAGAACTCATGGATCGAAAGGGCTACTTCTATTCGCTGTTCACCGTTTCTCAGAGATGATCCTGCCGGAGCCCGTGAAGGGAAGGACTTGGCCGCACGGCCGGAGGGGTTCGATCCCTCAGGGCGCATAGTTGGCTTCCCCTCGCTGTTGAGCTTAGTATCTGCTCCCTTCCTCGGCAGGCGCATATAAAGCGCCTGCCTTTGTATTACGGTCTTGCCCGGCTTCATCTTTCACAGGATGAGGTCCGGGCGATGCCGTTCGGGCCGCTGCTCGATCTGTGGGAGTGCGATAAGCAGTACAACTGGATATCGAAGCCAAAAAGGGATCATTTCATCGACGAGGTGATACCGGAGGGGATCTGACTTAAGTAAGAGCACTTTATGCTGAAAAAGACATTCTATTGCCACATAACTGCGTTGATGCGCTTTTCCATGAATGTTATACTATAAAAAACTATGAAAAGGAGAGTAAACATCCATTGAAAAAGATCATAGCGATCATGCTTTCACTCTTATTGATCCTTTCTCTTGTGGCTTGCGGGAGCACAGGCAGCTCGGACAGCGACGCCCAAAGCACACAGTCTGCATAGGGCGGCCCCGGCGGCAATCCCCCCGACGGCACGCCTCCCGGAGCTCCTCCTGACGGACCCGGAGGTCCCGGCGGCAATCCTCCCGGAGCTCCTCCTGACGGACCCGGAGGCCCCGGCGGCAATCCTCCCGGAGGCAACGCCTCATCTGTGGTGTATGCCGGAGCGATCGAGATAACCTCAGCGGCCTCCGAGGACGGGAAGACGTATTCCTCCTCGACCGCGGACGAGAGCGCTCTGCTGATAAACACTTCTGAGGCGGTATCTTTTAACAACGTTACGGTCACTAAATCAGGAGACTCTGATGGCGGCGACAACTGCAATTTCTACGGTCAGAATGCCTCGCTTCTCGTCATGGGAGGCTCGACAACGACCATCACGGGCGGCACGGTCACTTCCGACGCCGCCGGAGCTAACGGCGTATTCTGCTACGGCGGCAACGGCGGGCAGAACGGTGCGTCGGGGGACGGCACTACGGTCGTGATCACGGGCGTGACCATCACCACTTCCGGCTCCGGCTCCGGCGGTATAATGACGACCGGCGGAGGCGTTACGAAGGCATACAATCTGATAGTTACCACGAGCGGACAGTCCTCCGCGCCGATCCGCACCGACAGAGGCGGCGGAACGGTTTATGCGGACGGCGGCACCTATACCTCCAACGGTCTTGGTTCGCCCGCGATCTACTCAACTGCGGAGATACATGCGGCCAATGCAACGCTGATCTCAAACCTTTCCGAGGGCGTCTGTATTGAAGGCCTGAACTCCATCGAGCTGACGAACTGCGACCTGACCGCCAACAATACCAAGTGCAACGGCAACGCCACATTCCTGGACGCCATCATGATCTACCAGTCCATGTCCGGCGACGCCGACAGCGGCACCAGCTTTTTCACCATGACGGACGGCAGCCTTACGAGCAGGAACGGGCACGTCTTCCACGTGACCAACACCAATGCGGTCATCACGCTTACCGGCGTCACGATCACCAGCGAGGACGCTGATAACATCCTCCTTTCCGTTTGCGACGACGGATGGAGCGGCGGCAGCAATGAGGCGACGCTGAACGCCATTGCACAGCAGCTTCATGGCGCGATAAAGGTCGGCAGCAATTCAAAGCTGACGCTGAGCCTGACGAACGGCTCCGCTTTTGAAGGCAGCATAGACGGCAGCATCACCAATGCCGCGGGAACGACGGTTTCCGCCGAGGCCGGCACCGTCTCCGTTACCCTCGACGCCACCAGCACGTGGACGCTGACCGGCGACAGCTACGTGACTGAGTTCAACGGCGACGCCTCGAGCGTGATCTCAAACGGTTATACGCTGTACGTCAACGGTGTCGCGCTGACCGGAACCAACTGACAATAACCATAACTCCGGATAGAGCCGTTTTTCAGCGGCTCTTTTCTTGTATCTCGAAAACCCCGCCATAGCGGCGGGGTTCCGTAAAGGTTTACCGTTGAGGCAGTTACAAAAAACTCCTGATGTGTTATAGTACAAGCGTGACCTGCCAGTTACGCCGAAAACACATCAGGAGGACATTAAAATCATGAAAGCACGCCCCAAAGCCGTTGCTTTAAGGCGTGCTCATGAATAATGATGTTATTTCTCTTCAAACAGTATCCGCATGAAGTCTCTGCGTCCGTACAGAACACGGGCTATATAGACGGACCCGTTCTCATACCGATAGAAAGCGGTATAATTGTTACATACGATGAACCTGTAGTTGGTTTCAATGGATATTACGGACGAGAGCGGCGCACCCGACTGCGGGAAATCCGAAAGCGTTCTGATGCGCTTGATAATATCGGCCACGGTATTATCGGCAGCCTGCTCATTCAGGAGTTCTTCTGCAATATAGCTTTTGATGTGCTTGAGATCGGAGAGCGCCTCCGGAGAAAACTTGATTTCAGCCATTGGAGATCCCAAGCTCCTTTTCGACGTCCTCAATGTCTATCCATCCGTTTTCGTTGCCGCTTCGTTCACCCTTGGCAAGCTCACTCATCAGCTTTATAACTGCTCTGGTCTTTTCATACTCGGCCATATCGACAATAGCATATCTTCCTCTGCCGTTTTTTGTAAGAAAGACTGGTTCGCCGACAGAGATATCTTTCAAGACTTCGTTATAGTTCCTGAGATCGGATACAGGCTTAATATTGGGCATGGTCATAGCTCCTTTCATTACGCTGTAATTATTGTACCATAATCTTTCGTAAAATACAACAGCAGATTTAGACGAGTTTTCAAATATAAGGTTCATCTTTGTTGCTCTGTGTTGTTCCGCTCACGGGGTTCCTTGGCGTTATTCCTTGCTAAACCCACATTGAGCTCATTTGCGATATGAGGAATATCCCTGCGAAGGTTCCTGATAATGGTAAGCTCGGAGCGCAGGCTCCTCAGCTCACGGTTGACCTCGGCGATATGATCGTACACCTCCGTTTGCTCACGGAGAAGGTCTTCACGGTCGATACCTTCAAGCAGCTCTTCGGCAGCCGCGTCCGCGCCTGCCGCGGCGAAAAGCTGAAAAAGACCCACCGGGTCTTTTTCTTAACGCTTTTCGCCCTTTCGGGGTTCGAATCGATAGGAGGCGCCCTGAGGGATTCTCCGCGGAGGCGCATGCGCTTTCCTCCGCGGCGTCCGCCTGAAAAAGCCAAGCAGTTGGCTTTTTCTTAACGGCGTCCGCCCTTTCGGGGTTCGATCCCTCAGGGCACGGCTTGACTTCCCCTCGGTGCTGCGTGTATCAATTACTCCCTTCCGCGGCGGCGCATCCGCTGTCCGCCGCGGCGAAAAGCTGAAAAAGACCCACCGGGTCTTTTTCTTAACGCTTTTCGCCCTTTCGGGGTTCGATCCCTCAGGGCGAAAATATGCCAAACAAAAACGGACCGCGATGCGGTCCGTTTTTGCTTGGCGCGCCCTGAGGGATTCGAACCCCCGACCTTCTGGTCCGTAGCCAAACGCTCTATCCAGCTGAGCCAAGGGCGCACTTAATGCTTAAGTATTATAGTGCAGGGGGCGGGTTTTGTCAACCCCAAAATAAAGTATATTTGGGCGGTCAGGCCTTCTTCTTTTTGCCGCTGCATTCCCCCGCCATGGGGCAGGCCGAGCAGCCGCAGCCGCACGAGGTGCGCCCCTTCCTTTTATTGCGTATAATGCTGAAAACCGCGATCCCGATCAGCGCCGCAACGAATACCAGCGCGGCGATCGTCGCCCAATTCGCGCTTATCCATTCCGCCATGCTTGCTTCCTTTCCCGGGGCCGGGGCCCCGCACACTGCCTTACCCGCCTATTCTATACCCAAAAAGGGCGAAAAAACGCGTCTGAAAAAATATATTTTAAAAAAGCGGTGATTTTTGCCTCCAAAATCTGTCATTATAAGTGAAGGGACCTTCAACGAGGTGAATATGGACGACAAGGAACTTTTCGGCATGTTCCTGCGAAGGGAAGAATCCGCCGTCGCCGAGGCCGAACGGCTGTACGGCGAGTTCTGCCTGAAGCTGGCGGAGAACATACTCGGGGACAAGCACTTCGCGCAGGAATGCGTGAACGACGCCCTGCTCCGCATGTGGGAAACCATACCGCCCAACGAACCTTTGAATATGGCCGGGTATGCGTTAAGGCTCACCCGCAATATCGCTCTCAACCGCTATCATGAGCTTCGCGCAATGAAGCGGGGGGGAGGGTGTGTTGAGGTCGCCCTTTCGCAGCTGGGCGACGTCGCCTCCGACAAGGGCCTGCCCGAAAAGGAGCTGCTCAATAAGGAGCTGATGGAGCTGATCGATCGGTTCCTTATGGGCCTGCCCGATTGGAAGCGCCGCGTTTTTATCAAGAAATACTTCTATTTCATGAGCGACGGCGAGCTTGCCGAGGATGAGGGCAGAAGCGTCGGCTCGGTGAGGAACGTGCTGATGAAGCTGCGCAGACAACTGAGAAATTATTTGGAAAGTGAGGGTTATTCAATATGACAGACATCGAATTCGCAAAGCTTCTCGGAGAGATCGACGAGGAGTTGATATGGGAGTGCCGGCCCAACCTTACCGACAGGGCGCCGAAAAAGCCGCGCCGCACTTTGCCGCGCTTCCTTTCCCGCGCCGCCTCCGTCGCCGCCGCGGCGGTGCTCGCGCTGTTCATATCTACCGCGACCGCCGAGGCCGCCGGCGTGCGGGTGGTCATGCCCTTCGTCAGTTGGACGGGCTCCACCCTCCGCCTCGATTATTCCGCCGGGCTCGATCAGCACGAGGACGCGCCGGAGATCACGGCGGATCCCTCTAATAAGCCGGTCGTTTCAAGCATCCCTTCCGAGCGCGTCAGATTTACTTCCGAAGAAGAATTCAAAGCCCGCGTGGGAAATATGATACGCTTGCCCGGTGAAGAATTGGGGTTGGAATTCGTGGAAGCGTCAGGTAATATCGATATTGACGGAATGTTGATCGCGGCTGTTTATCGCATAAACGGAAAAGAAATACGAATCAAATCGCATTATTACTCAGACGCTATAGACCCGGAATACAGTTCTCGCACACTGATCATCAAAGGCGCATCAAGATATGACAGCAAGGTAATACTCGGAATCGAATGTTCGCTTATATATGCCAAGCCTTGGAACTATATAACCGCGGAAATCGAGAATGAGAGCTATCTGGTTTTCGGAGAAGTGGAAATGAATGAACTTGAATCAATTGTCGCATCTTTGCTTTCGGGAAATAATCAATAAAAGAAGGTGAGTTAATATGAAAAAGTGTTTATGTTTGATTATTGCTCTTTCCCTGAGCTTATTGTCGATTGGTATGGCATATGCGGAAGGCGACACGTCTTCGATGGTTTACGATACCGATGAGTATTCAATTGAAAATCATATCGGCACTCGAATCAACTATGACTTCATAGAATCTGTAGATTTAAGAGTGAGAAGTACAGGGAACGAAAAGATAAAGGTCGAGCTTGACGTGGATACATACGAAACTATGGAGAAACTCGGTTTTTCAAGCTTGAAGGTCCAAAGATGGGATGGGAATGTATGGGTAACGGACGCCGAGATTACAAATCAGTATTCCTATACAACGCAAACATTTGGTTATTCTCACACTTTCACCGGACTTTACAGCGGCGCGCTGTACCGCGTAAAGGTGACGTTATTCGCAAAGCGGGCAATAGGCGAGACGCAGAGCATGACGGTCACGTCGAGCGTGATCAACTGCCATTGAGGCTAAAAAACGCTCAAAATCGGGTTTAAGACCCGTTTTGAAAAATATATTTTTAAAAACCTGTAATATTCTGCCAAAAAAGTTGTCTATATAAGTAGAGGGGAAAATAATCTCCCACAGGACGGCCGATCGGGCGGGATGATACGGGTTTGGAAGGAGGCGGACCGACAAGACGATCCAAGCCGTTATCAGAACTCACTCGACTGAACTTTCGCGAAGGGGAAACCTTCGGGGGATGAAACCAAAGGACAAGTCCAAAACCCAAATCGAACAAATATAGTGCTATCAGGAGGATTAACTATGAAAAAGTTGCTTTGTACTGTCTTGGCCGTAATGATCATGCTTGTTTCGGTCTCGACCGCGTTTGCAGACGGACCGACGAATCCTGCGGTATTTAATTATGCTGCTGTTCACGGAGGAAACTCACAGGAAATCTGCCAAAAGAGCTGCACATATGTGCAAAAGTGCGTTGCAGATATAACCGCGGTTTGGCTTGGTAATCAGAGCCACATTTCTTTCCGGCCATACTGGAATGGACACAAATTACTTGTCTATCCGCAGACAGTAAACTGTGGCGCTTTGTATAACATCTTTTATGATCACAATACTGATTACGTAAAAGTTGGACGTACTATCGTAATGAAGGCAAGTATTCCTAGCTCAAATACAGCAGTTGAATCCTATTTTTCAGGTACAATCTATTTTTAAGTAAGTAATTACAAGCAAATTGAGAATACCATTTATCGAATTAATGCAGGTGACACAGAAATGATTCCTGTGTCACCGGTTTTGTACAAACTTGACAAGAGTAAATAACTAGTTGCTTATCAATAAATAATAAATGATTATGATGATAAAAAATCTATAAAAGGAGCTTGAACAAATGAAACGGATACTTGCTTTGTCGCTTTGCATATTGACGCTCTTTCTCTGCGCCTGCCAACCCACGCCGGATCACGACATAATAATCAATCAGGGCGAGGCCGATCAGGCGGGTATGGGCAAAAGGAACACGCCAAAGCCCGCGGAACCCGGTTCGACCGAGGCTCCCGTGGTTTATTACTATGAGACGCGTGCGAGTATTCCCGAGCATTACAAGCTCGACAGGCAGGCGTATTCTTCTCAGGTATCCGTGGAGATCGATGCGGAAGTCCTGTTTGACAAGGATGGTGTTTTTCCGGTCTATGAGGTGCAAAAGAGGGATCTGTTGAGTGATACCGACTTGATGAAACGCTTTATTACTCTGCTTTGCCCAGGGTCCACAGCTTACTATGAGTGGGAACCTACTAAGGACGATATAAAGGTGCAATTGGACGCGGCTGTGAACTATCATGGACAAGCTGATTCTGTGGTAGAGATCGATGATAATATAATCAGATATTTTCAGGATGCATTCAAGAAAGCTCCGGATAAACCGGATAAGAAACCTGCAAATCCGGATGCACCGATGAGTGTCAATGATTCTTATTATCTGGAAAGACCGGACGGAACGATCGGTTATCTGCTTATCAACGGTATAAACGCGATTGCATACAACAGCAGTCCGTATTTATGGACATATTATAAATGGAACATAACCCAAAGGGAACTCGATCTTGTCGAAGAAATCAAAATATCTCAACAAGAAGCCAAACAGCAGGCCGATGATCTCTTAACGGCTATGGGATTTACCGGCTATTCTATTATTGCAGCAGATGAAATGGCGGGTATCATGATCAATACCAATGAATGGGCAGGCAGTTATTGGATGCTTGATTACGGCAGGGCATTTGGAAATACTATGACTATCGATGAAAGAAAGGCAATGTTTCATGGCTTTACGGAGGATAAAAGCATGGACTCTTCTGTAGGCGCGCCATGGGAAGGAATAGAAACGATAAGGATAATTGTCGGCAGGGAAGGGGTAGTATCAGTTGTGTGTAAGGGGCTCACAGAAATCGTTGACGAGATGGAAAACGATGTGCCGTTCATTGATTTCGACAGCCTTATCGAGAGGATGACAGCTCACTTGGGTCACAGATTCGGTTATAAGGGAACGGAGAAAGGAGGCAGCGACCGCGTAATAAGCGTTTCGGCAATTCAGCTCGTTTATGGCTTGACCTGTTACAAGGACAGGCCGGATTCGGGGATCTATATGCCGATGTGGGAGATAGAGTTCACGCAGAGTGATGATATGAATGAGCTCAAGGAACAACAGGTGTATTTCTCCGCGATAGACGGTAGCCCCATGGAGCCAAGGGCGGTATTGTCAAACGAACTGTATAGCACCACGCCGCTGCCCAACGGACAGCTGCCGAGACACTGAAGCCGGTGCTTTAGGATACGGAATATCACAAAGCCAATTCATATCCTTTCCCCGCAGGGCCCGAGTCGCGCTCCCGCCCGGCGGGGGGTCTAAAAAAAGAGCCGGTCGCCCGGCTCTTTCGCTTTATCATTTTATTTGCGGCACCAGCCGATTATCTCGGACACACCCTTATAGGTCTCGACGGCGCCGCCGCGGTCGATCACCAGCGTGGGCGCCTGATTGACGCCGTATTTATTGATCATATCCAGATGCTGCGAAGCCATAAGCTCGTCATATTCCACGCCGGCCTTGTTCAGCACGGATTCGGCCATTGCGCAGTTGGGGCAGGTCTCGGATACAAAGAGCATGGGGCGCGCGTCAAGCTGCTCGGGGGCGGAAACGACCTTATATGTGCAGGCGCATTCATCCTGCATGGGGCCGTTGTGCTTCAGCACGGAGCGATCTATCACATAGGTCTGACGATCCTTGAATTCCTGCGTCTTGCCGTCGTTCCAATTCTGCACGGGGCGGTAATAGCCGGTGATGCGGGAATAGACCTCGGTCTTGCGGCCGCACTCGGGGCAGATGAAGTGCTCGCCCTTGATATAGCCGTGATCCGCGCACACGGAATAGGTGGGGCTCATGGTGTAATAGGGCAGGCGATAGTTCTCGGCGATCTTGCGCACAAGGTTTGCGCAGGCCTTCCAGTCGGGCAGCTTTTCGCCGAGGAACGCGTGGAACACCGTGCCCGAGGTGTAAAGGGTCTGCAGATTATCCTGGATATCGAGCGCCGAGAAGATGTCCTCGGTGTAGCCCACGGGCAGATGCGAGGAGTTGGTGTAATAGGGGGTGCCGTTCTCGTTCGCGGTGATGATATCGGGGAACTGCTCCTTATCGTGCTTGGCAAAGCGATAAGTGGTGCTCTCCGCCGGGGTGGCCTCCAGGTTGTAAAGATCGCCGTATTCCTCCTGATAATCCGAAAGGCGCTCGCGCATGTGGTTGAGCACTTCCTGCACGAACTGCTGAGTTTCGGGATGGGTGAGATCCTTGCGCAGCCAGTTGGCGTTAAGGCCCACTTCGTTCATGCCGATAAGGCCTATGGTGGAGAAGTGGTTGGCAAAGGTGCCCAGGTAACGCTTGGTGTAGGGATAGAGGCCTGCGTCGAGCAGCTTGGTGATGACGGTGCGCTTGGTCTTCAAGCTGCGGGCGGCAACGTCCATCAGGTGATCGAGACGGGCATAGAAATCCTTCTCGTCCTTGGCAAGATAGGCGATGCGGGGCATATTGATGGTGACGACGCCCACGGAGCCGGTGGATTCGCCGGAGCCGAAGAAGCCGCCGGATTTCTTGCGCAGCTCGCGCAGGTCAAGACGCAGCCTGCAGCACATCGAGCGCACGTCGGAAGGCTCCATATCGGAATTGATATAGTTGGAGAAATAGGGGGTGCCGTATTTGGCGCTCATCTCAAAGAGCAGCTTGTTGTTCTCGGTCTCCGACCAGTCGAAATCGCGGGTGATGGAATAGGTGGGTATGGGATACTGGAAGCCGCGGCCGTTGGCGTCGCCCTCGATCATGATCTCGATGAACGCCTTGTTGACCATGTCCATCTCCTTTTTGCATTCGCCATAGGTGAAGTCCATGTCCTTACCGCCGACGATAGCGGGCAGATTCTCCATATCCTTGGGGCAAACCCAGTCAAGGGTGATATTGGAGAAGGGCGCCTGCGTGCCCCAGCGGCTGGGGGTGTTCACGCCGTAAACGAAGCTCTGTATGCACTGCTTCACTTCCTTCTGAGAAAGGTTGTCGACCTTTACGAAGGGAGCGAGATAGGTGTCGAACGAGGAGAACGCCTGCGCGCCGGCCCATTCGTTCTGCATGATGCCCAGGAAATTGACCATCTGGTTGCAAAGCGTGGAAAGATGCGAAGCGGGAGAGGAGGTGATCTTGCCGGGCACGCCGCCAAGGCCCTCGCGGATGAGCTGCTTTAAGCTCCAGCCCGCGCAGTAGCCGGTGAGCATTGAAAGATCGTGCAGATGCAGATCGCAGGAGCGGTGCGCTTCGGCGACTTCCTTATCATAGACCTCGCTCAGCCAGTAGTTGGCGGTGATGGCGCCGGAATTGGAAAGGATGAGTCCGCCCACGGAATAGGTGACGGTGGAATTTTCCTTCACGCGCCAGTCGTTGATCTTGAGGTAATTGTCCACAAGATCCTTATAGTCGAGCAGGGTGGAGCCCACGTTGCGGATCTTCTCGCGCTGCTTGCGGTAAAGTATGTAGCTCTTCGCCACGTCCGCATAGCCGGCCTCGGAAAGCACCTTTTCGGCGCTGTCCTGAATGTCCTCAACGGCGATCTGATCGTTCTTGATCTTGTCCTCGAAATCGGCGCAGACCCTCAGCGCCAGCATGTCGATTATGCTGGGATGATACTGCTTTTTGCAGGCCTCGAACGCCTTGGTCAGTGCGGCGCTGATCTTCCTTATATCGAATTCGGCGATCTTGCCGTCGCGCTTTACAACACGGTACATATGATAAAAACCCCCAAGTGATTTGATTTCGGCATGGAAATTCAGCCTTCCTTTCCATTATATCAAAGCCGATCGGGCGTGTCAACAGCTTTTTTCAATATAGTGTGCTATATATTGACCTTAACCACAAGATGTTGTGTTAACATTGCAAACAAATTCCCGCGCCGGCTGAAAAAACAAGCACAAATACGGGAGTATATATAATTAGCAAACACAATATGTTGTGGTCAAACAAATTGTTTCATACAAGAGCGGCGCAATGAAAATGTTTTGAAAAGATGCTGACACGAGCAGCAAGATCGTGATCGAGCGCGCCGATCCCGCAAGCATGCCGGAATAACGGATCATAACGAAACAGGGCCGACCCGGTGCGGATCGGCCCCTTTTATTTGCTCGATCAAGCTCTTTTTCTGAAGAATTTGACCGCCGCCTCCACCGCCATAAAGCCCAGCACTATGCCGAAGCATACCAGCACCAGCTCCAGCCCCTTCTGCGAGGCAAGCGCACTGTCGCTCGTGACGACGCCGTACATGGTGTGGTAAAGCGTGGAGCCGGGTATCAGCGGGAACACGGATATCGTGCGGAATATGGTCGCCGGAGCCTTGATCAGCCTTGCGGCGATCTCGGCATATGCCGAGCATACGAGCGCGCCTATCAGGGTGGGGAAGAACGCGCCCTCGATAAAGCGCGCGGCGATCAGATAAACGCCCCAGGTGATCAGCGCGCCGACCGCGCAGATGGCGATATGGCGTATACCCGCCACTCCGAACCACAGCGCAAAGCCGATGCAGCCGACCGTTGCCGAGGCAAGGCCGATCGCAACGCTGCCGCACAGGGCGGGGCCTTCGCCGGTGCCCCAGCCGGGGAGTATGAGCAGGGGGAGCGCGATGCCCAGCGCAATGCCCACCGCGCCGGTGAGCGAAAGGGTGATGTTCGTCACGCCCGAAATGGTGTCAAGATGCACAAGGTCGCGCACGCCGTTAGTGGTGCTCAGCGCGCTTATCAAAAGCATCGCCACGCCCACGCTGATATAGCCCGTGTGCTGTCCGAAGCCCAGGTGCACGCAAAGGAGTATGAACAGCTCCGCCACAAAGGATATGAGGAAATTGACTATCAGCGGATTCGATTCCCTGCGGCTCAGCGCGCGCCACATCAGCGTGATCAGTATGGAGGTCAGCGCGGCAACGGCCGCGTCCGCTATACCGCAGTTGAAGAACACGCCAAAGCCCACGCCCGCAAGCAGCCCCGCAAGATAGGGTATGATGGGCGAACGCTTTGTATTCTGCGCCTCGGCCAAAAGCCGCCCGAACTCATCCTCACGGGGCTTTTCGGCGCACGCCTTTCGGCAGAGCGAGTTTAGCCTGTGCAGGCGGTCGAAATCGGTGTCCGTCCCGCGCACGTGGCGCACCTGCGTGATTATGCTGCCGGCGGGATCGGTCACGGTCGCCTGTATGTTGCTCGGCACCACCCATATGTTGCAGTCGGTCAGGCCGTATGCCGCGCACAGGCGGTAAAGGCTGTCCTCGGTGCGGTGCGTTTCCGCCCCGCTCCTTATCATCGCCGCCCCGGTGTCAAGTATAAGACTCAATAGTTTTTCGGTGTTCATCGGTCGCTCCCTGATGACAAAGGGAAGGATCCCCTTTGTCGCTTGTCATCTTATTCCATGCCTCTTATCTCCGCGTGCTTCACGTGCGGCTTCACTATATCGAGGAATCTTTTCATCTCCTCCGCCGTCGGCGCTTCAAAGCCCTTATACAGCACGGTATCGCGGTCGACGAAGGGCTGCAGGTAATAATTCTCCGCTCCGTCGATCATTTCGGCAATGTGCACAAAGGAAGTCTCGTCGTGAAAGGGCTTCACCACGGTCGTGCGGAATTCATACGGTATGCGCCCCTCCATAAGCAGGGCGATGCTTTTTTCAATGCCGCCCATATCCATGCCTTCCATGCCGCAGGTCAGGGGATAGCGCTCGCGGTCGTTCTTTATATCCATCGCGGCATAGTCTAAAAGGCCCTCGCCGATAAGGCTTTCAAGCAGCTCCGGGTGGGTGCCGTTGGTATCCAGCTTTATCGCGTAGCCCAGCGCGCGCACGCGGCGCATAAGCTCGGGCAGGCCGGGGGAGAGGAGCGCTTCGCCGCCGGTAAAGGCAACGCCGTCAAGCATGCCGCGGCGCGTTTCAAGAAAGCGCAGCAGCCCGCCGTCGTCCATCAGGGGCGCGCCGCCGCCCCACAGCTCGCTGTTGTGGCAGAACGGGCAGCGCAGGTCGCAGCCGGGCAGAAAAACGGTGCACGCCATCCTGCCGGGAAAGTCGAGCAGGGTGAGCTTTTGCAGGCCGGAGATCATCATATTTCAAAAGTGACCTTTCGGATTATTAGGGGTTCGCCCCCGTATGATTTTACCATCCCTTGAGGGCGGTTACAAGCGCCGCTTAACTTTTTTTCACGAATTCCGATAAAAATATTGACGGAGATATATCTTTCTGATAAAATAATATGGTTAATGATTTATACACCTGAAAGGGCATCATATGGACTTATTTGACAAGTGTTATAACGAACTGGTCGCCACAAGCCGCGCGGCGGGCATCTATCCCTATTTCCACGAGCTCGAATCCAAGCAGGACGTCGAGGTCATAATGGAGGGCAAGCGCCGCATAATGCTCGGCTCCAACAATTACCTGGGCCTCACCACCAATCCCAGGGTGATCGCGGCGGGCGTTGCCGCTCTCGAAAAATACGGCAGCGGCTGCTCCGGCTCCCGCTTTTTGAACGGCACTCTCGAGCTCCACGTTCAGCTCGAGGAGGAGCTTGCGGAATTCGTTCACAAGGAATCGGTAATGACCCTCTCCACGGGCTTCCAATCCAATCTGGGCATAATCTCCGCCATAGTCGGCAGGAACGATTACATGATCTGCGATAAGGAAAATCATGCCTCCATCTATGACGGCTGCAAGCTTTCCTACGGCAAGATGTTAAGATACCGCCATTCCGATATGGAGGATCTCGAAGCACAGCTTATGCGCGTGCCCGAAAACGCGGGCAAGCTCATCATCACCGACGGCGTTTTCTCCATGAGCGGCGATATCGCAAAGCTGCCCGAGATAGTCGATCTTGCGCATAAATACGGCGCAAGGGTAATGGTGGACGATGCTCACGGCCTGGGCGTGCTGGGCGAAAACGGCCGCGGCACCGCCGATTATTTCGGGCTGACCGATCAGGTGGATCTTATAATGGGCACCTTCTCAAAAAGCCTTGCCTCCATCGGCGGCTACGTTGCGGGCGATTACCGCGTGATCGACTGGGTGCGTCACTGCTCCAGGCCCTTCATATTCTGCGCGTCCATACCTCCCGCGTCCTGCGCCACGGCGATCGAAGCGCTCCATATCATGAAGGAGCAGCCCGAGCTGCCCAAGCGTCTCATGGCGCTCGCACAGCACATGCGCGAAGGCCTGCGCGCCCGCGGCATCGCCATACGCGACAGCATCACGCCCATCATCCCCATCTATACCTACAGCCCCGAAAACACCCTCAGAAAGGCGAAGGAGCTTTACGACAACGGCGTTTACGTCAATCCCGTGCTTCCTCCCGCCACCCCCGCGGACGAGTGCCTGCTGCGCACAAGCTATATGGCCACCCACACCGAGGCGCTGCTTGACGAGGCGCTGGATATCATCGAAAAGACAATCAAGGAATAAAGATCACGGGTCGTCCGCAGGACGGCCCTTGTTTTGAGGTGCAATATGGATCGTATCGTTTTGATCACAGGGGCCACCGGCGGCATCGGCCTGGCCATGGCCGAAAAATTCACGGCCGAGGGCGACAAGGTCTGGGCCGCGGCCCGGCGCGAAAAGCCCCTGCCCGAGGGCGCGCGCTTCATCCCGGTGGACGTGACCGATCCCGAGGCCGCAAAGAATGCCGTGGACGAGGTCGTCTCCCGCGAGGGGCGCATAGACGTGCTTATAAACAACGCGGGCTTCGGCATATCGGGCGCCGTCGAGTTCACTCAGCTTGAGGACGCGAAAAGCCAGTTCAACGTCAATTTCTTCGGCATGGTCAATATGACAAAGGCCGTGCTGCCCGTCATGCGCGCGCAGGGCGGCGGCATGATAATCAATATCAGCTCCGTCGCGGCCGTCACGCCAATACCGTATCAGACATATTATTCCGCGTCCAAGGCGGCGATCAACTGCTATACTATGGCGCTTCAGAACGAGGTGCGCGCCTTCGGCATAAAGGTCTGCGCGCTCATGCCCGGCGACGTGAAGACGGGCTTCACCGCGGCAAGAAAGAAATCGCTCGAGGGGGCGCAGGTCTATCCCGCGCTCGAGCGCTCCGTCGGCCGCATGGAGCATGACGAGCAGAACGGCATGGCGCCGTCAACGCTTGCGAAAAAGGCTTATTCCATATCGAAAAAAAGGAGCCCCAAGCCCCTTTGCTCCTGTGGATTCTCCTACCGCCTCTTCTGCGTGCTGGCGGCGGTGCTGCCAAACCGCCTTGTGAATCGGATACTCGGCAAGCTTTACGGATAAATAAAAATATGAAAAATATGAAAGGGGCGCAGGCCGAAACCCGCGCCCCTTTTCGATATTCGTCAAACGTTCGTCATCCGATCGCATATTGCCGCAACATCCAGGATATCCACCAGTCCGTCGCGGTTGACGTCGGCTCTGGCAAGCGAATCCTCGCTCAGCTCGCACTCGTTCAGCAGATACGAAACGAGCAGGCTCACGTCCGAGAAGACCACGGTGCCGTCGCCGTCCACGTCGCCCAGAAGCAGGCGGCAGCCGATCTTGATCTCATCGAGCTGTATGGTCGAGTTGAAAACCAGATCGGGATTGCTCACACTCATCATGACGCGATAGGTGTGCTCGCCGGGGGTGACGCCCCATATGGTTTCGGACTTCCAATCCTCGCCGTAGTAGGAATACATGCTCGCGCTGTCGCTGTTGTAGATGATGCTGTCATCCTCATATATGACCATAAGGATCGGGTTGGAAATTTCGTTCGAATCCGTTCTGATCACCCGCGTGTCGAAATCCAGCGTGTCGCCCACAAGTATGTTCTGCGTAAAGCTGAGCTCGGCATAAACGGGAGCCTTGCACATGATGCGGAAATTGTCGAACAATATGCCGTAAGCGCCCGTGGAGGTGTAGTGGCGGAACGCTATCGATATGGTCTTTCCCTCGTATTCGTAAAGGGAAAGGGCCACGTTGTCCCATCCGTCCCGGGTGGTCTCGAACGTGAAGAGGGTCTCGGCCTTTTCGATATCGCCGTCGGGCAGCGCACACACGTCGAACACCTCGGGATGCTGCGTGCCGCCTATCGCCGCGTAAAGGAAGCTTACATAGCTGGTGGAACTGCCATTGGGCACGCTGAATGTGGGCGAGATCGCCCAGTTGTCGGTGTCAAAGGGATCGGCCGCGGAGCCCGAGAAGGCGGATCCGGAGAGCAGCACCCTTGAGCCGTCGGGGGCGGAAACGCCGCTTGCCTCGGGTATTGCGGAGAACGCAAAGCCGCAGGAATCGCCGTCCTCATCAAGGAACCGCCAGCCGTAAAGATCCTCGTCGGCTTCAAAGCTGTAATAGGCTTCGAACGACTCGTCGGAAAAAAGGAATTCGGGACGGCCGTAGAAGCGGTCGGAGCCCTCCTCCCTGGCGGGCACGAAGCCGCCCTCACAGGGGCCGCTGAAATGGATATTGCCGCCCTCGACGTTCAGCGCCTCGTCAAGCGTCGCGCCGATCAGGGTGTGCTTCAGCATGGATACGGCAAAGCCGTCGCCGCCGCTCTCGGCATACGAATAGAAGACCACGCTGAAGGTGACCTCCTCGTCCTCGTAGAAGACGGTGTTTATCACCATCCATTTCTGAAGCGCGCCGGTGACGTCATACATCCAGGTATCGGCGTACTCTTGGATCTCCTCGCCGTTCTGATACAGCTCGAAGCGCGAGCCGTTGGGCTGGTCGTCCTCATCGAAGAATTTGAACAGCATCCTGTAGTTGTCGCCGGCATGGGCGGTCACCGTCCATGAGAGCGCCACGGTATGGCCGGCCTCGGGGCAGGCGTAGACGTATTTCGTGATCCCGCGGGGCTCCTTGGGATCGTACCTTCCGATGAAGTTCTGATACGAGTACTCCGAAGGATACGCGTCCGTCTCGGGATCGTTCAGCGCCTCCTCGAAGGGGACGTTCAGCCCGCCGAAGTGGATGTTGTCAAGGCAGATAGTGCCGCCGGAAGAACCCATCTGGAAATACCACGCAAAGTAGCCCGTACCGCTTTCGGGCACGCGGTAGTAATAGGTGTGCCACCCGTCGGAATAATCGTCGGTGAACTCGTTCTCGATGCCGTCCCAGGCAATGAAGGTGAGCTTGGCGCCGTCGCCCGTGACGCGGTAATCGAACTTGATGTACTCGAACCCGTTGATGTAGGTGGTGTGGGATACGAGCGCGGTGGAGCTCGGCTTGGAAAGCCTTGCGTAGTAGCGGTCCTCGCCCTCGATCAGCTCGAGATTATCCGCGCCGGCCTCGCGCGTGAAGCGGTAGTAGGTCCCCTCCTCGCGCAGGGCGATGTCGAGCTGATCGGGCACGAAGCGCATCTGCATCAGCCTTACGCAATCCTCGCCGCCGTTAACGGATTCATCCTTATGATAAATGAATTTGAACTCGTGTAAGCCCGTTGTATCGGCGGTATAGCTGAAATCCTTCCATCCGGAGCTGCCGGTCTCTTCAAGCATCGTGCTGCCGTCGACCTTGATCTCGAAATAATCATAAACGTTCTCACAGCTGACGTAATACCAAAGCGCTACGCCGTCGCCGGTTGTGAGGTAGGAATTTATGGTTATCTCGGCGTTGACGGGAACGCCCTTGTTGTTGGATTCGAGTATGAATTCATCGCTGTAGTAGGCGGGAACGAAAGTGTAATCCTCGGCGGAGGTACCCAAAGCGAAATAGGATTCGTAACCGGGAGCAAGGGCATGGATGGGATCCGGCCTGTCGAACTGAGCGCTTTTGATGTAAACGCAGTCGTCCCCGCTCGATACGCTGCTGTCCTTGTGGTACTCGAAGCGGAAGCTGTAAAGGCCGTCGTGCGGGGCGCTCCATCCGAAGCTGTTGTTCCAGACCGGTGAAGTGACGCCGGAGAAATTGCCCTGGTGTTCCTCTTCCGGATCGCTCGCGGTGATTTCGGTAACGTAAACGTCGAGCATATCATAGCCGTTTTCACAGCTGGAGGAGATCATCGTGCTGAACGTATCTCCCTCGAAAAGCACTATGGGATTGGTCGAGAGCGAAGTGGATTGGCTGTGAGAGATCGCTCCGCTCCTTATGCAGACGCTGCCGCCGTAGAAGGCAGGCTCCCATGGATGCTGGGCGTCATTGTTCCAGCCTATGCTGAAGCCGGGCGCGTTGACCGCGCGTTCCAGAGTCATATCCGGGGTCAGCAGCACGTATTGTACGGCAAATCTCGAAGAGGTGCCATAGGCCTCGATCGACCAGCGGGCGGTATAGGCTCCGCTTGCGGTGAAGGTGTACCGGAACGTTTCCCATGAGGAGACGTGTTCGCCGTCATAACTGCCGTCGCCGGCCTCTTCCTCGTTGCAGTAGAGCTCGGTATAGGTCCCGGAGCTGTTGAATATGCCGAAGCTGACCTCGCCGCCTTCGTTCATGTAATCGATATTGGAGGCGTGCCGGAATGAAAGCTGGTCGCCCGCTTCGGCAATTATGGTGGTTTGTACGTAGGTGGTGTTGTCGCCCTGCTCATCATCGGCGGCGGAGAGCACGGCATAGGTGAAGCCCCCCTCGGTAACGGCCTCCGCCGAGCCCCCGCGGCAGATGCTCGCAGTATAGGTGTAAGTCGAGGTGCTGGCGTTCATGGCGGCGTCAAGCGAAGCGTCGCGCACGGGCTCCGCGTGGATGACGGGCATGCAGCCAAGCAGCATCATAAGCGCCAGCAGCAGCCCCATAACGGAACGGGTTCGTTTCATGGCTTTATCCTCACTTTCAAAGTTATTCTCTCACAGTTAAATTATATACCAAGAGGGCCCGATAAACAAGCCCTCCCGTAAAAAAACTTAGTTTTTACACTTCAAAAAGTCCTTCTTCCGTCAGCCTCAGCACCCTGTCCGCAGCCTCGGCTATGAACTTGCGGTCGTGGGTGACGGCAATTATGCAGCCGCCGAATCCCTTGAGTATGCCGCGTATCACGGGATTGGAAACGGGCGAGAAATTGCGCGTGGGCTCGTCCAAAAGAAGCACGTTATAGCCCTCCAGCGCCATCTTCACGAACATCAGCTTGGCCTTCTGCCCGCCCGAAAGGTCGGTGATGCGGCTTTCGGCCTCGTCCTTGGTAAAGCGCACGCTGCCAAGATAGGTGCGCGCCCTGGTCACGGCATCCTTTTCGCCGGTGGGGGCAAGGAAATCTATCGGCGTATCGAATCCTTCCAGCAGGTCGAAATAGTTCTGCGGCATATAGAACGTGCGTATGTCGCGCCGCCCCGCAAGCCGGGCCTCTATCATGCGCAAAAGCGTCGTCTTGCCGGCTCCGTTGCGGCCGATTATCGCGATATGCTCCGCCGCGTCGACGGAAAGCTCAAAGGCCGCCGTCAGCCGGTTCCCGTCGGGCGAAAAAAGCCCCCCGCACGAAAGGCGCAGTATCTCCTTGCGCCGCGGCAGCTCCACCGGCGGCAGACCGATGTCTATCTGCCACTCGCTCATGGGCGCTTCGGTAAGGCTCTCGCGCTCACGGTCCAGCCTTCGGCCCTGGCTCATCACGGAGTGCATCTTCTTTTTCAGCAGCCTTCCCGTGGAGGGATCCTGCCGCGAGAGGTTCCTTTGGGCGGAATCCACCTTCTCATAGATCTCGCGCCAGCGCTCCTCCTTTTTGCGGAACTCTCCGTGCTCGAAGGCGCTCACCTGCGCCTGATGCGCAAAAGCCCGCTCCCGCCGCTCCATGTATTCGCGGTAGGGAACGTGGGCAACGGTGTGGCGGGCAACCTTCTTGTGATGGATATGCTCAATGTGTATCACCGAATCGGCCGTGCGCTCTATCAGCGTCTCGTCGTGCGAAACGAAAAGCACCCCGCCGTCGAACGAGGCGATAAAGCCCTCAAGCCATTCCAGCGTCTCAAGGTCAATATCGTTGGTGGGCTCGTCAAGCAGCAGCATATCGGGCTCGCCCATCAGCAGCTTCACCATGCGCAGCTTCACCCGCTCGCCGCCGGAAAGCGTTGAAAGGGGGCGGTCCTCGCGTATTATCATCGGGTCCAGCCCAACCTGCGCGCAGATCGATTCGCAAAGCCAGGGCTCGGCTTCCGCGCCGACGTATTCGGGTATGCGCATGGAAAGCTCCGCCGCGGTCGTCTCCTGCGCAAGATAGCCTATGCGGTGGCGCCCGCGTGATATCGTGCCCGTGTATTCGGCGTGATCCTCTATCAGTGCGGGATCGGCGATAAGCTTAAGCAGCGTGGACTTTCCGTTGCCCTCCTCGCCTATTATCACGGTGCGGTCGCGGGGATTAAGGGTAAATGAAATACCGTCGACGAGCGCTCGCCCGCTTTCGGTAACGTATATGGAAACGTTGTTTAATTGGATCATAAGGTACCTCGCTTAAAACACATCAAATCATCCGCAGTGAAAGCTGCGGCATAGGGGAAAACAGGGATGTGTTCAGGCAATTTTCAAGCCGGGGTACCTCCTTCCGAAATGTTAATACAATTATACACCCGCAAAACGCGGGATTCAAGCCCCAAAACTATTTTTTCACGAACCCGTGCACCCAGTCCGAGAAACGGTAGTAAAGGAAGAATATCACCGAGCTTATGCCCCAGGTGATGGGGTAAGCCCAATAGATAAAGCGTATCTCGTGCACGAAATGCATCATGATCTCGATATAGGTTATGCGGAACACGCACCACACGGCAAGCATGACGCCCATCGGCACGACCGCCTTGCCCGCGCCGCGGCACACGGCGGCAACTGCGTGAGAAAAGGCAAGCAGGCAATAGAAGAAAGCCTCTATGCGCGCCTGCTGAGCGCCCAGGGCGACGACCTCGGGATTGCTGTCGAAAAGGCTTATCAGCGCGGGGGCCGCAAGCCAAATGGCAAGGCCTATCAGCTCGGCCATTATCACGGCGGCGATTATGCCGAATCGCGAGCCCTTCTTCGTGCGCTCGTATTCGCCCGCGCCCAGGTTCTGCCCGACGAAGGTGGTGATCGCCATCGTGAACGAGTTTATGGGCAGGAACGCAAAGCCCTCTATCTTGGAATAGGAGCCGTAGGCGGCGGTGGCGATCTTAAGGAACGAGTTGATGTTCTTCTGCACGATCACGTTGGCAAGGCCTATCACCGAATTCTGTATGCCCGCGGGCAGGCCATAGCGCACTATCTCGCGGAATATGGGCCCGTCAAAGCGTATCTTCTTCAAATGCAGCTGATACACGGTGCCCTTGCGAGTGAACTGCACAAGGCACAAAAGCACGCTGGCAGCCTGCGAGATGGTTGTAGCCAGCGCGGCCGACCACACGCCCCAGCGCAGTGCGCCCACGAAAAGCAGGTCGAGCGCGATATTCAGCACCGAAGAGAAGAGCAGGTAATAAAGCGGCCTGCGGCTGTCGCCCAGCGCGTTCATAACGGATTTGAAGGTGTTGTAAAGCACTATCGCAAGCGCGCCCGCGAAATACCAGCGGAAATACGATACCGCCTCGTCCATTATCTCCGGGTCGGTATCCATCCATTTCAGAAAGGTGGGGGTGAATATCACGCCCACGGCGGTCAGTATCACGCCGCTTGCCAGGCCCAGGGCGATATTGGTGTGCACCGCCTTTGAAACCTTGTCCAGATCCTTCGCGCCGAAGTATTTGGAGATCACTATGCCCGCGCCCATCGTGGCGCCTATGAAAAAGCTTGTTATCAGGAATATGAGGTTGCCCGAAGACGATACCGCCGCAAGCGCGTCCGTCCCCAGAAAATTGCCGACTATGATCGAATCGGCCGTGTTGTAAAGCTGCTGCAAAAGCTGACTCAAAAATACGGGCACCGCAAAGCTCAGTATCAGCTTCCACGGGGTGCCGCTTGTCATATCCATCACGGTTTTGCGCATCGTTCTTTCGTGTGCCATTTAAAATCGTTCATCCGTTCTGCTTTTTTCCACATTATATCACCGCCCGCGAAAAATAACAGGGGCGCGGGCAAATATAATATTCGTGAAAACAAAGAAAAAATCACGCGCATGGATTGAAATCCGTTTCGGATATGATATAATATTGTCATATGAATCGAGGTGAATAAAATGGCAGCAAAGAAAGTCGGAACTCTCATAAAAGAAGCAAGAACGAAGGAAGGCTTCACTCAGGCGCAGCTTGCAAACAAGGTGCCGGGGCTGACCGCGGCGGATATAGGCAAGGCCGAGCGCGGCGAAAAGGAGCTCACGCAGGAGCAGCTCAAGGCGATAGCCGGGGCGCTGGGCGTCACGCAGAAATCCCTGCTCGACGCGGCAAAGGGAACGTCATCAAAGCCCGCTTCGGCAAAGAAGCCCGCATCAAGCAAGCCCGCATCAAGCAAGCCCGCCTCCTCGGGCAAAACGGCCTCGTCCTCGGGCGTCAGGCTCACCGCGGCCGAAAAGAACCTTTTGACCCTTTACCGCAAGGCGGATGAGGACACCAAAAAGGCCGCCGTGCAGCTCCTTGAAAAGGGCGCGGAGGAAACGGGCAATCTGCTTACAAGCCTCCTCGGCGGCGGAAACGGCAATAACAACAATAACAATCAGTCCTCCGGCGCGGGCTCGCTTCTGGGCTCGCTCCTGGGCGGCGGCAATAACCAGTCCTCCGGCAGCGCGGGCGCATCCCTGCTCGGCGCGCTGCTTGGCGGAGGGAACAGCAGCCAGTCCTCGGGCAATGCGGGCACGAACATTCTGGGCTCGCTCCTGGGCGGCGTGCTCGGCAAGCGCGAAATGCCCGAAGGCGAAGAGGAATAACCGACTCGCATAACAAAAATCAAACTCCTTTTGTCATCGCGGAGCTCTCCCAAGAGCTCCTTTATTATGCCCGTGATCGCGGCGTTCCGTGTATATTTTGTCCGAAACTCTAACTTGGTGTTCCCTTTTTGGCTGAAATGTGATATGATATCATCGGTTATGTCTGATAATGGGGGTAATGGACTCAATGAAGAACAGAAAACCTTTGATCATAGGCGGATCCATAGGCCTGTTGGCCGTGGTGATCGCGGCGGTACTGCTGCTTGTAAAATGTCCGGGAGGCGACCGTGAGCCCGAGGTGATCGACACGCTCACTCCCGCGCCGACCGAGGCGGCGACCGAGGTCCCCGGGACCGAGGCAGCCGAAACCCCCGCGCCCACCGACGTGCCCGCACCCACCGATACGCCCGAGCCCTACACGGTCAAGATGCGCTCGACGGACGGCTTTGTCAAGGCCTGCTCCACGGGCACCTACGGCGTGGCGACCGACGGCTCGATCCGCTTCATAGGCCGAAGCGTTTCCGGGCAGAATCTGATATGGGGCTGGTCGAACATAATCGATCTCGAGCTCAACGATCAAACCACCGCCGGCTTAAGAAGGGACGGCACCTTGAAGATAACGGGCGCGCAGAGCGAAGCCTTTGCCGAAGCGCTCGAATGGACCGGCATAGTCGATCTCGCCATGGGAAAGGATTTCCTTGCCGGGCTCAGGACCGACGGCACCGCGGTGATATGCGGCGCGTCCGACGAGCTTGCGCAGAGCGTTTCGGACTGGCACAGCCTTAAAAAGCTCGCCGCGGGCGACGGCTTTATCGCCGGCCTTACCGACACGGGCGTTTACGTTTCCGCGCAGATACCCGCCGGGGCCTTCGAGGATGAAACGGCCGATATCGCCGCCGCGGGCGACAGGCTGGCGCTGCTTTTAAGGGACGGGCGCGTAAGGCTTATCGAAAACGTCACCGGCGCCGCGTCCGTGCGCGATCTGGATTACGAAAGGATCGCCAAGATTTTCGTCTCGCCCGGCGCCGTCTATGCGATAGACGATTCCGCAAAGCTGTTTACCGACGCCGCGTTCGTTGACAAGGAGGTCACCGACGCATATTGCGTCGCAGCTTCCGAAAAGCACGCCGTTATACTCAAGGGCAGCGGCAAATGCGTAAGCTTCGGTGAAAACAAGGATATGCAGTGCAGCGTGGGCAATTGGCGCCTCATGCCTTTCCTTACCGACGAGAGTTATCTGATCGGCTACGGCCCCGGCACCTATATGGGCTCCGAGGTGCTGCGCACCGGCTACGAGCTCACCTACGTCGAGCCCGCCACGCGAGAGAACATCTCCGCCGTGGTGGTCGTGATGGGCGACGCGAACGGCGACGGGCAGATCGACGACGCCGACGTGAACGCCGTTAAGGATCATATCTCAGGCAAAAAGCGGCTCACGGGCCCCTTCCTGCGCGCGGCAAACGTTATAGACGACAGCGCCAAGCCCGGAGCGGTCGACAGCGTGGATCTTGCAAGGCTCAGCGAGGCGGCCGAGGGCATAAGGAGCGTCGACCGCTATGCCAAGACGGATAAATACACCACGCCCCTTGCCAATATGCGCCGCAGGAACAAGGACGCGCTGGGCTATATCAAGATCCGCAATACGAATATCGATTACCCCATCATGTATGACTACAACTGGTTCTATAACGACCACGATCCCGATGGGAACAGCGCCGTCCGCGGAAGCATCTACTTCTATTGGGAAAGGTCCTCGGGCAACATAGTGATAACGGGCCATAACGCAAGGTCCAGCGGCACGATGTTCCATCAGCTGCACAAGGTGCAGGATAACGCGGGCACGCTCAGGACCTATTCCGACCGGCTCTGGCCTATCAACACCTATGGGCAGACCGGCTATTGGGAGGTGTGGGCGATGTATGAGGAGGGCGCCTTCAAGGATCCCGACGATTCATCCCAGATGTTCAACACCTGCTGGCCCTATGGCTTCAACCGCAAGACCGAGGAGGAGAAGCAGGCGTGGATCGATTATCAGCTCAAGCGGAACAAGCTGGGCTATACGGTCAACGTCACCACTAAGGACCGCTTCCTCACGCTCGTCACCTGCGGCGATTCGCATGCCGATGCGGCAAAGGGCGCAAGGCTGTATTTCTTCCTCAGGCTGGTGGGAAATGATTGATAACGATTTCACCGTGGGCGACCGCGTGATAATGCGAAAGCCCCATGCCTGCGGGTCCTCCGAATGGGAGATCACCCGCACGGGCGCCGACGTCAAGATAAAATGCTCCGGCTGCGGCAGGATCGTGATGCTTGACAGAGGCGATTTCATGAGGGCGGCAAAGAAACTATTGAAAGAGGAGGCTTCGCCGGGCGAAGCAGCGGAACGATAAAATGGAAACGACTGAAAAGACAAAAAAGACGCTCAAGGAAAAGAAGACCGAAAAATACACCAGAGCGGCAAGCGAAAAGCTGCATTCCAAGGAAAGCGGCTATAAATCGGCCTCGAACATCGAGTTCCTGATGTTCATCGTGGGGCTTGCGCTGGTGCTGCTTGCGATACGCGCGTTCATATTCGAGCCCGTCAGGGTGGACGGAAGATCCATGCAGAACACCCTGCAGGACGGCGAGCGCTGCATAGTCGAAAAGGTCAGCTATTGGGCGGCAAAGCCCAAGGCGGGCGATATCGTGATAGTGCATTACCCCGGCAGGGGCGCCGACAGCTTCGTAAAGCGCGTCGTGGCCACCGGCGGGCAGACCATCGAGCTTCGTGAAGAGCTGGAGGTCGATCCCGAAACGCATATCGCCGAAATGAAATACCGCATTTATATCGACGGCGAGGTGCTCGACGAATCCGCCTATGAGGACACCATGCTCTTCGATCCCACCTTCTATTCCGAATGGAAGGCCTGCGAGGACGGCAAGCTGACCGTTCCCGAAGGATACGTTTTCGTAATGGGCGATCACAGGACCAATTCGCATGACAGCCGCTACGTCGGGCCCATCCCGCTTTCCGACGTCGTCGGGCGCGTGCACGGCGTGCTGTATCCCTTTGACGATATCAGGTTTGTAAGGTAAGCCGCCTATGCGTGAATACACGGTAAGGAGCACAAGAACGAGAAACGATTCCGCAGCCCGCAGGGTGGTGGACGTGCTTTTGATAATCCTTATCTGCGCCGCCGTGCTGCTTTTCATATTCGGCGTGGCGCTGGTGCCCGCAAGGATCGCCGGCTCTAACGTTTCCGAGCTTTCCGCGGGCGACGTGATACTCGTCGACCGGGTCTCGAAATACCTCGTCGATTATGCCGTGGGCGATATCGTGCGGGCGCAGACCGAGGCGGGGGAATCCATATTCCGCGTCGCGGCGCTAAGCGGCTCCACTTATCTCGTCAGGGGCGGCAGCGCTTATCTTGACGGCGCGCTGCTTGACGAAAGCGCTTATTCCGCGGGCTGGAGCGGAATAAGCGAGATCCGCTTCACCGTGCCGCAGAACGAGATACTGCTCCTGCCGGACGACAGGACGGGCATCACGCATCTGACCGGATGGGCGGTGCCCTTAAACAACGTGATAGGCGAGGTGCGGTTCCGCATCGCGCCCATAAAAAGGCTCGCATTTTTCTATTGACGTAACGAAGGAGTACAGTATTCCATGCAGAACGTGCTTTCATTTCTCTATATAATGGTATTCGCCTTCTCGGGCTTCCTCGTTTCAAGGCTGCTGTTCCCCGGGGACCGCCTTATGAAGCAGATCGCGTTCGGCCTCACGGCGGGGCTCGTTATGCTGCTGTGGCTGCCCGTGCTGCTCGCCTTCATATTCGATTTCACCCCGGCCGTTCAGATAGCCGCGCTCGTCATAGCCGCGGCGATAGGCGTCCTCTGCCTGGTGCTTGGCCGCAAGCGCGCCAAAACGGGCAGGCTCGATCTCAAAAAGGACCGCGGGCTGATACTCACCGCCGTGCCCCTCATACTGGTCGGCGCGGTGCTTATGAACAATCATTACATCGTCAACGCGTCCAACGGCTCGCTGCACGTGGGCCAGTGCACCTATGGCGACCTGTGCATGCACTTGAGCTTCATAACCAGCATATCCGCGCAGCAGACCTTCCCGCCGATGTATTCGATACTGCCCGATACGCAGCTCTGCTATCCCTTCCTTTGCGACAGCGTCAGCTCCACCTTCTATTCCATCGGCGCCTCGCTCAGATGGGCCACAACGCTGCCCGCGCTGTATGCATATGTGGTCGTCGTGCTTGGCGTTTACCTCTTCTTCGAGGATTGGTTCCGCCGCAGCTCGATCGCGGTGCTTGCCACGTGGCTGTTCTTCATAGGCGGCGGCTTCGGCTTCTGGTATTTCTTCGACAACGCCAAGACCTACGAGGGCTTGACAAGCTCCGCCGCGTGGGAGGATTGGATCTATAAAACGCATAATATCAGGGTCAGCGTGAACGACGCGGCCGCATCGCCCCTTGACATGAGCAAGGTGCTGCTGGGCGGCTGGTACAAGACCCCCACCAATTTCGTTGACAACGGCCTGCGCTGGGTGAATTCGATCGCCGATATGCTGCTGCCCCAAAGGGCCACCCTGTTCGGCTGGGCGCTGCTGTTCCCCGCGCTGCAGCTTTTAAGGCGCGCGGTGTTCGACAGGGAAAACAGGCTGTTCATTTATCTTGGCGTGCTTGCCGGCGCAATGCCGCTCGTGCACACGCATTCGTTCTTTGCGCTGGGCATAATAAGCGTGTTCCTGTTCATCGCAATGCTGCTGATAAACGTATTCAAGAAGGGCTCCGCCGATGAAAAGAAGGCGCGTTGGAAGAATTTCAAATATTTCTTCTTCTTCGGCCTGATCGCCGCCGCGCTGGCCGCTCCGCAGCTCTTCGGGTTCACGTTCCGCCAGTCGTCCTCGGGCGGGTTCATAAAGTATCATTTCAACTGGTGCAACGAATCCGATTCCTGGCTCTGGTTCTATATCAAAAACATGGGCCTTATATTCCTGCTCATGTTCCCGGCGTTCATTTCAACAAAAAAGGAGCACAAGCTCTTTTACGGCGGCACGCTGCTCATATGGCTGATATGCGAATTCATCGTGTTCCAGCCCAATACTTATGATAACAACAAGCTGCTCTTCGTGTGGTTCGCCTTCACCTGCGGCATAGTTGCCGAGCTCATCATAAAGCTTTGGGACAGGCTGACCAAGAAGGAGCTTCCCGAAAACGCCAAAGCGGGCGAAGCGCCCCAAAAGAGGCCGCTTTCCACAAGGATCGCCTGCGGGCTGGCATTCACGGTGCTGATAGGCTCCATGATGCTCTCCGGCGTTATGACTCTCCACAGGGAATACGTTTCGGGCGACCATTTCGGCAAAATGCCCAACGGCGAATTCGGCTATACTGAGAACGGCTACGAGGTCGTTTCCGCCGAGCTCTGCGAAGCCGCCGAGTGGGTCAAGGCCAATACCGAGCCCGACGCCACGTTCCTCACCGCCACCAACCACAACAACGCCATCGCAATGCTCACCGGGCGCAATATCATCTGCGGCTCCGAATCCTTCGTCTATTATCACGGCCTGGATTACAGGGACCGCTTCAACAGCGTGAGAAAGATGTATGAGGCTCCCGCTGAGAATTTCTATAAATACGCCGAGCTTTACGGCGTGGATTACGTGCTGATAAGCAGTTGGGAAACGGGCGATTATTCGATCGACTTCCCCTTCTTCCGAGCGCTCGAGCCCGTTTTCAAATCGGGACAGACAACTATTTACAAGGTCAGATAACATTATCGGGGGGCAAATCATGGAAACCGACTACACCCGCAGGAGGGGGATACTCCTGCCGATATTCTCACTCCCGTCAAGGTACGGCATAGGCACGCTCGGCCGCACCGCGCGCAGGTTTATCGACGTGCTTTCAAAAAGCGGCGCCTCCATCTGGGCGATACTGCCCACGGGCGTCACGGGATATGGCGATTCGCCCTATCAAAGCTTTTCCAGCTTTGCGCTCAATCCATATTTCCTCGATCTCGAGGAGCTTATAGGCGAGGGGCTTTTGACGGAGGAGGAATGCGCCGCGTGCGATTTCGGCGCCGATCCGGGCAGGGTGGATTACGGCAGGCTTTATGAAAACCGCATGCCCCTGCTTATGACCGCCTATGCAAGGGCCTCCTCGCGCAAAGGGTATGAAAACGCCCTGCGCAGATACGAGCGCACGGCGCCCTGGCTTGAAAGCTATGCGCAGTTCATGGCGATCAAGGATATGACCGGCGGCAAGCCCTGGTATGAGTGGGAGGACGGGCTGAAAAACCGCGTTCCCGCCGCCATGGAGCGCATCAGCGGCAAGATCGCCTGCGAGGTGGGCTTTCACAAATTCGTCCAGATGAAGCTTTCGCGGCAGTGGGCAAGGCTGAAAGCTTACGCAAACAAAAAGGGCGTGAGCATCATGGGCGACATACCCATCTACTGCGCTTACGATTCGGCCGACTGCTGGGCGCAAAGAAAGAATTTCCGATTCGACCGCTATGGCAGGCCCAAGGAGATCGCGGGCGTTCCGCCGGATTATTTCTGCGAGGACGGTCAGCTCTGGGGCAATCCGCTCTATGACTGGAAGTTTATGAAGCAGGACGGCTTCGCCTTCTGGCTCGACCGCCTGCGCCGCGCCGCCGAGCTTTACGACATACTCCGCATCGACCATTTCAGGGGCTTTGCCTCCTATTATGCCGTGCCCTACGGCGCCGTGAACGCGCGCGTGGGCAAATGGCGCAGGACCGAAGGCCCCGCGCTGTTCGATGCCGTCGCCCGGGCTAAGCTCCCGCTCGAGATCGTGGCCGAGGATCTTGGCTTCATCACCAAGTCCGTCAGGGATCTGCTTAAGTCCACCGGCTTTGCGGGCATGCAGATAATGGAATTCGCCTTCGACGGCGACAGGGCCAATCCGCATATCAACAAGCGCTGGAACGGCGATCCCGAAAAGCTTCGCAACAAGGTGGCCTACACGGGCACGCACGATAATCCCACCCTTGCCGCGTGGTGGCAGGAACAGGACGAGATCATAAGGGCGAACGCACAAAAATACGCCGGCGCCGAAAAGATGCCCTATGGCATAGTCAAGGCGACCGCCGAATGCGACGCACGGATCATAATAATACCCGCCGCCGACGTGCTCCTTCTGGGAGCCGAGGCGCGCATCAACTCTCCCGGCACAGCTTCCGGGAACTGGACCTGGCGCCTGACGGAGGATCAGTGCGCGGCGTTCGGTAAAAAGCTCAAAAAGCTGTTCAATTGATTTTAATCCGGATCGAGGTATAATTCTTATGTTAATGGATGCAAGAGGGATCATCAGAAGGGCGGAGGAGGAGCTCCGCTCCGAATACCTGGTCGAGCTCAACGAGGCGACCGTGCCCCAGCTTCACCGCGCGCTTTCCAACGCGGTGATGTACGCCGTTTCCGACGACTGGCGCAGGAGCCGCCGCGCGCACGAGCAGACGAGAAGGGCCTATTACCTTTCCGCCGAATATCTGACCGGGCGTATGATCTATAACAATTTCTATGCGCTGGGCATACTCGACGAGGTCAAAAGGCTTTTAAAGCTTCGCGGAGTCGATATCGCCGTCATGGAGGATATCGAGGACTGCGCGCTGGGCAACGGCGGTCTCGGCCGCCTTGCCGCATGCTTCTTAGACAGCGCCGCCACGCACGATCTGCCCCTTGACGGCTATGGCCTGCGCTATAAATTCGGCCTTTTCAAGCAGGATTTCCACGACGGCTTCCAGGTGGAGCTTGCGGATAACTGGCAGAAGCAGGGCGATCCGTGGAGCCGCCGCAGGGACGACAAGACGGTCATAGTCGAATTCGCGGGCGGGCGCGTTGCCGCCGTGCCCTATGATATGCCCATAATCGGCTATAACACCGATAATATCGGCATGCTCAGGCTTTGGCAGTCCGAGCCCATGGAGGAGCTGAATTTCGCGCTGTTCAACGCGCAGGATTACGCCGCCGCCGTGCGCGAAAAGAACCAGGTCGAGGATATCACCAGGGTGCTCTATCCCAACGATTCCACCGAGGCCGGCAAAAAGCTGCGCTTAAAGCAGCAGTATTTCCTCTCCTCCGCGTCCATGCAGGATATAGTCAGGCGCTATAAGCGCGTCCGCGGGAACGATATGACGGGCTTTGCGGCGCACGCGGCAATACAGCTCAACGACACGCACCCCACCATCTCGATACCCGAGCTTATAAGGCTGCTGATGAACGAGGGCATGGATTTCGATTCCGCCTTCGAGACCGCCCGCCAGACCTTCAGCTACACCAACCACACCCTTATGAGCGAGGCGCTTGAAAAGTGGAGCGTCGATCTCATACGCGCCGTAGTGCCCAATATGCTGCACATAATCGAAATGATCGACGCGCATCTGATGGACGATCTGCACATGCGCGGCGTCCCGCAGGAACGCATCGACCGCATGCACATAGTCGACTGCGGCACGGTGCACATGGCGCGGCTTGCGGCTTACGTTTCCTCCTATATAAACGGCGTTGCGCAGATCCATTCCGAGCTGCTCAAAACCAGCGTGCTTGCCGATTGGTATGCCGTTTTCCCCGAACGCTTCCTCAATATGACCAACGGCATCACTCAGCGCCGCTGGCTGGGCCTGTGCAATCCCGATCTTTGCGAAATGCTCGTTGAAAAGATCGGCGGCGGCTTCATAACCGATCTTTCCCAGATCGCAAGGTTCCGCCCCTATATCGATAAGGATTCGATCGCGCGCTTCCGCCAGGTCAAGCAGCATATGAAATCCAAGCTGTCAAGGCTCATCCAGGAAAAGGAGGGCGTTGCCATTCCCGCCGATTTCGTGTTCGACGTGCAGGTAAAGCGAATGCATGAATACAAGCGCCAGCTTATGAACGCGCTGTCCATCATGCACATCTATTACGGCGTCAAGCGCGGCGAGATACAGAATTTCCCCAAAACGGCGTTCATATTCGGCGCCAAGGCCGCTCCCGGCTATATAATGGCCAAGAACATAATCAAATACATCAACGATATCGCCGCGCTGGTCAATAACGATCCCGACGTGAACGACCGCATGCGCGTGGTGTTCGTGCGCAATTACAACTGCTCCTATGCCGAGCACATAATCCCCGCCGCCGATATCTCCGAGCAGATATCCCCCGCGGGCACCGAGGCCTCCGGCACCGGCAATATGAAGCTCATGCTCGACGGCGCCGTTACCCTGGGCACCTATGACGGCGCGAATATCGAGATCGTGCAGGAGGCGGGCGAGGAGAACAACTATATCTTCGGCGCGCGCGTAGACGAGCTCAACAACGTCCGCCCGAATTACGATCCCCGCGCCATCTATGACAGCGACCCCGTCGTGCACCGCGCTGTGGATTCGCTCGTTAACGGCGACGTGGCAAGGAGCGAGGACGCCCGCCGCGTGTTCAGGGAGATCTATGATTCCCTCCTCACCGGCGACTGGCGCAAGCCCGATTACTATTTCAGCCTTTACGATCTGCACGGCTATATCGATACCAAGCTCCGCGCCATTTACGACACGGCCGACGCCGAAGCCTTTGCGCGCAAGTGCCTGAATAACGTGGTATCCGCCGGCAAGTTCTCCAGCGACCGCACCATCGCGCAGTACGCCGAGAGCATTTGGCATATCGAGCCTATCGAGGAGCTCAAATACTGATCCGAAGCTGACCGTGTAATACGAAGAATCAACGGAGGCTGCTGCCAATAGTTCAATAAGGCAGCTTCCGTGCATCAGTAAGTCCCTCGCTCAACTTGTTTAGGGGCGACCCAGCGACCGAAGGGAGCCGTAAGGCCGACGAAAAATGCATGCAAATTTTTCGGAGGCCGTCGCCGCGCCGCGAGAGGCGCGGAACGCGATAAGCCAAGCAAGATGTACCGCTCCCGCGAGACATAACCCGGTAATTCCGGCAAACAAAAAATAATGGAAAACAAGCATGGTGCGCATTAAAATGTACCATGCTTGTTCGTTCTTGAATCGGTCGGGGCGTTAGTAGGTGCTGTACTTGATGAAACAATCATCATTAGCTAATAAATAATTTATCGAAAATCAACAAATAGTTGTTGACAGACTCGTTTTACTGTGGTATAATACCCTCAACAAAACAAAAAGGAGCCTTTTCAAATGAGTCAAAAAACGCTTTCGATACTTTTGAAGACCGTCATAATAGGTGTGGCGCTCTGTCTGATCGCGGTGTACGCGTGGATAATCCCCGAGGTCGGCGCGCCCCTTGCCGAGGCGGGCGACGGCGAATTCGCCCATCTTTACGTTCCCTGGCTCGTTATAATCGAGCTCACCGCGCTGCCCATAATCGCCGCGCTGGTGCTGGCGTGGATCATCGCGGGCAACATCGGGCGCGACCGCTCGTTCTGCAGGCAGAACGCCAAGCTGCTCGCGGTCATCGCGGTGCTCGCCGCGGCGGACGGCGCGTATTTCTTCATCGCAAACGTCGTTATGATGCTGCTCAACTATTCCCATCCCGGCATGCTCATATTCTGCCTGCTCGCGTGCTTCGCGGCGGTGGCCTGCTGCATCGCGGCGGCGGGGCTCTCGCACCTGGTCTATAAGGCGGCAAAGCTGCAGACCGACAGCGACTTGACGATCTGAGGTGATCTTATGAAGAAAAAGGAAGTCATGCAGGCGATAGACGATATGCAGGAGGAATCGGTCGCGCTCCCCGGCGAAATGATATTCAATATCGACGTGATGCTCGCAAAGCGCAAGATGCGCGTGGGCGACCTTGCGGATAAGGTCGGAATAACCATATCGAACCTCTCCATATTGAAGAACGGCAAGGCCAAGGCGATAAGGGTCTCCACGCTCATCAGGCTTTGCGACGCGCTCGGCTGCCAGCCGGGCGACCTTCTGGAATACCGCCCTAAGCAGGACTGATCGGGCAGCTTTTCCGAAAAGGAGTAATTATGAGATCGAAAACCATTGTTATTTCGGCGCTTCTCATTGCGCTGATAATGACTGCTGGATGCGTGTTCGGTGAAAAGTATCCGCTCCCCGATGACCCCGTTAAGGCGGCGGAGGAGTATTACACCTTCCCCGACGGCAGGGGCACCGCCATGCGCACGATAAACGGCCGCGAATACGTCCTATATGGAAATCTTGATGGCACGGTGAGGGCGAAGGATACCGGCGAGGTGATAGGATACGTTGTGAGGGAGGAATATCCCGACGACCTAAATCTCCGCCTTGTGAAGCTCACGGCCACCGATGATATCATAATGGAAAAGTATGTCAACGGAATGATGGATCAGCCGGTGTTCTACCGCGCGCTCGATACGATAGGGAAGGATATCCCCGTCCCCTCGTTCATAGCCCCCTATGAGGAGGACGCCTCGTTCTGGGCGGGGGAGTGATCTGAGAATAATAAACGGCAGCAGACAAGAGAACGCCTGCTGCCGTTTTCGTTTCGGTTTGCGATCAGTAGATCTTGATCTTGGAAAAATCGGCGGTGAGCTCCGAGCCCTTGATGGTGATGGGGAACTGCAGTATGACCTTGCCCTCGTCGTCGTTATCGCAGAGGACCATGGAATAGTTGCCGTCCTCTATGCCGGCGACGTCCTCGGTGCCGACCCTGAATATGTACTTATCGCCGGGCTTTTTGTCCATATTTTCGGGATATGCCCAGAAGATATCCGCTTCGTCGGCGTCGGCCTCGTTCCTGTACTCGACCCCAGCGGGAACTATGCCGAGCCAGGAGTTTTCAACGAGCTTGATGGAGGGATCCACGGTGAATATGATGGACTCGCCGTCCTTGGTGAAGCCCACCGCGGGGGTTTCGGTGTTTGCGCCGTTTCCGCCGTCCGCGGCTCCGGCGGGATCGTTCTGATTGCCGCCCGGGTTATCGCCCGCGGGCTTGCTTCCGCAGCCAATAAAGGCGATGACCATTGCGAGCACGAGGATCGCTGTCAACAGTTTCTTCATAATAATATTCCTCCTGTCGGATTTTCCGTTCCCAAAGGGATACGTCAAGGCTATTATAACACAGGCAGCGGTCGATTACCACTGCCTGCGGGCTTCATTACGCGTTCTTGCTTGCCAGCCAATCGTTGATGGTGCCGACAAGCTGATCGCAGTCGATACCGTGCACGGCGCAGGCCTGCTCAAGGTTTTCACCGCTGGCCATAACGCAGCCAAGGCAGTGCATGCCGCTTGCCATGAGTATGTTGGCGATGCCGCGGTCGGTCTCGATGATCTCGCTGATGGTCATGTTCTTGTTGATCTCCATTTTTTTGCTCCATGGGCTCCTTTGAAAAGAAGCCGTCCTTTCTTGTGATTTTTGTCGCTCTTATTATAACCGAGCGCGCAGAAAAATCAATATCCCGCAGAGATATATTTCAGCCCGCCGCTCCTTGACAAAATTGGGTTTTGAGGGTATGATGTAATTGTAAAACTATGTCTAAGGAGGACAATGATTTGAAACTCGAACTGAATCAGGTGATAAAGGGCTTCAAGGTCGAGCGCGTGCGCGAAAGCGCAGAGCTTGCCGGAACCTTCTATGAGCTGCGCCATGAAAAGACGGGAGCTTCGCTTTGCTGGCTTGACAACGGCGATACGAACAAGCTCTTCTGCGTGGGCTTCAAGACCCTGCCCGAGGATTCCACGGGCGTATTCCACATACTCGAGCATTCCGTGCTCTGCGGCTCAAAGAAATACCCCGTCAAGGAGCCCTTCGTGGATCTTATGAAGAGCTCCATGAACACCTTCCTCAACGCCATGACTTTCCAGGACAAGACCATCTATCCCGTTTCCAGCCGGAACGAGCGCGATTTTCTGAACCTCACCGAGGTCTATCTCGACGCTGTTTTCGCGCCCCGCTGCGTGATCGATCCCAACGCCTTCCGTCAGGAGGGCTGGCATCTCGAGCTTGACGACGAGGGCAGGCCCTTTATAAACGGCGTCGTGTATAACGAGATGAAGGGCGCAACGAGCGGCATCGACGATATACTCGAGGAGGGCATGAACAGCCTGCTTTACACCAACTGCTATGGGTTCAATTCCGGCGGCGATCCGGTGCACATTCCCGAGCTCACGTTCGAAAAATACAAGGAGATGTATCATAAATATTATAATCCCTCCAACGCGCGCATATACCTTGACGGCGCCGTGCCGCTTGAAAAGACGCTCGGGCTCATCTGCGAATACATCGACGGCGGCGAAAGGCTTGACGCCGCGCATCCCATACCCCTTGAGGGCGTAAGGAACGGCAGCAAAAGCGTGTATTATGCCGTGGGCGGGGAAGAACCCACCGAAAACCGCACCATGATCTCGTTCGGCAAGCTTATGGGCACCTATGCCGACAAGCGCAGGGCGATGATGGCCGACGTGCTCTGCTCCATGCTGACCGATAATAACGACGCGCCCCTAAAGCGCGCGATACTCGACGCATCCCTGGGCGAGGACGTGGAGCTTTCCTGCGATACCTATAACGAGCAGGCAAGGCTCATGCTTACCGTGCGTAATACGGAGGCGGATAAGGCCCCCGCAATACGCGCCAAGACCGAGGAGGTCGTAAAAGGCCTGCTTTCCGAGGGCCTTGACAAGTCGCTTCTTACCGCTTATCTCAACCGTTTCGCGTTCCGCATAAAGGATCTGGAGGAGCCCGCGGGCCTCATCCGCTGCATAATGAGCTATCAGAGCTCGCTTTACGGCGGCGATCCCATGCTCTTCCTCGAAAACGACCGCGATATCGAGGCTATGCGCGCCGAGATCGAAAACGGCGGCTTCGACAGGCTGCTGGCCGGGCTGCTCGACTTCGACAACATGGCCTGCCTTACGGTGCTGCCCTCCAAGACCTATGGCGAACAGCTCCTGCGCGAGGAGGCCGAGCGCGCGCAGGCCATTTACGACGGCATGACCGAAGAGGAAAGGGAGGAGCTCAAAGCGCTCAACGACCGCCTGCATGCCTGGCAGGAAAATCCCGATTCCCCCGAGGATACGGCAAAGCTTCCCGTGCTGCCGCTTTCCGAGGTCAGCCCCGAGCCCTTAAGCGTGCCCACCGAGATGAGCACCCGCAAGGGCGTGCCCGTGATGTTCCACGCGGTGCCCTCCAACGGCATCGTGCACCTGAATATGTATTTCAGGCTCACTGACCTCAAGGCCGATGAGCTGCCCATGGCGGGCGTCATGGCGGCGCTTATGACCAAGGTGCGCACAGAGGATCTTTCGGTATTCGAGCTGCAGAAGATAATCAAGACCTATATAGGCCATCTGAAATTCGAGATCAAGGCGTCCTCCCGCTGCCACGAGACCTGCACGCCCTGCTTTGCGGTCTCCTGCGACGTGCTTGAGGAGAACCTCAAGACCGCGATGAAGTTCATACCCGAGATACTCACCACCACCTGCTTCGACGAGCCCGAGCGCATTAAGGAGCTGATACTCCAGATCGACGAGGCCACCAAGCAGCGCGCGATAATGGCGGGCCACATGATGGGCTTCTCCGCGGTGCTTTCGCACTATAATTCCTCCGCCGTCGTTTCCGACGCGGTATCGGGCTATTCGTTCAGGAACTACGTCAAGAGCCTTGCCGCGGATTTCGATTCCCTCGCGCCCGCGCTCGTCGCCTGCCTTGAGAGGATCCGCGATAACTCGTTTGTAAAGTCGCGCTTGACGGTGGGCATAACCAACACCGAAAACGTCTGCATCTGCGATCTGCTCGAGGGTCTTCCCCAGGGCGATCCCGTTGCCGAGGCGGTGCATTATGATTCGCCCCTGCCCGAAAGGATGGGCGTCAGGATCCCCGCTCAGGCGAATTTCGCCGAAAAGGGCGTTATCGTTCCCCAAGTGAGCGGCGCGATGAAGGTTGCGGCCACCATAATCGGCCTTAACTTCCTGTGGAACCGCGTGCGCGTGCAGGGCGGCGCTTACGGAGTGGGCCTCCGGGTGCTCGACGACGGCGCGATCTGCCATTACACCTATCGCGATCCCAGCCCCGCAAGGAGCCTTGACGTGTTCTCCGAAGAGGCGGCGTTCATACTCGAATTCTGCGCGGGCGGCGAAGCGCTCGATAAATACGTCATCTCCACGGTGGGCGGCACCGAGCCCCTGCTTTCGCCTGCCGACGCCGGCGTAAAGGCGGATATGGACGTGCTTAACGGCCGCGGCTATGAGTATGATAAGAGGCTGCGCTCCGAAATGCTCTCCGCCGATAAGGAAGCGCTCCGGGGCTTCTGCGCCGCGCTCGAAGCCTGCGCAAACGATGGCTGCGTGTGCGTGGTCGGCTCCGAAAAGGGGCTTTCCGAATGCGATGGCCTGACCGTGTTCGACGCGTAAAGCTTGAATGATAAAAGGGGAGCCGCGCGCTCCCCGTTAAAGATGATCAAAGGTAATCTGATATGGGTCATTTCGGAATCAATAAAAACATCCCCATGCTGAGGGAATCCCGGGTCAAGCCCGGCAAGGTGTGGATATTGGAGCTGCTGATATTCGCGCTCGTGTTCATAGTCGCCTCCAATATCGAGGCGATCCCCGTATCGATAGGCACGGTGATATGGCTCTTCGGCGAGGGCGATATAATGGGCCTGGCCGCGGATACCGTGGGCCGGGGCGATATTTCCGGCTATCTTGACCGCGTGTTCGATCTGCTCGAAAGCATGCCCGCGTGGCTGTGGATCGTGATGCTCTTTGCCACGGTGCTTGTGACTATAACCGTCATACTCTTCTGCCGCTGGCTGCAGAAGCGCCGCGTGCCCTCGCTGGGCCTCAGGCGAAAGCACGCCGTGCGCGAATACGTTGTCGGCGCGCTCATGGGCATATGCCTCATCACGCTCACCATGGTCGTCGCCATACTCACCGGCGGCGTGACCGAAATACGCTTCACCCGCTTCAACGCCTTGCTCTTCGTGCTCTATCTTTTGGGCTATATGGTGCAGGGCATGAGCGAGGAGGTGCTCTGCCGCGGCTATCTCATGCCGTCCATCGCAAGGCGCGGCCCCATATGGCTGGCGGTGGTGTTAAGCTCGCTCACGTTCTCGCTCCTTCACTTTGCCAATCCGGGCTTTGGCATAATGCCCGCGATCAACATATTCTTAACGGGCGTCGTGTTCGCCGTCTATGTGCTGAAGCGCGGCAATCTTTGGGGCGCGTGCGCCATGCACAGCTTCTGGAATTTCTTCCAGGGCAATATCTTCGGCATATCCGTCAGCGGCAACGATCCCGCCACCAATTCAACTCTCATCCAGTCCTCCGTCGGCGGGGCGAACCCGCTCTGGTCGGGCGGCGATTTCGGCCTTGAGGGCAGCCTGTGCATAACGATCGTGATGCTCGCGGCCCTTGCGATAGAGCTGTTCGTAATGCCCCCCGCAAACGACGGCAGGTTCGAGGAGCCGACAGAGGTCTTGTAAGCAAAATAAAAAACGCCCGCAGGCAGCTTGTGCGTTTCCTTATGCGGATGCAGCTCCTGCGGGTTTTGTTTTACCTCCGATCCCCGGGCTGCGGCGCCCAAATTATCGGCTCGCCTATCTCGCCGTACTTGGGCTCAAAGAGCATTTCGCCCTTCAGGTCGATGACCGTCCACAGCCCGCCCAAGCTCACGCCCGCGTAACCGTCGGCATAGAAGCCCGTGGTATCGTCGTATTTCGGCTCGATCGCGTACTCGCCCTTCTCGTTTATGAAGCCCCATTTGCCGTCCTTCTGAACCGCGGCGAGGCCTACCCACGTGAAGGGGCGCGCGTCATCGAACCGGGGCTCGATCACGATACTGCCGTTTTCATCGACGTAGCCGAAATCGTTGCCTGAGGAAAGGTATTCGCCCTTAGCGGGGAACGCCGCGAGCCCGTTCGGCGCAAAGCCGGACCAGCAGACGTCGAAGAAAACGTTTCTCACAGCATTGAGGGAGGGCTCCATCAGCACGCTTCCGTCGCTTCCGATAATGCCTATCTTCCCGTCTTCGAGCACGGCAAAGCTGCCCTTCGGGGAGATGTTCCCGAGTATCTCATCATACTCAGGCTCGACGATCACGCGGCCGGTCTTGTCGACGATCCCGCTTCGCCCGTCGATGCTTATCCGATAATAATTCCCGGCCGTGTCCATGGGATCAATGAATTCGCATTCGGGCTCGAATACGACCTCGCCGTTCATGTCGATAACGGCGTGCTTTCCTCCGGAGACGACTATCGCAAGCCCCTGCTCGGAAAAATCCTCCGCGGAGGAATAGATCGGCTCGATCACGAATTCGCCGGAGCCGTTTATATAGCCCCATTTGCCGTTTTCCTCAACGGCGGCAAGCCCGCGGCAGAATTCATGCGCGCGGAAGAACCTCGGCTCGATCACGAATTCGCCGTTCATGTCGATATAGCCGTTGTTGCCATCCGCGACTGCTCTTGCGAGCCCGTTGTCGGCAAACTCAAATGCGTATTGGAATTCCGCATCGAAGGCGCGTTCGCCCTTTTCGTTCAGGTAGAACCATTTTTCGCCGAGCTCGACGATCGCAAGGCCGTTTTTGTCATACGGATAGGCGTAATCGAATACGGGCTCGACGAGCACGCTCCCGTCCTCGTTGATAAAGCCCCACTTTTCGCCGCGTCTCACGCGAAGTATGCCGTTTTCGGAGAAGGCGTCCGCATAGTCGAAACCGCCCATGTCGATCGGTTCGCCCTCTTTGTCGATGAACAGGATATTTCCGCTTTCGTCATACGCTTTCGCCCGCCCGTGCTCGAACAGGGTCCGCCCCTTGACGGGCTCGGAGCCCGCCTCGTTCGCACAGCCTACGGCGAGCGCCGCGAACACGAGCGCGAGGGCAAACGATAGGACCTTAATAGAGTTCCGCATTGCCCGTGCCTCCTTTCGTGTGAAAAACCTTTCATACTATATAACGGAAAATAACGGGTTTTCTTACACGCAAAATGAAAAAAGGGGGAGCTCCCCCTTTTTTATGCTCACATGGCCGAAGCGATCTTCGCTGCCAGCCTCACGTTGTTGTAGACGAGGGCGATATTGGCGTCAAGGCTTTCGCCGCCCGTCACGTCCTTTATCTCGGCAAGCAGGAAGGGCGTGATGTTCTTGCCCTTTACGCCCAGCGTCTTCGCCTTTTCCACCGCCGCCTCGATCACGGCGTCGATCTTCGCCTTGTCCATGGAATACTTCTCGGGCACGGGGTTGACTATCAGCGTGCCGCCCGCAATGCCAAGCTCCAGCTTCGCTTTCAGCGCCGCGGCGATCTCCGCGGGGTCGTCCATGCGGTAATCCACGCCGAAGCCGGACGTGCGCGTATAGAAGGCGGGCATCTCGTTCGTGCCGAAGCCGATCACGGGCACGCCCTTGGTCTCAAGGTATTCAAGCGTCAGGCCGATATCCAGTATGCTCTTGGCGCCCGCGCAGACGACCGCAACGGAGGTGCGCCCAAGCTCCTCAAGATCGGCGGAAATATCCATCGTCTCCGTCGCGCCCCTGTGCACGCCGCCTATGCCGCCCGTGGCAAACACCCGAATCCCCGCCATGTGCGCCAGTATCATGGTGCCCGCAACGGTCAGCGCCCCGTCGCCGCCCCTTGAGGCGATCACGGCGATGTCGCGGCGGCTCGCCTTCAACACGGCGGGGCCGGTCTTGCCCAGGTATTCGAGCTGATCGGGGGTCAGGCCCACGCAAAGCGACCCGCCCAAGATAGCGCAGGTCGCGGGGACAGCGCCGTTCTCACGCGCTATGCGCTCGCAGTTCTTTGCCGTCTCCACGTTCTGCGGATAGGGCATGCCGTGGGAGATTATCGTGCTCTCGAGCGCGATCACCGGACGGTCGTTTAAAATCGCCTCCGCCACCTCGGGGGAGTAGAGTATCTTTTCGTTGAGTTTCATATCGTTCGCTCCTGTATCGGTTTTATCGAGAGCATTATACCTCATTTCACGCAAAAAAGAAAGCCCCGAAGCTAACTAACCAATGGGGACGGTTCTAAGTGGTGAGTGATTATACTTCCGCCCGAATGAAACCGGCATAATCAACCGTTCAGAACCGTCCCCCGCGGTCAGTTTCGCGTATCCGACTCACTCTGCATTCTCCGGCTTCCAACCGTCAACGAGATAATCGCGCAGGGCGGTTAGATTATCATAGACGTTCTGCCTGTTCATCTTGTAGAGGGTGCGGTATTCGGTCATCCTTACGTCAATGAGGCCATACCCCAGCAGCTTTTCAAGGTGATAGTAGATCCCGCTCCTCGCCCCGCCGAACTTGTCCGCAAGCTCCTGTCCGTAGGATTCCCTTCCGCACAGCTCGTGCAGGATCTTAAAACGATTCCGGTCGGAGAGCATCTTGAGGAGCTTGATGTGTACGTCGGCATTGTTTTCCTCACTTCTAAGCTCGATGATCGTATTAAGAAAGATCCCGAGAACGATCCTGTTGTATTCAAGTGACTCGAGCTTATACGAAAGCTCAACACCGTTAAAGGACAGCAGACTGACGAACGCTTTTGCGGAGGCAAAATCCTTGGGCCGAATCTCCGCGTGCATGATGCTGCCAAGATTCCCGAATACTGCATTCGGCGCGCAGAACGCACCCATTTCCTCCGCAATAATATCGGAGAACTCAACGCTCTTTTCCTTGATATAGTCGATAACGCGCGTGACGATCGGACGAAGCTTTTCCAAATGTTCAAGCGGATTTGAAATGCAGTCGATGATCGCCCATTTATCCTCCGTATCGACAAGAATGCTGTTGACCGCAGAAATGATAAAAGACATACTGACTTTATCCATCTCGCAGTTGTCCGTGTAAAATGGAGCGAGGGTGGCTCCGTAATAGCAATCGAGCAGCGCCTGCTGTTCTGCGCCTTCGCAATATTTCATCAACCCTTCGAAGCTGAAAGGGTATTCGAACCCGGGCGGGGGATACAGAAGCATCCCGCCAAGTGTGATCGGTCTCCTGTCGGGCATGTGCTCTTTGGTTTTAAGCGGAGTGAAATAGTGCTCAAGAAGCCCGTCGGCTGCGATCAGCTCATCAAGCTCGTTTTGAAGCTCCGCTATTCGCTCGAAATACGTCCATTTCTTATGTGATATCTGGTCTTTGCGGGATTCGTAATACCTGATTCGGTCAGCCGTTCTGTCAACGGCAAACCTTTGGGTGAGGTACGTATACGCCTCAAACAGGGGAATTACCTCGGGAAAGTACTGCACGGAATGCATAAGCTCCTCTCATAATCTGTGTCAATGCATATTGTACATCAAAAAGCGTCGGAAATCAAGAAAAAAGTATTGACATTGCAAATTGGACATGCTATTATATGTTCAATGAGGAACGGACATGTTTTATTGCCGATGGCAGAAAATACCATCAAAGCACGACGAACATGTGACGCTTCTTAAATCTGACGGGAAGAACGTCATAAAACCGGAGGTCATATTATGAAAAGGAAGCTGCTTTCCATGCTGCTTGCCCTGCTGCTTGTTTTCTCGCTTGTCCCGCTGACACACGCGGAGGAAACAGTTGCTCCCGATCTTGAGGACTATAATCCCCACGACTATCAAAAGCTGGCCGCATTTCTCGAGATCGCCGATGAGAGCGGCGTCAAAAACGGTGAAAAGCTCAGCGGACTGGTTGGCGCAGAGTATGATGTGAACGATCCCTCCACATGGGGCGAATGGTTCTTTGTCTGGGTGGAAACGGAAGAAGGGCTCAGTATAGATAGAGTGTCCATCGGATATGCCGGCTGCGTTGGCGACCTTGATCTAAGTGATTGCAGATTGCTGAAGAATATCGATATTACCAACAGCAGCATCAGCTCCGTGAATGTGACTGGGGCCTTTGCTCTTGAAGTGCTTGCATGCGATAACAATCCTATCTCAGAATTGGATTTGTCCGATAACCCTGAGTTGTATTTTCTTTCGTGTAAAAACTGCAGGCTGACTAATCTTGATGTTTCAAGGAATCCGCATTTGGAGACCCTTTTGTGCGACGGAAACAGCTTGACTGCGTTGGATGTTTCATCAAAGAGTGAGCTCCAAACACTGGTCTGTAATAGTAATCATCTTACAGAGCTGAACGTCTCCAGCGACTATGCGTTAATGACACTTGATTGTAATTATAATGAGCTCGCCTCGATTGACTTGTTAGGAAATTACTCGTTAAATAATTTTGGCTGCATTAGCAACCGATTGACTGAACTCAATCTTTCCGACTGCACCTCCCTTGTTAATCTTTACTGCTATCAAAACGAGCTCAGTTCACTGAACCTGTCTCACAATACTAATCTTCAGACGTTAAACTGCAATTACAACAATATTTCTGAGCTTAGCCTGACCCAAAACCCGAGTCTGCAAAGACTTTACTGTATCGGCAACGATCTCAGCAGGATAGATGTTTTTGCCAACACAGAACTGCAGGTGTTAAACTGCTCGGAGAACAATATCTCATCGCTCAATGTAACGAACAATCGTAAACTCACGGATCTTTACTGTACGGACAATAATTTAACGGAGCTCAACGTCGCATACAATCCCGCACTTGAATGGTTCAGCTGCAGAAATAACGGGCTTTCGGAGCTTGACGTAAGCAATTGTCCCGAGCTGATGCTTTTTGATTGCAGCGGCAACAGACTGACAGAGCTCGATCTGACCAATAATACCAAGCTCGCAACCCTGAACTGCTCCGGCAATGCGCTTTCCTCGCTCGATCTCAGCGGCATAGATGCGCTCAATCCCAACCTTGTAACAGCCGGCGAGGGCGGGACCATAGGGTATAAGAACGGCAACGAGTATGATGAGTACGATGAAACGGTAGTCGCTCAGCCCGACGAGGGCTACGAATTCGTCGGCTGGTTCAACGAAAACGATGAACTGCTTTCGACCGATGCGGAATACGTGATCGCGGTAACGGACTACGATCTTGAGGATCCTACCCCCGCTCCAGTGGAGGAAAAGGTCTATATTGCAAGGTTTGCCCCGTCAGGCACGCCCGCGCTTCCCGGCGACGCGGATAACAGCGGGGCCGTCGATACGACCGATGCGCTGCTTGTGATTCGCTGCGCGCTTTCTATCGAGGGCGATCCCGAAGCGCTGCTTGCAAACTGCGATATGGACGGTAACGGGATCATCGACACGACCGATGCGCTGCTGATACTGAGGCTTGCGATGGGGATAAATTGAACTGTCCCCTTGTCATCGTCACCTTATCATCGAAAACGGGGCTGCTGCATTTAGGATTTGAATTAAGGTTTTTGTTGATTGGAAACGTATAGCGGTTTTCCGATCCCTCATCCACCGCCGTCCTTAGGGCCGGCGGTCCCCCTTCCCCCAAGGGAAGGCTTATTGTGAGTTCCCGCGCAGCGTCCTGCCTTCCCTTGGGGGAAGGGGGACCGCGGCAGCGAAGCGTATCCGCGGTGGATGAGGGAATGATAATAACCACGGAAACATCCGAATAATGAAACAAGGCTGTTGATCATAAATGCAACAGCCCTTGTTTTTATGGGAAGCGCGGGGAGCGTTTTGCTCCGCCGCATATTGAAAGGTTGGCTGAATCAGTTGTTCTCTCCGCCGCCGAACCAGTTGTTCCAGATATCGGCAAAGAAATCCCCGATCACCTTGAAGAATTCGCCTATGGAATCGATTATGCCCTGCACGACCTGACCGAAGGACTGCGCGTCCTTTGCGGCGTTGGCCATGTTGACAAGGCGCTGCTGTATCTCCTCGGCGGAAAGGCCCTCGAACATGCGGGCAAGGCGGAATATCTGGTTCGCCTGATCCTCGGTCAGGGTGACGTTGTATTCGCCGGCTATGCCGTGTATCTTTGCCATCACGTCGTCGTCGGGCATATTGCGGGTCTCGTCCAGTATCTTCTTGACGTCGCGGATTATGGCAAGGGCCTCCTCCGAGCCTATGTATTCGGCAAGCTTGCCGGTGGCGATGAGCTCCTCAATGCCAAGATCCTTCGCCTGGGAATCGAGGAAGCGGCCCGTCATGTCCTCATACGCCTTGTATATGCCCGTGAGCGCCGCGGTGCCGCTGATGGGGCGGGGCGCCCAGATGGAGATATCCGCGTCGGTGATGCCGGCGGAGATCAGCGCGCTCTCATACATATCGGGGGTGACGTAGTTGATGTTGTGGGTGGTTATGTTAAGGCCGGAGCCCTTTGCCTTGGCAACGATATAGATGCTTGAAAGCGCAACGTGGCCCAGCTTGCCGTCGGGCAGCTTGCCCTCGAAATACTGGCGCTCGTCGCGGTTGGTGACGGTGAGCAGCGGGGTCTCCTCGGTTATGCCGAAGTACTGTATCGCCTCGGCCTTCTGCTCGTCGGTAAGGTCGGCGCCAAGCACAAGCCTGCGGTCGCCCTCGTCCATTGCAAAGGCGGGTATGCAGGCGAATATCGTGAATATCGCGGTAAGTAATATTGCAGTAAACTTTTTCATTAAGATCACCTTGCCCCAAAGGGGCGTTCCTTTCATTTTCAAAGCTTATAAAGCATATTCGGCGGGAGGCGGATCATGCCCTTGCCCGCCCGTTACATCTATTAAACGAGCGAAAGCGCAAAAAGGTTCCGTATATTTTATTCACAGAAGCTTCGCGATCTCCGGGGGCAGGGGGGCAGCCGACTCCACGACCCCGCCCGTCATCGGATGCACGAAGCGCAGGTAATGCGAATGCAGCGCGGCGTGATCTATGAAGGGCACCTCCTCGCCATAAAGCCAGTCGCCCACGAGCGGATGCCCTATCGCCGCCATGTGCACCCTCAGCTGATGCATGCGCCCTGTGTGCGGTATAAGGCGCATCAGCGAAAATTCCCCGTGCGCGCTCACAAATTCATATTCGGTCACGGAGGGAAGCCCGTCCTTATCAACCTGCATCCGGTAATTCTCGCCCTCGGGATGCGCGATGGGCAGGCGTATAAAGCCGTGCCTTTCTGCGGGAGCGCCCCAGCAAAGGCCCAGGTATTCCTTCTTAAAATCGGGCGTGTGCAGCAGGCGTATCATCCTTTCGTGCATATAGCCGCATTTGGCCACGGTCATAAGCCCGCTCGTGCCGCGGTCAAGGCGCGAAACGGTGTGCACGAATTCATCGTTTGCAAGGTGCGCCGTCAGCGCGTTTTCAACCGAGCCTCCCATGCCGCTGCGCTCGGGATGCACGGTCAGCCCGGCGGGCTTGTTTATCACGATCAGCCACTCGTCCTCATATGCGATATCAAGGGGCATGGGCATGGGCTCCAGCCGCTTGGTATCGGGCGGGTCGGTTATCAGCGCGCGTATCACGTCGCCGGGAGCGCAGCGCGCCGTGGTATAGCAGGGGGCGCCGTTCCTGGTTATGCCGTTCTCACGCCGCTTCAGGCGCGAGATGTGCGATGACGACATGCAAAAGACCTCCGTCAGCACGTGGCGTACGGTACAGCCTTCGCCCTCCGGCACGGTGTATTCAAGCGGCCTCATCAGCGGACCTCGAACCGGAAGGGAGAGGAATAGGTGGTGGAGGAGGGGGCTTCGTCTGCGCTTTCGCCGTCAAGGTATTCCGCAATGCTCAGGTCGTCCTCATACTCAAGATCGTGCTCGCCCGCGCGTATCTCCAGATGGTGGCGGAACTCGTGCAGTATCACGCGGCGCAGCTCGTCCTCAAGCTCCTTCCCGCGCAGATGCCCCTTCGTTTTAAGGAACGAGCCGTAATACAACGTGATATAGCAGCCCTCGGGCCCGCCGTGACGGTATTCGCCCAGTATGTAAAGCGGCCTTTCGGGCAGGCTTTTTTTGTGCAGCTTGGCGCGCTCGGCGATCACCACGCCGCCGTTCAAGCCCTTGAAGAATTCCTCGGGCAGCTCCGAGGTTATCGAATCGGCAGCGCGCTGGAATTCGTTCAGCGTCAGCCCGCCCCTTCTGCGGCAGAAGCGCGAAAGCAAAAGCCCTTCGGTCACGCGAAGCTCCTCGGTATCGCGCCACGAGCAGCCCAGGGTGACTCCGGGGCGGTTCGATCCGTGAAAATCGCTCCCGCAGGTGGGACGAAGCGCGAATTCCTTTGCAAGGGCCGAAAAATAAGCGGTGGTCTCCTCGTCGAAATTGCCGTAATAGGCTTCAACTCCCCACAGCCCCTCGGCCTTCATGGCCTCGATCAGCCTGCGGTGATCCACCTTCATCTTCATGGGGTGCGCGAGCACCGCCACTCCGCCCGACGCGCGAATCGCGTCCACCACCTGGGGCATGGAGGGGTGCAGCTGGGGCACGTAATAGCGCTGCCCCCGCCCGAGATATGAGCGGAACGCGTCGTTCACGCTGCGCGCAAAGCCCGCGTCGGCCATCGCGCGGGCCATATTCGCCCGCGTCACGGTGCCGCCCGTTTCGGGCATGAAGGGGCGAATATCCATCCCGTCCCTCAAAAGCAGCTCGAATACGCGCTCGTTGCGCTCGTCGCGCCGCCTGTCCTGCAGGGCGACTATGCCGCGCAGCTTGGGCGCAAAGGGGTCGATGCCCAGGCCCAGTATGTGCAGCTCGTCCTCGCACTCGGCCTCAAGCTCGATCCCGCAAAGAAAGGGCAGCCCAAGCCGGTTCGCCGCCGCGCGCGCACGGGGCACGCCCAGGGCGGTATCGTGATCGGTGAGCGACATAAGGGTAAGGCCCGAATCCGAGGCCTCCTCTATAAGTTTCTCGGGCGGCAGGGTGCCGTCCGAGAAATTCGAATGCGTATGCAGATCAAACATCGGATCCTTTTTCTTCCTCCGGGCCGCTCAGCCCGGCGTCTGCGCCGTCTTCCTCGGGCGCCTCGGCATGATCCGCGTCCGCGGGAAGCTCGGTCATTGCTTTTTCGATCGCTTCGAACGACGCCTCGGCGGGGACGGCCACGGGCTTATCCTGCCAGTCGTCAACGCCCTTCAGCAGCCGGTCGAATTCGGAGCCGGTTATGTGCTCGTGCTCCACCAGCGCGTCGATCACGCGCGTCATCGCGTCGGCGTTCTCCTCGATTATGCGGCGCGCCCTGTCGGCGGCCTCCTCAAGTATGCGGCGCACCTCCGCGTCGATATCGGCGGCCATGGCCTCGGAATAATTGGGCTGATGCCCCCATTCGCGGCCTATGAATACCTCCTCGCCGCCGGCAAGGAACACGGGGCCTATCTTTTCGCTCATGCCGAATTCGGTCACCATGCGCTTTGCAAGCTCGGTCGCGCGCTTCAGATCGTTCTGCGCGCCGGTGGATATGTCCGAAAGCCTCACGGCCTCGGCCATGCGCCCGCCCATGAGCCCCGCTATCTCGTCAAGCATCTTGCCCTTTGTGAGCGAGGTGCGGTCGTCGGAGGGGATATAGCTGGTGTAGCCCAGCGCCCTGCCGCGCTGAATGACGGAAAGCTCGTCGATGGGGTCGCAGTTGGGCAGCATCTTCATAACGATCGCGTGGCCCACCTCGTGAGTGGCGGTGCTGAATTTGCTTTCGGGAGTCACCACGCGGCTCTTCTTTTCGGGGCCCCAGGTGACGCGCTTCATCGCTTCCGAGATCAGATCGGTATCGATCGCCTTCAGCTTGCGGCGGGTGGCAAGTATCGCCGCCTCGTTCAGTATGTTCTCAAGATCCGCGCCGGTCATGCCGGGGGTCAGCTTGGCAATCTTTTCAAGATCCACGTCGTCGGCCATGGGCTTTGTCTCGGCATAAAGCCTCAAGATCGCCTCGCGGCCCTTCACGTCGGGGTAATCGACGGTTATCTGGCGGTCGAACCTGCCGGGCCTCAACAGCGCGGGATCCAGCACGTCGGGCCTGTTGGTGGCGGCTATCACTATAACGCCCTGGTTGCCGTCAAA
>JAFXZJ010000004.1 GCA_017541305.1 Clostridia bacterium | reverse complement strand
CCCGCGCCCATCGTGTCGACGAGCTTTTCGCAGGGGACGATGCCGAAGCTGTGGAAGCGCTCTCCGTCAAAGCAGAGGCTGCCCTTCTCGCCCAGCATCGCGACGACCAGCCGCGGTCCCCGCGCATGATAGTCTCTCATTTGCTCGCGCAGCGCACCGGTATCCCCTCCGTCGCTGGAGAAAAACAGTACGTCCGTAAAAGGCATGGCCGTCTGCGCTGCCTCATCCTCGGGGCGCGTGGCGCAGTCGAAGGCTGTCTGCATCCCGCGGCGCTTGAGCTCGCAAAACTGACCCTCCACCTTGCCCCAAAGATCGCAGATCACCATATCGTGCGTGCAGATGAAGGAAAGATCGTCCTCCGAGAGCACGTAATCGGAAAGCACGCCCTCGTCGTAATCGCCGAAAACGCGCTCTCCGTCAATCAGACTGACCTGCGTGACGGCAGTCTTTCCCTCGCGAACGGACAGGTGCGACACGTCCACACCCTTCTCGGCAACGGCGCGGCGCATCAGCGCGCCGAAATCGTCATTCCCGACCGGACCGATATAGGAGGCCTCGCCGCCCAGACGCACGGTGTAGACGGCCATATTGACCGGACCGCCGCCCGGATAGGCTTTTCCGCCCTCCACATTTTGATAAAAATCCACGCAGTTGCTTCCAACCGCAGCAAGTTTCATGTTCTCACCCCTCAAAGCAGCAGACGTATCTTGCTTAGTATCTTATCCGATTATTGTGAAAAAATCAACTCGTTTTTTTATCAGACGCAGCTGTCGGTTAACGGGACCTGATCGAGATCCGTCATATGCTGCTGTTTCCTTCCATGTTATCAACAAACTCCTTCAGCAGGAGCTCATCCCCCTTTCGGCCTGATATTACAGCATTCTGCGCCATATTTCAACGGATGCGGGCGATTCGGTATCTTCTAAAAGATATTCTGCCGTTTTACCGGATAAATCGGTCGGCAATTCCAAGCTTTCCCGACAAAGCGCTTCGGTACCGCGGCAGATATTATCAAGCGTTTCGGAGCGCCTTCGGATCTCCCGCAGCAGCTCTCTTGCTGATAAAATCTGCAGGCACGGTTTCCCGAATGACTATAAAAAAAAGAGCCGTGCGGACGGCTCAATGCGTTTGAATTCACGTGACTCAATTCTTTTTCTTGTCACGGTCAAGTCTTTCATTCGAGATCTCAAGAAACCGCTGCAGCGTTTCGTTTGACAGTATCTGCCCGCGCACTCTCTCATTAAAAATGTTTGCGAAATCTTCAATGGTACAGCCGACGTAAAAGTCCCGCGGCAAAGGGTTTATGTATTCGCCTCCGCCGTAACTGCCCGCCGAGCTTCCCGGGGTGAAACAGTTGTAATGGATATCGCTTGAGCCGTTTTCATGAAAACGCAGAGTGATAATATCATGTTCGTGAGCATTCTCGATGTCATTGTCGGCCAGATGAATATCGCTGTGAAGAAATGTAAGGCCGTTCTCACCCGCGAACCTTTCAGCAAAGGTGTCGTATTCACCGCGGAGCAGAACCTTTCTTTTACGCCAGAGTTTCAGAAGCTCGGGTGATGCGGCAACGGATTCTACCGTCCGGCTGAGGATAAGGCAGTCTATATGCGAAAAGAATTCGATATAACCATCGCCAAGTTCGGTTATCCCTTCGGTCACGCTTAGCGTGTCATATTCTTTCGCCCAGTTTTTGCGCGACTCATGCCACAGCTCGGCGTCCTCGCGGCAGAGCATGCCCTCGCCTTCTACTTCAAGCAGTCCGCTGTAATGGTTTATATAAATTATTTTTTTATTGTGTTTTGAATAATACACCCTGTGTTTCTCTCCGAATCCCGATTTATCGGGATGATTCTACCATAGATGAACCTTGTTTTCAATCCCGTCAAAAGAAACCGCCGCCCTCCAGGGGAGAGCGGCAAAGACGTTTATGAGGCCGCCGCAATCGGCGAGGCGGGCTTCAAAATTGTTTCGCAGGAGAGCCCGCCGCGCGTCGTTCCCGCTTATTGTTTTCTCTTGATCGGCACCCAGATCGCGCTGTGGTAGTCGGGATCGGTTTTTTCTCCGTTCACACAATCATACCACTCCACGCTCGCATTGCCGCAAAGCTCATAATCCGGATTGCCGGGCAGCCATTCCCGGAAGATCCGTGTGTTCATGCTCTGGAGCGCCTCCGGGATCGGGCCGATGCAGTTGAACACCGCCCAGTCGCTCCGGGGAAACTCATAGACGACCATGCCTTCGGGCACGCTGCCGCCCGTGTATTTGCCGGCAACGAGATACCGGAACTTTCCGCCGCCAACGTCGTCGATACAGACGCCGTATTCCCCGATGCAGTTATCCACAAGAGCCTGCTCATAGGGGTTCGCCGGAGCGTTTCCCGCATACACGCCCGCAGCATACTTTTCACAGATCTCATCCCAGAACTTTGGGATCTCCGTGTAAGCGGTCTCATTGTCAAACACTCTCTGAAAGCCGATGACCTTGAACGGGAACATCGGTGTTATTTTGCAGTCCATCCGATTACCTCCATAAATTAACAGTTTGATAGTTAAGGGAAGGAACGTGTTGATCGCCGCTCCGCCGCGCACCTGCGACGGCGTTGCGCCATGGAACCGGGAGAACGCTTTCGTAAAGCTTTCCGGCGTTTCATAGCAGTACCGAAACGCAACGTCGATCACTTTATCATCCGTTTCCTTCAGATCCACCGCCGCACGATACAGCCTGCGGTTCCTGATATACTCCCCGACGTCGTATCCGGTCATCAAAGAGAAACCCTTCTGAAGAAAGAACGGAGAAAGATACACCCGCTCCGCCACGTCCTGCGCACTGACGTCGTCGGTCAGATGCTCTTCCATAAAATCGATCGCCGTACGAATGCAGGAAAGCCACTCCATCGTTACCTTCTCCTTTCCTTGATGGGTTCATTATATCAGGTGAAGCGAAAAACGTCCTGTCATTTACTGTCCGGATCTGTACTGCCATTATCCCTTTCGGATCTCGTATTTCACCGTTTCTCCTCGTACATGATTCGGTTCTTGTTCCTGCAAACCGGGATTCAAGGATACAAAACAAGTATTTGATTGGGATACCCGAATTCCTCTGTCATCTCGCCTTCCCGGAATCCGAATTTTCCGTACAGAGCCCTTGGCGCCGTCCCTTTATCATCATTTTCACGAAACGTTGATACGGTGATTTTCCTGCTTCCGTCCAATTCATTAAGCGCTTTTCTCAGCAGGATCGAAGCGATCCCCCGATTTCGATACCCTGGATCCACGGCAAGACAGCAGATCATGTTTCTGCTGCGCGAGAACAGAAGCACCCCAACGACGGTTTCTTTGATAATAACACATAAGGCCTGCTTTTTGCTCATGAAATTCAGCACGGTCTGTTTATGTTCATCCAAGCTCTCTTCCGTTTCGAGACCGGGAAAATTCCAACTGACTTTTCTGACAAGCTGCATCCATGAATCGATACAGGATTTTTCTCCAAATGCCGCTTCCATCTCTTTCACCCCGTTAAGCTTCGATTTGTCATCTGAACCGCACCGAGATCCGGCCCTTTAATACTTTGTGATCTTAAATCTGCAGCGCTCCGCTCCGCGCAATCCTCTTTATCGGTCTCTTTGATCCGATCTATGATCAGTCTTTCCGTCTCCACGTTTTATATCGGTCTTCCTTTTCTTACTGCCGCTTTCACGTTTCCGTAAACCGGGGCCCCTTGGCGTCCTATCGTTCGTTAGTTATACGTTTGAAAGAAAACCGGTCAGCCGTATTCGATCCGACCGGCCACAGCAAATTCCCGTTTAAAAAGCCCTATTTCCGATAGATCTCGAAAAACTGCATCACGTGTTTCCCGACCAGCTCCATCACTTCGTCTTCGCGCTCAGGCTCTCGGTCGCACAGGTTGATCCAGACGGTGATCGGCGAAGAGAACTGCGCGGCCATTATCTCGGGATCCTCATCCTTCAAGGAGCCCTCGCGGATCAGGAATCGCATCATTCCCGTAAAATAGTTAAGGACGTCCCTGTAATTCTGCTTCGTCTGAAGCTCCGCCAGCTCCGCGTTGCGGAACTGCTCTATCACGAGCAGCTTCCTGCCCTTGCTGATGTGCGGATCGTGCAGGATGTAGCGCAGCTGTCCCCTGACGAGCTTTGCCGCATCTTCCGCGGTCATGCCGGCCTTATCCTTTGTGAATCCCGGATCGTCCCAGTCGGCGCGTGCAAATATCGAGCGGTCGGCATAGCCTTTCAGCACGGTTTCGACGACGGTATCCAGAATATCCTGCTTATTCGCAAAGTGGCTGTAAAGGGACGCCTTGCGGATACCCACCGCATCGGCAAGCTGCGAGATGCTGGTGGCTTCGTATCCGTTGACGGCGAAAAGATCCAGCGCCGCCTCCAGTATTTCTTCCCGTGTGTTGCTCTTTTCCATACTTTTCGCCCTCTTTCCGAAACAGCAGTAATGCCGGATCACGCCGTCTATTATACCTAACGTTCGTTCGTTAGTCAATACTCGGTTGTTCTTTACGCGCAAAAGCCCGGGGCGGCGCCGCGGGCTTTTGTTTTTCGCTTATGCTTCAAAGCTATCCTCTCAGTTCGGATATGACACTTCCTATATCCCCGTCTATCAGTATCGCCCGGTCGCATATCTCCTCCGGGCAGACGGCTTCGCCGACGTTGACGCAGGCATAGATCGAGTTTTCGTCCCCGGCGGTCATCTGCCAGAAGGGGACCTTTATTATTCCGGGCGTGTTCCAGCCGACGCCAAGCTCGAGGAAAAGCGTTTTGCCCGTTCTGCCGCGGAGGAAATCCGCGTAACGCTTTGAGGCTTCATGCCAGCCCTCGTCCTCGACGAATTTATCGTCGGAGCGCAGGTTCATCGTCATCGGCTTTCCGCAAACGGGGCACTTGGGTATGAGCTCAGCGGGGATCCTCATATCCTCCTGCACGGCGATCATTGCGCGGATCGCGTCCTCGTTATCATAGGTCTTGCTGTGGCAGGGCACGGAGCACTGGAAAAGCCCGTAGTCGCCCTGCGTGTAAAAGAGGCGCTTCTTATCGAAGCCCGCCCTTTGGAAGCAGTGATCGACGTTGGTCGTTATGACGAAATAATCCCTGCCGCGGACGAGCGCAAGAAGCTCCTCGTACACCGGCTTGGGAGCGTCCATATAGCGGTTGACGAATACGTAACGCGACCAGTAGGCCCAGAACTCCTCGGGCGTCTTGTAGGGATAGAACCCGCCCGAATACATATCGGAAAAGCCGTAACGCCTGCCGAAATCCGAGAAGAAGCGCTCGAACCGTTCGCCCGAATAGACGAAGCCCGCCGAGGTCGAAAGCCCCGCGCCCGCGCCGATCACAACCTTATCCGCCCCGGCAAGGGCCTTTTTGAGCCTTTCGATATTATCCGAGTAACTCCCGGTAGAGTTCACGATCCCGATCTGTGAAGACATTGAATATCACCTCTGTATCCGAATTGGTTTCATTTAAATATTCGCGCACCGTTTCAACGGCGATCTCCGCCGCGCGCTCCTGAGGGAAGCCGAATACTCCGGTCGAGATGCAGCAGAACGCGACTGAGCTTATGCCGTTTTCCGCCGCCAGATCCAGGCAGGAGCGATAGCACGAGGCAAGCTCGGCTTCGTGCCTTTTTGTAAGCCCGCCCTCCACTATGGGGCCAACGGTGTGCAGGACGTAATTCGCGGGCAGATTGAAGCCGGGCGTAAGCTTGGCACGGCCCGTCGGCTCCTCATATCCCTGCTTCTCCATGAGCTGCGCGCAGGCGTTTCGAAGCTCAAGCCCCGCCGCACTGTGGATGCAGTTGTCGATGCAGTTATGCAGGGGCCGGAAGCAGCCCAAAAGCTGTGAGTTCGCGGCGTTTACGACGGCGCCGCAGGAAAGCGTTGTGATATCGCCCTGCCAAAGATAGATATGCGGCTCGACCGGTGAAAAATCGCCCAGCCTCGTTATGCCCTTCGCTTCGGTCTCGGCCTTTAAATATTCGCTTTCGATCCGCAGATACTCCTCCGTTATCGGCGCGGGCATGCGCACGTTCATCAGAGCGCGCAGAAGCTCCTTCTGCTCCCCCTCGTCCGTCGGTATCCCTATCCCGGAATAACGCGGCTGCTCATTCAGCAGGGCGCGTATCAGATAAAGTCTCTTTTCCGCCTGTGTCACGTTGATCACCTCTTTACGTTACGACCGCTGTCTTGCCGTTGACGCTTACGTCCCGGGCGGCAGCGGCGTCCCTTATATGCTCAAAATCATACACCCTGCCGGCCGTCGGCACAAGCCCCTTTTCATATGTGAACGCGAATATCCCGTCCATTACATGCTGCATTGAACAGTTGGAGCTTCCTCTGCGTTTATATTTTAGCAAAACGCGAAATGCTCCGCAAGTACGCACTTTTTTATCAGGCACTTACAAAAATGCAACTGCTTGACAGGCTCCTGAAGGTACATTATGCTTTGAATATAATGTTCCGGAATGAACTGTTGGAGCCATGTTTGAAAACTGCGTTTTCAGGCTTTGGGATTTGCCTTTGCCGCAGCGGCGCGGCGGGGGCAATAAGATAAAAAGCGGCGAGCTGATACGCGTATGCATGTCCTCCGATTTCTTTTTGGAGGAAGCGGACGAATGGCGTGCGGAAGCATGAGCGGATCATGCCCGTAAGGTTTCTGAAAAAAACTTGTGAGAGCTGTTGACAAGCACGGCTCTCTTTGTTATAATACATTCAGTTAGCGGCTGCTAACTCAAAGCAAACCGGTAGGAATTGAGGTAACCGAGATGAGCGTGGTAATAGTCGGCGGGAACGAATGCATGACAAGGCAGTACAAGGAGCTTTGCCGTGAATACGGCTGCAAGGCCAAGGTCTATCCCAGGATGACGACGGGCTTGAAGGACCTTGGAAGCCCCGACCTCGTGGTGCTGTTCACAAGCACCGTATCGCACAAGATGGTTCAATGTGCGCTCAAGGGGAACGAAGCGCGCATCGCAAGATCGCATTCAAGCTCGATCGCCGCGCTTCGCTCGATACTCAGCGAGCACGCGGTTTGACAAAAGGAGGCCTGTATGGGATTCATTTTTGCCGCGGGCATCGTCGCGGGTTTTATCGCCCTTTCCGAGGGCGTTAAGCACGCATGCAAAAGCTATATCGCAAATATCGATAAAGATGCCGGGAAAGGAGAACGATAATGTCCGAAGCCCTGATAGTCCGTCACTGCTCGCCCACGCTTGCGGGGCTCAAGACGGCGAATATGTTCAACTGCAAATACACGGATAAAGCGGAGCTTATGAAAAGCATCCGCTCCGTCAACAATATGCTCAAGGGCAAGGGCGTGCGCATGATACCGCTTCGCCTGGCGAACGGGAGCGCGCTTATTTACGTTTACCGTCCGAAGAAGCTCGAGGACGATCTGAAAAGCCCCGCATCCGAGGCGATCCTCTCCTCGTGCGGATATGACGAGGGAACGGCTGCCCGGCTTATCAGGGAGCTTATGGCCCGCCTGGGCGGCTCGGCGGATTTTCCTCACGAGATAGGACTTTTTCTCGGCTATCCTCCCGAGGACGTCCGCTGCTTCATGTGCGACAGGAACAGGGAATGCCGGTGCGTGGGCTGCTGGCGCGCCTATACCAACGGCAGCGAGGCCGAAAAGACGTTTGCCAGATTCAAAAAATGCACCGAGGTGTATTGCATGAAGCTTCGCGAGGGTTATCCTTTAAGCAAGCTCACGGTCAAAACGGCCTGAGCGCCGGGGCCTTTTTATTATCCGAACAGCCCGCGCTTTTTGTAAGGCTCCGACGATACCGAAACGAAAGTATAGCCCGTGTCGTCCACGGCCTTTTTCAGCCTTGCTTCGTCAACGCCGCTTTCGGTAATGAAAGTCGCTTCCCCGTGCGCCCTTGAAGCCTTTACCTTTTTCGCGTCCGGGAACGCGGCGCGTATCGTGTCCGCGATATGCGCCTCGCACATGCCGCACATCATGCCGTCGATCCTGACGGTTACCTTTTCCATGAACGTTTCCTCCGTTGCTGTTATTCAAAAGATGGACGGCAGATAGTTAGCCGCCGCTAACTATAATAGCACGGTTTATCCCGTTCGTCAACAGCCTGTTTAAAAAAACATAAAAAGCGGCGCACAGGCGCCGCACGTACGATCAAATCGAAGCCTTCCGTGCTTCAGAGCGTTTTGTAAAGCTCGTAACAGTCGTGTCCCTTGGGAACGTCCTTCAGCTCGCCTCTTTGCAGATAGCCGTTCTTTTTAAAGAAACCGACGTTCCAATCGCCCGCGCTCGTCAGCACCATCGAGGCGCCGTTTTCCTTTGCACACTTTTCGGCCTCGCGCATAAGGAACGTGCCAAGGCCGCGGCGCCTCAGCGGCTCCTCCACAAAAAGCGCCTGAACAAAGCCGTTTCCGCCCTTCTCCGCGTCTGCGATAACGCCGGCGATGAACCGGCCGTCCTTATCGACAAGCTTCCTGCAAAAATCAACGTATTCGAAATTATCATCATAGTCTTCGCTGTAAGCCTTGATGCCGTTTTCGATGATCTTCGCGTCGTCGTCGCCGCCGGGCGAGACCTTGAACCGGGCGCCGCTGTTGTCCGCGGGCACGTATTCGGGCGTGTCCTTTTCAAGGTATTTTACCAGGGAATAGCTGATATAGCCATTTGCCCTTTTAAGAGTCGTGAACACCGTGTAACCGTGCTTTTCATAGAACGGCCTTGCCATATAGCTGGCGGTGCCGAGCGTGACCACGCGGCAGCCCTTCTCCCTTGCGATGCGCTCGACCTCGCGGAGCAGCATGGAGCCGATGCCGTGGCGGCGATAGCGTTCATCCACCCAAAGGGTGTCGAGGAACATCCTGGACCAGCGGTATTCATATGCCTCCGCAATGCATCCGCCTATGATCTCGCCGTTTTCGTTTTCGATCTTGAGGACGAATTCCTCCTCGTCCGCGTCCACCTCGCGGGGGACGATCTCGTTTATCATTTTGCCGATATAAGCGGCGTCTTCTTTTGTCAGATCCTCGAGCCTGTATTCCATATCCTTGACCCCATCCTGTTCTTACCGCGCAGCGAGCTCCGCGCCCTTTTCAAACGCCGCCCTGCATTCGGTCGGGAACACCGTTTCATGGCGGCGCTGTTTTTTCTCCGGATCGAACATGGTCCATTCCCAGTCGGTCGCGGAGTAATCCTTAAGCTGCAGGGTGTCGCCCGCAACAAGCACCTCCGTCGGGCCGACAAGGCGGTCGAGCGTTTGCTTATAGCCGTTCAAAAGCCCGCGGTAAGCGGTGTCCGGCGCGTTGCTCGTCATGATCAGCAGCACGGGGATCGGGCGTTCATTGCAGCAGGGCTTTTCAAGATTATAAGTCAGATTCTGAAATATGAGCCGCTCATACAGCGCGCGGAAGGACGCCGTCATTTCCGAAAGATAATTAGGCGAGCCTATGATCAGCCCGTCGGCATTCCTGATCGCGTCCAACACGGGCGTCAATCCGTCGCGGCACACGCAATGCCCCTTGAACCTTTCCCTTTTGCACCCGAAGCACGAAATGCATCCGGTGTATTTTTCAAGCTTAAACAGGTCGAACCGCTCTATAACGGCGCCCGCAGATTCCGCCCCGCGCGCCGCCTCGCTTATCAGCGTTTCGGTATTCCGGCCCATGCGCGGGCCCGCGTTCACGGCAACGATCCTTTTTTCCATGATCACGTCCTCCTTTGCAGATCGTGTTTATAGAACGATTCTATCACATCCGCCGCCCGGCTTCAATACCTCCGAGCGCGTAAAACCATCCGGCATGATGGAAGCGATCGCTTCGGGAAACGTCGGCACTTTCCAGCAAAGGCTGAATCAGGGGCTTAACGCCGCGAATGCGGAGAAAGCTCCCACAGTGCCCGTAAATCAGCTGCCCGGGCGCATCACGGAAGAGCATCAAGGCCCGCAGGAGCCGGTGCTGTGATCGGCGCGCAAGCGGCGGATGAGCTTTACGGAGATCGGATGAAGGCTGCCCGCCGCCGCTAAAGGCATAAATATCACCCCGCTTGTCGGTCTTGCGCAAAGCGACTGACGAGCGGGGTGTTTTCGATCGGTCTTAATGCCTTAAGCTTATAAGCTGATTATGCCCAGCGCATAGCGCAGCACCAGCAGGGAATCGGTGGAATCGACCACACCGTCTCCCGTCACGTCGGCGTTTTCAAACGAGGGCAGCGTATCCACGATGCCGAGCGCATAGCGCAGTATGAGCAGCGCGTCGACCGAATCCGCTGCGCCGCTGCAGTCCGCGTCGCCGGGTATCACGGGAACGGCGTTCCCGCTGTAGATCACGTTGTCAACGTATCCGCAGTCGTCAAGAGCGTGCACGCTGGCGTCCTTTTTATAGCGCCACTCAAAAGTGTAGGTGCCGCTGCTTTGGGCGGTGAACACCACGGTCTCCCAATCCGGGGCGCCGAATATCTGGCTGCCCTGAAGCTGGTTGTTGGCATAGAAGCCGAGCTTATCATAGTTTTCGCTCGAAACCTTCCAATCGAAAGACAGGGTCTCGCCCGCCTGCATATCGAGCACGAGTTTGAGGGTCGATGTGGAATTGTTGACGCCCTTGTTGCCGGATTTCGCCGCGAGCCTGCCATCCGTCAGCACAGTCTGCCACGGATATGAGGTCGAAGTGAACTCAAGGCTGCCGCCTTCGGCATTCAGCGCCTCGCTGATGGGCGGCAGGGGGATTATGTTGACGCTGCTGTACGCCCTGCCGATGCTCGCGCCGTTCACAAGCACGTCGCACCAGATCCGGGCAGAGCCTATGCCCGTGCCGGTGATGCGCACCACGTTATCGTTGCCGATGACGGTGGCTATGCTTTCGTCGTCGCTGTGCCATTCAAGGTCATAATCGTTGGCGTTTTCGGGCACGCGGTCAAAGTGCACGGCGGACGAGGTGCCGATATAGATATCGATCTCGTCGGGATCGAGGCTGAAGCTTTCAAGCTCCACGGGCTCGGCCTCCGCGCCGAAAAGCTTCCAATCGCAGCGGACGGTCTGATGGCTGTCGGGATTGGACGGATACGGATCGACGGGGCTCATTACCACGGGGAACGCCGAACCGCTGGACGAGCTCATAAGGGGATCCCAGTTGCCCAGATCGGCCGTCATGGCGTTGAACGCCTGCGCAACGGTCGTATCGTTATACTTCATGTTGTTCCAGAAATGCGTTTCATAGCGGTATTCGCCCCCGAAAGTGACCGCCTGCGAATAGCCGTAGACGCAGCCGGCCCCCGCGCGCAGCAGCGCCGCGCCCGTCTCGCCGTGATTGCTCTTTATCATGCCCTCGCAGAACGCCATCCATATGATGCTGTTGGGAAGCTGCCTTGAAACGTGATGCTCGATGTACCTTCCGTCGATATAGGCGGAATCACTGCCCGAGCTTGAAGCCCAGCCGTTCTGATAATCCTCGGAGGTGATGCCCTCGTTGGTGGTCAGCCCAAGATAACCGTCCGCGCCGTGCGAATCCATAAGCACCACGCCCGCGTCGGGCATTGCCGCCGCGATGTTGGGCCCCGTGGCGTTGGCTGTTGAAAGTATCGTAAAGCTTCCGCCCGTTGCCTCGGCGATGGAGGCGGCCTCGTTGGGATACTGATTCGTGAAGTTGGCGTCCTGTCCGTAGAAAGGCCCGATAAGCAAAACGTTCAGCTCCTCCGCGCCGTTCCTCGTTCCGTAAACTTCGGCGATATCGGCAAGCAGCTGCGCGTCGACGGAGGATCCATGCGCCGTATTGCGGTTTTTATAGTTGTAATTGCACAGCATTCCGCTGACCCTGAACGTGAATCCGTTATTGCGGATCGCGCTCAGGCTTCCCTCATCGGCAAGCCGGTTTGAAACGGCGGCCCGGTAAACGGCGGCCGTTACCTCGCCCGCGCCGGCGCCCGAATCGATGCACTCGCGCTCCACCGCCTCAAGCTCGTGCCAGACCTTGTCAAGCAGGCCCAGCCTGGCTTTTTCGTTTGCCGAATCGGCCGCGCCCCTTGCAAGCCCCGCCGGCATGGCCAGTACGAGCAAAACCGCGATCAGCAAGATGCCTGCGATACGTTTGATCTTCATTATACGCACCTCCGAAAAATATTGAATCACTGCATATATTCAAGGCGTTTCCCGCCCGCAAAGCGTATTGCGCGGCGGAAGCGGCCTCATTTCAGCGCGGCCAGCCTGCTTTTCAGCAGGGGGATGCCCTCTTCCGTCCACCATCCGTTATCGACGCCGCCGGAGCTCATCCCGCCGTGAGCAAACTGCTCTATCACTGCAAAATCCATGTATTTATCCGTCAGCGGCTTGCCCGAAAGCGCAAGGTATTCTTCCTTTATCCACTGTTCAAGCTCGTCGGGAGAAATGATATCCATGTCCTCGGCAAGCGTCTTAAGGTGATCCCAGAAATACGGATCGCCCCTGAAGCCCCATCTTTGGGGCTTATCCTCGAATATTACCGAAAGCTTCACTTCCCCGTCCCCTTCCGTCCTTTTATTTTGTGAATATTTTATCATATCACCGCCGCGTTTTCAATCTTGAATAATATAAAATTTCACGCGCTCGGCGCACGGTTTTGCGGAAAACGGAGGCCGGGCAGCCCCTGCGCTTTCCCGGCCCGTTCCTTTGTTTCTTTTATCCCGCGCCTTTTGCGGCTTACACTACCGAAGGCTCGGTGAACAGGTTCCCCTCGGCAAAGCGGGAGAGCTTCAGCCTGGAGGCGTCGATGGTGGGCTCGAGGCCAAGTATCATTTCGGACATCACCGTGCCTGTGACGGGGCCGAACATGAAGCCGTGACCGGAGAAGCCGACGGCCACGTAGAAGCCCTCGACCTCCTCCACCTTGTCGTAAATGGGCTGGCGGTCGGGCGACATATTGTAAAGGCCCGCCCACTGGCGGATCACGCGCAGCTTTCCGATGGGGGGCAGCACCTTGTCGATGGTCTTTGCCATCTCCTCAAGGAAATGCCACGAGGAAGTCCGCCTGAGATCCCTGGGCTCGGAGGAATCGCTGCGGCCCATTATGAACGAGCCGTGCGGGGTCTGCTGAACGTAGAGGTTCAGGTTGAAGGCCATTACCATGGGATCCTGCATGGGCTCGACCGGCTCGGTGACGAGTATCTGGTGACGCTCGGAATACAGCGGCAGATCCACGCCCGCCATTTTCGCTATGCCCTGCGACCACGCGTTGGCGGCGTTGACGACTATGGGGGTCTCGATATAACCCCTGTTGGTCTCGACGCCCACTATCCTCCCGTGCTCGACCTTTATTCCGGTCACCTCGGTATAGGTGTTGAATTCCACTCCCAGGCGCTTTGCGGCCTTATAGAACGCGTCGGTGGTCTTATGGGGATTCAGGAAGCCGTCCTTCTGGCAATAGGCCGCGCCCGAGAGTATCGAGGTGTTGAGGTGGGGAACGATCTCCTTTGCCTCCTCAAGGCTCACCATGCGCGAGGGTATGCCGCAGGCGTGCTGCACTTCGATGTTCTTTCTGAACTGGGCAAGCTCCTTTTCGGTATCGGCGATCATAAGATAGCCGCTCTGGCGCAGCTCGATATCCCCGTCGTATTCGAGAATATCGTTGGCATGCTCGAAGAACTCCGTGGAGAATTTGGACATGCGGCAGTTCATTTCGGTGCCCCACTGCATGCGGAAGCCCGCGCCGCAGGCGCCCGTGGAGCCGGAGCAGATGAAGCCTTTTTCAAGCACCACGATGTTTTTCGCGCCGCGCTTGGCAAGGTTATAGGCGATGGAGCAGCCGGACATTCCGGCGCCGATTATGACGATATCAGCTTTAGTCTTCATTCTTCTCGGCCTCCTCGGCAATCAAGTGGAGCTTTACGCCGACCACGGGGGGACGGATGTTGTGGAACTTCAGATCGGCAATGTTCTGCCCCGTGGCGTTGGCGATCTCGCGCAGCACGAGCTGACCGCAGGTCTTGCCCTGGCAGGGGCCCATGCCTATGCGGGTGATGCGCTTGATCTCGTCATAGGTGACGTAGCCCTGCGCGATCAGATCGCGGATATCCTTCAGTGTGATATCCGAGCAGCGGCAGATGATGGTGTTCTCGTCCATGCGCTCACACCTCCCTCTTGAAATTGCGGAAATCATAGAGGTATTCGCGTGCGACCTCCAGAGTTATCACCGGCGTGCGGTCAAAGGCGGCGGGATTCATCACCCTTATCACCTTTGCCCTGCATATCGGCTTGCCCGCGCGGTCAAGGCCCGTGACCATTTCGCCCGCCTCGGGCAGGGGAAGGAATTCATAGGGGATGCGGAACTCCACGGTTTCATCCGATTTGGAGCCGTCCACTATCATTATCGAAAGCCCGGGGCATTTGGCCACGCACACGCCGCAGCCGCCGCACTTTTCCTCGTCCCGCACGGGGATGTTGTTTATATCGTCCCCTATCGCGATCGCGCCGACGGGGCATGCGGTCTGGCAGGGGTTGCAGGGGATCTTCTGATAGCATTCCACCACCGCGACGGGGCCCCTGTTTATCCTCTCGATGGGAGGAAATTTCGTCATGACCATTTCCCTCGTGGCCACACCTGTTTTCTCAAACATATCCGTTCCTCCTTAAAGCTTGCTGATTGCCATGCCGGCGCGGATCCTATCGCCCACGGGGCCCGATCTTAAGCCGTCGAGCTGTTTGAGATATTCCCGCCTGCGCTGCTCGAAATCCTCGGGCACGTGACCGAGCGAGGCCGCCGCGCAGAGGCCGGCAAGATAGCCTTCGGCCATTGCGGAGCTAGCCTCCTCGATGCCCGATGCGTCGCCCGCCACGAATATGCCGGGTATGCTGGTCTCGCAGTTTTCGGTCCTCATGGGTACATATCCCGAAAGCTGACCGACGTATTTCATCTCCACGCCGCGCATTGCGAGCAGCTCGTTCAAGGGGCTCAGACCCACGGAGATGCACATCACGTCCACGTCATAGCGCTTTTCGGTGCCGGGTATGGGACGGAATTTATCGTCCACCTCGCATACGATCGCGGCCTCGAGGCAGTCGGTTCCTATGGCCTCCTTGACGGTGTGCGAGGTGAGTATCGGCACGCCCATCCTTGCAAGCTTTGAGGCGTGCACCAGATACGCGCCTATGCGGGGCGCCGCGTCGAGCACGGCGGCGACCTCGATGCCGGCCTGCATGAGCTGATAGCTGACGATGACGCCGATATTGCCCGCGCCCACCATCAGCACGCGGTTGCCGGGACGGATGCCGTAGACGTTCATAAGCGTCTGCACGGCGCCCGCGCCGTAAATGCCGGGCAGATCGTTATTGGGGAAGGCGAGCGATTTTTCATACGCGCCCGTGGCGCAGATGATCGACTTGGCCTTTATCTTGAAGTATTCCTTCTCGTCCCTGAGCACGGTGACGACGTTGTCCTCATAGAAGCCCACGGCGGTGCAGTTGAGCATTATCTCGATCCTGTCGCCGTATTCCTTGACTTTATCAAGGAGTATGCCGGCGATATCCACGCCCCTGTGCGAGGCGTATTGGCTTTCGGAGCCGAAGAACATGTGGGTCTGCTTGATGAGCTGCCCGCCGGGCTTGAATGTGCGCTCGAGCACGAGCACCTTTGCGCCGGATTCGGCAGCCGAAACAGCGGCGCACAGGCCCGCGGGGCCGGAGCCTATGATAAGCAGTTCGACTTCTTTCATACGATACGCCCCTTTCCTTCCTGGGTCTCCACCTTCATGCCCTCCTTAAGGAGCGTGATGCAGGTGCGCACGTTGGGTTCGCCGTCCACGACCATCTGGCACGAGGCGCAGTTGCCTATGGCGCAGTAGAACCCGCGCGGGCGGTGCTTTTCCGCGCTCTTTGCCAGCACCTTAACGCCCGCGGCATGCAGCGCGGCGGCGATCGTTTCGCCTTCATAACCCTTCATGGGCTGACCGTTGAAGGTGAAGCTTATCTCCTTGCCTCGGTCAAAGGTAAGGATCGGATGTTCATTGATCCTCATTTCCTTTTATCCTCACTTTTCAGACATATAGGGGTAGGCGATGGCTTCGGAGGGATTGAAGGTCTCCTTCACGCAGTGGGGGCTCATCCAGCGGATCATGTTGAGCGCGGTGCCCGCCTTGTCGTTGGTGCCGGAGGCCCTTGCGCCGCCGAAGGGCTGCTGACCCACCACCGCGCCGGTGCACTTGTCGTTGATGTAGAAATTGCCCGCCGAATGCAGGAGCGCCCTTTCCATCTTCACGATCGCCTGGCGGTCCTGAGCGAATATCGCGCCGGTCAGGGCATAGGGGGAAGCCTCGTCGCAGATCCTGAGCGTCTTTTCAAGCTCGTCGTCGGGATATACGTAGACGGATACGATGGGCCCGAATATCTCGTTGACCATGGATTCGTAATCGGGCTTTTTGCAGACGATGACGGTGGGCTCGACGAACCAGCCCTTGGAATCGTCGCAGTTTCCGCCGATGACTATATCGCAGTCGGGGCAGGCCTTGGCGCGGTCGATATAGCCCTTGCAGCGGTCGAACGAGTCCTTGTCGATGACGGCGGCCAAGAAGGTGTCGAAATCCTGTACGTCGCCCATGGTGGCTTCCTTCATCATTTCCTTCATGGCGGCGAGCACGTCGGGCCATATGCTTTCGGGCACGAACGCGCGCGAGCAGGCCGAGCATTTCTGGCCCTGGAACTCGAACGAGCCGCGGATTATCGCCGCTGCCAGCGGGCGCACCTTTGCGGTCTTATGCGCGAATATGAAGTCCTTGCCGCCGGTCTCGCCGACGATGCGCGGATAATTGCGATAGGAGGCGATGTTTTCGCCGATCTGCTTCCACACGCTCTGGAACACCTCGGTGGAGCCGGTGAAATGGAAGCCGGCAAGCTCGGGACGGGATATCACGTATTTTGCCATGTCGCTGCCGCTGCAGGGCACGAAATTGATAACACCCGCGGGAAGGCCGCAGTCCATCAGCAGCTTCATGTAATAATAATTCGAAAGCACGGCCGTGCGCGAGGGCTTCCACACCGCCACGTTGCCCACTATGGCGGGCGCGGTGGGAAGGTTGCCGCCTATGGAGGTGAAGTTGAAGGGCGTGATGGCGCAGATAAAGCCGTCAAGCGCGCGGTAATCCTGGCGGTCCCATATGCCGGGGATGGAGCCGGGCTGATCCTTGAATATCTCCTGAGCGGACCACACGCCGAAGCGCAGGAAATCCGCAAGCTCGGCAATATCGATCTCGGCCTGGAACACGGTTTTGGACTGGCCCAGCACGGTGGATGCGTTAAGCACCTTGCGGTAGGGGCCGGTGATCATATCGGCCGCCTTAAGGAATATCGCGCTGCGGTGCTCCCAGGGCATATCCTCCCATGCTTCCTTCGCTGCCAAAGCGGCGTCAACGGCCATTTTCAGCTCGGCCTCGCCCGCCATCGAGCATTCGGCTATTACGTGGCCGTGATCGTGCGGCATGGTGACCTTGATGGTCTTTTCGGTGAAGATCTCCTTTCCGCCGATTATCAGCGGTATCTTCACGACCTCGGCAGCCTGGCGTGCAAGCTCTTCCTTCAGTTCGGCGCGCTCCTTCGATCCGGGCAGATAGCCGCGGAAAGCGTCGTTTGCGGGTCTTTCGATGGTGAAATAAGCGTTAGACATGATTCCTCCTTTATTAGGCTTCCGCACGGAAGCGAAAAGCTTCGTGCCCCCGCCAAGTGGTATTGGAATGATTATGAAAAAGTCGTATAACTTTTCGTTTATAATATAACATATCATATTGGGCTTGTCAATGAAAACCGGAGGAGCCCGAGCGGCTTATTCGCGATACTTTTATTACTGCCTCCGGCTTGATAAAGCGCGCCCGGTGTGATAGACTTGACCGAGAAACGAAGCAAAGGAGCCTTTGACAATGAAGGACGTGCTGTTCTACGGTGATTCCAACACCTGGGGCTACGATCCCGCGACCGGCGGGCGTTATCCCCATGCCGCCCGATGGACTACGGTGTGCGCAAGGGCGCTCGGCCCCGGTTACAACTGTGTGCCCGAGGGCATGAACGGCAGGACGACCTTTTTCGACGATCCCGAAAAGGGCTCGCGAAACGGCCTTACGGGGCTCGATTACGCGCTGCAGGCGCACAAGCCCCTCGATCTGCTTGTGATAATGCTGGGCACCAACGATATGAAGTATACCGACGCGGAGGGCAGCGCCGAGGGCATGGAAAGGCTGATACGCAGAGCGCTCACCGTGAACGGCCGTTTCGGAACCAGCTCGCGCGTGTTCCCCGAGGATGGTCCCGAGCCCGGCACGGCCTCGGGCAGGCACATACTGCTCGTCTCCCCCATCCTCCTCAAAACGCATATCCGCGAGCGCGGGGACGATATCGAAAGCTCCGCGCGGCTCGCCGGGCTCTATCACGGCATCGCCGAAGCTTACGGCCTTCACTTTATGGACGCCGCCGACCATGCCTCGGCATCCCGTATAGACGGCATACACCTGGGCCCCGACGGGCACGAAAGGCTGGGGCTTGCGATCGCCGAATGCATAAAGGGCATATTCGAAACGGTTTGAAGCCTGACGGCCCATTTTTACGCTAAAATATATTTTCGATACATATGTTTAGGTACCTTGACATGTGCTGAAGCGCATGTTATTATCAAGGTACCTTAATAGTTTGAAAGGAGTGACTTGTATGTGCAACAGGAACAATGAGACGTACAATGAAAACAACGGGTGCGCAAGGCACGGGCGTCACGGCTGCCGGGGTCCCCGCGGGAGGTTCGACCGCGCCGAATGGGAGGCGAAATATCTTGCAATGGACGCGGATGAGAAGCTGGGCGTGCTGATGCACGAGCTTCATCACATGAGCCGTTTCTTCTTTGAGAGCCGCGGCGGTCAGCACAGGATACTGTGCATACTTGCGCAGGAGGGCGATATGACCCAGCGCGCGCTGACCGAAAGGCTGGGCGTGCGTCCCGGTTCGGCAAGCGAGCTGATGGGCAAGCTGGAGCGCGCGGGGCTGATCGCCCGCACCGAGAGCGCCGAGGACCGCCGCACGGCCGACGTGCGCCTGACCGAGGCCGGCAGGGCCGCGCTTTCCGAGGGCAAGCGCGAAAAGCCCGATCTCTTTTCCGCGCTGAGCGATAAAGAGAAGGACGAGCTGATCGTTCTGCTTGAGAAGCTTCGCGGCTCCTGGCGCGAAAAGCTCCACGAGGAGCGCGCCGGGCACGAATGCTGCCATAAGCACGGGCGCTGCCATGAGCCCGGGGATGACTCCAAAGCCGACTGAAAAGCCGGCCGTTCCCATAGGAAAAGCGCTCCGCGGCCTGCCGGCCCGGAGCGCTTTGCGTTTCGCTTTTCAATACCCTATCACTATTCCCAGTATTATGAACAGTATCACGAGCGCGAGGTTCAGCGCGAACAGCGGCGCGCTCTTTTTGACCCATTTGAAATAGTCCACCTCGATCATCGAAAGCGCTATCAAAAGCACGGGCGATGTGGGGAAAAGCACGTTCGTGTAGCCGTCGGCGAACGTGTAGATCAGCACGAGCATCTGCTTCGTCAGCCCCACGTTGACCACCGCCAGCATGCCCATTACGAGTATCGCCTTGGCCGTTGAGGACGATATGAAGAATTCGAGCACCAGTATTATCGCATAGAGCACCAGGGCGATCACGAATATGTTCCTGCCGGCGACCAGCTCGTTTATCTGATGCACTATGGTGGGCATTATCGCGCCCTCGTCGAATATGTACTTGATGGACGAGGCAAGCGCTATGAACACGACGGTGGGCAGCGCGCCGACAACGCCGCGCAGGAATGACGCGAACACCTTTTTAACGTCCTTGCAGCATATAATGCCCGCGATCGGGCCGAATATCAGAAAATACCCGATGAGCACGGGAACGGTCACTTCACGAAGCGCCTCCACCGCCGAGCAGGTGATGAGCAGCGCAAGGCATATCAGCAGGAACACGGCATAGGTGCGGCGTATGCGCCCGGCGCCGGCGATCTCCTTCTCCTCCTCGGCCGCGCCACCGGACGCGCGCAGGCGCTCGTCGTGCGATAAGGTCAGGCTCCTTGACGGATCCTTTCTTATGCCGCGTATGTAAAGATACACGAAGCCCATGAGCAGCAGGTACATCACGATGAATATCAATATCCTGTAAAGTATGTGCTCCATGGGATTTGCGCCGATTATGCTTGAAGCAAGCAGCACGGTGAACGGATTGGTTATCGCGCTGGCAAAGCCGAAACCGCAGGCGACGATGCTTACCAGGAAGCCCGTGAACGAATCATAGCCCACCATGACCATAAGCGCCGTGACTATGGGCAGCATGGCAAGCATCTCCTCGAACTGCCCCAGAAAAGCGCCGAAGCACATGAACACGAACGCCGTGACCGCAGGCAGCAGCATGCGGCGCTTTTTGAAGCGCTCCGAAGCCGCGCCCACCAGCACGCGTATGCCGCCCACGTCGTTCATCACCTGGAACGCGGCGAATATCACCAGCAGGAAGAGCGAAAGCATTATGAGCGTCAGCCCGTTATCCGAAAGGAACACGAGTATCGGCGCAAGCAGGCCCTTCCAGATCGGTATGCCCGACGCCCCCTCGATTCGCTCGTATTCAAGATAGTTCACGCTGCCGTCGGCATTGGCGCCGAAGCTTCCCTTGGGTATCGCATAGGTCAGCACTATCGCCGCGATCATAAGCGCCAGAAGCAGCGCCGTCACCTGTATGAAGGTCTTTGCCGAAAGATCCACAAGCGATCCGTTTTCATTCCCGGTTTTCTTCTTCATCGGAAATCTCCTTTATCAAGTCCACGATCAGCGCCCAGCGCGCGCACTGTTCACGATCCTCTTTGGGGTAGAAATAGAACAGCCTTTCATCGTGATAGGTCTCAAACTCCCTCCCGCACGAGAACGGCAGCGCGGGAAGCAGATCGAAGCCGACGGCGAAGGAGTTCTTTTCGGAAGCGTAAGCAAAGCCGTCCTTAGTCAGCGTGCACACGCCCTGCTCCTTCGTGCGGTATCTGCCCTCCTCGCTGAATATCACCGTGTCGACCTCGGCTCTGAGATCGAGCGAGTCAAGCTCCTTCCGCTCAAGCTCGATCAAGCGGTCGTAATAATCCCCTATCGTAAAGGGCTCCTCGGTGAAATGATACGTCTCGTCGAAATGCAGCGTCTTTCCGCATTGCGAGCAGGTAAAATCGTTCCCCGCGCCCTTCGTGGTGTAAAGCCCGCCGCAGAACGCGCAGCGGTAAAGCACCTGCTCAAGCCCCTTTGCCTTGTCCTTCTGCGGATAGCGGCAGACGATATTATCGGAGGCGTCGTGATAAAGCTCCCCGTCCATTACCGCCTTGAATTCCTCGTCGGTCATGCCCGCGATCTCCTCTTTGCTTATCACGCGCTTGGCCTTAACGTAAATATCGGTCTTATAGAAACGCTTCCTCCACTTGGGATTGGCAAAATAGGCGCCGTTGATTTCCGCGATAACGACGTCGGTCTTGAGCCTGCGGTAGAAAGGCGCGCTGCGGTCGATCACAGGATAGCTGCGCCCCGTGATGGACAGCCTTCCTTCGGGGAATATCACCACGGAATAGCCCTTCCTCAGCGTGCGCATTATCTTGGTGGGCGTTGTGAAATCGGGGGCGAAGAGCTTTTTGGGTATGAAGCAGGCCTTTTCGCAGAATTTGCGCGGGATCTTGGCCGACATATAATGCCTGTTGATAACGTAGGCGGGATTATTGCCCGTTATCAGCCGGCGGGAATAATAGAAATCATAGAACGATTCGTGATTGACCAGCATAACGTAAGGCGCGGGCAGATCGCGTATCAGCCCGTCGTCGATATGCAGCCTTTGCCTGTGCCCGCGAAAGAAATGCACGAAGCGGAAGAAGAACGCGTTGAGTATCGAATCGGGCGTGCCCTCGTCCTCCTTGAAATACACCTTGTTCAGGAACACCGCCAGCACGGCGAAAAGCGCCGCCGCAAGCAGTATTATTATCAGTATCAAAAGGGGCAGCGGCAGCGATCGGCTTATAAAGAAGCTCGTTGCCGCGCCAAGCACGTTGGAGCTGATTATGGACGGGATAACGCCCGTTGCCACGGTGCGGATGTATTTGCCGTAGCTCAGCTCCTTTCTGCGGCTGCCGTAATAGCATATCGCGCCGAAGGGGATCACGGGCATTATGAACAGAAAATACATAAGCAGTATAGTGCCGCGGCCCTTCTTTTGGTGCGACGTGAGCCGCTCGATCTTCTTTTCGCCCTTCTCCGCGGCCCCGGTGCTGAACCTGAACGCCCGCACGAGCACGAATATTATCGTGGCGCCCAGACACACGCCCGCGTCGCACAGGAGCATGGCGATATAGAACGGATAGCTCATGCCGCTCGACACCTGTATGAATTCGGCGGGAATGAAAACGACGACCATCTGGAGCGCCTCAACGAGTATCACGGTCAAAAAACCGAACACACCCTTTGAGATCAGCAGCTCCTTCGCGCCGTCCAGGTCGTTCGCTATTTCAAGCTTTATATAGGGTATCAGAATGTCCTTGAGGAAAAACGCCATCAATGCGATCACGGCAATGACGGATACGGCGATTATTATCCTTTGAACGGTCTTGTTCATATTCCACCGTGCGGGACGGATGCCCGAATGTATTGTGCAGACTTGTCTTCAAACAGTATATAGTAGTTGACGAAGCTTGTCAATATATTTCCGCGTTTTTCCCGTGCCAAATCTCATGGAACCAACGCAAGCTTGCTTTCGTTATATGAATGTGGTATAATCACAATGGATATTTATATGAAAGGCAGTATTCATATGGCTAACGATATAATAACAAACGATCCGAAGGGAGAAACCAAGGTGCTTGCCCGCAGGCCCGCGGCGCCCGCCGCGCCGGTCAGCGCCGTTTCGCCCGAGGATGCGGAGGACCGCCGCAGGAGGGTGCTGAAGCGCAGGAAGGGCAACCGTCCGTTCGTGCTGAGCATACTCTTCAACGTGCTCAAGCTCCTCATGGTCGTGATAGTGCTCGGGGCCGTGGCCGTATTCGGGCTGGTTATGGGCGTTGCCAAGGCCTACGTCGATACCACTCCCGATCTGGACGTTTCGCGTCTGACCATATCCGAGCGCACGAGCTATATCTATGACTGTCACGGCAACGAGATCACCACCTTTGCCGGCATGGAATACCGCGACTGGGTGGATATCACCGAGATACCCGATATGCTCAAGAACGCCCTCATTTCGGTCGAGGATCTGCGCTTTTACAAGCACGGCGGCGTGGACTTCAAGCGTCTTTTCGGCGCGATCGTTTCCACCTTTACCAATTCAAGGACGCACGGCGGCTCCACCCTCACCCAGCAGCTGATCAAGAACAAGATTCTTTCCAACGAGCAGAGCTATAAGCGAAAGATACAGGAGGCCTACCTTGCCTATGAGCTTGAAAACGTCATGAGCAAGGACAAGATACTCGAGGCCTATATGAACGACGTGTTCCTTGGCGAATCGAACTACGGCTTTGCGGCCGCGGCAAAGGATTATTTCGGCAAGGAGCTGAATCAGCTTACCATAAGGGAATGCGCAATGCTTGCGGGCATGGTGCAGAAGCCCTATTACACCAATCCCCGCGCCAACACCTACACCCGCTTCAACGAGGACGGCACCAACAAGATGAAGGTGACCAACGACAGGACCGACACGGTGCTCATGGCGATGTATGACGCGGGCTATATCACGCTGGAGCAATACAGATCGGCCCTTGAGGAAGAGGTCAGAATAGTCGAGAAGAGCGAGAAAAAGCAGCTCTATGACATGCCCTATTTTGTGGAATACGGCGTTTACGACGTAATCACCCACATGCTGCAGACGCGCGGCCTTGAGGACAACAAGACCAACCGCACCGCGATCGAAAACGAGCTGAGGACGGGCGGCTACCACATCTACCTCACCGTCGATCCCGAAATACAGAACACCGTGCAGGACACGCTGATCAACTGGATCAACTATCCCGGCCTGCAGAACCCCTCCGCGGGAGTGCAGATAACCACCACCATCGACGGCACCACGATAGAGGTGCTGCAGCCCCAGGCCTCGGCGGTCATAATAGATCAGCACACCGGCGAGCTGCGCGCGGTGATAGGCGGCCGTCAGGCGCCCACGCTGAAAAAGCAGCTCAACCGCGCCTATCAAAGCTCGATGCCCGTCGGCTCGGCGATAAAGCCGCTCTCCGTTTACGGGCCCGCGCTCGATCTGGGTCTTTCCTGCAATTCCACCATATTGAACGCCGAGCTGCCCATCGAAGGCTATGGCGGCGACAAGGGCTATCCCGCCATCGGCTCCACGCGCTATATCGGCATGGTGCCAATCAGGCAGGGTATCGAAAGGTCGCTCAACATAGTCGCGGCAAGGACTCTGTTTGACGTCGTCACCCCGCAGGTGGGCGCCGAATATCTTGTTAAGCTGGGCATCAACCCCTCCAGGATCAACGTGGACGGCCCGGGTCTTGCCCTTGGCACCACGGGCATCACGCCCATCGAAATGGCCGCGGCCTTTGCCACCATTGCAAACGGCGGCGTTTACAACGAGCCCATATCGTTCTCGCTGGTGCTCGACAAGGATTACCGCGTGGTGCTTGACGCGCGCAAGCTGCAGAAGAGCTATCGCGTGTTCGAGGAGACCAGCGCTTACATGCTCGTAGACATGCTCAAGGACGTTGTGGCGACCGGTACCGGCACCAGGGCGCAGATCGAGGGCATGACCGTTGCGGGCAAGACCGGCACCAACAACGACTACACCTCCGTTTATTTCGCCGGCTTCACGGGCTATTACACCGGCTCGCTGTGGATCGGCCACGATCTTTATGCCGAAAAGCTTGCCACCGGCTCCACCGGCGGAAACGCGGCCGCGCCCCTGTGGCAGGCATTTATGTCCAAGATACACGAGGGGCTTTCCGACAAGCCCATTATAGACGCTTCGCCCGCCGAGCTGGGGCTTGCTCAGGTCACGCTGTGCTCCGTTTCGGGCAAGCTTGCCACCGAGGCCTGCATGCACGACACCGCCAATCCGCCCATAACCGACTGGTGCGTTGTGGAAAAGATGCCCACCGAATACTGCGAGATGCACTGCCTTGTGGAGGCCTGCTCCTCGTCCAACGAGATCGCGGGGCCCTACTGCCCCTCCTCGCTGAGATACAGCAAATGCGTGCTGCTGCTCCCGCCCGAATCCGTGTTCGCAAGGCTGCACGACTGGGAGGAAGAGGTCATGAACGCCGAGCCCGTGGAGGGCGAGGAGCCGATCGTGATCGATCCCGTCTACACCAAGATATTCCCGAACGCTGTCATAACCACGCTCGCATCCGATCAATACCTTTCCGCATGCCTGCGCGAAGGCAGGGTGTGCAGGGTGCACGGACGCGGCTCCTCCGGGCAGGATCCCGACAATCTTGAATCGCTGACCGGCAAGGCGCGCTCGCAGATCACTCAGGTAAGGCTCTATCTCGGCAGCGTGCAGACCCTGCCCGATACCGACAGGGCCACCCTCACTTCGCTCATCGAGGCGCTTGAGGCGGCCGTCTCCTCGCAGGACGTCAACGCCATCAAGACGGCGCTCGAACAGCTGAAGACGAGCTATGAGTACCTGTCCAAGATGTATCCCCTGCCCGTTTCCACCGAAACGGAGACGCCCGGGCCCGCGGCGACCGAAACGCCCAGGCCCGCGGAAACGCCCGCGCCCACTCCCGCGCCCACGCCGGCTCCCACCGACGCGCCGGACGACGGCGAGCCTTAATGGCGTTAACGGCTTCTGCGACATATTTTGGTATTGGGCACCGGTTTCCACAATACCGAATGGAGTTGATTTTATTTGATCTATTTTGATAACAGCGCCACCACCGCCGTCCTTCCGCGGGCGGCGGAGACGGCTCAAAAATACATGCGGGAGCAGTTCTTCAATCCTGCCGCCGCCTATTCCCCCGCGGTAAAGCTCGAAAGGGATATCTCCTCCGCGCGCGGCGTCATCGCGCGGGAGCTTTCCTGCGAGCCCTCGGAGGTTTTTTTCACCTCCTGCGGGACCGAATCCAACAACACCGCCCTTTTCGGAGCGCTTCACGCCCTGCCTTCGAACCTTCGCGGGCGCGGGCGCGTGCTTATTTCCGCAGTGGAGCATCCCTCGGTCTATGAGCCCGCCATGGAGCTGCGCGAGCAGGGCTATGACGTGCAGCTCGTGCCCGTCGATAACACGGGCAGGGTATCGGCCGAAGCGCTTAAATCGCTGCTCACGCCCGACACCCGCCTTGTGAGCATCATGCACGTGAATAACGAGAGCGGCGCGATAAACGATATCGACGCGCTCTATTCCATCATAAAGAATAACGCGCCCGACGCGCTGCTGCACGTTGACGGCGTGCAGGCCTTCATGAAGGAGCCCTCCGTGAAATGCGATATGTATTCCGTCAGCGGGCACAAGCTGCACGCGCCCAAGGGCGTCGGCGCGCTTTACGTGGGAAAGGGCGTCCGCGTGAGGCCCTATCTGCTCGGCGGCGGGCAGGAAAGCGGCTTCCGCTCCGGCACGACCAACGCGCCTGGCATAATGGCCTTTGCCGAGGCTGTCGAGGATTTTGCCGCTCACAGGCAGGAATATCACGACCGCATACTTGCCGTTAAAAAGCGGCTTTTCGATGATCTTTCCCGCCTGCGCGATGTGCGGCTGAACGGGCCCGAGATCGGCGAGGGCGCGGCGCACATACTCAACGTGAGCTTCATGGGAGTGCGCGGCGAGGTGCTGCTGAACGCGCTTTCCGAAAAGGGGCTGTACGTTTCCACCGGCTCGGCCTGCGCCGCCCACAAGCGCGGCAGGAACCGCATCCTGAACGCGATGGGCATAACGGGCGACCGTCAGGACGGCGCGATAAGATTCAGCTTTTCGCATTTCAACACCGAAGGCGAGGCCGATACGGCGGCGCAGATGATCGAGGAGCAGGTCAATTTTTTAAGAAGATTCAGAAGGCGATGAGCCGGCAGCCGGCCGGGAGGGGCATAAGCTTCACGGCCGGCATAAATACACGAAAGGTACGTGATCAACAATGGAAAAGGTATTGCTTGTCAGATACACCGAGATACATTTGAAGGGGCTGAACCGCCCCTATTTCGAGCGGGCGCTCGTTGACAACATGAAGCGGGCGCTTCGCGGGCTGGAGCCCCGCATAGAGCGCGAGCACGGCAGGATATACGTGCGCAATATCCGCGAGGAGGATTTTGACGAGGCCGCCGACCGCCTTACGCGCGTTTTCGGCATACATTCGCTCTCCCCCGCCGTCGCGGTGGACAAGGATTGGGAAACGGTAGTATCCGCCGCGGGCGAGCTGATGGAAAAGGCGCTTGCCTCGGCTTCGGCGCAGCCCTCGTTCAAGGTGTTCGCGCGCCGTTCGGACAAGCATTATTTCATGAACAGCGACGAGATCAACAAGGAGCTCGGCGGCAGGATGCTCGAGCGCTTCCCCCGGCTTCACGTTGATGTGCACAAGCCCGAAATAAAGCTTTCGGTGGAGATCCGCGATATGGCTTACGTCTATTGCGAGGAGATCCCCGGCGCGAACGGCATGCCCACGGGCACGGCCGGCAAGGCGAGCCTGCTGATTTCGGGCGGCATAGACAGCCCCGTAGCGGGTTATATGATGGCCAAGCGCGGCCTTACGCTTTCCGCCGTGCACTTCTATTCCTATCCCTACACCTCGGAACGCGCAAGGGACAAGGTCGTGGATTTAACAAAGCTCGTATCGCGCTATGCGGGCGAGATACGCTTATACCTTGTGCCCTTCACCGAGATACAGCTTGCCATTTACGAGAAATGCCCCGAGAAGGAGACCACCGTGCTCATGCGCCGTCTTATGATGCGCATAGCGCAGATGCTTGCCGAAAAGGAGGGCGCGCAGGCGCTCATTACCGGCGAATCGCTGGGCCAGGTGGCCAGTCAGACCCTTGAGGCGCTTGGCTGCACCAACGACGCCGTTTCGATGCCCGTGTTCCGTCCGCTTATAGGCTTTGACAAGGACGAGATCATGGACATCGCAAGGCGCATAGGCACCTATGAAACCAGCATACTCCCCTATGAGGACTGCTGCACGGTGTTCGTGCCCAAGCATCCCGTCACAAAGCCCAAGCTTGACGAGCTTCGCCGCAGCGAGGCGGCCGTCGACTGGACCGAAATGATCGAAAGGGCCATTGCCGGAACCGAGCTTTTGACAGTAAAATGAAGCGCATCACGGGAAAAATCGCATTCTTAACGGCGCTCTTGTTCCTTATCCCGGCCCTTTTGGGCTGCTCCGTGAAGAAGAGCGACGCTTCCCGTTTGCCCCGCCCCCCGCGCGAGATAAATCTTGACCCGGGCGAAAGCACGGGTGAGCCTTTGCGGCATCCTCTGGTGATAATAACCAAGCGCATGCAGGTGAACGGCTGCCTCGTCAGCTATCCCTTTGTGTGCGACGACAACACAACGATACTCAACCGCTCCATAGAATCCGCCTTCACCGAATTCGCCGCCTACTGCGAATCCCCCGGCTGCACCGTAAGCTACACCGTGGAATTCAACCGCTATGGGCTGCTTTCGCTGCTGCTGAGCTGCGTGACTGGCGACGGCAGGACGGTGCTTACCGACGCCGCCAATTTCGACGCCGATTCCGGCCTGCGCGTGTACCTTTCCGACTGCTTCGGCGAGGGAAGCGATTATGCCGAAAAGCTGCGCGATATCGTGCTGAAGACGGTTGAAAACCGCGGCTATACCCTGCTCGCCTCCGAGCCCGCGATAGGCGACGGCACGCTCTTCCTATTCACCTTCGGCGGCATTTACGTCATGTTCCGCGAATACGAGCTTTGCACCTATGAGGCCGGCGAGCCCAGGATAAAGATCACCCTGGGGGCGCTTGCCTCGTGCACCTCGCAGGACGGGCTGCTGAACCGGCTGAAGTGATCGCAGGCAGAAGCTTACGGGATCCCCGCGCGGGATCCCTTTTTTACTGCGCGGGATCCAAAATATATCCGTTTTTGCTTGAAAAAACGCTTGCACGCGGGCTTTCTCTGTGATAGAATATCCTTTGGCATAAAACTCACCCGTGTGGACTCGCAGGCCCGTCCGCAAAAAAGCGGTACCTGGCGGGGATGAAGCGCGGGGAGGAATAAATTAACGGGAGGTTATTTTTATGTCAGTCATTTCTATGAAGCAGCTCCTCGAGGCGGGCGTCCATTTCGGTCACCAGACCCGTCGCTGGAACCCCAAGATGCGCGAGTACATCTTCACCGAGCGTAACGGCATCTACATCATCGACCTTCAGAAGACCGTCAAAAAGATCGACGAAGCTTATAACTTCGTGCGCGACGTTGCCATGGATAACGGCACCGTTCTTTTCGTCGGCACCAAGAAGCAGGCTCAGGAGAGCATCGAGCAGGAAGCAAAGCGCTGCGAAATGTTCTACGTCAACCAGCGTTGGCTGGGCGGCCTTCTCACCAACTTCAAGACCATCCAGAGCCGTATCGCGAAGCTCCGCGAGATCGAGCGCATGGAGGAGAACGGCGATTTCGACCTTCTGCCCAAGAAGGAAGTCGTTAAGCTCAAGTACATCCAGGATAAGCTCGAGAAGAACCTCGGCGGCATCAAGGAGATGAAAAAGCTCCCCAGCTGCATGTTCGTCGTCGATCCCCGCAAGGAGCACATCGCCGTGCAGGAAGCCCGCTGCCTGAATATCCCCATCGTTGCCATCGTCGATACCAACTGCGATCCCGATGACGTCGATTACGTCATTCCCGGCAACGACGACGCCATCCGCGCCGTCAAGCTCATCGCCGCCAAGATCGCCGACGCCGTTCTCGAAGGCAAGCAGGGCGAGCAGATGACCGAGCACGCCGTCGACACCTCTATCGAGAGGGCCGAAGAAGAAGACAACTTCTGATTCCCAACCAAGCAAAATACCCAACTGGAGGAATAATAACATGGAATTCACCGCTAAAGACGTTATGACTCTGCGCGAGCGCTCCGGCGCCGGCATGATGGATTGCAAGAAGGCGCTCAAGGAGTGCGACGGCGATATGGAAAAGGCCCTGGATTATCTTCGTGAGAAGAGCCTTGCCGCTTCCGCCAAGAAGGCCCTGCGCATTGCCGCCGAAGGCGTTGTAGACTGCTTCGTCTGCGACGAGTGCGGCGTTGGCGTCATCGTCGAGGTCAACTGCGAGACCGACTTCGTTGCCAAGACCGATGCTTTCAAGGAGCTCGTTCACAATATCGCGAAGCACATCGCCAAGAAGGCCCCCGCCACCGTTGAAGAGCTCATGGCTCAGACCTATGCTCTTGACGAGTCCATGACCATTGAGAACCTTATCAACACCTCCGTTGCCAAGATCGGCGAGAAGATCACCGTCCGCCGCTTCGAGCGCATCGAGGGCGTGTGCGATTCTTACGTCCATATGGGCGGCAAGATCGGCGTTCTCCTTCAGGTCTGCTGCAAGGAAGAGGCTGCCGCCGTTCACGACGTTGCCATGCAGATCGCCGCTGCCAAGCCCACCTGCATCGACAAGAACGACTGCGATCAGGCCGAGCTCGATCATGAGCGCGAGGTGCTTCGTGCCCAGGCCATGAACGATCCCAAGCCCAAGCCCGCCGCCATAATCGAGAAGATGGTCGAAGGCCGCATCGAGAAGTACTATAAGGAAGTCTGCCTGCTTGAGCAGCCCTTCGTAAAGAACCCCGATCAGTCCGTGCGCGACATGATCGCCGGCCGCTTCACCGTCAAGAAGTTCGTCCGCTACGAGATGGGCGAAGGCCTGCAGAAGCGCGAGGATAACTTCGCGGACGAGGTCATGGCTCAGGCGAACAAGGCCAAGTAATTTCAAATCAGCAATTAGCAATTAAGGGAAAGCCGAGTGATCGTCTTTCCCTTATTTTTGAGCAGAGATCAAATAGTAGGTTGATTTCATCCTATTATTTGTGTATAATAATATCGCAGAATAATCGAAAGGAGCGCGCCGTATGAATATCGACTCCAGGACCATAGCCTCAATGACCGAGGCGAACCAGAATTTTTCCCGTATCGCGCGGATCGCGGATCATTACGGTGAGGCCGTGATATTCAAGAACAACAAGCCGAAATACAGGCTGATCGATATCGAACGCGATCCCGTTCAGGAGCTCACCGACGACGAAAAGATAGATATCGTCGCAAAGAGGATACTCAAGGAATACCGGGCCGCATTCGAGGAGCTTGCGAAATGATCAGGTTTTCTCAGGAAAAAGTGCTTTTGCTCCATCAGCTCATCACGGAGGAGACAGGAGGAGACTGCGGAGTGCGCGATCTTGCGCTGCTCGATTCGGCTTTGGAGAGCGTTTTTCAGACCTTCGACGGGCAGGACTTGTACCCCACAAAGCAGGAGAAGGGCGCAAGGCTCGGATACACGCTGATATCGAATCACGCATTCGTGGACGGGAACAAGCGCATCGGCATGTATGTGATGCTCACCTTCCTTCAGGTCAACGGCATTCCGATCCATCCCACCAACGAAGAGGTCGCAAGGATCGGCCTTTCCGTGGCCTCAGGTGAAACGGATTACCCCGCGCTGCTCGAATGGGTCAGGAAAAACACAGATAATTTTTGAGATCCGTAAGGGATCCGGATCTCTCATCCGTATAATAAGTGAAGGGGCCGGACGCGGTCCTTTCACGCAGGAGGAATACTTGTGAAAGAGCTTTCCGACAGGGGCTCGCGGTGCTATCGGCGCTGGCTCGAGGGCGACGAGAGCGCGGCGGGCGAAATAATGGAGGAGCTGTTCTTCGGTCTGGTCTATTTTGTCGACAGCTTCGTGCGCGACGTGCACGCGGCGGAGGACATAGCCATGGACGTGATGAGCGATCTTTTCGTGCACCGTCACAGATACGATTTCAGGGTCTCGCTCAAGACCTACCTCTATATGCGCGGTAAGAGCAGGGCGATAGACCATTTAAGGCACAGGAAGGCGCTTCGGATCGAGCCGCTCGACGGGGCCGAGGACTCCGCCTGCGAGCGGGAGGAGCTCGAGGAAAGGCTCCTCGTAAGCGAGCGGCAAAGGGCCGTGCGCGAGGCGGTGGACAAGCTCCCCAAGGACATGCGCGAGGCGGTATGGCTCGTCTATTTCGAATCGCTCTCCTATTCCGAGGCCGCGCGCGTGATGGGCGTAAAGCCCAAGCAGATCGACAATCTGCTCTACCGAGCAAAAAAGGAGCTCCGCTCCATTCTGGGAGAGGAGGCAAGGGACTTATTATGAGGGAACTGAGCGAATACACCGCGGAGGTCATGCGCCGCGCGGATGAAAAGAAGCGGGCGAGGAAGCGCCGCCTGACTGCGGCGGTCTCCGTCTGCGCGCCGCTCGTGCTTGTTTTGGCGTTTGCGCTGCCTCTCGCGCTTCGCGGCGTGAGCCGGGACACCGCTCCCAAGGAGGCCGAGTTCGATCCGAACGGGTACGACGCCGTTTTCACCCAAATGCCCGCGAACGTCGTAGAGGCTGTGGACGAGACAGCGCTTTCGCCCGTCCGCTTCGAGGTGACGTCGGGCGGGAATAAGCGCGTGTGCGAGGATCCCGAAAGGGCCCGTGAGCTGATGGAGCTGATAGACGGCTTCGTTCCGGATCCCGGGCGCGCGCAAAGCGCGGACGCCGAAAAAAAGAGCATCGCGCTGTTCTTCGCCGACGGCAGGCAGGCCCGATTCTCGCTCGTCGGCGGCGTGCTTTTCGAAGATCCCGGCAGCCAAAGCTTCACCCTCGGCGAAGAGGAGCTTTCGGAGCTGGAACGGCTGCTCGATTTTGAATGACAGGAGGAGTAATATGCATATTCGGAACATAAAAAGACTTGCGGCGATAATGCTGCTTCTCGCGGCGGCAACGAGCCTTGTGTGCTGCGGCAATACGGGCGGCGCGCCAACGATCGCGTCGGTGAACCTGATGGAGGGGATCTCGTCAAAGCTCGCCTCCTCCCCCGCCGCTCCCTCGAAGGAAGGCGCGGTCAGGGCCGCCGATTTCGGTCTGCGCCTGTTTAAGAAGTGCGCGGACGGCGTGAACGAGAACGTGCTCGTCTCCCCGCTTTCGGTTTTAAGCGCGCTTTCGATGACCGCGAACGGCGCAAAGGGAGAAACGCTTGCGCAGATGGAGCGGACGCTTGGAATGAGCCGGGATGAGCTGAACGAATTCTACCGCAATTACGCCGCGCTTTTGCCGAGCGGCAATAAATACAAGCTGGATCAGGCGAATTCCATCTGGTTCAAGTCGGACGCGGGCTTTGCCGTGAACGGTGACTTTTTGCAGACCAACGCCGATTATTTCGGCGCGGAAATCTACAAGGCGGCCTTCGACGAGGGCACCCTTAAGGATATCAACAACTGGGTCAAGGATAAGACCCGCGGCATGATCCCCGCAATACTCAATGAGATCCCCGCCGAAGTGAAAATGTATCTCATCAACGCGCTGGCCTTCGACGCGGAGTGGGAGGCGCTCTATTATAAGGAAGCGGTCCGCCCCGGCGAATTCACCCTTGAGGACGGAACGCAGCGGAGCGTGGAATTCATGTACAGCGGGGAGGCCGAATACCTGAAAGGCGAGGGCTTCACCGGCTTTAAAAAATACTATAAGGACAGGAAATACGCATTCGCCGCGCTGCTTCCCGACGAGGGAACGACCGTGGGCGAGCTGATCGCTTCGCTCGATCCCGCGGAGCTCATGCGCGCGCTTTCGGAGCCGGAGTACTGCGAGGTCGACGCCGCGATTCCCAAGTTCGAATCCTCATATTCCGACGAGCTTTCGGAAGCGCTCAATGCCATGGGCATGACCGACGTGTTCGATCCCTCCGCCGCCGATTTCGGCGCGCTCGGTTCCTCGGCAGACGGCAATATTTTCATCAGCCGCGTGCTGCACAAGACGTACATTTCGGTCGACGAGAAGGGCACTAAGGCCGCCGCCGTGACCGCTGTGGAGATGCCCACGGAATGCGAGCCGGCCGAGATCAGGACCGTGCATCTTGACCGCCCCTTCGTCTATATGCTGATCGATTGCGAGACCAACCTGCCCTTCTTCATCGGAACGATGACATATCCCGCAAAATAAAAGGAGAAAGATATGAATACCATCAAACTTATCAAGCATTTCACCGCGTTATTACTGCTTGCGGCAATAAGCCTTGCCGCAGTTTCCTGCGCGAATCAGGGCGGTCCCGCGATCGCCTCCGTTAACCTGATGGAGGGGATCTCGTCAAAGCTTGCCTCCTCCCCCGCCGCGCCCGCGGATGAGAGCGCCGCAAAGGCCGCCGATTTCGCGCTGAGGCTCTTCAGGGCAAGCGCCGCCGGCCGGGACGGCAATCTGCTCGTATCCCCGCTGTCCGTGCTCTGCGCGCTCTCAATGACCGCAAACGGCGCAAAGGGAGAAACGCTTGCGCAGATGGAAGAGGTGCTGGGCATGAGCCGGGATGAGCTCAACGAGTTTTACCGCAATTATACCGCGCTTTTGCCGAGCGGCGAAAAGTACAAGCTGGATAAGGCAAATTCCATCTGGTTCACGGCGGACGAGCGCTTTTCCGTGAACGGGGATTTTTTGCAGACCAACGCCGATTATTACGGCGCTGATATCTACAAGGCGGCCTTCGACGAGGGCACCCTTAAGGATATCAACAACTGGGTCAAGGACAAGACCCGCGGCATGATACCGCAGATACTCGACAGGATCCCCGCCTCCGCGATAATGTATCTGATCAACGCGCTGGCTTTCGAGGCCGAGTGGGAGAAGGTGTATTATAAGGAATCCGTCCGGCCGGGCGAGTTCACGCTCGAGGACGGCAATAAGCGTTCCGTCGATTTCATGTACAGCGAGGAACACGAATATCTTGCCGGCGAGGGCTTCACGGGCTTCAAAAAGTATTACGCGGGCAGGAAATACGCCTTTGCCGCGCTGCTGCCCGATGAGGGCGTGACGGTGGACGGTCTGATCGCCTCCCTTGACGCCGCAAAGCTCCTGCAGGCTTTGGCCGAGCCCGAGTACGCAGCGGTGAACGCCTCCATGCCCAGATTCGAGACCTCGTATTCCGCCGAGCTTTCCGAACTTCTCATCGGCATGGGCATGAAGGACGCCTTCAACCCCGGCATGGCCGATTTTTCCGGCCTGGGCTCCTCCACCGGCGGCAACATATTCATAAGCCGTGTGATACACAAGACATTCATTTCGGTCGACGAGCTTGGCACCAAAGCGGGCGCGGCAACGCTGGTCGAGATGAACGATGAAGCATTGCCCCTCGATATCAAGGACGTGCGCCTTGACCGCCCGTTCGTCTATATGCTCATAGACTGCGAAACGAATCTGCCCTTCTTCATCGGAACGATGATGGATCCGGCGAAATGACGGAGTATAAAAAAGGCCCCGATCGGGGCTTTTTTTATGCCATTATCATGCTTTCGGCCTGTTTTTTCCGCTCCTCCATCAGCGCGCGGTCGTAATCGAGCAAGTACGGTTCGAGCTTGGGATAGAAGGCGAGGAACTTCCCGGCGTCCGCGAAAACCACATCGCATCCGCGGTCGTCATAGATGCACATCACGCACTCGTTTTTGAACGATACGAAGCCGAGGTCGGGGTTGAAACGGTCCTCGGCGCACTGCCTGATGAGCTTTTCGTTATCGAAGCCGCGCCCGTCGGAATAGCAAATCATGCGGTTATTGCGCACCAGCCCGTCCTCGGCGCTCAGCGCGCAAGCGACGTCCCTTATCGCCTCGTGCCTGTATTCGTCCTGAAAGCTCAGTAGAAAACGCAGCTTATGCGTTTCATAGCGAAGGCTCGGCCCGCTTGCGGGCGCGGTCTCCCCCGCCCCGCCGCTCTCGGAATAATCGGTGATCGCGTAATTGAAAACCACCGCGTCCGGGCCGTCTTCAAAAAGAATGCCGAATATCTCCCTTGCCCTTTTGAGCGCCGAGCGCATCGAGCCGAGCGAAAGCCCGCACCTGAGCGAAAGCGCGTTGTGATAGAACAGGGGCGGATAATATTTAAAGCTGCTGTCAAGCAGGTTTTTTTCGATCTCAGACATATTCGCCGCTCTCCGTTGGCAAGGGGCGGCAAAAAACGCCTTCACCCTTATCATCCGCATCGAATTCCTCTATAAGCTTTGGCTCAAAGCCCAGGCTGTCGGCCGAGCAGAGCTCGTACTTCACTCCGTTCAGCTCGCCGCGATAGCCCACCGCCCATGCAAGGCTGCCGTGCAGATGCCCATAGAGGCAGCGTGAAACGCCGTATTTCTCCATCAGCGCGGTAAAGCCCGTAAGGTTCCCGTCGCGCATGACGGGCGGGAAATGGAGCATGGCGATCACAGGCCTTTCCCCCGCGATGCGCGCCGCGGCGGAAAGCGAAAGCTCGAGCCTTATAAGCTCTCGTTCATAGATCTTTCTGTCGTCGGCGGAAAAATCGGGATCCGAAGGCAGCAGCCAGCCCCTTGAGCCCGCTATAACGGCGGGGCCGATATCGCAGGCGTCGTTCTGCACAAGGCGCAGGTTATCGGGCAGCGCCGCGCGCATACGAGTCAAAGAGCCCCACCAGTAGTCATGGTTGCCGCGCAGCAGCACCTTGACCCCGGGGAGCTCCGAAATCGCGTTAAGATCGGGCAGCGCGTCGGCAAAGCGCATTGCCCATGATATGTCGCCGGGAATGAGGACGGCGTCGTCCTCCCCCACCTTCTCTCGCCATGAGCCGAATATGCGCTCGCAGTGACCCGCCCAGTGGGGACCGAAAACGTCCATGGGCTTGCCCGCGCCGCCGTCCATGTGAAGATCGGCTATGGCAAAAAGCTTCATCTGATGTTATCCCTTCAAAGTCTTTCTGGCGGGGGTAACGCCCTCGTCGATATCCTCTTCTTCATATGCGAAGGCGGCTTCCTCGTCCTCCTCCATCTGCTCGAGGGATGCGCCCTTGGTGAATTCGATCTCGCCCTCTTCAACGGGGGCGGGCCTGCGCTCCTCGTCGAATTCGCCGCCGAATTCGTCGGGAATGGTGCCCATCGGGATCTCCTCGTCGGGCAGGGTGACGTCCGTCACGTCGTCCACGTCGCCGTAATCCATGCCGCTTGCCTTGGGCGCGTGCTGTTTCTGCAGCCTCAGGCTTTCGCGGTAGCATTCGGGGCAAAGATCCTTGCCGCGGATGGCGGGATGCTCGCCGCATTCTATGCACATTATCTCTTCTTCGCTTTCATCGGAAAGCTTTGCGGAGCGCCTGCACACGTTGCAGAGCTTTTCATCATCCCTTATATAGTTAAGTTCACACCTGGGACATTTTTTAAGACCCATAACGATTCCTCCGAAATAACGCATTATGCCAGGGCTTTGCCTTGCGGTATTATTATGCGCATATCCCCCCTATATGTCAATAGGGTTTGAAAAAATATTATTCGGTCTCGATCCCCGCTTCGGGGTGTGCCACCGCGTTGATCCTTTCAAGCAGCTCCTGCCTGCCGTCGCCCGTTTCGGACGAATAGGCCACGGCATAGGGCGGCGCGCCAAGCAGCTTTGCCGCGGCGTTTGCGGCGGGCTTGCGCTTGGTTTTGGCAAGCTTATCGGCCTTTGTGGCGATGAGCGTGTATGGGATGCCGTAATACAGTATATAGCCGAACATCTGCTTATCGTGCGCGGTGGGCTCGTGCCTTATATCGATCAGCATATAGATGTGATCGACGCGCCCGGAGGAAAGATAATCCTCCATCAGCCTGCCCCATTTCTGCTGTTCGGCCTTGGGAGCGGCGGCATAGCCATAGCCCGGAAGGTCGACCAGATAGAATTCCTCATTCAGCAGGAAGTAATTTATCAGCTTGGTCTTGCCCGGGGTCGACGAGGTCTTGGCAAGCTTGCTGCGCCCGCACAGCGAGTTTATAAGCGAGGATTTGCCGACGTTCGATTTGCCTACGACGGCGATCTCGCAGGGCCGCCGCTCGGGGAGCTCGCTCCCCAAGCCGCAGCTGGTTATGAATCTTGCCGATTTGATCACAAATTCGCTCATATCAGTCAAGAAGCTGATCGCCCTGCTTGATCCACTTGAGCTTGCGCATGAGCTCGGACGCGCCGAAGGCTATCAGCGCGGGCAGCACGATATGCAGCGCAAGCACCTTTAACGTGACGGTCAGCCAGTTTTCGCCCTCCATGCCCAGCATGGTGATATAGGTGCCGATCTGGCCAACAAGGCCGCAGGTGCCCATGCCGGCGTTGATGCCGGTGTTGAACATGGGCAGCACGGTGGTGGAGATGGGCCCGAGTATCACCGCCGCAAGCGTGGGCGGGATTATTATGGCGGGATGGCGCATTATGTTGGGCACCTGCAGCATGGAGGTGCCTATGCCCTGCGAAACAAGGCCGCCCCAGCGGTTCTCACGGAAGGAGGCCACCGCAAAGCCCACCATTTGACAGCAGCAGCCCACCGTTGCCGCGCCTGCGGCAAGCATAAGGCCGTGCGCCGTCTGCGGATCGAGCGTGCTTATGATGGATTCGGAGAATATCATTGCGCATATCGCCGCGCTTGAAATGGGCGCGGTGAGTATCCAGCCCACCAGCACCGCAACTATTATGCCCATGGGAACGGGCGCCATTGCGGTGGCAAGGCCTATCACGTGCGCGAGCCACTTGATGAACAGCGCAAGAGGAGCGCCCAGCAGATATCCCACAAGGCCGCCCGTGAGTATCGAAACAAGGGGCACCACGAGTATATCGACCTTGGTCTTTCCCGCGACGAGCTGACCCAGCTCCACGCCTATTATCGCCGCAAAATACGCGCCGATGGGGCCGGCAGTGACCGACACCTCGGAGGCGACGAAGCTGATCGCCTTGTCGCCCACGCCCGCACAATAGCCGATCGCACCCGTGACGGCGGCGGAGAACAGCACCAGGGGCGAAGCCTTCATGCCCTGCGCGATAGCGATGCCTATCGCGGCGCCGACCACGTAATTGTTCTTGGCAACACCCGCAACGGCGTTAAGAAACTTGGTGATCGCCGCAAGCGTCTTCTGCCAGAAGGTGAGCTGGGCGCCCTCGGCGGGCAGCGCCATGCCCAGCAGCATGGCGACGGCGCCTATTATGGTGCCCACGAGGAGCGTTGCGAACAGGCCCTTTGCCATGGAGCCGAGCGCGTCTATAAAATACCTTTTAACGGCGCGCGAGAGCCACGTTTCCTTCTTTACGGTTTCCATGAATGCCTCCGGATCAGTTATTGTCGGAGCTTTCGCCCTTGTCCTTTTCGATATCGGCAAGCACCTCGTCAAGCGTGGGCTCGGTGCCGTCGAATTCAAACGCCGCGGAGCTGTTGGTGGGGGTGCCGCTGCCGCCGCCCTGGAACGCCTTTGCGCGCTTTTCCTTGTCGGTGAACACGTTGTTGATGACGACCATGGAGATAAGGCCCGCAAGTCCAATGCCGAACAGGACGTACCTGACGGTGGTCATGCCGTCGATATAGCTGAAGAATATCGAAAGCACCGCCGCGGCGATGAGCACTATGGCAACTACGAAGCAAACAAGGCGCATGAGCTTTCTGAACTGATCGAGCTTATCCTCCTTGATGAAGTCCTCCTTGAAGAGCGAGCCCTTGCCCCTTATGGCCTCGACAAGCACGTAAGCGGCAACGGCAAGCAGGAGTATGTCCGCAAACTCGATCTTGATCTGCTTGACGTCAAGGGGATAGGTGATCTCGCCGGAATCCGACTTGGCGTCGGCGACCCTGATCGTGAACACGTAGGGCGAGGGAGCGGGATCGAGCGTGATCACGTTGCCGTCAACGTGCACGTAATCGCTGTCGGTCGCAACGCCCAGAATAAGGCGGTCGCTCGTGTCATACGCCTTGCCGTTGGAATCATAATACCTGGCGGTGATGATATAGCCGTGATTGATATAGAAGCTGGCGCCGGCGGAGAGGCAGCTCAAGAAGCCCCCGCTCTGCACGGGATTGCCCTCGCTGTCGGTCACGGTCATGCCGACGGTGTAATTGGAATTGACGCCCGTGCTTTCGGTGGCGGCGGGGGCCTCCGTGGCGGCGTTCTCGGTGGCCGTGACTATCACGTCCGCAAACGCGGAGCCCGAGAATACAGTCATGAGCAGCAGCGCAAGCACTGCGATGAGTATTTTAGAAGAAAGTTTCATAAGGTTCTCCTTTAAATGATTTTGCTTTTATATCAGAGCTTTTTGAGCTTTGCTCCCTCGGGGGTGTCGACTATCATATAGCCCGCGGCCTTGACCTCGTCGCGTATCGCGTCGGCTGTGGCCCAATCCCTGTTCTTCTTGGCCTCGGCGCGCTTCAAAAGCAGCTCCTCAAGATGCGCGGTATCGCCCGCCTCCTCCTCTTCCTCGGCCTTGCCGGAAAGCAGATCGAGCGAAAGCACGCTGTCGAACACCTTGATTATGCCGATCTTGGTCGCGTCGTCCATATCGGCCTTTATCACCTCGTAAAGCAGAGTAAGGCCCATGGATGTATTAAGGTCGTCGCCAACGGTCTCGATGAATCTTTCTTTATATTCATTGACCTTTTCGGGATCGGCCGCGGCGTTCTCCCTGTCGGCCCGCGCCTTGATATTCGCGATCCTCGAGAGCAGCTTGTCATAGGCGGATTCGGCGTTGTCAAGGGACTCGTAAGAGAACACGAGCTGCTTAAGATAATGGCTCTGCAGGCAGAACAGGCGGTAAGCGAGCGGCTTATAGCCCTTTTCCTCGAGCACGGAGACGGTTAGTATGCCGCCCTTGGATTTGCTCATCTTGCCCGACTTATCGTTAAGATGCCTGGGATGGAACCAGTGCCCGCACCATTCGTGGCCGAGCGCGGCTTCGGACTGCGCGATCTCGTTGGTGTGATGCGGGAAGATATTGTCCACGCCGCCCGCGTGAATATCAAGATATTCGCCCAGGTTCGCGAGCGATATAGCGGAGCACTCGATATGCCAGCCGGGGTAGCCATAGCCCCAGGGGGAATCCCAGCGAAGCTCCTGCTCGCCGAATTTCGATTCGGTGAACCACAGCACGAAATCGGATTTATTGCGCTTGTTCGAATCCTCGGTAACGTCGTCGCGCACGCCCACCATAAGGTCGTCGGCGGAATGCCCGGTCAGGCGGTAATAATCCTTGGCCTTGGAGGTGTCGAAATACACGTTGCCGCCCGCCTGATACGCATATCCCTTTTCGAATAGTATGCTTATGAGCTTTATGAAATCGTCTATGCAGCCGGTTGCCGGAACGACGATCCCGGGCTTTTTGATATTCAGCTTTTCGCAGTCGTCAAAGAACGCCTTGGTATAGAATTCGGCTATCTCCATCGCCGTCTTGCCCTCGCGCCTGGCGCCCTCGAGCATCTTGTCGGCGCCCGTATCGGCGTCGCTGGTGAGATGGCCCACGTCGGTGATGTTCATGGCGCGCTTGACCTCGTACCCCGCGAGCGTGAAGAGCTTTTCAAGCACGTCCTCCATGATATAGGTGCGCAGATTGCCTATGTGCGCGTAATGATAGACGGTCGGGCCGCAGGTGTAGAACGTCAGCTTGCCCGGCTCGTGGGTCTCTACGGGTTCGACGGTGCGCGTCGCGGTGTTGTAGAGCTTGATTTTATACATATGGATCCCTCCGTAATTAAATATCTATTTGATCTGTGAATTCTGCCGTCACGCCCAGAGCGCGGATTATCGTCACCGCGTCGCGCGGGGGCTCCTCGTTCCTGTCCACGGGATAGAGGCCGTAATCCATGAACCCCGCAAGCGTATCCGCTCCGCCGGCGCTTATGCTTGCGCGCAGCCTTTCGGGATCGGCGTTACGCAGGCCCGCCACTTGATAGTGCAGCCGCGCAAGCCTTGCCACGCCGTCAAAATGAGTGGCGATCACGGCATAGGCGTTATTGCGCCCGTTGAACAGGCGCGCCGCCGCGCGGACTATCGCCGCGCCCTCGTGCGGGTTGGTGCCGCGCGCGAACTCATCAAGCATCACCAGCACGCAGCGGCGTTCCACGGTATCCCGAAGTATGGAATCGAACGCCTTCATCTCGCCTCCGAAGCTTGAAAGGCCGCTCATCGCGTCCTCGCGGTCCTCGCTTAAAAGGCATACGTCGTCAAGGCAGGGCAGCTTTACCTCCTCGGCGAACACGGGAAAGCCGCACATCGCAAGCTGCGCGTTAAGCGCAAGCGTTTTTATCGCAACCGATTTGCCGCCCATATTCGCGCCGGTGATAACGGCCGTGCCCTTTTCAAGCCGCATAGTGACGGGCACGAAAGCGCGTCCCTTGGCCTCGAGCGCCTGCGCTATGCGGGGATTTGTCATGCCGCGCATCACAAACGCTTCGCCTCCCACCTCGGGAGTCACGGCGCCAAGCGAATTGGCAAGCCGCGCCTTGCCAAGCGCAAAATCAAGCCTGCCGATGCTTTCCGCGTTCCGCAAAAGCGCGTCCCTGTAACGCCTGAGCTTTTCCGAAAGCGCCGTGCGGACGACGTGATTCTCCTCGTCCTCCTCGGCGGCAAGGCGCGTGCGCTTCAGGCTGAGCGCCTCGGTAAGCCCCTCGCGCTTTATCGACTCGTCGATCTTCCTGCGCCTGCGCCTTATATCGGCAAGCTTATCCGAAAGCCTGTCGGAAACGTAAAACGAGGGCGAACGCATCCCCTCGGGATCGATCAGATCGAGCGCCTTGGGAAGCGCGGCGATCGAGATATCGAAAAGCCTTAAATCAAGCGCGTCAAGCTTTGGCGCAAGCAGCTCCAGCTGCAAAAGGAAGCGCTTCAGCTCGAACAGCTCCACCTCGGTGAGCGTGCGGATATCAAGGCTCTCTATCGAGCGCCGAATGTCCTTTACGGGCATCAAAAGGCGCATAAGCTCGTTGACCTCGGCGGTGCGCTCGTTCGCCGCGCGCCGAAGCTCGCACACGTTCCGCTGCTCGCCCGCAAGCGCCGCAAGCTCATGCTCCGCGTAAAAATGCGGATGCCGCGCAAGCTCCTCACCATAGGGGGTAAGAAGCTCCAGCCGGTCGCACACGTAGCGGAAGCCTATCGAATTGAGCTGATTGTTGTCAAGCATCCTTCACGTCCATAACGGGCACGCCGACGCCCGCCTGCGCAAGCGCCGCTTCGACCCGCTCCTTGAATTCGTTTTTATCGTAATGCAGCCCGTAAGCGGAGAACGGATTGACCGTGACCGCCGTGAGCCTTGTTCCCTTGAGCACGCGGAAGCCGCCCGAAAAGCGCATGAGCTTTTCAAAGCCGGCGGGCTTTAGCAGCAGCCTTGAGGCGTCCTCGGCGGCAAGCACCGTGTTTTTGAGCAGCTTGCCGATGGCCGTAAGCTGATTCGCCGTGCCGTCCGTCACCGCGCCCCTGATCACCAGCGCGTCCGCTCCCGCCTTAAGGAAGGGCACGAGCTCGTCGGGCTCCCCGCAGGAAAAGCTTTCATCGCCCCTTATGGCGGTGAACCGCGCGGGGCCGGGCGTAAGCGCGCATTCCTCAAGGCTGAACAGCCTTGCGATATAGGCCGTGTCAAGCACCGTCTTTGATATCGACGGATCGTATGACGCGCCGGAGCTGAGTATCACTCCGTCGGCAAGGGCGGGGTTGCCCAGCGATTTGCGGCTGATCGCGCCGTCGATGAACACGCGCGCACAGCCGTATTTATATAGCTCGTCCCGCACGACCTGCTGATAGGTCGTGATCGAGGCGCCGCCGATCTGCACGTAGCCCGAGGAGCGCGCCCTGACTATTATGATATCGCCCATGGGCGTGGGTATGCCCGTTGCGGCAAGTATCTCCATCGAGATATCGCATTCGGAAAGCAGGCTCTCGGCGGTGGCGATGACCGCGCCCGAGCGCACGAATATCTCGGGCTTTTTGGTGTTGGTCACAAGGTCGCTGCGCTCGCCGTCGCGCCCTATGGAGGTCAGTCCCAGGGTCTCACCGCGGCTCTCGCATTCGGCGATAAGCGAATTGAGCACCGTGGTCTTGCCGGCGTTCTTGCACATACCTATGACCGAAAGCGTTTTTGTTCCCTCAATGAGTTCAAAGAGCATGACCGCAAACCTCCACTTTCCATTATAACACACACTATCGGGAATAAGCAATTATAAATTAGTAAAATTTCTCGGCATTCGGCCCGAAAAAGCCGTCCCGGCGGTCAGGATACGCATTCGGGCGTTCGTACTAAATCTCTTTTCAGGAGAATCATCTATAAATAATCGCGCAGTTATCGACTGTGCGAAGATTCGACTTGATTTTATGTGGGAATTGTGCTATGCTTCCATCAACAAAGCATCAAGGAGCCCTATCATGGATATCGGAAGAAAACTGACCGAATTGAGAAAGGCCGCGGGTTATTCGCAGCAGGAGGCGGCGGAGCTGCTTTCAAAGCACGTCTCCCCCATCACCAACCGCGCGGTGAGCAAGTGGGAGACCGACGTTTCGCTGCCCGACGCGGAGCAGTTCATATGGCTCTGCCACATTTACGGAGTGGCCGACGTTCCCGCGGAATTCATAGGCGCGGGCACCGACAGCCCCTATTCGGGCCTGAACCGCGACGGGATACTGATGGCAAAGGAGCTTATCTCGCTGCTGCGCCTTTCCGACCGCTTCAAGGCGGCGCCCGCGGAGGAGCCCGCCGCGATCATGGCGGTCAAGCGCACGCTGCCGCTTTATGACATGAGCATATCCTCGGGCACGGGCATATTCCTGGACAGCGACAGCTATAGCAGATACGAGGGCTTTGACATACCGCCCGAGGCTAATTTCGCGGTGCGCATCCGCGGCGATTCCATGGCGCCCGATCTTCGCGACGGGTGCATCGCCTTCGTGCAGAGCACGCCCAAGCTGGAGCACGGCGATATAGGCATATTCATCTATAACGGCGACGCCTACTGCCGCATGATGGACCGCTCCAACGGCGTGAAGCTGGTTGCGCTGAACAGCCGCTATGCGCCGATCCATATCAAGTACGCTTACGAGCTGCGCACGGTGGGAAAGGTAGTGTAACGCATTACACAGGGAATAAAAAAGCAGGATGGGGTATTTCCCATTCTGCTTTGTTTTATGCCTTGTATCAGCGCAGGAACGCCAGGCCGGAATCCGTAATCATGCTTTCGGTGCCGAACGTGACGATCAGCTTTTCGATCCCGTATTCGGCGATCAGCTCCGAGGGCAGGGGCATCGTGGACGTATAATACCTTGTATCCAGCATCACTATGCGGCTGTAATTCATCGCAAGCAGCGGCGCGATCGAATTGCCATAGCTGTCCTTGACGAGCATTACCGTCTCTCCGCTGCCGTTGGGATTCTCGATCACAGTCAGCGCGTTGTTCGACCAAAGGTAGGCGGCGTATTTATCCACCTCGCCCTCCTTAAGCTTTTCCTCGTCATACACGCCCTTATGCACAGTCGCCCTTTCGCCCCAACCGATGGCCGTTGTGACCTCATCGAGCACGGGCGAACGCCATATCTCAAGCGTGTCGGGCTTGGTCAGCCACAGGCCGGATTCGCGGTAAAAGCTGCCGAAGAACTCATAGCCTTCCCTTTCAAAGGCGGATTCGGGCACGGGCTCGGCGCCCAACTTTTCGCAGAGATCGGCATAGCAGACGTATGCGCCCTGCATGGTCCAGTGATGGTCGGTCAGGTAATAGAGCGCGTCGGGATCGGGCTGCGCCTTATACAGCGCGGCAAGATCGGGCACGTAGGTGAAGCCGCTTTCGGCAAGGGCCTTTACGTAATCGCCGTCATAATAATCGGGATGCACGGCGGGCAGCTTGTCCGCGATCGCCAGCGCGGAGGCGGGTATATCGACTATATAGGTTTCAAGCCCGTTGGCCTCGGCAAATTCAAAAAGCTTCTGTCTGTTCTTATCGAACTGCTCGGAATGCGCGGGCAGCGGCGCGTCATACAGCCTGCCTTCCCTGCCCCATATCACGGGCTGATTGGTGTTCCTGCCCGTCAGCCGCAGATAATACGAATTGAGCGCAATGAAGAAGCTCCTTCCGGGGAAATGATCCTCAAGGAATGAATCGACGTTGTCGGAAAGCTCGCCCCTGACCAGCTCGTCGGAAAGCTTTTGCGCGGATTTGCCCGCAAAGGGAAGCTCCGCAAGCGTGCGGAACTCAAGCGGCGAAAGCTCCCCCGCGTGCTTGGGAAGCACCAGAAGGAGCACGAATACAGCCGCGATCGCCGCGCAGAACGCGATGACCAGCGCAAGCTGTGCCGCTGTGAACTTTTTTGCCCGGGTTTCCAAATCAGCCGAGGAGACCGTTCAGATAGGTCTGAGCGGCGGCGTTGTCATTGGAAACGATCACGAACACGTACTGCCCCTTTATGACCTTGACGGCGGAGGTGATCTTGGAGACCTGCTCGGGGCCGTAATTGGTGTAGTTCTTCTCGTAATTATCGAGTATCTTCTCGATCGCCTTCATGACCTGATCGGCGGCGTTGGCGTCAACGGCCTTGATTGCAAAGATCATTTCGGGATAGGCGCCGGAAACGTAAACGGCGGCCTGCTTGGCGCCGTTTTCCTCGGCAACGGAATCGAGCGCGATCTCGTCGCGGTTAAGCTCAAAGGCGATATCCGCAACGGCGGTGAGATACTCATCCTCGAAGCTGACGTTCTCGGAGACGGACTTGGCTATGTCGATAACGTCATAATCCTTGGTCTCGGCGGGAGCGGGCTCGTTGCCGCCGCAGGCGGCAAGGGCAAACGCCATTGCGCACACGAGCACGGCGCAGACGGCGGCTTTAAGTAAATTCTTCATAATTCCTCCTGTTTGATGCGTCAGATGACGCCCATTACCTTAAGTGTTATATGATCCGCCCAGATGCGGTCATACTTGAGATTGAGATGGATGCCGTCGCTCGAGGCCTCGGCGGGCAGGCAGTTGTTGCTGTCGTAAAGCTCGGCGGGCAGGTCGATATAGCTTGCGCCGCGGGTGCCCGCAAGCTCCTCGAGCATGCCGTTCATCCTGCGGATGTTGGCGTTGTTGATGCCGTTGCTGTTCTTGTCGTCCGTCTTCTTTGTGACGGGGGGCAGCCCGCAGATATATATCCTGGCGTTGGGCTGGCGCTCCCACACGGCGTCAAGCAGATTCGAATACCTTTGGATAAAGGTCGGATAGCTGGGCCAGCCCAGCTCGTTGGTGCCGAGAAGTATTATCACCTTGCCGCAGTCGCCCTTTTTCAGCTCGTCGATTATGGGCACCGAGCTGCCGTCGGCGTGATCGGTCATAACGGTGTTGACGTTGAGGCCGACCTTGGTATAGAACCTGCCGTGAGTGATTATGCCAAAGCGATAGAGGCCCTCGAAAATGGAGTTGCCTATGAACACCGCGTCGTCAAACACCGACTGATCGGGCTCCGTGCCGCTCGAATGGGTGGGCGCGGTCGTCTGCGCGGGCGCGGTCGTCTGCGCGGGCGCGGTCGTCTGTGCGGGCGCGTCGGTCACGCCGGGCGCGGGGGTGGCCGTGTTATCGGTCACAACGGGCTCCGTCGCCTGCTCGGTGGGCGCCTGGGTGGGCGCTTCGGTGGGCGCCTCGGTCAGCTGCTCGGTGGGCTCGGCGGTGAAATCGGGCACGTCGGTGGGAACGGGCTCTATCACCGTGTTTCCCCCGGGCTGCGGGGTCTGGATATCGACCACGGGATTCTCATGCTCCTCGCCGCCGCACGCGCAGAGCGTGAGCAGGAAGAGCACGGCAAGCATTATGCTTATCAGCTTTTTCATAGCTTCGTCCTTTTTGTAATGTGTATTCGCGGGCTTCCGAAAACTCCCACAATAGTTTATTATAACAAATTCAACACAGGGTTTCAATAGCGGGAGAGAAAATATTTGATTTTTGAAGGAGTAAAGAGGCGGCGCGCACCGAAAAAACCGATGCGCGCCGCCGTTTATGGGAAGATATTTGCTTGGTCTTACTCCGCCTCGACGGTGATATCGCCGCCGCCCGAGCGCATCTCGAGCCTTGTGGAGCCATCGCCCACGGTCATCTCGATCTTTCTGCCGGAGGCGATCCTCGTGCCCGCAACGCTCAGTCTGCTCGCGCCGCCCATCGAGGCAAGGTCGGCGGATATCCCTTGGCTGCCGCGAAGGACGGTCCTTATGTCGCCGCCGCCCGTCTTTGCCGAGATGCTCTTCGTGCCTTCCGCCGTTATCTTGATATCGCCGCCGCCGGACTTGACCTCGAATCCCTCCGCGCAGAAACCGAGCGTTATGTCGCCGCCGCCGGACTTGGCCGCGACGCACTTTGCCCTGCCGGAGACCTCGATATCGCCGCCGCCCGTCGTCGCGCTGAACGCGCCTGCGCAGTCGATCCCCGCGCCCTCGATCTCGCCGCCGCCCGTGGTCAGCTCGGCGCGCTTGGCGTTCACGTTCCTTATGTCTATATCGCCGCCGCCTGTCGAAAGCCCTATCTCGCCGGCGAAAAGCTCCTTGGCTTCGATATCGCCGCCGCCCGTTTTAATGTTCATCAGCTCCGATTCAACGCCGTTTATCACGATATCGCCGCCTATCAGCGTGCCCTCTACGGACTTCATGCCATAGGGCAGATCGACTGAGATATGCAGCCCTTTCCTGCCGCCGAAGAAGATATGCCTCTGCTTCTCCTCGGTCTCGATGTGCAGCGCGTCGTCCTCGCAGAATATGCGGCATTTATCGCACTCCGCCTTGGGGCCGCTTATGGTAACGAAGCATTTGTCGCCGCCGGACGCGGTAAGCTCCACGTCGGCGCGGGCGAATATCACCAGGCGCCTGACGCCCGTAAAGGCGTTCTCCCCGACGCTCTCTGCAAAGGACGCGGCCTCGTCGGGCTCCTCCGAAGGATCGTCCGCGGAAAGCTCCTCCCCCGGCTCGTCCTCCGCAAGCTCCATGCGCTCGAGGGCGCGCTCATATTCGGGCTTGTTGCCGAAAAGCTCGTCAAGGGAGATGTTGTAAAGGCGGCTCAAAAGTATCGCGTTGTCCACGTCGGGGCCGGCTTCCGCGCGCTCCCATTTGCTCACGGCCTGGCGTGAGATCCCAAGCGCGTTCGCAAGCTCCTCCTGCGAGAGTCCCTTGCGCTTTCTCAATTCAATGAGTCTGTTTGCGGTTTCGATGTTCATGTTCACAGTTTCCTTTCTGTTTTGCTGACCCGATCATACACCATGAACCCGCGGTTGCACAAGCAATTTGGGTTTGCAATTTGACAACCGGCGGTTGCATTTTGGATTTTCCCAAAAAATAAAGGCGCTTCCGCACGTAAAAAAACGGAACCGGGGCTGATTTTCATCCCCGGCCCGCGCTTCTTTTAAGCATCATATACGCATAAAACCCGTTCCCCGCGGATTCCCGTTTGCTTTGTTATCAACAGCCGCCCGTGTCGATAATTGTGGAAAACTCGTTTTTTTGGCTTGACGCAAGCAGTTTTTCTGTGGAAAACCATGTGGAAACTGTGGATAAGTGAAAATTTCGGCCCATGGCGGCATATAAATTCTTTTTTACAGCGGAGCTGAAAGCCCGATCTTGGAAGTTCTCACAGCAGTCCGTTGTCGATCAGGCTCCTGAGCCTTCCGTTTTCAAGCGCCATCTCGGCCTCGACGAAAAGCGCCTCCTGCCCCTCCTCAAGCTCGAGCGCGTCACAGGCGGAAGCCGCGGGAAGATCCTCCGGCACGTGTCCGTGGAACGCAAAGCTAAGCACCTCGCGGGCCAGGGGCTCGATCTCGTCACGCGTGAAGGCGCAGGTGAAGCACCCCGGCACGTCGGGGAAAGTGATCACAAAGCCGTTGTCGACCGGCCGTATTTTAGCAAAATAACCAATGATCATTTTTTATTCCTTTCAATAACGCGGCATTGCGTTTTTTCTCAGCTTTTCGAGCGCGTTTTCAAACTCCTCCGGAAGCGGGGCGCAAAAGCGCATCTCCCGGCCCGTGCGCGGATGGATCAGCCTAAGCTCGCCCGCATGGAGCGCCTGGCCCTCTATGCCAAGCTTGTTCTTTCCCCTGCCGTAAACGTCGTCGCCCACTATGGGGTGCTTGATATGCGCCATATGCACCCTTATCTGATGCGTGCGGCCGGTTTCCAGCTCGAGCCTTAAATAAGTCACGTCGCCAAAGCGCTCGAGCACGCGCCAATGCGTGACGGCCCTGCGGCCCTCGGGATCCACCGCCATGCGCTTGCGGTCGCTGCGGCTGCGCGCGATGGGCGCGTCGACCGTTCCCTCATCCTCGCGAATGTTGCCGTCCACAAGCGCGTAATAAATGCGCGAAACGGAATGCGTCTTTAGCTGGTCGGACAGGAAATTATGCGCCTCGTCGTTCTTGGCGATAACGAGCAGGCCGCTCGTCATGCGGTCTATGCGGTGCACGATTCCGGGACGCACCTCGCCGCCGACGCCCGACAGATCCCTTATATGGAACATTATCGCGTTGACGAGCGTGCCGTCGGGGTTCCCCGCGGCGGGATGCACCACCATGCCCTTGGGCTTGTTTATCACGGCGATATCCTCGTCCTGATAGACGATATCGATGGGGATATCCTGCGGCACAATGTCCGTCACGGCGGGCGGAGGCGGGGTCACGGAAACGGAATCGCCCCGGCGCAGCCTGGTCTTTGCGGCGGCCTCGCGCCCGTTTAAAAGCACGTCGCCCGATGCGATAAGCCTTTGCACGGCGTTTCGCGAAAGGCCGGCGCATGCGGAAGCGAACACGTCAAGGCGCTGCCCGGCGTGCTGCGCGTCCACGCTAAGCTCAACAGAGTCGATCCAGTCAGGCAATCATTCCACCTCCGACGGTGCATTTTTCTTTTTTTCATCGGGGAAAACGGCGGATACGAAGCGGTGCCCCGACTTGGTGAATATCAGCAGCACTCCCAGCAGTATCGCGCCGCAGGTCACAAAGCAATCCGCCACGTTGAAAACGGGGAAGCTTATGAATTCGGTGCAGATGAAATCGCGCACGAAGCCCAAAGCAAACCGGTCGATCAGGTTGCCTATCGCGCCGCCAATTATCGCGGCAAGGCATATGCCGATAAGCTTTGTCATGTGGGCGCGGTATTTGATCATAACGAATATAAGAATGGCTATGACGAACACGGTGAACACGCTTATCGCGATCGTAAAGCCGTTCATGCCGTTGCCAAGGCCCCAGACCATGCCCCTGTTTTCGACGGACTCAAAGCGAATGAGGCCGGGTATGAACGCCCCGTCGTGCCCGAATATAAGCGCCTTTGTGACCTGATCCGCCGCCGCGGCGAACACCGCGATAATTATACAGACAATAAGCATAGCGTTTTGCTCCTTTTTTTGTTCCTGACGCTTATTCTATCACGAACCGCGTATTGCTTGCAAGTGCCGCGCGTGATAAAATATAAGTATGAAGTGATTTAAAGCTTAGCGAGGTGATCGAATGAGCCGCGTCTGGACCGAAAAACAGCTTGAAGCCATACAAAAGCAGGGCGACCTGCTCGTTTCCGCCGCGGCGGGAGCGGGCAAGACCGCAGTTTTGACCGAGCGCATAGCGCGGCTCATAGCCGGCGGCATGGGCGTTGACGAGCTGCTTGTGGTGACCTTCACCCGCGCCGCCGCCGCCGAAATGAAGGAGAGGATAGGCAAGCGCTTATCCGCCCTGTCCGACGAAGTGCTCGATTCCGGCGATCCCGAAAGGGCCGCCTTGCTGCGCCGCGCCGCGGCCGCCTGCGAGAGCGCGAACATATCCACGATACACAGCTTTTGCACCAACGTGCTCCACCGCAATTATCACGAGGTGGGGCTCGATCCCGCGTTCCGCGTGGCGGAGGAGCTTGAAAGCGAGCTGCTTGCAAAAAAGGCCCTGGACGAGGTGCTTGAGGAGCAGTATGCCGAAAACGAAAAGCATAAGGATCCCGGCTTCAACGCGCTGCTTAACGCCGTTGGCAGTGACAGGCGGCTTGAGGAGCTGATGCGCTCGCTTTATCGTTTTGCCCAGGCGCAGCCCGATCCCGAGGCCTGGCTTGACGGGGCGGCGGAAAAATACACTACCGGCTTTGCCGCGGCCGCCGCGGCGTCGGATGACGAGCTGATGGACCGGGTGACGGGCGAGCTGCAGGTGTTCATGGACGCGGCAAAGGGCCTGAGGGAGGGCCCCGCCTCCGATCATCCCAGGATCGCATCGGCGCTCGACGACGATATGAGCTTTATGCTGGGCCTGATGCTGGGCCGCGATCACGACAAATGGGTCGCCTCGATAGGCTCGCACACGTTCTCGCGCCTTACCTGGAATTCCGGCACGGACGAGGGCGAAAAGGCCGAGGTCAAGGAATACCGCGAAAGGCTTAAAAAATATCACGGCGACCTTAAAAAGCGCTTTGCGCATACCCTTGCCGAGGAGGAGGGATTCTCACGCCTGCTCGCGCCGCCCATAATCACGCTGCGCGCGCTTGTGGGGCGCTTTACCGAACGCTTTGCCGCGTTCAAGCAGGAGGAGGGGCTGATCGACTTTAACGATATGGAGCAGCTGACGCTTCGCATACTGCGAAACGAGCGCATAGCGGACGAATACCGCAGGCGCTTCAAGGCCGTTTTCGTGGACGAATATCAGGATATCAACCCCGCGCAGGAAGCGATACTTTCCGCCGTTTCAAGCTCCAACCGCTTCATGGTGGGCGACGTCAAGCAGTCCATTTACCGCTTCCGCCAGGCCGAGCCCGCGATATTCCTTGAAAAATACAACACCTATAAGGGCGAGGACGGAAGGTTCCGCATCGACCTTAACGCCAATTTCCGAAGCCGCCCCATTATACTCGAGGCGGCGAACGCGCTGTTTTCAAAGCTGATGCGCGGCGGCTCGGTGGGCGAGATAGATTATTCCGACAACGCCTCGCTCGTTTCGGGCTTTGCCGCCGTGGAGGGTGCGCCAAGGGGCACGGTGGAGCTGACGCTTATAGACCCCGAGCCGCCCGACAAAAGGCGCTTCCCCTATGACGACGATGACGAGGATGACGACGAGGATCAGACCAATGCCGCCCTACAGGCCGCATTCGCCGCGCGGCGGATACTTGAGATAATGTCGGGCGAACAGCTTTATGAAAACGGCGTGCCGCGCAGATACCGCTTCTCGGATTTCACGGTGCTTTTGCGGTCGGTTGCCCCCGTCGCCTCCGAATGGCTGCGCACGCTTGCCGACGCGGGCATCCCCTGCGTGTGCGACAGCGGCCCCGGCTTCTTCGACGCGCTGGAGGTGCGGCTGTTTATCGATCTGCTTCGCGTGATCGACAACCGCAGGCAGGATATCCCCCTGCTTGCCGTGATGCGTTCGAGCGTTTTCGGCTTCACCGACGACGAGCTGATACATATCAAGGCCGATTACGAGGGCGAAGACGTGCTTGACCGCGTGCTTGCCGCCGCCGCCGACCGAAGCGCGCCATCGTGGAGCGTGAAGGCCGGGCGAATGCTCGGCGTCATATCCTCGTGGCGCGAAAAGCTGCGCCTTTACGGGCTTACCGAGCTTATGGGCGCGGTGCTTGACGAAACGGGCCTTATGGCACGGGTTTCCGCGCTGTTCGGAGGCGAGGCGCGCGCCCGCAACCTGGCTTCGCTCTGCGATATCGCCTTGCGCTATGCGAACACGGGCAAGGCCACGCTTTCGGGCTTCATACGCTTTCTCGACGATTCGCGCGATTCCGCTCCCGCCGGCGCGTCCGTTTCGCCCAATATCGACGCGGTGCGCCTTATGACGATACATCACAGCAAGGGCCTTGAATTCCCCGTGGTGATACTTGGCGATATCACAAAGGGCTTCAACCGCAGTTCCAATTCCGCCGTGGGCATATTCGATTCGCGTCTGGGGATCGGCCTGTGCTCCGTTTCGGGCGACCGCGGCGAAAAATCCCTGCTGCAAAGGGCCATCGCCTTCCGCGAGCTTCGCCGCCAGAACTCCGAGGAGATGCGCATGCTGTACGTGGCGCAGACCCGCGCGCGTGAAAAGCTGATCATGGTGGGCGTTAAGCGAAACGCCCCGCGCTTTGCCGCGCGCTTTGCGCGTCCCATGGACGGCGTGCGCGTGATGAACGCGTCGAGCTATGCCGACTGGATGCTTGGCGCTTATTTCCCGCAGGGCGCGGATATCCCCCTGCGCCTGCCGTCGGGCGAAATGCCGCTGAATATCATCGGAACCGACGCCGCGGGCGCCGCGCGCATAGGCATGAGCGAGGATGAATTTGCCGCGTGGCTGCAGGACGCCGCCTTTATCGACCCCGGTTACGCTGCTTCGCGCTTTGAATCGGCCTATCCTTATTCCGAGGAAGCAAAGCTTCCATCCAAGCTTTCGGTCACGGGGCTGACCGTGCGGATACCCGAGGTATCCCTGCGCCCGCGCTTTATGGAGGCCGAGCGCGAATTCACCCCCGCCGAGGTAGGCACGCTCACTCACCGGCTGCTGCAGCTGATACCCATCGCTCCGCACACCAAGGAGAGCGCCGGGCGCGAGCTTTCGGCGCTGACCGCGGCGGGCGTTTTCACCGGGCGTGAGGCCGGGGCCGTCAGCATCACGTCGATAGTCGATTTCTTCGCCTCCGATCTGGGACGCAGGCTTATCGCCTCCCCAAGGGTGCTCAGGGAGCGCGAATTCAATCTGCGCATGCCGGCCCGCGCACTTACCGATTCGGCCTCCGAAGCGGCCATAATGCTGCAGGGCGTGATAGACTGCTGCTTTATGGAGGACGGCGCATGGGTGCTGATCGACCACAAGACCACGCGCGTGGATAAGGCTCACACCCCGCGCAGCGTTGCCGAGCGCTACCGCCGCCAGCTTGAGCTTTACTCCCTTGCGCTTGAAAAGCTTACCGGTACCCCCGTGAAGGAAAGCTGGGTGTATCTGCTCTCGGTGAACGAAGCGGTGCGCTTATAGATCGCCGCTTTCCCTTCTCAATAAAGATATCCCCGAAACAGGCCGTATCGGCCCTTTCGGGGATTTTTTTCGGTATTTTTTGTATAAATGCTTTCGGAGCAGGGTCTCCCGGGAGCCGAGGCGTTGTCACTCAAGCCGCTGTATTAGATCCCCGGGGGCGACAGATACACCCTCGTTCCGTCTATCGCGTTAAAAGCCATATACCATTTCGTGTCATGCCAATCTCCACTCAGTGTGGAATCCGGTTTATCTTCCATATAGGTATATCCCATGCAAAGCCATATCGGCATTAGGTATGCTTCATTGGAGTCCTTCTTTCGCTGCGGCGCGACAGTGAGTATCACGCGGTCTATCTTATGCCACATTTTGTGAAGCTCGGAATAGCTTATTGCGGCGAGAAGGACCCTTTTCATCGAAGCGGTAAGCTCGTCAAACGGCATGAGCTCAACGTTTTCGTTTACCAGCTCCACGATCTCGACCGGATACTTCCATCTGAAGTTTTCCACTCCGTTTTTGCTGACGTAAAGCTCGATCACCTCGCATGGCCAGCCCGGACTGTAATCATCCGGATTCTGTACAAACGTTTTACCGGATTTTCCCGCATCATTTCTTGACGCATCGATCGGATAGTAGGAGAACGTCCTGACAAACTCAAGCAGCCAGCCGGTGCTCCACGAGTGCCAGGTAGCGGACTCCTCAAGCTGAGCGGCTTCCGACCATGAAAGCTCATATCCTTCAAGCCCGGTTTTTTCAAAGAAATCCTCCGCGCCGGCCATTGCTTCCTCAAGCGTGATCTCGGGCTGCAGCCACACCTTGGCTTCTTCATCGGTTATAGGATACTCAAAATCCTCCTCAGCCATATAGTATGCGTTCCACCAATCCCACGCGGCAAACATTGACCTTTGAACATAGGAATCTATATGGGCGCAGATCTCAATAAAATCACCACCGTAGCAGTCGATCAAGCCCTTGCGGCCGTCCTCGAGCATGACCGTCTGCACAGTCGTTTTTGAAAGATCGATCCGCTCCGCCGGAATAAAATCCGCGTCGGATTTGCTGCAGCGGTTAAGGTTATTATTTATAAACCTCATCTGCGACTCTGCAAGCCACTGCTCGCTCTCGGGCGGGAGACCGAGCGCAGCCATCGCTTCCGGGATGCGCTCGAGCTGCTCCTCATAGTCCTCAACGCCAAGAAAAGATCCGTATTTCCACGCCTTTATTTTGGGAAAGAAATAATCGAGCATGGGCTGCAGCAGCTCCTGATCGATTACCGCCCGCTTTATGCTGTAAACCGGGAAGGTCGTCTGCCCGGTCGTGACCACATCGGCGTCCACTAACATCCTCCCCGTGGAGGACCTTATATCCTCATACCAATGCTCGGGGAAAACGGGCGGAGCCTGCGTCGCGCTCCCTTCCGGAGAAGAAGTATCCGCGGCCGGGACCGCGGATGCTTCTATCTTTTGACCTGCTATATTATCGCCCTTGTTGGGCACAGGCTCGACCTCGGGGGTCGGTTGGCAGGCGGAAAGGAACGACGCCGATGCGAGAATTAGCGCAAAAAGCAATGCACAAGCACGCATCGTAAACGTCGTTTTCATGTTTATTCACCTCGATAAAGGCCGTAGTCTGCAATGAACTGCCCCTTGGTCTGAAACTTTCTTGTTTCAGTAGGATTCTTTCCGATTTTCAGTCTGATTGTGGGCGCAGTCCTCACGTTAGCGAGCTCCGAATACGTAAAACTCCCATCGCCTTGATGAGCTACTTCCCTATAAGCAACAGTATGATTATTGCCCGAATCATAGACCCAGGTTCTATGCATTCCACTGTACTGGTACCCGGTCGTCTCGTCTACGTAATACGTTTCCGTATTATCGTCCTTAACGCTGATCCACTGATAGGTCGCTTGCTTTTCAAGGTAGCCGCTGTAAAAGGAGCTTACGATCAAGGTCGAATAGCCTCCTATGTACTGCCTTTGGACGGTGACAATAGTGGGATCGGCAAGCGCTGTCGTTAAAAGCACGGAGGCTAAAACGACAGAAATAACAATTGACAGCAGTCTTTTCTTCATGTTTTTTCTCCTTTCTGTTCTATACATGGATTTCTGCTGAGAACCCGCCCATCGAGGCAGGCACGACATAAATCCCCCTATCCAATTAATATAATATCACAAATTTGTCTGCTTGTCAACTATAAAGAATTCGGATCTTACCGGGCTTTTCGGCTGCACGCAATGCCGATGATCGGTTTACCGTGAGAGGCGCGATGCTTCAAGCGTCCTTCTCGTTTCCCGTCCCGAAGCTCACGATATTCGGGCAATCAAAAATCCCCGCGGCTGCGGGGATCCTGAAAGCATGTGAATTTTATTCGGGTTCTATAAGGCCCAGATTTCCATCCTTCCTCTTGTAAAGGACGTTGATATCCTCCGTTTCGGAATTGGTGAATACGAAGAAGGAGTGGCCTAAGAGATCCATCTGCAGGACGGCTTCGTCGATGCTCATGGGCTTGATCGAGAAGCGCTTGTTCCTTACGATCCTGGGACCCTCTTCCTCGTCCTCCTCGACGTATTCGGGAACGGGCTCGTTGAACGCCTCCGCCTTGAGGTTCTTCTCAAGCTTGGTGCGGTGGCGGATGATCTGACGCTCCAGCTTTGCGATGACGTTGTCGATGCTGGCGTACATATCCCCGGTGACCTCCTCGCCGCGGATGATACCGCCGCCATAGGGGATCGTGACCTCAACGATATGACGGTTCTTTTCAACCGCCATGGTCACCTGTGCGGGCGTATCTGCGGGGAAATAACGTTCAAGCTTCGCCATCTTTTTCAGCGCAAGGTCCCTCAGATACTCGGATACTTCGATGTTCTTGCCGTTAATGGAAATACGCATGGTTTGTTGCTCCTTTCCTTAGCGCTTTTTATGCGCTTTATTAGGAATCACGGCGGTATTGAACCGCCGTTTTTCATTTGTGGATATATTATATCACAGTGTTTTGTGCTTTTCAAGTGGTTTCATGTAAAGTTCCTGTAAAAATTGTGACGGCGCTGCGAAATTATTTGACAGCCTGCCCCTCTACCTGCATACCGTTCACCGTCACCACGGAGCTAATGACTGGCTCCACCGCGGACTTCGCAATGCCCAGTATAAGGGTGTTGGTCTGGAACGCCATGGTCACCATAGTACCCTTGGGCGGGCCCTCCTTTTTGCAGTCGACGTAAATAACGCCTTCGCTTATATCGAGCGAGGCCAGCCCGAACGTGAAGCCGCCGGAGCGCACCACGTCGGAGATCGCCAAAAGCACCATCGAATCGAAATCCTCGGCCTTGAGCTCCTGAAGCTGTTGAGGAGCCTCGGGATAATCCGTGCGGAAGGAATCGAGATCCTCATAGACCCTCCACGTCGTCTTTTCCACCGAGCCGCCGCCTCCGTGAGAGAAGCTTTCGGCAAAGAGCAGCGCGTCCTTGGGGATATCCTCGGGAACGGCTGTTGTGAAGAAATCGGGCGGATAGGTCGCGGGCTCGGCATGGAAGCCTTCGGGCAGGGGCGCCTTGGTGGGCTTGGCCGCGCTGCCTTCGGGAACGCTCGTACCGCAAGCCGCAAAAACAAAGCACAGGTTCAAAAGAGCCATCATGATCGCTGTGATCCTTTTCATATCGTCTTCTCCTTTCGGGGTTCTGTATCTATAAAACGCATTTGCCCCCGTTTCGGTTCCCATTATACACCCGTGAAACGCGCGATTCAATATATTCATTTCAAAATAAGGCTTGCCAAGCGTCCGCAAAACAATTATAATTAGTTTGTGGATTTATGTCCTCTATCGAGTAAAAGGGAGGAAAGCTTTGCCCGCAAAGCAACGCCATTATGAATAAGAAAAGAATCTGCCTAATCGCCACGGGCGGCACCATCGCCTGTGTGCCCACCGAAAACGGCCTCTCCCCCGAGCTCACCGGGCGGGATCTTGTAAAGCTCGTCGGGTGCGAAACGGACGGAGTGGAGATCAGCTGCACCGATCTTTTCAGCATGGATTCATCCAATATCCAGCCCGAGGAATGGTGCATAATCGCCGAGGCCATACGCGACAAGGTCGGCTCCTGCGACGGTATCGTGCTCACCCACGGCACCGACACGATGGCCTATACCGCCTCGATGCTGTCGTTCATACTGCGCGGGATACCCGTTCCCGTGGTGCTTACGGGCGCGCAGTACCCCGCCGTCTATCCCAATTCCGACGGCAGGCGCAATCTGGCCGACGCGGTCAACGCCGCAACCAGCCTTCCCGGGGGCGTCTATATCTGCTTCGGCGGCTCGGTCATACTCGGCTGCCGCGCGGTCAAGACCAGGACGACCAGCCTGAACGCGTTTGAATCCATCAACTATCCCTATATCGCCACCATCAGCGACGGCAAATGCGTGCTGCTGCACACCCCCAAGCCCACGATGGGCTTCAGCTTTTCGTCCTCGCTGGATCCGCGCGTGGCGCTCGTCAAGATAGTCCCCGGCATGAGCCCGCAGATGCTGGACTGCCTGAAGGATATCGACATGAAGGGCGTCGTTGTGGAGGGCTTCGGCCTGGGCGGCATGCATAATTTCCGCCGCGACCACACCGAGTCCATAAAGCAGCTGATGGCCGCGGGCATACCCGTGGTGCTTACCAGCCAGTGCCTTTACGAGCAGTCCACCCCCGACGTTTACGAGGTCAGCCGTTCGCTCAAGGACGTGGGCGTGATCTCCGCGCGGGATATGACCACCGAGGCCGCCATCACAAAGCTAATGTGGGTGCTGGGCCGCGCGCACGATATCGAATCTGTCCGACGCATAATGGGCACCGATATCGCGGGAGAGCTTTCGGAGTAGTTTGAAAAACAAACTAACCAATGGGGACGGTTCTGATCGGTTAGTTCGGATACTTTCGCATAATAATTCACCGGCCATCCGGAACCGTCCCCGCCGGGTAAGCAGGCAAGGAGACATACAATGACAGATATTTACATAATCCAGGCCGGGGCCGAGGGGATCGGCGGCGCGAAATGCCTGTTCGACGGCGCCGAGGCCCGCTTCGTGCAGACCCTTGAGCATCCCTTTATAAAAAAGCTTGGCCTGACCGGCAGCTTCACCTCCATGGACGATCTTTATGCCGACGCCGAGGATTTCGACGAGCTCAACCGCGCCATTGCGGGCAGGCTCGTGGAAGCGGCGGAGTTCATCTCCTCCGAGGGCTATTGCGGTATGACCGGATCGAGCGGCAAAAAGCACGTCGTTTATATCACCCTCGGTCGCGTCAATCCCGCCGTGCTCGAGCTGATACGCCATATGGGCGACGTGGGCAAGGTGAATCTTGAGGTGCTGCCCACGGTGAGCTTTGCAGAATCCGCCTATTCCGCCGCGCTCTCATATGGGCATTTGGACGGGCACGAGCTTTTGACCGAGATGCCCGCCAACCGTTTGGAGCGCGTTTCCGATACCGAAGCGCTTTACGCGATAACCGAGATCGATTCTCCGCTCACCGCATCCGAAGTGAAGCTTACGCTGTCGGAATACTATCCCGACGAGTATCAGGTCTATTTTGCCGTTCCCGCGACCGACGGGAGCTGTTACGAGATAAAGACCCGCAAGCTGTTCGAGCTTGACCGCATGGAGCGCTACGACGCCGCGGCGGTGCTGCTCGTTCCGCCCATGAAGGATCTGGAGCTTCCCCGCCACTCCGTGGAGGGGCTTATGCAGATGATGCGGCGCCTGAGGGCTCCCGGAGGCTGTCCCTGGGACGCCGAGCAGACGCACGAAAGTCTTAAAAAGAGCCTGCTTGAGGAATGCTGGGAGGTGATCGACGCGATCGACAGGAACGATCCCGACGATCTTTGCGAGGAGCTGGGCGACCTGCTGCTGCAGATAGCCTTCCACGTGGTGATCGAGGAGGAGCATTCGTCGTTCACCCTGCGCGACGTGGCGACCGGCATAACGAACAAGATGATATTCCGCCATCCGCACGTGTTCGGCAGCGTGCACGTGGATAATTCGGACGAGGTGCTCGTCAACTGGGAAAAGCTGAAGAAGGAGGAAAAGCATCAGAAAAGCGTCGCCTCCGCCATGGATTCGGTGCCCAAGTCCTTCCCCTCGCTGCTGAGGGCCTATAAGATACAGAAAAAGGCCGCGGACGTGGGCTTTGACTGGTCTTCCGCCGAGGAGGCCATGCCCAAGGTGCACGAGGAGGCCGACGAGGTGATGGAGGCCATCGCCTTGGGCGACAAGGCGCGCATCGAGGACGAGGTGGGCGATCTGTTCTTTGCCGCCGTGAACGTGGCAAGGCTGAAAAAGGTCGATCCCGACCTTGCGCTGACCGTTGCGACGGACAAGTTCGAGCGCCGCTTCAAGCTGACCGAAAAGCTGATACTGGAGGACGGGAAAAGCTTTGAGGATATGACCCTGCCCGAAATGGACGAATACTGGGAAAAGGCCAAAGCGCTTTTGAATGAATAAATGCCCGCGATACAAAAATCGGCACCCCTTTCGGGATGCCGATTTGTTTTGTTTTTGATCAAGAAATTACTCCTGCTCGGGAGCACCGACGGGGCAGGTGCCGGCACAGGCGCCGCACTCTACACAGAGGTCGGGATTGATCTCGAACTTGCCATCACCCTCGGTGATAGCGCCAACGGGACATTCTGCTGCGCAAGCGCCGCATGCGATGCAAGCATCAGTGATTTTGTAAGCCATGGAAAATACCTCCGTTGTCGTATTCTGTATTATCATTATAATACATGCGTTGGAAAAATCAATACCCCCAATGTAAATTTTGTGTAAAAGCGGGGGCAGGTTAGCTTATTTGTTCTCGAGGGCTTCCTTGAGCGCATTGCCCGCCTTGAAGGCAGCGGAACGGCTGGCTTCGATCTCGATGGGTTCGCCGGTCATGGGGTTGCGGCCGGGCCTTGCGGGACGCTCGCGAACTTCGAAATGACCGAAACCGACGATCTGGACTTTCTCGCCTTCCTTGAGGCTCTCGATGATGCAGTCAAAGGTGGTGTTGACGACTGCATCGATATCCTTCTTGGGAAGATTGCACTTTGCTGCTACGGCGTTGATAAGCTGAGCCTTATTCATTTTATATTCCTCCGAAAAATAATTGAATTGGATCGCCGCGTTTTGCGGCACAATGGCTATTGTAGCATAAAATCCAGAAAATACAAGCCTTTTTTTCGGTTTTTTCTCATATATTTATTGAATAAGCCAAGTTTGCCGCAATTTAATATATAAAGTTTCGCGGTAAAAAAAACAGAGAGGGGCGAACCCCTCTCCGTTATGTTTGCTTTTATCGAATTACTCGATGATAGCGGTAACAACGCCGGAAGCAACCGTACGGCCGCCCTCACGGATAGCGAAGCGCAGACCCTCGTCCATAGCAATGGGGGTGATCAGCTGGATCTCCATGCGGGTGTTGTCGCCGGGCATGACCATCTCAGTGCCCTCGGGGAGCTTGATGGTGCCGGTAACGTCGGTGGTACGGAAATAGAACTGGGGACGATAGCCGCTGAAGAAGGGGGTATGACGGCCGCCCTCTTCCTTGGTCAGGACGTAAACCTCACCCTTGAAGTGGGTGTGGGGATGAATGGTGCCGGGCTGAGCGAGGACCTGGCCGCGCTCGACCTCGTTCCTCTGGATACCACGGAGCAGGCAGCCGATGTTGTCGCCGGCCTCAGCGTAGTCGAGGAGCTTGCGGAACATTTCAACGCCGGTAACGGTGGTGTCCTTGGGCTCGTCCTTGAGACCAACGATCTGAACCTTATCGTTGACCTTGATCATACCGCGCTCAACACGGCCGGTAGCAACGGTACCACGACCGGTGATGGTGAAGACGTCCTCAACGGGCATAAGGAAGGGCTTGTCGGAAGCACGCTGGGGAGTGGGGATGTACTCGTCAACAGCGTCCATCAGCTCGAAGATGCACTGGCACTCGGGGCAGTCCTTAGCCTGCTT
>JAFXZJ010000061.1 GCA_017541305.1 Clostridia bacterium | reverse complement strand
GGCGGCAGGATAGCTCTTCTTGCCGAGCCCGATACCGCGGATAAAGCCTTCGGACTGCTTAAATTTGTTTATGAAAACGATATCCCCTTTTTCCTGATTGGCAACGGAAGCAATCTGCTCATTCCCGACAAGGGCATGGACAGGCTCGTGATAAGGCTTTCGGGAAGTCTTACCGAATTCCGTATAGAGGGTGACAGGCTTATTTGCGGAGCGGGCGCTTCGCTCGTTGCGGCGTCGAGGCATTCGGTGCTTGCGGGCTTTTCCGGCCTTGAATGGGCGACGGGAATACCCGGCACGGTCGGCGGCGCCGTTGCAATGAACGCGGGCGCTTACGGCGGCGAAATAAAGAATGCGCTGAAGCGCGTCAGGGCGTTTGCAAAAGGCGAAATGCTCGATATCAAGGTCGATCCCGATACTATGGGCTATCGCAGGTCGCCTTTCGCTTATCCCGATATGATAGTGCTTGAAGCCGAATTCGGGATTACCCCGGACGACGGATCGGCAAAGCTGCGCATGGATGAGCTCACGGTCAAGCGCCGCGAGAAACAGCCGCTCAATTACCCTTCGGCGGGAAGCACGTTCAAGCGGCCCGAAGGGCATTTTGCGGGAGCGCTTATAGAAGGCGCCGGGCTTAAGGGCTTCTCCGTCGGAGGAGCGGCGGTCAGCACAAAGCATGCGGGCTTCGTGATAAATACCGGCGGAGCGACCGCATGCGACGTTATGGAGCTTATAAGGCGCATCCAGGAGATCGTATTTGAAAAATACGGCGTCCGGCTTGAGCCGGAGGTAAAGATACTCGATTGAAACCGATTGGAGGAGCACTGTGAAGATACTCATCGTTACGGGCTTAAGCGGCGCGGGCAAATCCGGCGCGCTGCGTTCCCTTGAGGATATGGGCTATATCTGCGTAGATAATCTCCCCGCGGGGCTCATGGGGAATTTTCTCGAGCTATGCAGGAGCACCGTGCCGCCCATTCAGCGTGTCGCACTTGTGATCGACAGCCGCTCGTCGGTGTTCCGCTTCAGCACCGAGAGGATGCTCCAGACGCTCGATCTGCTCGAAGTGCCTCACGAGATACTCTTCCTCGATTGCTCCAACGAAGTGCTTCAGAGGCGCTATAACGAAACGAGAAGGCGGCATCCGATGCACGATGACGCCGCTGCGGGCATTCTGATTGAACGTGAGCTGCTGGAGCCCGTCAAAGAACGGGCCAATTACATAATCGACACCACGGATATGACGCCCCGCCAGTTCCAAAGGAAGATTGAGGAGCTGATCGGCGGCAAAAACGAGCATTTCAGGCTTATAATAACCAGCTTCGGGTTCAAGCGGGGCATACCTCTCAATGCCGATATAATCGTGGATATGCGCTATACGCCGAATCCGTTTTACGAGGATTCGCTGAGGAATCTTTCGGGCCGCGACAAGGCCGTATTCGATTACGTAATGAGCGATCCCACGGTCATACGTCATCTTGACAATATGACCGAATCGCTTCTTGAACTTATCCCCGCATATGAGCGGGAGGGCAAGCGCAGGCTGATGGTTTCGTTCGGCTGTACCGGAGGCAGGCACAGGTCGGTTGCCATGGCGGAGGCGCTTTACTCCCGATTGAAGGATTTCAGAAACACGACGATCGAGCACCGCGATCTTGTGATAGAGGCGGAAAACATTTCCGAAAGGTTTGAACACTGATGAGCTTTTCAAGGGATGTCAAAGAGGAATTGATTCGGGTAAGGCTCAGGCGTGATACCGACGGCGCAATGCTCGTTTACGGTTTCACGCTTGCGGGAGCGAGCCTCAAATATTCACGCGCTCACAGGACCTGGGGCCTGCATTACGTAAGCGAGAACGAAGAATGCATCAATTTCATAGCCAAGCTTGCCGTAAAGAACTACAAGCTCGAGCATGAGATATCGCTCAACGTTCATCAGCGCCTTCACGCCAGGAACACCGAGCTTTTGCTCTATGGCGAGGGCATGGACGGCCTTTGCAATGACTCCGGCCTGTTTTCATATGACGAAACCGGTGAGCGCAGTTTTGAAATGCACGTTCCCAATGGGCTTGAAAGCGAGCATTCCTGCCGCGCTTTCATAAGGGGCATATTCCTTGCCTGCGGCACGGTGTCGGATCCCGCAAGCGGATGCCACGCCGAAATGGTGTTCAAACACGAATATTTAGCAAGGGAGACAGCGGAGCTGCTTGAAAGCCGCGGCATACCGCCCAAGCTTACGCAAAGACGCAATCTGTGGGTCGTGTATATGAAAAACGGCGATACGGTCGAGGATTTTCTGACGTTCATGGGCGCGGGCGAGGCCATGCTTTCAGTGCGCGAACAGCGCATGCTGAGGGAAGTGAAGAACAATTCCAACCGCGAGGTCAACTGCTTCTCGGCCAATATGGAAAAGGCCGCCAGAGCATCCGCCGCGCAGATAGAGGACATAGAGCTTATATTGAACGAACTCGGGCCCGACGCGCTGTCGGAGGAGCTTTACGACGTTGCCTCGGCGCGCATGGCAAACCCGGATTTCACACTGAACGAGCTTTCCGAAGCAATAGGCATAGGACGTTCGGCGGTCAATTACAGATTGAAACGCATTGCGCGCATAGCTGAAGATATCAGAAACGGAAACGATAAATGAGCTTTACACACCTGCATGTTCATACCGAATACAGCCTGCTTGACGGCGCGTCGAGGATAGACGATCTCGTCTCCCGCGCCGCCGAATTGGGCATGGATTCGCTTGCCATAACCGACCACGGCGTTATGTACGGCGTCATAGACTTCTATAACGCCTGCAAAAAGAAGGGCATAAAACCCATAATAGGCATGGAGGCTTACGTCGCCCACGGAAGCATTTACGATCCTCCCACAGGCAGGGACTATGCGCATCTGATATTGCTCTGCAAGAACGAGACGGGCTACAAGAACCTGATGAAGCTTTCGTCCATAGCCTTTGTCAGCGGCTTCTATTATAAGCCGAGGATCGATTACAGCCTGCTCGAGCAGTATCACGAGGGACTCATCGTGCTGTCCGCCTGCCTGGCCGGCGATATCCCGCAATACCTTCTGAACGAGCAGTATGACGAAGCCAGAAAGCTGGCTTTAAAGCTGAAGAGCATATTCGGCGGCGACTATTATATCGAGCTGCAGAATCACGGCATTCCCGAACAGCAGATAGTGCTGCCCAGGCTTTATGAGCTTGCGAAGGAGCTTTCGATAAAGACCGTCGCAACAAACGATATCCATTACGTCAACAAGGACGACGCCGAAGCGCAGGATGCTCTTCTGTGCATCCAGACGGGGCATTTCGTAGACGAGACCAACCGCATGAGGATGGAGGCGGAGGAATTCTATCTCAAATCCGAAGCCGAGATGCTCCGCAAATTCGGGGGCTATGAGGAAGCGATCGCAAACACCGCCGAGGTAGCCGCAAAATGCGAACTGGAGATAGAGCTTGGCGGTCGGCATCTGCCCGAATTCGATCCTCCCGACGGGATGGGGCACGAGGAATACCTGCGCTCGCTCTGCGCGGAGGGTATGAAACGCCGCTTTGGCAGCAACCCCGGAAAGGAATACGTCGAAAGGCTCGAGTATGAGATAAGCGTTATATCCAAGATGGGCTTTGTGGATTACTTCCTCATCGTGTGGGATTTCATACATTTTGCCAAGACCCACGGCATACCGGTCGGCCCCGGCCGAGGCTCCGGCGCGGCTTCGATAGTTGCCTACACGCTCGATATAACCGATATCGATCCTCTAAAATACAACCTGCTCTTTGAAAGATTCCTCAATCCCGAGAGGATCACCATGCCCGATATTGACGTCGACTTTTGCTATGAGCGGCGTCAGGAGGTGATAGACTACGTTGTGCGCAAGTACGGCGAAGATCACGTCGCGCAGATAATCACTTTCGGTACGATGGCGGCAAGAGCGGTCGTAAGGGACGTCGGCAGGGTGCTCAGAGTTCCCTATAATGAGGTCGACAAGATCGCAAAGCTCATACCGCAGATGCTCAAAATAACGCTCTCACAGGCGCTTGAGATGGTGCCGGAGCTTAAGGAGCTGTATGACGGCAACGAGACCTATAAGAAGCTCATAGACCTCTCAATGAAGCTTGAGGGGCTTCCCAGGCACGCATCCACTCACGCGGCCGGCGTTGTGATATCCTCGGCTCCCACTATGGAGCTTGTGCCGCTTCAGCGCAACGAGGATTCCATCACCACACAGTTCCCGATGGGAACTCTTGAAGCGCTTGGCATGCTCAAGATGGACTTTTTGGGTCTGCGCACGCTCACTGTCATACACGACTGCTGCGAGTTCATAAAGCAGCGGGGGATAGACGCGCCCGATTTTTCAAAGCTGGGCTTCGACGATCCGAAGGTGTACGAGCTCATTTCTTCGGGCGATACGATAGGCATATTCCAGCTTGAATCCGCGGGCATGACCAATTTCATGATGCAGATGAAGCCGGGCTACTTTGAGGATATAATCGCGGGCATAGCGCTCTTCCGTCCGGGCCCTATGGAGCAGATCCCACGCTATCTTGCGGGCAAGCAGGACGCCTCGAGCGTTACCTACGTCCATGAAAAGCTCAAGCCCATATTGGGCACCACGTACGGCTGTATGGTTTATCAGGAGCAGGTAATGCAGATCGTGCGCGATCTTGCGGGCTATTCCTATGGAAGAAGCGACCTTATACGCCGTGCGATGAGCAAAAAGAAGCATGACGTGATGGAAAAGGAGCGCGTCAACTTCATAAACGGTATAGTGGACGAGAACGGGAACATCACGGTTCCCGGCGCTGTGAGGAACGGCATACCCGCCTCGGTCGCAAACAAGATATTCGATGAGATGACCGATTTCGCGTCCTACGCCTTCAACAAGGCACATGCGGCATGCTATGCGGTCGTGGCGTACAGGACCGCATATCTGAAGGCTTATTATCCCGTTGAGATGATGACGGCGCTTATCAACTCGTTCATCGGCTCCGCCGATAAGATAGCCGACTATATCTATTACTGCCGCAAGCGCGGGTTTAAAATACTCCCGCCCGATATAAACAGATCCAAACCGCACTTCACGGTTGAAAACGGAGCGATCCGTTTCGGCCTCGTCGCCATAAGGAACGTTGGCGAGGAAGCCATGAGGGGAATGCTGGAAGAACGCGATAAGAACGGCGAGTTCAAGGATTTTCAGGACTTCCTCATGCGAACCGAGGGCGTTAACAAGCGCATGGTAGAGGGCCTTATAAAGGCGGGCTGCTTTGACGGCATGGGCCTGACAAGGCTGTGGCTCGTGCAGAATTACGAGGACGAGATGAACTCCGCCGCGGCGGAAAAGAAGCGGCTCGAATCCGGGCAGATTTCGCTCTTTGATATGTTTGCCGACGAGCCCGAGATAAAGCGTCCTTCCGCGCCCATGAGCCGCGACGAGTACAGCATAAAGGATCTGCTTGCCATGGAAAAGGACGCCCTTGGCATATACATAAGCGGACACCCGCTTATGGAATACGAGGACACGTTAAGGCTTATGAGCACCGACTGCAAGAGCCTTTCCGAGGCGGACGGGCATTCGGAGCTTTATGATAATCAGCGCGTCACCGTTGCGGGTCTTATAGGCGGGCTCAGGACGCGTCAGGTCAAATCCGGAAACGGCATGATGGCCTACGGAGTGATAGAGGATATGACCGGGCAGGTGGAATTCGCCGCCTTCCCGACCGTCTATTCCAAATACAGGGAGCTGTTCTCCGATTCCGCTCCCGTAAAGGTATCGGGCAGGCTTTCGATGCGCGAGGATAAGGCGAATACCGTCATGATCGACGAGATAGCGCCGCTTGAAAACATCGAAAGATACAGGCTCTATATAAGGCTTACCGACGATAACCGCATGAGGCGCGAACGCGTGATGGCGGTGCTGAAGCGGTATCCGGGACAGCACGAGGTCGTTTTCTTCGACACGGCCGACGGCAAACAGCAGCTCGCCCCGCGCGAGCTTCGTGTGAACGGTTCCTCCGCCCTTATCGAGATCGCAGGCAATCTCATGGGTGCGGATAACGTTAAATTTGTAAAACTAAAAAAGCAATAAAACTAAAAGGGGCGAAAACTATGAAAAGGATCGGCGTTTTGACAAGCGGAGGAGATACTCCCGGTATGAACTGTGCCATTCGTTCCGTATTCAAGACGGGCGTTGCGATGGGCATGCAGGTGATGGGTATCTATCACGGCTACAAAGGGCTTATCGAGGGCAGGGTGGATTATCTCCATCACGAGGATCTCGAAAACAAGATGCACAAGGGCGGCACGGTTTTGAGGACTGCCCGAAGCGAGGTGTTCAAGACCGAGGAAGGCCTTAAAAAAGCCATCTCCGTGCTCAAGGCATACGGCATCGAAGGACTTGTGGTTATAGGCGGCGACGGCAGCTTCCGCGGCTGCATGGAGCTTGTAAAGGCGGGCGTGCCCGCTATCGGCATACCCGGCACCATTGACAACGATATGGGCTACACGGATTTCACGATCGGCTTCGATACCGCCGTGAACAACGTGACCAACGAGATCTACAAGATCAGGGACACCATGCGCGCGCATGACCGCGTGGGCGTTATTGAAGTCATGGGCCGCAACTGCGGCGATATCGCCCTGTGGGCAGGCATAGGCGGCGCGGCTGATCTTATCCTCGTTCCCGAAATGCCTCTTTCCTGGGAGGAGGCGGCAAATCGCCTTGCTCAGAACAAGCTGCGCGGCAAGCTGACCAGCATCGTCATGATCGCCGAGGGCGCCGGCAAAGCCGAGGAATTCGCCAAATACGTGCGCGAGCATACCGACGTCGAGATCAAGGCGACCGTGCTCGGCTATATACAGCGAGGCGGCAATCCTTCCGCATTCGACCGTGTGCTTGCGGCAAGGCTTGGCGAGCGCGCCGTGGAGCTGCTTGCCGAAGGCAAGGGCGGCCGTGCGGTTGGCATACGCCATAACAAGATATATGACGTGCCCCTTGCCGAGGCCATCGAAGTCAAGGACGAGTTCGATGAAAAGCTCTATGAGCTCAATGAGATAATGGCAAAATTCTAATACCGCAAAGGAAACCCATATGAGCAAAGAACCTAAAAAGTATAAGCGCCGCTGGGGCGACCGAAGGGACGCCCGCAGAGTAAAGGCTCCCGGACTGCAGACCGTAATGGCCTATCTCTATCCCAAAAGGACCGACTGCGAGGTATGCCTTCTTGACAAGCTCGATATCACCGAACTTGTAAAGTATATCGACGAAAAGAACGCCGCCCATCCCGATTATAAAACCACGGTTTTCCACTGCGCCGTCACCGCTCTTGCGCGCATGGTGCATGAGCGCCCGTATATGAACCGCTTTATTCAGGGCTATCGCATGTATGAGCGCAACGAGATATCGCTTGCGTTCGTTGTGAAACGCCGCTTTGCCGACGGAGCGGACGAATCGCTGATGGTGCTCGTGCCCGATGATGACGACACTCTTGACAACATCAGCAAAAAGATCTGCGGCAACGTGCGCGAAACGAGGAAATCCGAGACTTCCACCGGCGGCATCGACGCGACGCTCGACGCATTTGCAAAGATACCGCGTCCGATACTGGCTTTTATAATCAAGATAATACGCTGGCTGGATTTCTGGGGCAAGCAGCCCAAAGCGCTGACCGAGGGAGACCCCAATTTCGCAAGCATATTCTGCTCCAACCTGGGATCGATCAAGGCGCCCGCCGTGTATCACCACATAAACAATTACGGAACCAACAGCATTATGATAACCTTTGGCACGATCCACAAGGAGGAGCTCATAATGCCCGACGGACATAAGGAGATAAGGGACGTTATCGATTTCGGCGCTACGCTCGACGAGCGAATCGCGGACGGCTTCTATTTCGCCCGCAGCTTCAAGCTGGTTCAGCACATATTCTCTCATCCCGAGCTTTTGGACAGGCCCCTCTGCGAACCGAGCGGGTATGAATACTGATCTGCAAAAACGCAAAACGGCGCCTGCACCGGCGCCGTTTTCGTTTACAGAAGTATGCAGATAAGTCCGTTACAGCCCTCGTTCACCATCCTGTTGACAGCGTCGCGCAGCCTCAGCTGCACGTCCTGCGGCAGGTTGTTTATCTTGCTCGTCATGCCGTCCCTGACAAGGTCGTAAATGGGCTTTCCGAATATGTTGGTCGACCATATTTCATCGGGCTTGGTCTCGAACGTGTTCATAAGGCAGCCCGCAAGCTCTTCGCCCTGCTCCTCGGTTCCCACCAGGGGATTGACTTCGCTTTCGATATCCACGCGGATTATGTGCAGTCCCGAAGCATGCGCGCGCAGCTTCACCCCAAAGCGGTTCCCGTGACGCACCATCTCGGGCTTTTCAAGCTCCATCTCGTCTATCCTCGGGGGAACGAGTCCGTAACCGAATTCATTCGCGGCTTTCAGCGCGGATGCTACTCGGTCGTATTCGCGCTTTGCGGACACGAATTCCTTAAGGCTGCTCATAAGCTCGAACTCATCCTTGATCGTGTAACCGCACTGCTCGGAAAGCACCTCGTAAAACACGTTGTCTTTGGGCTTGAGCCTGTAATACACGCATCCGTCGCCAAGCGTTGCCCTGATAAGCTCCGGTTCGTCAAAACCGTCGACGCCGCACAGCGCGCTGCCGATAAGCCTGTGATCCCTCACGCGGGAAACGTCGGGAAGCGCTTCTCTGAGCCTTTCTATAAGCCCCGACAGGATGGGATGCTCCGATCCAAGCGCGCGCATCCAGCGGGGAAGCTCCACGCTGAGCGTCCTTAACGGAAAATCGCAGAGCACCTTTTCAAGAAGCAGAGCGATATCGTCCTGCGTCATGTGAAGCACATCCAAGGGGAGCACCTCGACCGAGTATAAGGAGCTCAGCTCCTCAGCAAGGGCCAGCGTCTCTTCTCTTTGAGGGCTTGTGCAGTTGAGCACCGCGGCATACGGTTTGCCGGTCCTTTTCAGCTCGCCGAAAACCTTTTCTTCAGCCTCGCGGTAAGCTTCCCTTGCAATGCCGGTGAACGAACCGTCGGTCAGCACAACGATGCCAACGGTAGAATGCTCCGTTATAACCTTGCGTGTGCCCGTTTCAGCCGCCTCGTCAAAGGGTATGTCATGATCGAACCACGGCGTGCGCACCATGCGGGGCGCTTCCTCCTCAAGTCCTCCCAGCGCGCCGTCGACCATAAAGCCAACGCAGTCTATCATGCGCACCGAAAGCTCCGTCCTGCCATCGCCGAGTTCGATGCTTACGGCGTCGTTGGGAACGAACTTGGGCTGGGTGGTCATGACCGTCCTGCCCGAGCCGCTCTGCGGCAGCTCGTCAACGACGCGCTCCTTTATAAATTCATTGTCTATCTCCGGTATCACGAGAGTATCCATGAATCGCTTTATAAAAGTCGATTTGCCGGTTCTTACCGGGCCGACTACTCCTATATAGATGTCGCCCTGTGTCCTTTGCGCTATATCACGGTAAAGCTCCGCTCTTTCCATAAGGTGATCTCCCTTCGGTTTTTCATACGGTATTTATATGAGGCGTTCGGGGCTTTAAGAACGGGCAATATAAAAGCGCCGCGTTGATTTCACGGCGCTTGCGGTCAATTATCGCTTTCGGTCCTGTTTCTGATGATGAGTCTGATCGGAACGGAATCGAGCTTGAAGGATTTGCGGATATAGTTTTCAAGATAACGGCGGTAGGAGAAATGCATGAGCTCCGCGTCGTTCGCGAATATGATGAACGTCGGCGGTTTTACCGAGGCCTGCGTGCAGTAGAATATGCGCAGCTTCCTGCCCTTGACAAAGGGAGGTTCGGACATCGTAACGGCCTCGCCGATCACGTCGTTGAGTATACCGGTCGTGATCCTCGTCTGCGCCTGATCGAGCACGGCGTTTGCCTGTTCCATAACGCGGTGCACGCGCTGACCTGTTTTGGCCGAAATGAACAGCATGGGCACGTAGCTCATAAACGCCAGATCGGTTAGAAGATCCTTTTTGAACTTTTCGACCGTGTGGGTATCCTTCTCAATGAGATCCCATTTGTTCACGATAAGCACGCTTGCCTTGCCTTCTTCATGCACGTAGCCGGCTATGCGCACGTCCTGTTCGGACAAGCCCTGCTCGGCGTCGACGACTATCAGCGCAACGTCGCAGCGGCGTATCGCGGCGAGCGAACGAATGACGGAATATCTTTCGACGTTCTCCTCGCCAACGGCGCGCTTGCGCCTTATGCCGGCGGTATCGATCAGCACGTAATCCTTTTCATTATAGCGGAAAGGCGTGTCGATGGCGTCCCTGGTCGTACCCGGTATGTTTGAGACGATGGTGCGCTCCTGACCCAAAAGCGCGTTAACAAGGCTCGATTTGCCAACGTTGGGCTTGCCGACGACAGCGATGGATATCGCCTCGCCGCCCTCGTCCGCCTCGATAGCGGGGAAGTATTTGCACACTTCATCCAAAAGATCGCCCACGCCAAGGCCCTGTCCTGCGGAGATCGTGATGGGCTGGCCTATACCGAGAGAATAGAAATCATATGCGGTATCCTCGTACTTTACGTGATCCACCTTGTTTACAGCCAGCACGATGGGCTTTTTGCAGCGGCGGAGCATATCGGAAACCTCCATATCGGCGGCGGTAAGGCCCTCGCGTCCGTCAACGACGAATATGATCACGTGCGAGGTCTCGATGGCAAGCTCGGCCTGTCTGCGCATTTGGGAGAGTATGATATCCTCGGAATCCGGCTCGATGCCGCCTGTGTCTATCACGGTAAAATTGTGGGTCAGCCACTCAGCGTCGCCGTAAATGCGGTCGCGCGTGACTCCGGGGGTGTCTTCGATTATGGCTATCCTTTTGCCGACGATGCGGTTGAAAAGGGTGGATTTGCCGACGTTGGGCCGGCCGACTATTGCTACCAAGGGTTTCATTGTTCGCTTATCCCTTCTATTATTTCGAAAAGTTTATTGATGAATTCCTCGCCGTCGTCCGAGGGCATCGGGCGTACGGGACGGCCGAGCGCGGCTTCAAGCTCGGGCAGGCGCATGCCGTCAAGGAACACGTTATCCATTTCACGCAGCATGGTCGAGGTCATCATAAGGAATTCACCGTGAAGCTCGCCAAGCTCCTGCCTGATTATGTCGCCTGCGGTGACGAGCCCGCTTACGGTCACGCTGTCGCCGAAGAAATCGTTCCTTACAGGATGGACGGTTATAAACACGTTGAACTGCTCAAGCCTTTTGAAAAGCTCGCTCATACAAGGAGCTATCGCCGCGCCGCAGACGGAATCGATATGAACGGGACGGGGCAGGGGACTCATATCCTCAAGCGCGTCGACAAAGCCGCTTTCGAAAAGACGGAACAGCCCGACGCCGTTTTCGATCTGATCAAAGCCCCCGTAATACTCGTATTCGGGAAGCGGCAGACCGGCACGCAGATACATTTCATCCGAGCAATAGGCAAAATGCTCCGCGCCCGAAGAACGGATGAATCCGTCGACTATGCGTATGGCTTCCTTTGCGTCGTCCGCGCTCATCGGCTTTAAGGGATAAAGCCCCTCGCGGTGCTTGGTAAGGCCGACGGGAACGACTGCGACGGAGCATGCCTCGGGAGCGAGCGACCAAAGATCGTAAAGACTGCGTTCAAGCACCTTTCCTCCGTTCAGCTCGGGACAGAGCACTATCTGCGCGTGGAACCTTAGCCCGTGCTCGTGAAGCGCGGTAAGGCGCTCCATTATCTTTTCCGAATTGCGGCTGCGCATCATTTGCTTTCTGATATCGCCGTCGGTAGAATGAACGGATATGTAGAGAGGCGAGATCCTTCGGTCGAGTATCCTTTGGAATTCGGCGTCCGATACGTTGGTCAGCGTGACGTAATTGCCCATGATCAGCGAAAGCCGCCAGTCGTCATCCTTAAAATACAGCGTATCCCGGTGACCTCGCGGCATCTGGTCGATGAAGCAGAACACACAGTGATTGGTACACTGCCGAACGGGGGACATAAGCCCCGTTTCGAAATTCAGGCCCAGGCTTTCCCACGGCTCCTTTTCGATATCGAATTCAAAGAGCTCGCCTTCGCGCGATTCGAACAGAGCGGTTATGCGCTCGTTGTTAGTGAAAAGCTCATAATCGATTACGTCGCGTATCTGCTGCCCGTCGATCGAAACAAGCTTCCAGCCGGCTTCGATACCAAGCTCTTCGGCAATGGATCCGCTGTCGGTTTTTGTGATCAAATGCTTCATCGCATACCTCCACAAAATAATTATAGCATAAAAGCAAGCCCCATTCAATCCGAAAATCGCATGAGGAGCATAAATATTGATTGAATTGAGGCATGAGCTGTGATATAATAAAAAAGATATTGATAAAATGGGTGATTATGATGAAATACGTTAAAGTCTTTTTAATATTCCTTGCGGTCGTATTTGCCGTAATGACGATCGGCTGCGGGAGCAATGAGCCCGAGGAACCGGACGTTATAGGAGTTGAAGACCCGATAGACGATCCCGTCACCGCCGGGCCAACCGCCGTTCCCACACCTACGCCGATACCCACCGAAGTGCCCACGCCAGAGCCCAAGACCGATCCCGATCCCGAGCATCCGTATTATCTCTACGTCGAAAAGGGCTCGCACACACTCACCATATACGGCAAGGATTCCGAATTCAACTATACGGTGGTGATCAACACCTATAAAGTCGCACACGGCGGCAACCGCACGCCCACAGGCATATTCACACTTTCGGGCGACAGGGAGCGATGGCATGATTTCCCGCTTGGCGGAAGCGCGCAGTATGCGACTCCCTATTGGGGAGGGAACCTCTTCGTTCACTCGCCGATGTACGGCGCCCAGGATCCTTCCAGGATATGGCCCAGCTATTATAACGGCAACAAGGGCATCGGCACCGACAGCACGGGGGGATGCCTGAGGATGGTGACCGAAGCGGCAAAGTTCATTTATGAAAACTGCCCCGAAGGCACCAAGCTTGAAATCGTCAACGGCAATCCGCGCGGCACCGAGAGCGAGGATGTTCCCGCGATCAAGGTCAGGGGCTATGACCCGACCGACGTTGAAGCAATTGGAGGCAATCGTTGATGAAAAAAGCTTTGATTTTATTGCTTGTTGTTTCGATGTTCGCTAACTTGGGCTGCTCGATCATAAACAGCAATAAGGACACGAGCACGGCTTCCAACACGCCTGTCGTCACACAGGAAGCCTCTTCAAAGCCCGAAGCGATCGTCACCGAGGAACCTGTGCAGATACTTACTCCGGCGCCCACCGAAGCGCCCACGGAAGCGCCCACGCCGGAGCCCACAGAGGAGCCTTCGCCTTCGCCGCT
>JAFXZJ010000060.1 GCA_017541305.1 Clostridia bacterium | reverse complement strand
GGGGAGCGCGCTCCCGGCCCGCGCAAGGGCCGCGATGCGCTCAAAGGAGGGCACGCCCGATTCGTCGGTGAGCCTCAGCGCCTCGGATTCGGTCATGGAAATACAGGGCTCCGCAAGGAAGCCGTATTCGCGTATGAGTTTTTTGATGCGTTTCTTTTTCATGTTATCCACCTCTCACACATATAGACGCACGAGAAGCGGAAAAGCGGAAATATATTTTTAAAAAAGCAGAATGAATATAAAGAGGTCGTGGTCTCGCCGTATCTTTTTTTTGACAAGGTCGAAGCGCTTGCGGAGCGAATCGGGCTTCACGCCCATCCTGCGGGCGATCTCGGCGATCGAATAGCCGTCTATCGCATATTCGATGAACGCCTGCTTCATCTCCGGCCCCAGGTCGTCGATATAGCTCTTTACCCAAAGCAGATCCTCCAGCTCGCGCAGCTCGTCCTCCGAGGCGCGCGAACGGAACGCGGCAATGGCCTCCTCCGCGGTGGGCAGCTCCCTTTGGCGCTTGCGCAGATGATCTATCGCCTCGTTCCTGACTGCGCGGCGCAGGAAGGCGGCGGGGTTTTCGATATCGCCCAGCTTGTCCTGCCCGGAAAGCAGCTTCAGCATGACGTCCTGCAGCACGTCCTCGGCTTCGCCCGCGTCGCGCACGATGCTCCGCGCAAGGGCGCACAGGCTTCTCATATCATCCGCGTATTGGGTCAAAAGCTTGTCTATCGGCTTCATGCGGTCCTCATTGAAAACGTGATGAAGGCATTATACCATCCATCGGGCAAAAATGCAATTCCCGCCCCCGTTTTCGGAAGGAAGAACGCGCGATACGACGCGCGAAAACAAAACTATTGTGCTTTTGCGGTTAAACTGTTATAATATACGCAGCATGATAAACGGAGGATTATGGCTTGTTCAGAGCGGCGGACATCGTTTTTGAGGCGCGGGACTGCGGAGAGCTGTTTTTGAGGCGCGCGGAGAAATACCGCGTCCTGAGCGGCAAGCCCGAATTCGTGCTCGAGGTGACGGACGACGAGCTGCGCTCCTCGCGCGAAGGCTCCGCTATGTCCGACGACAGCATCCGCTATATGCTCTCAGGCTCCAAATTCTATTTCGAGCTCATAAAGCGCGGCGGCATGATGCTGCATTCCTCCGCCGTCGTAAAGGACGGAAGGGCTTACCTTTTCTCCGGCCCGTCGGGCGTGGGCAAATCGACCCACACGGGCTATTGGCTCAAGCTCTATCCCGACGCGTACATACTGAATGACGACAAGCCCGCGCTCAGGCTTACCGAAAACGGCTTTTTCGCCTACGGCACCCCCTGGAGCGGCAAGCATGACATAAGCAGGAACGAGGGAGTGCCCCTTGGCGGCATAGCGTTCCTTGAAAGGGCCGGGGCGGACCGCATAGAGCTGCTCGGCTCGCAAAGCGCCGCAAAGGGACTTATCGAGGGCACCGTGCGCCACATAAGGCGAGAGCGCATGGAAGAGCTTCTTGCCACGGTCGATCTGATCGTAAGGAGCACCCCCATATACCGCATAGGGTGCACCAAATCGCCCTCGGCGGCCGAGCTGGCATATTCGGTCATGAGCGCGCAGGCGCAGATATCGAAAAATTAACATGGGGCTCGGTCTGCCCGGTCCTTCCGGCAGCGAGCCTGATGAAGATAAAGCTTTACTATAAACGAAAGGAGCCTTTTTAAAAAGGCGAACTATCCAAATGAAGGTCAGGGAAGGATTTGTTCTTAGACAGGTCGCGGACGCAACGATAGTCGTTCCGTCCGGCAAAGCGTCGCTGGATTTCAACGGCATGATAACGCTCAACGATACCGGCGCGTTCCTCTGGAAGCTGCTCGAGCAGGGCGCCGACGAGGAAGCGATGGTCAAGGCCATGCTGTCCGAATACGAAGTGGATGAGGAGACCGCACGCGCGGGCATCAAAAGGTTCACGGGCAAGCTCGAAAAGGAAGGGCTGCTCGTATAACGGATGGGCCCTATGATCGAGGCGCATGAAAAAAGGCATACCGCGCTTGCCGAAATGGATCCCCTCATGCGTGAAAAGCTAAAGGAAGGCGGCTGCGTGACGTTCTCCCCAAAGGGGACGAGCATGCTGCCCATGCTTCGCTCCCGCGGCGACAGCGTGACGCTTGAAAAGCCTCCCGCCCGCCTTAAAAAGGGCATGGTGGCGCTGTTTATCGCAAGGGATCCGCACGGCGGGACCAAATACGTGCTCCACCGCCTTGTCAAGCTCCGCGGCGGGCGCTGCATATTCATGGGCGACAACAGATCAAGCGCCGACGAGCCGGTCGCGCAGGAGGACGTGATAGGCGTCGTCCGCGGCTTCACGCGCAGGGAAAAACGCTATACGGGCGACGAAACGGCCTATAAGCTCTATTCGCGCTATATGGTTGCGACAAGGGGCTTTCGCCGCATCGCGCTCAAGCTTCTTAAACTTATGATCAAAGCATGGAAAAAGTTGAAGGGGTAAAAAAGGCGGCAAGGGCCCGCGGCGCGCTGCGCTATATCACAACAAGGCTCGGGGGCCTGCTTGCGCCGCTCATACTGCTTTCCTTTATGATGGCGGCGGTTTCGGTGCTTTCCGTTTCCATGGCGCTATTTATGAAGCGGGCCATCGATTCGGCGGTTTCCGGCGAGCTCGGCGCAATGTGGACGAGCCTTGCGCTCATGGCGGGCGTCACCGTGCTTGGCCTCGCGCTCAAATTCATAAGCAAGGCGCTGCTTGCAAGACTGGATTACCGCATGGAAATGAGGCTGCGCCGCACTCTTCTGGAAAGCATACTCACAAGGGATCTTCAGCGCATCTCGGCGTATCACAGCGGCGATATAATGAACCGCCTTACCAACGATATCTCCGTTATCTCGGCGGCCGCGTCGGGGATGCTTCCCCGGATATTCGAGCTGATCGCCAGGATCGCGTTCGCATTCGGCATACTCATAAGCTTCGATTGGTTTTTTGCGCTGCTCGCGCTCGGCGGCGCGGCGATGATCGCCGCGATATCGCTGATGCTCCGTCCCGCGCTGAAAAGGCTGCATAAGCGTATGCAGGAGACCGAGGGCGATACCCGCGCCTTCATGCAGGAAACGATCGAAAACCAGCTCGTCGTGCGGGTCTTCGGCGTTGGCGAAAGGATGCTCGGGCGCGGCGATGAGTTCATGGAGCGCGGCTTCAAGGCCGCAATGAAGCGCAGGTGGCTCAGCATATTCGCCGGCGAGGGCATGAGCTTCATATTCGCCATAGGCGTGCTCGCGGCCCTCTGTTGGGGAACGATGAGCATCGCGGGCGTTTTCGGGCTCGAAAGGGTCATCACTTACGGCACGCTTGCCGCGGTGCTGCAGCTCGTTTCTCAGGTGCAGGCGCCGTTCGCGGCCTTTGCGGGCATGATCCCGCAGTTCTTTGCCATGACCGCCTCGTGCGAAAGGCTCATGGAGCTCGAGGATATCCCGGGCGAGCCCGGCGCGGGAAAGGCGGAGGGCGAGCTTTGTGATTTCGATTCGGCGCGCATCAGCGGGCTGTCGTTCTCCTACCGCAGGGACGGCGAGGGGATCGGGGTGTTCGATAACGCCTCCGCCGAGATACGCAGGGGCGATTTCGTTGCCGTAACGGGCATTTCGGGCATAGGCAAATCGACGCTTATGAAGCTGCTTCTGGGCGTGTATTCGCCCGATTCGGGCAGCGTGGAGATAGTTTCCAACGGCAGGGCGTTTCCCGCCTCGCCAAAGACGCGCAGTCTTTTCGCCTACGTCCCGCGGGGCAATCTGCTGCTCTCGGGCACCGTGCGCGAGAACATCGCGTTCTTCGATACGCGCGCCGACGACGAGCGCATAATGCGGGCGGCGCGGATCGCCTGCGCCGAGGAGTTCATAATGGAGCTTCCCGAAGGGCTCGATACGCGCATCGGCGAGCACGGCCACGGCCTTTCCGAAGGTCAGGCGCAAAGGCTTTCCATTGCAAGGGCGATCCTGAAAAACGCGCCCGTGCTGCTGCTTGACGAGGCCACTTCGGCGCTCGATCAGGCCTCCGAGGAAAGACTGCTTGCAAACCTGCGCGGCTCGGATATAGAGACCGTAATAATAATCACCCACAAGACCGCCGCGCTTTCGGTTTGCGGCAAGGAGCTGACGGTCGAGGGCGGAAAGCTTAAAATGCATTTACTGCGGTGATAAACCGCGGCGCGATAAAAAAGAAAGGGGATCCTTGCCGGGCAAGGGTCAGGGGGCAGAAAAATGATCATAATAGGCATATGCGGCGCATCGGGCAGCGGCAAATCCACTCTCGCCAAGGAGATCAAGGCTTCGCTTGACTGCGACACGGTAATCATCGGGCAGGACTGCTATTACATCGACCAAAGCTACAAGCCCTTTGAGGAGAGGGTGACCACCGATTACGACGACCCCGAAATATTCGACCATGACGAGCTGCTGGCCGATATGGACGCGTGGGCGGAGGGAAAGCCCATCACAAGGAAGGGCTATGATTACGCCAACCACTGCCGCGCCGACAGCAGCGAGCTCATGAACCCGCCCGACGTGGTGATTTTGGAGGGCATACACGTCTTCCACGATCCGCGCCTTATGGAGCGCATGGATCTCAAGGTGTATATGCACGTCGATCCCGATATGTGCCTGCTGCGCAGGATGCTGCGCGACACGCAGGAGCGCGGGCGCGAGATCGAGGGCGTTGCCGCGCAGTATTGCAAAACGGTCAAGCCCTGGTATGACGAGGTGGTCTCCAAGTACATCAGAAGAGCGGATTTCGCCGTGATGCACGGGGGCAGGAACAAGGGCGCGATCGAGGCGATAAGCGCCTATATCACCGTCGCCCTGTGGGCGGAAAAGGCCGGCTATAATAAAAAATAAGCGACCGCATAAAATCTGGAAGGAATAATTCTTTGGCCCGCCGGGGATGCTCTTTATGGGAACGGCGGGCTTTTGCTTTTGCCGGGCCCCATGATATAGAGAGGGGCCGATAATATGAAGAAGCTTCTTGCGGGCGGGAAGAGGAACGAAGCGCCGGCGATCGCAGCGATCGTTTTCGCGGCGATACTGCTTTACGTCACGCTGATGAAGCTCTCGTCCGTGCGAACGCTCATTGCAAGGGTCGCCCGGGCGGCGGCCCCGGTGCTGTATGGCTTCGGGCTTGCGTTCGTGCTCAACATCCCCATGCGCTTCCTCGAGGAGCGCGTTTTTTCGCGTCTTTCCGCAAAAAAGCCGGGACTCGCGCGCTCGTGTGCGCTTGTAGTGTCGCTGCTGCTCATTCCGGGACTTGCCGCGCTCACGCTCGCCCTGCTCCTGCCCAGGGCGGCGCAGAGCATTTCGGCGCTTGCCTCCGGAGCGGAATATTATGCCGGGCGGGCAGAGGGCTTCATACGATCGATCCCCGCCCTCGAGGGGCTTGCGGAGCCCGTCTCCCGCGCAGTGCTCGACGCGCTTTCAGGGCTTGCCTCCGATCTGCCGCCAAGGCTGCCCGAGCTTGCGGTGAACGCCGCGGGAACGGTCTATTCTGTGATAGTCACCCTGGTCATATGCGTGCATTCGCTTGTCAGCAAGGATGCGCTCCTGCGCTTTTCGCGCCGCGCGCTGACTGCGATACTGCCCAAAAAGCGCATCGGGGGCTTTCTTTCGGGCTGCGCGGAGGCGAACTCCACTTTCAAAAAATATTTCACCGCTCAGCTATTAAGCGCGCTTCTTGTCGGCGCGGCCTGTTATTTGGGCATGAGGCTGCTTGCGCTGCCGTATCCGGAGCTCATCGCGCTCGTCATATTCATAGGCGCGCTGATACCCATATTCGGCCCGTGGGTGAGCGTTGCGGCGTCCGCGCTGATAATACTTGCGGCGGAAGGCGGCGCGGCCGCATTCGTGATAATGATGCTTGCGATACAGTTCGTCGAGGATTATTTCGTCTATCCGCGGCTTATAGGCGGAGCGATAGGAATGAAGGGGCTTGAGGTGCTCGCAAGCGTTGTGATCGCCGGCGGGCTGTTCGGGTTCCGCGGCCTGCTCGTGGCGGTGCCTGCGGCGGCGGTGCTCAGAAAGCTCGTAAAGCGCGCGGTGAACGAACGCAATATGCGGCGCGCCGAGGCGGGTGAAACCGCCTGACGCAAAAACAACGGCCCCCGTTTTTCCGGGAGCCGCTGTTCTTTTTTCAGAAAGGAAGAAAACCAATGACCTTTGGGGAGGAGGGGTGACCGGTCCCTGCTCCCCACGGAATCAGATCTTTTTTGTTCCGTCACTTATATAACGCATCAGTCGGGCAAAAGGTTCCACAATAAAATAATATATTTTATCCGTTCCGTTCTTGGGATTTTTATAAGAAAATATTTGCCTTTCAGCCGAAAATGTCATATAATACAAAGTCGAGAACATTTGTTTTTCGGAGGAAATATGGCAGTAAAGCTTGATAATATCAAAAAGGTGCATTTAATAGGCATAGGCGGCTGTTCGATGAACGGCCTTGCGCAGATACTCAGGTCGCGCGGGTTCGAGGTCGGCGGCTCCGATTCCGCGGTCTCCCCCTTCACAAAAAGGCTCGACGAGCTCGGCATCCCCGTGACGATAGGTCAGAAGGCGGAAAACGTCGATGGCAGCGACCTCGTCATCTATTCCGCGGCGATCAAGCCCGACAACCCCGAAAGACTGCGCGCGCGCGAGCTCGGCATACCCGAAATGGAGCGTTCCGTCGCGCTGGGTATGCTCAGCGAGGGGTATGAAAACGTCGTGGGCATTGCGGGCTGTCACGGCAAAACGACCATCACCTCCATGCTCGCTCTCATTGCCGAGCAGGGAGGGCTCGACGCCACGGTGCACGTCGGCGGCTTCGTGGAATTCTTAAAGGGCGGAACCAGGATCGGCTCGCACGATCTGTTCATCACCGAGGCCTGCGAATACGTTGAAAGCTTCCTCACACTGCGTCCCACGGTGGCGCTGATCAACAATATCGATGACGACCACCTTGATTATTTCAGGGATATCGATCATATCACCGACGCGTTCCGCAAATTCGTTGCGCTTATCCCCAAGGGCGGCATGTTCATCGGCTGCACGGACGATCCCCGCGTGCGCGGGCTGCTCGACGAATATAAGGGCCGCGTGAACGAGCTGCGCTACGGTCTCGACGCCGCGTACGATCCCGATTATTATCCCGAAAACGCAGTGTATGACGATTACGGCTGCCCCTCCTATGATCTGTATTTCAGGGGTGCAAGCTGCGGGCGCGTTACGCTGCACGTTCCCGGTCAGCATAATATGCTCAATTCCGTTGCGGCTATGGCGGTCGCACTGTCCCACGGGACGGATTTCAAAGTTGCGGCAAACGCCCTCGCCTCCTTCAAAAACACCCGCCGCAGGTTCGAATATTACGGCGAGCGTGACGGCGTGCGCGTGTTCCACGATTACGCCCACCATCCCGCGGAGATACGCGCCGCGGTGGATTCGGGTCTTCGCACGCCGCATAAGGAGCTTTACTGCGTGTTCCAGTGCAACAGCTACACGCGGGCGAAGACGCTCTTCTGCGGGCATCAGGGCGACTGCTTCAAGGGCGTGACGAAGGTGCTCGTGCCGGATATCTATCCCGGAAGGGAGAAGGACGACGGCTCCGTCCACGCGCGCGATATGGTCAAAGCCATTAACGAGGCGACAGGCAACGCGCTCTATCTATCCACGTTTGAGGAGATCTCCGATTGGCTCAAGGCGAACGCCTCCGAGGGCGATATAGTCGTGACGCTCGGAAGCGGCGACGTGTACATTCAGACTAATAAACTGCTGTAATGCGAAAACGAATAAAGAGGCATGCGCGCGCATGCCTCTTTCATTCAATAGATCATTCTTCCTTTGCCTTGAGCATATCCTTTGTCTTCATCAGCCTTGTGAGATTGCCTCGCTCGTTCTCGTCGAGCTTCATGGAGATATCGTGTATCGCGTCCTCAAGCTGAGGGATCATTACGTATTCGAGGGCGTTTACGCGCCTTCT
>JAFXZJ010000059.1 GCA_017541305.1 Clostridia bacterium | reverse complement strand
ATTCATAGGCCTTGGTGTACTGCCCGCTTCGATAGCAGCACATGCCGTAAAGGAAGTTCCACTCGGCGTTATGCAGGGGGATACTGCTCAAAAGCGCCTCCGCCGCGGCAATATTGCCGTTGTTTATGAAGGAGCGCACCCTGGAAAATTCCGAAGCGTACTGCCCGGTATAGGCCGAGCCCGAGCTCTGCTGCGAATACTGCCCGTAACCGCCGTAGCCGGAATACTGCCCATAGCCGCCGTACTGCCCGTAGCCGGAATACTGCCCATAGCCCGCTCCGCTGTGGCTCGAGCCGGGACCGTATGAGGACGAGGAAGAGGAAGCTCCCTGCGGGTTCTTCGTAAGCATATCATAGGCCGCGTTGATCTGCTTCATTTTGTCCTCGGCCTGCTTTTTAAGGTTGGAATCCTGATAGCGGTCGGGGTGATATTTCTTCACGAGCTTCATGTAGGCCTCGCGGATCTCCTCCTGGGAGGCCGAGGGCGAAACGCCCAATACCTGATAGGGATTCACTTGTTATTATCCTCCGATTCGGGTCCTGTTCCATCCGAGTCCGTTTCGTCCCCGCGGCAGGCTTCTTCATTCTTGGTCTTCTTTTTGTTCTTGCCTTCCAGCACCTCGGCCGCTCTCGCGCCAAGGCCGATGTACATTATGTTGTCAAGCAGGGGCTTGTTGACGGTGATATCCAGAAGATCATAGGCGAGCACCGCCGAATTGATATACATATCCAGCAGTGCGGCGCAGGTCTCCTTGGGATCGTCAAATTTCGAAAGCACGAATATGTTATAGCTCCCGCGCTTGGTGTCCTCGGCCCGGTCGTCCCAGTCGTCTATAATGTAGACGTAGCCGCCGAGCTTGCAGCCCAGCTCCCTGATCAGCGGACGCGCCTCTTCGGGCAGGTAGGGACAGGCGGAGAGCAGCTCGCCCAGCAGCGAGCCGAACAGCAGCGGCGCGTCGTCGGGATCGGTATCGCCGGCGGCTTCCAGCCGGCCGAACTTTTCCAGCCCGTCATGCAGCACCTTTGCGGCGTCTGGATATTTCTTCTCGGCGCGCTTGATGCCCCGCGCCAGCACCGGCAGGCCCGCCTTGCGAATCGGGCGGCCGTCCTGCGCGTCGTCCAGCAGCTTGTATTTCGCAAGCAGCACGCATACGCCCGCGCAAAAATCCATTATATCGTCATATTCCACCATGGGGTTTTTGCCCCGCATGGGGTGCACGGCGCAGGAGCGCCGGGTGAACACGGGTTCCTTACCGCAAACGCCGGAAAGCAGCGCCGCGGCAAAGGTCGCGTCATAGGTGAGCGAGAGCTTCGATCCAAGGCCGTATTTGCCCAGCGCACGGCACAGCCCGCAGTAATAGCTTTGATAGAGCTCCTTGTCCTTCACCTTGAGCTCGGGGATAAAGGGCGTGATATAACCGAACATAAGATTTCCTTTCAATAGAAACGGCTGTCTTTTCCATATTATAAATAAGCTTGAACGATTTTTCAACAGGCGTTGTGTAAAATCGGGGTAAAGCCCGGGATATTTTTTAAAATATAATGAGAAAATATGCAAATTGGGGCTTTATTTTTCCGGATGGTTCTGTTATAATGTCTACACTACCGAGGTATGGGCTTTTTTGCCCTGCCCCAATATTTAGGAGGAAAATTATGAAGAAGTTTTTTGCAATGATGCTCGTTCTTCTGATGGTTCTTGCTGCTCTCGTTGGCTGCGGCGGCAACACGACCCCCGGAGGCGAAGTCAAGCCCACCGAGAACCAGGGCGAACAGGGCGGCGATAAGCCCGACGTTTCCGGTTACAAGGTAGCTATGATCACCGACTACGGCGATATCACCGACCAGAGCTTCAACCAGACCACTTACGAGGCCTGCCAGGCGTTCTGCAAGGATAACGGCGTTGAGTTCACCTACAAGAAGCCCGGCGACAACAACACCGAGGCTCGTGTAGCTATGGTCGACGCGGCTGTTGCCGAGGGCTACAACGTGATCGTTATGCCCGGTTACGCTTTCGGCGGCACCATCGTTGAGGCTGCTCCCAAGTATCCCGAAGTTAAGTTCATCGCTCTCGACGTTGCCAAGGGCGACCTCCTTGAGGCCGGCGTTGCTGCTAAGGGCGAGACCTATGACTACAATCCCGACAACTGGAACCTCGAGGATTACGTCAACATGGCCAACGTTTACTGCGCTGTCTATCAGGAAGAGCTCTGCGGTTACATGGCCGGTTACGCTGCTGTTAAGCTCGGCTACACCAAGCTCGGCTTCCTCGGCGGTATGGCTGTTCCCGCGGTCGTTCGTTACGGCTTCGGTTTCGTTCAGGGTGCTGACGCTGCTGCCAAGGAAATGGGCATCAACGTTGAAATGAACTATGCTTACGGCAACCAGTTCTATGGCGACGCCGATATCACCGCCAAGATGGATACCTGGTATGCCGGCGGCACCGAGATCGTCTTCGCCTGCGGCGGCGGTATCTACTCCTCCGCGGCTGAGGCTGCTGCCAAGGTCAATGGCAAGGTCATCGGCGTTGACGTCGACCAGGCTGCCATCATCGATGGTCAGTATGGCGCGGGCATGACCGTTACCTCCGCTATGAAGGGTCTCTATCCCACCACCTATGACACCCTTAAGGACGTCATCGTAAACGGCAACTGGGATAACTACAAGGGCAAGATCGCTACCCTCGGCCTCGTAGGCGAGGATCCCGAAGCCAACTACGTTCAGATCCCCATGGGCTCCACTCAGTGGGCTGACGGCTTCACTCAGGAGAACTACAAGGAGCTCGTCTCCAAGATGTTCAAGGGCGAGATCACCGTTTCCAACGACATCGCCGCTATGCCTGCCACCACCAACGTCACCGTTGACAATCAGGGCAACATCAAGTAATTAAAAACAAACGATCAGTTTTCGGCGGAAGGGCGACCTTCCGCCGTTTATATTTGATAAGCCCTGCGGCAGGCCGGGCTTTTAGGACGATCGGGCGGCCTCATCCTGAGGCCGTCCGATTTTTTTTAGCCGTTTTGCCAAAGAGTTATTGCAAATTCGACAGTTTCCATATATAATAAAAAGGTATAAATTTATACTTCAGGCAGAGGAGGGCAAGCCATGGAGCAAAATAAAGCCGATAACACCCCGTACGTTATCGAAATGCTGCATATTACCAAGGAGTTTCCGGGTATAAAGGCAAACGATGACATCACACTGCAGCTCAAAAAGGGTGAGATACACGCGCTGTTAGGTGAAAACGGCGCGGGCAAATCCACTCTTATGAGCGTACTCTTCGGCATGTATCAGCCGGAGAAGGGCGAGATCCGCAAGAACGGAAAGGTCGTCCAGATCAAGGACCCCAATGACGCTACCGATCTGGGAATAGGCATGGTGCATCAGCATTTCAAGCTGGTCGAATGCTTCTCGGTGCTTGACAACATCATATTGGGCGTTGAGCCCAATACGGCGGGCTTCCTCAAGAAGTCCGAAGCAAGGAAAAAGGTGCTCGAGCTTTCGGAGCATTACGGTCTGCAGGTCGATCCCGACGCCAAGATCGAGGATATCACCGTCGGCATGCAGCAGCGCACCGAGATACTCAAGATGCTCTACCGCGATAACGAGATACTCATTTTCGACGAGCCCACCGCGGTGCTCACTCCGCAGGAGATCACCGAGCTGATGCAGATCATGCGCAATCTCAAGGCGGAGGGCAAGAGCATACTCTTCATCTCCCACAAGCTCAACGAGATCATGGCGGTGGCCGACCGCTGCTCCGTGCTTCGCAAGGGCAAATACATCGGCACCGTCGAAACGGCGAAAACCACCGTGGAGGAGCTTTCCGCCATGATGGTCGGCCGCAACGTCAACTTCCACGTCGACAAGAAGGAAGCCGAGGTCGGCGACGTTGTGCTTAAGGTCAGGGACGTGACCGTCGCCTCCAAGGTGCACAAGAACAACGCCGTCAAGAACGTCTCCTTCGACGTGCACGCGGGCGAGATACTCTGTATCGCCGGCATCGACGGCAACGGTCAGACCGAATTCGTGCACGGCTTAACGGGCCTCGAGCCTTTGGTATCCGGCAAGATCGAAATGTGCGGCAAGGATATCACCAAGCTTAGCATCCGCAAGCGCAGCACGATGGGCATGAGCCACATCCCCGAGGACAGGCATAAGCACGGCCTGGTGCTCGATTACACGCTTGAGGACAACCTTGTGCTCCAGCGCTATTTCGAACGCGAGTTCACCAACGCGGCGGGCTTCCTGAGAAGGGGCAATATCCGCAAGTATTCCGAAAGGCTCATCGAGCAGTATGATATCCGCTCCGGTCAGGGGCCTATCACGATCGCCCGCGCAATGTCAGGCGGCAACCAGCAGAAGGCGATAGTCGCCCGCGAGATCGATAAGGATCCCGAGCTGCTCGTGGCGGTACAGCCCACGCGCGGCCTTGACGTCGGCGCGATAGAGCATATCCACAAAGCGCTCGTTGCCAAGCGCGACGCGGGCAAGGCGGTGCTGCTGATATCGCTCGAGCTGGATGAGGTCATGGACGTTCCTGACCGCATAATCGTCATGTACGAGGGCGAGATCGTGGGCGAGCTCGATCCCAAGAAGACCACGCAGGAGGAGCTCGGCCTCTACATGTCGGGCGCAAAGAGGGATGAGGTGAAAGTGCAATGAAATTCTTTAAGAACAAAGGCGTACAATCCCTGCTCGCTTCGCTCATATGCATAGTGCTGGGCGTGCTTGTGGGCTTTATAGTGCTTCTGCTCATGAATGCGGAGGGCGCCGGCACGGCGATAACCAACCTGCTCAAAAACTTCTTCTTCTATCCCGGCGCGGACGCGAGGATGAAGTATTTCGGCACCACTCTGGTCAAGACCGCGCCGCTGCTCATGTGCGCGCTTTCGATACTGTTTGCGTATAAGACCGGCCTCTTCAATATCGGCACCGCCGGCCAGTATTGCATAGGTATCTGCGCGTGCCTGTTCGGAGCGCTGTATCTCAAGCTCCCCTGGTATCTGTGCCTGCTCATGGCGGTTGCCGCGGGCGCTCTGCTGGGCACGATAGTGGGCTTCCTCAAGGCCTACTGCAACGTGAACGAGGTCATATCCGGTATCATGCTCAACTGGATATCCCTATACATAACCAATTCGGTGCTGATGAACGTGAAGGAGAGCACCAGCCCCTACACGCTCAAGATAATGGCAACGAACAATTCCGCGCTGCTTCCCAAGCTGGGCGGCGTAAACAAGTTCTTCGGCGATAACCAATACATCACGATAGCCGTTCCGATCGCGATAGCGATAGCGGTGCTCGTGTGGATATTGCTTGAAAAGACCAAGTTCGGCTATGAGCTCAAGGCAACCGGCTTCAACAAGAACGCGGCCAAGTATGCGGGCATGACCGAGAAGCGCAACATGATCGTTACGCTGATCATCGCCGGCGCGCTGGCGGGGCTCGGCGCATCCTTCTATTATCTGACGGGCATCGAGCAGTGGGAAGTCACGGCGACCTCCGTTCCCGGCATGGGCTTCAACGGCATCGCGGCAACGTTCCTCGGCGCTCTGAACCCGATCGGCACGATATTCTCGTCATACTTCCTCCAGCACATCACCGACGGCGGCACGCATATCAACAATATGCTCTACGGCTCTCAGATAGCGGGCCTGATCTCCGCCGTTATCATCTATCTCTGCGGCTTCGTGCTCTTCGTAAAGCATGCCATGAGCAAGCTTGCGATCCGCGGCGAGGAGAATAAGGACGTTCGCTTTGAGCCGATCAAAACAAAGGCCGACGATAAGCTCGAACATGCCATTAAGGACGAAAATGCCAAAGAAGACGGCAAAGCCGTTCAGGAAGGGGGCGATAAATAATGCTGGCCATTATTGAAGAATACTCGCTGCTCGTACAGTACACTCTGATATTCGCCTCGGTCCTCATGCTCGTCGCCCTCGGCGGCTGTTTCTCCGAGCATTCCGGCGTTATCAACCTGGGCCTTGAAGGCATCATGGTCATGGGCGCTCTGGGCGGCGCGCTCTGCATGTATTTCCTGCAGGATAAGGTGCCCTCGTTCCCCATGCTGATACTGACGGTTATTGCCGCGGCTGCATCCGGCGCGCTGTATTCGGCGCTGCTGGGCGTGGCGTGTATCAACTTTAAAGCGGATCAGACGATAGTCGGCACCGCGCTCAACCTCCTCGGCACCGCGGTGGCGGCGGTCGTGGTCCAGGCGATAAAGCTTGCCGAGACCGGTTCCCCCTCCGACGAGCTGCTCTACAGGACGGGCCGCGCGGCGTTCACCAACAGCTTCAAGATCGGCAACACGGTGGTTGAGTTCAACTGGTTCATCGTGATCGCGATCATAATGCTGGTTATAGCATACATCGTGCTGTATAAGACCAAGTTCGGCTTAAGGCTCATGGCCTGCGGCGAGCATCCCCAGGCGGCAGCCTCGGTGGGCGTAAGCGTCTACAAGATGCGCTGGTCGGGCGTGCTCATTTCCGGCGTCTACGGCGGCCTTGGCGGCATCTGCTACGTCATGGCGGGCGGCGGCTCGTGGCACTTCTCCTATGGCGTCGCGGGCTTCGGCTTCCTGTCGCTGGCCGTTATGATTTTCGGTCAGTGGAAGCCCGCAAGGATCGCGCTTGCCGCGCTGCTGTTCGGCTTCTTCCGCGCGCTGTCCAACGTCAACGGCAGCATCACGCTGCTCAAGGATCTCAATATTCCCGGCACGGTTTACAACATGCTGCCCTACATCGTCTCGCTCATAGTCCTTGCCTTCACCAGTAAGAAGTCCAGGGCTCCCAAGGCGGAGGGCATACCGTATGATAAGGGTATGAGATAAGACTCTCAAGCTTACAAAGGCGTCCCAATGGGGCGCCTTTTTCTATATTGCATTTTAGGGAGCAATATGGTATAATCCTCCACGAATAAGGCTTTTTCCGGGAGGTATCGTATGGCAAAATTGTATTTTAGGTACGGCGCTATGAGTTCGTCCAAGACGGCGCAGGCCATCATGGTCAAATACAATTACGGCGAGCGCGGGCAGAAGGCGCTGCTCGTCAAGCCCGCGATCGACACGCGCGACGGCGTGAGGACGATAAAAAGCCGCTGCGGGCTAACGGACGAGTGCGTGCTTTTTTCCGAAATGCCCGTTGAGGATATCAAAAATCACGTTTATGACTGCGTGATAGTCGACGAAGCGCAGTTCCTGAGCAAGGCCGAGGTGTTCGAGCTGATAGACTTTGTGGATAAATATAACGTGCCCGTGATATGCTATGGCCTCCGCACCGATTTCAGGGGCGAATTCTTTGAGGGCAGCAAATGGCTGATGGCCATGGCCGATACCATCGAGGAGATCAAGACCATATGCTGGTGCGGCAAGAAGGCGATCATGAATGCCAGGCTGGATGGGCGCGGCGGCATAACCAAGGTCGGCGAACAGGTGGTGCTGGGCGCGGACGATAAGTACGTCGGCCTTTGCAGAAAGCATTGGGAAGAGGGTAAAATAGGCAAATGAGATTCTATATATCCACCGGAATAGTTCATTTTGAAATGGCCGCTCAGCTTGCCGAGGTGCTGAAAAAACGCGGGCACGAGCTTACCTATGACTGGATGGCCAGCGGCGACATAAGGCGCGAGGGCGACGTGCGCATGAGCGAGGTGGCCTTTAACGAGCTGCGCGCCGTGAGGGATGCGGAGCTTGTGGTGGTGCTCCTGCCGGGAGGCAAGGGGACCCACGTGGAGCTTGGCCAGGCCATAGCCACGCGCGGCAACAAGCGCATAATCGTGTGGAGCGAGCACGGCGACGAATTCAGCTTTGACGAGCGCACCTGCGTGTTCTATTTCCACCCCTGTATAGAGCGCGTCACCTGCCCGTTCGGCGAGCTGCTGAAAAAGCTCGACTGCGAGCAGATAGGCAGCGATATCACCGCTCCCCGCACCGAAGAATAAGCATGGATATAAAAGACCCCCGCAGCGTGCTCAATGCTGCGGGGGCTTTCTATTGGAGGTTCCCACTATGAAAGGGAAGAAGTCGTTTCGGTTTAAATTATGCGGCGGGAAGGTATTCGACGTATCCGTCCACCCTCTCGGGGAATTCGGCAAGGCTGGTTAAAAGCTCCTGCGCCTGCTCAAGGCTGAAGCCGTCAAAATCGGCCACCAGATAGGCTTCGTCGGTTATGCGCCATATATAGGTGATGTGGCCGCTTTCCTCATCGTATTTATACATTGCAACGCCGACTTCAAGCTCGACGTCCAGATCGCTGACCACGGTGCAGGTGTAGGTATACTCGTTGCCGCCGTCCGCACCCGCCGCCTCGGCGGAAAGATTGGGAACGGGCAGCAAGGGATCGTCGACCGGCATGACGTTCATGCACGGGGGAAGATCTGCGGGCACAAGATCGGCTGCGTCTTCGGGCGCTGTCTCGAACGATTCAAGCTCCACGTATCCGGCCGAGCCGCCGCGCATGGGGAACTCGGTGGGGAAGGGCGACAGGTCGGGAAGCACTGATAACGAGGGCTCCACGGGCGCGCTCGTGGGTTCCGTGACCGGCTCCACGGGCGCGTTGGTCACCTTGGTATTATCCTTGGGCGCGCTCGTTGCCTTGGCGGTGTGCTTGACCGGGGTGCTGTCATGGGCGTCCTTGACGGGTTTTTCGGAGAAGTACGCTTCTGTGCCGACAACGGGAGCTTCGGCGTCGTCATCCAGCACCGTCCTGAGCACCAGCATCGCGGCAAGACCTACGACGAATACCGCGGCGGCGGTCGCCGCGCCAAGCGCCAGACGCTTTACAAGCCCCTTGCGCTTTTTTGCCCTGTCGGAGGGGAACACGACTATCCCTTCGCTCCTTGCGGCGGCCTTTATGCGCCTGAGCATGCCGTCATAATCCACACGTCGGTCATCTTCGGCGGAGATCCCGGCAAGGATGCGGTCTATTGCCGCCGACTCCTCGGGAGAAAGCTCTGTGTCAAAATCATTCTTAAATAGCTCTTCATTCATAACTGATACCCCTGGCACGAAGGTGCCTTGCTAAAATCTTTCTCCCCCTGCTCATGCGGGATTTGACCGTCCCCTCCGAAATATCGAGCGCATCGGCGATCTCCTTGACGCTCATCTCGGAGTAATAATACATCATGAGCGGCTCCCGGTAGGTCTCCTCCATTCCGCGCAGGGTCTCCCTTACGGCGGAATAGAGCATCTTTTTCATGACCTGTTCCTCGGTGGAGACGGCGTCGTCCGCCACCTCCGCACCGACAGGCTCGTCGGAAAGCACCTCCTTGCCCGTCCTCCGCTTTGCATCGACCGCGGCGTTGACCGCCACGCGGTAGAGCCAGCCCTTTAGCTGCGCGTCGGGCAGAGAGGCAATATCGGCCATGTTTTTGAGCACGGTGATAAACACGTTCTGCGTGACGTCCTCCGTCATTTCCTTATCGTTGAGGACGCGGTACGCTGCCCAGTAAACAAGCCGGGAGTAATCCTTATATATGCTGTCGAAATCTCGTTCAGGCATATCGCAAACAATCCTCCGCTCGGCAAAGCCCCTTGCCGAATCTCATATATATAACGCTTGGGGTGCGCTCCGGGTTCCCGGTTTTTTGATATATAACGACACCCCTGTGAATGAAGCCCCGCTGCATTATATCAAAAATTCGTTTCAAAGGCAACCGCATAGGGGCGAAACTAATTAAAAATCTAAGAAAAATAAAGAAAAAACCGGATTCATCCCTTGCATTATGCTCCAATTCCTGTATAATATAATCGTACGCTGAAAACATTACAACATCAACGACGCAAATCGTGAGAGGGTGAAAGCAATTTGAGACCCATTACTGTCACTCCGCGCAAGTTTTATCAGAATAGGATTTTGCGCCTGCTGGATAATGATAACGTGCTGCTCGTGCTTGGGATGAGACGAACGGGCAAGACCTGCATCGCCGTACAGCTCGAGGAGCTGCTTAAGCGCCGTTCCGGAGGGAGCGGCGCGGTGTACCGCTGTAATTTCGAGACTCCGCGCTCGGTGCATATGTCGATCGAATACATGATAAACAGATTCGACGAGCTGTACGATCCCGATATCAGGAACATATTCCTGCTGGATGAGATCACACACGTGAGCTCCTGGGAAAAGGCCGCAAACTATGCCTTCTCAAAGCCCAACGTGAAGCTCGTGTTCTTCGCGTCCACACGCCGCATGCTCTCGTCGGAATTCGACGCCTATCGCGATAACCGCTGTGATATAGTTGAAATGCTGCCCCTTTCAATGGATGAATACGCAGCCTTCCGCGGGATAAGGGAGCTGACTCCGCCGGGCGCGCCAGCAGCCCGCCGCAGCTTTGTAAGCGCTTCGGGAGAAAAGCTTGGCATGGATGACGTTTACAGGAGATACCTTTACGGCCGCGCTCTGCCCGGCATCGAAGAGGACCACCGTGACGAGTACGGCACCGATCCCGTTTCCGACGCGCTGAGCTCTTCGATAATCCTTCACGACTTACTCGAAGTCGGCAGCTTTGAAGGCCTGAGCGCGATCACCGATCCGGCGCTGCTTCGCGGAGTGATATCCGTTATGGCGTCAAGCATGGGCAGGAACATATCCGCAACATGGGTCGGCAAGCAGATACCGGAATACCTGTCCAGGATATCATCCACGAGGACCGTGGAAAGCTATATGCGCGCGCTGCTGAACGCGCACCTGTTCTATATGGTGCCAAGGTATGATATCAAGGCCGACAGGGAGCTGAAAACGCTTGCCAAATACTATATGGCCGATATGCGCCTGCTGGATTATTTCATGCTTTCGTATCCCGAACCGGAATCCCTGCTGCTTGAAAACCGCGTGTGCTTTGAGCTGCTGCGGCGCGGCTATAAGGTCTATAACGGCAAGCTCACGCAGGACGAGATCAAGTTCATGGCCGAAAACAGCGAGGAAAGAGCCTATATCCAGATCGCCGGCAAATTCGACGAGCAGGAGCGCCGCGGCCTTTTGACCCCGCTGCGCAGGATAAAGGACGATAACCCCAAGGCGATCATCTGCTCGGAAAGCGAAACAAGATCCACGGCAGACGGCGTTATGATAATCAATGCCGCCGAATTCCTCATGGGCGCGTCGTGGAAGCGAAAATGACTTCGGCCCCGGCATATTGCAAAGACTAAGCTAATAACAGTTTAAAGACCGGGCTTTATCGTTAGGAACCGATACGATCATCAACAACAATAAAAAAACGGAGGTAATTGTTATGAAAAAGTCTGTTCTGTTCAGGACCGTCTGTATCGCGCTTACCGTGATCATGGCCGCGTTCATGTTTGCGGCCTGCGGCAGCGGAGGAAGCGGCGGTGAAAACAACGCGAAGGAAGTCAAGGGCGAGACCAAGACCTGGGGCCGTTACACGATCCTCGTTCCCGAAAAGATGGAGCTTTCAGGCGGCAACGTGCTCGATCCCGAGGATCCCACCGTCGTCACCGTAAGGGATACCGACAGCGTGCTGCATTATGTGATGTGCACCATATTCCCCGAGGAATCCTGCAAGAGCAGCGTTGAGGGCACCAAGGAGAGCAACAGCGGCGAGGACGTGACGATTGATATCAACGGCGTAACCTGGACCGGCACAAAGTACACCTGGTCCGGCTCCGACGGCTTCTCGATGTATGCGCAGATCGACGGCGAATGGGTGCTTGCCAGCGGCTTCTATCACGCTTATGACAGCGAGATCACCCGGGCCATTCTGGGCTCCATCAAGGTTTCCGCTGCGGAATGATCGAATGAACCCCGAGGGCTGCCCAAACATCGGTGCGGGCAGCCCTTATTTTGATAACGGATATGGATATCAGCTATATTTCGGGCTCGAAGAAGTTCAATTACAGGGTGTGCGCGGTCATCGTTTCGGAGGGCCGCTTGCTTGCCATGCGCGATGAGCGCTCACCGTATTACTATCTGCCCGGCGGGCGGGTGAAGCTTGGCGAGAGCGCCGAGGAGGCGATCGCCCGGGAGCTTAAGGAGGAGCTTGCGATCGACGCGGAACTCGTGCGTCCGCTGTGGGTCTGCCAAAGCTTTTTCAACGAGGACGTGGACGGGCTGGACTATCACGAGCTCTGCGTGTATTTCCTTGCCGACGTTTCCGAAACAGATCTGCCCGGCCGCGGGACCGGATTCACGCAGAAGGAGGGAAGCCGCATTCACCGGTTTGAATGGATCCCGTTCGGGCGGTTGGATTCGGAATACCTCTATCCGCTTTTCATAAAAAAGCGGATATTCAGCCTGCCGCAAAGCCTTGAACTGATCACGGAAAGGGAATGAGCATGATCGCACAGCCGATCGAACCCGTGGAAAAGACGCGTCGCGCGATGCGTGCCTGAAGCGCTTCCCGAATGGTTCGGCACAGCCTCCGCTCGGGAGGAGTACACAGGCGATCCCGCTTTTGTATGCGCTTCGATTAGGTATGAAAATGATATTGACTCTGAATATTATACGTGATATAATGGCGATGGAGGCCCGCGGGTCTCTATCCGGGTTTATGACAAGGAGCAAAAGCAATGAGCAGAAATAAAGACGGAGCCGGCTGCACAGGCGTATGCCCGTGCACGTCGCCCTGTCCCATCGGCGAGTCGCTGAGGATGATCGGCGGAAAATGGAAGCTTAGGATCATCTGCACGCTTTACGTTGACGGAACACAAAGATACAACGATCTTGTGCGCAAGACGAGCGGCGTTACAAACGCCATGCTTTCCTCTTCTTTGAAGGAGCTTGAGGCGGACGGGATCGTTGTGCGAAAGCAGTATGAGGAGATCCCTCCGAGGGTGGAGTATTCTCTGACGGAGCGCGGACGGGGGCTCTGGCCGATACTGCACCGGCTTGCACATTGGGCGGCCGGAGACGAATATGACGGCGACGCGTGATAAAAACGCGGGATGGGAGATACGCATGAGCGGTTTGCAAGGCGCTCCGTCGATCGGAGCGGCGTCGGGGACGGTGATATGATGCAGTACAGAGAGGACAGAGACGGAAACCGTCTTTCGGTTCTCGGCTTCGGATGCATGAGGCTTCCCCAAAAGGGCAGGAGCATCGATATCGAAGAGGCCGAAAGAGAGATCATGGAGGCATATCACGCGGGGGTCAACTATTATGATACCGCGTATATTTACAGCGGCAGCGAGGCCGCGCTCGGCGAGATATTAGCGCGCAACGGCATTCGCGATAAGGTCAATATCGCCACAAAGCTCCCGCAGTATCTCGTCGGCAGCAGGGCCGCGCTTGACAGGTATTTCGGCGAGCAGCTCACGCGTCTGCGCACCGATCATATCGATTACTATCTGATGCATCATCTGACGGATATCGCCATGTGGGAAAAACTGAAGGCCGTTGGGGCGGTCCCGTGGCTGGACGAGAAGAAAAAAAGCGGGCAGATCAGATACGTTGGTTTTTCCTACCACGGCAATTCGGACGGTTTTCTCAAGATCCTGAACGATCACGATTGGGATTTTTGTCAGATACAGTATAACTATTTCGACGAGTACTCTCAGGCGGGCGTCACGGGGCTTAAGGCCGCGGCCGAAAAAGGTATACCCGTCGTCATAATGGAGCCCCTGCGCGGCGGCAAGCTTGTGGGAATGCTCCCGGAGCGCGCAAAGGAGATCATGCGCCAAAGCGGGCGCGGATGGACTCCTGCCGAATGGGGCTTCCGCTGGCTTTACGATCAGCCCGAGGTCACGGTGGTACTTTCCGGCATGAACTCCCTTGATATGGTGCGTGAGAACTGCCGCGCCGCGTCCGAATCCGGAGTCGGCCTGTTCACTCCTGAGGACCACGAAGTGCTGAAACGTGTCACGGAAGAGATCCGAAAGAGCGACAGGGTGGGCTGCACCGGGTGCAGATACTGTATGCCCTGCCCCAAGGGCGTGGATATTCCGGGCGCCTTCCGCTGCTACAACGCCATGTTCATAGAATCCCCAAGCCAGGGACGGCTTCAGTACGCACAGACCGTGGGGCTTACAAAGGAACCGGCGTTTGCCTCGCAGTGCGTCGGATGCGGCAAGTGCGAATCGCACTGTCCCCAGGGGATACCGATTCGCGAAAAACTGAAGGAAGCGGACAGGGCGCTGCGTCCTCTGCCGTATAAGATCGGCATAAACATAGTGAGGAAATTTATGTTCCGTAAATCGAAAAACAAAGCCCGCAAAGGGAAAGGAGCCGCAGAATGAACGTGATCGAGACGATCGGACGCAGAAGGAGCGTCCGCACCTTCGACGGGAACGCGCTTCGTCCGGAGGACGCGCAAAGTATAATGGAGTTTGCGGGAAAGCTGGAAAATCCATACGATCTTCCAGTTGCGTGGAAGCTGCTCGACGCAAAAAAGCACGGGCTTTCAAGCCCCGTGATAGTCGGCACGGACACGTATATCGCGGGCAAAATGCGGCGCGCGCCCCATGCCGAGGAAGCGTTCGGATACATGTTTGAAAAGGTCGTCCTGTTTGCCGAAAGCCTTGGCGTAGGTACAACGTGGATCGCCGGAACGATGAACCGTGAGGCGTTCGAAAAGGCGATGAACGTCACGGAGGGCGAGATAATGCCATCTATAGATGGGAGTATTATTCAGCTGTCCGACACATGGACAGAGTAAAGGAGGGAAAATATGATCCTGAAATACAGCGATGAGGTTATAAGAGCAGAACGTGCATGCAAGTACAGAGAGGCGATGCATCAGACATATATCGAGTATTTGGCTGATAAATCCGATCATACACTCATGCTTGCGCTGCTTGAGCATTGGTATCTTTCGTTTAACATGGATTGCTTAAGGGAAAATACGACGTCGGAGTGGGATGAGCTGCTCGACGCCGCTTACGATAGGATCGACGATGATCCGCTGACAGCATTTTTCATGGGCTATATGATGGCCGTAGGGCCATATTTGTTCCTTGGAGAGCGCTGGGGAACGAGCGGCGAAAGCTACATAAAAATACAGGACAGCGGATATCAGCTGATGGAGAGAGCATATTCGATCGAGCCGGATTGCTTGATATTCAGAATAAAGCACTCCCGCTATATAGATGAAAGCTTGATCTACGAAAAGCGTTCCGAAACAGAGTTGATCGAATTACAGGAAACCTTCCCCGTCCCCTCGGTGATCTGTGAGTATTTCCGTCGGATTTTCGACGCAGACGAATATGAAGAGAACCTTCCGATAATGGAGGACTATCGTAACAGATTGATACACAATATGTCCCCTGTAAAAGTGCGACAGAGGAGCGAATCCAATGACACTCTTTAGGCTCATATCTTAACATCAAAGCTTTAGTGGGGAATGAGTTTACGAGTAGATGACTATAGCTCAAACCCCGCTAAAGCCCGGATCCCATTCCACCGACGTCATTCTCGACAACGGCAAAAAGGTCGTCAACACCTATGACGCCATCGGCAGGATCACGAGCAAGGCGCTGAAGAACGGGAACAGCACCATACTGAACACCGAGGTAAGCATAACTGTTTTTAGACAAAAGAAAAGCGAGTATTGACTCTAAATCCGTTGTCAATACTCGCTATGTGTCAGCACTCGATCATTGATACAAGGCACCCGAGGGTGCAGTGGGTGCACTCCTATCGGCTCTGAGTCGTGATTTACCAATCACCGGGGTACTGAAAAAGGATCCACCGGATCCTTTTTCCCGGCTTGCGCCGTCGCTTACGGGGCGGACTGCTGTTCCTGCGGAACAGTCTGCCGCCCGTTTTCCGCCTTTTCGGCCATCCACCGGATGCCCGAAATTCCCTTCGGGAACCGGCTCCAAACCATTCGAGTCCCTTTACCCGCTCCTATAAAAATGGGACGTCCCGAATGGGACGCCCATTTTTGGAGCGGGTAAAGGGACTCGAACCCTCTATCTCAGCTTGGAAGGCTAATGTGTTACCATTACACTATACCCGCATGTATTTAATTGTCGTTTCCGGATGGACCGTAAAGCGAAGTCATCACGACGTTTTCCGGTTTTCCGGAGGAAAATTGCCGCTGTCCTGCGGCAAAGGAAAACTCGATAAGTTTAAACGATCCGCGATCGTTTAAACGACGTGGTGCGGGCGAAGAGACTCGAACTCACACACCCATAAGGTATTGGAACCTAAATCCAACGCGTCTGCCAATTCCGCCACGCCCGCACGTAAATGGTGACCCGTCGGGGATTCGAACCCCGGACACCTTGATTAAAAGTCAAGTGCTCTACCGACTGAGCTAACGGGTCGTGATTGGCTGGGGTGGCAGGATTTGAACCTACGATGTGGGAGTCAAAGTCCCATGCCTTGACCGCTTGGCGACACCCCAACGATTCGCGTCCTTTTTCAAAAATAAAGCCTTTGCTGCTGCAAAAGCTTTATTGCAAATGGGGTGAGTGGTGGGGCTCGAACCCACGACCTCCAGAGCCACAATCTGGCATTCTAGCCAACTGAACTACACCCACCATAAGGCTGCCGCAGACGCCTTTGAAAATGGCGCGCCTGCAGGGACTCGAACCCCGGGCCCACGGTTTAGAAGACCGTTGCTCTATCCACCTGAGCTACAGGCGCACGCCGTCCATACCCTGCCGACGGGATAATATTCTATCATCAACGCAAGGCTTTGTCAACCTATTTTTTCAAAAACAATATTATATTATTCTGCGATAAACTCTTCGCGGATCACGCGGTAAGCGGGGGAATAGGCCTTTTTGTAGCTTTCGCTGTGATGCACGGCAGGGCAGCCGGATTTTACGTATTCTTCGACGTATCCGGGCAGAGCGGGCATGAGCTTGATCACGAGCTCATTTCCGGCGAGCGTGCGGAGCGCTTCCGCGAACGCGGATCTGTCCCCGGCGGGCACGGCGCTCTTAACGAACGCTTCCGCGGCTTTTTCGGGAGTGACGCGGTTGAAATCGAGCGTTTTAAGGTTGAGCCTGACGTAACCGTTCCCTATGCGTTCGTACAAAGGGCCTTCCTCCTGCCGAACGGAGGCATATTCCTCAAGCAGGAACCTGAGCGCCGCCGCGGGATCTGAGACCGCGTGCGCAGGACCGAACTCGCTTTGGAAAAGGAGCTTTGCGATATCCTGCGGCTGTGAAAGCGGGTATTTTTCAAGCGCGTCCGCGACGAGCGATATTATCTCTTTATTCGGCATTTTTGCCTCCGTTGACCGTTTTTCACATTATACCGCAAAGGCTTGTGTTTGTCAGCCCTTGATTTGACCGGACGGTTATTCTATAATACTGTCAGAAAACAAGAGGAGGCAACCATGGACGCTCTCTCCCTTTTAAAAAACGGCAGCCCGCAGATTTGGCGGAACCCAAACAAAAAGCCCGCGGCGGAAGCGCTGAAAAAGCTGCCGTTTACCATAGCGGATATCGAGGAGGCGGACGCGCGTTTGAGGCGTTTTGCGCCGCTCATCGCGAAGCTGTTCCCGGAGACGGAGGAGGCGGGCGGCATTATCGAATCGCCTCTTTCCGAGCTGAAAAAGCTGCGCGGGTTTGAAGGGATAAAGGGCCGGCTGTTCCTGAAGCGCGACAGCGAGCTTCCCATCGCAGGCTCCGTAAAGGCGCGCGGCGGCATTTACGAGGTGCTGCTGCACACCGAGCGGCTGCTTGGCGAGGCGGTGTTTTCCATGAGCCCCGAAGAGATCCGGGAGAGGCTTGCGGGTTACACCGTGCAGGTGGGCTCCACGGGCAATCTCGGCCTTTCGATAGGCATTATGAGCGCGGCGCTGGGCTATAAGGCCGTGGTGCATATGTCCTCCGACGCGAAGCGGTGGAAGAAGGAGCTGCTGCGCGAAAAGGGCGTTGAAGTGATCGAATACGAGGGGGATTATTCCTCGGCGGTCGCAAAGGGACGCGAACTTTCCGAAGCCGATCCAATGAGCTATTTTGTTGACGACGAGAACTCCGTGCCGCTGTTCATGGGCTATGCGGCCGCGGCGCTGCGCCTTAAAAAGCAGCTTGCGGAGGCCGGAGTCAAGGTCGACGAGGCGCATCCCCTGAACCTCTACCTGCCCTGCGGGGTGGGCGGCGCGCCGGGCGGGATAACATTCGGCGTGAAGACGGTATTCGGCGACGCGGTAAACTGCTGGTTCGTCGAGCCGACGCAGGCGCCCTGTATGCTTGCGGCGTTCCTTTGCGGAGGGCCTGTGCCCGTGACGGAGCTTGGGCTTTCGGGAAAAACCGAGGCGGACGGGCTTGCCGTCGGCACGGCCTCGAAGCTCGTTTACGATACGGTGAGAGAGCTCGTTTCGGGCGAGATAACGGTATGCGACGCGGCGCTTGCGTTCCATCAAACCGAGCTTTATAAAACGGAGGGGATATTCATAGAGCCATCGAGCGCCTCTGCCCTGGAGTTTGCCGAATGCTTTGCGGAAGGGCTTTCCGATGGAAGAAATATCACCCACATAGTTTGGGCCACGGGCGGGAGGCTCGTGCCGGACTCGGAACGCAGAAAGCAGATATTTACGGACGTCTCGGCGGGGCTCATCTGGCGCGGCGAACGCTTTCTCATTGCCAAACGGCCGCCGCATAAGGCAAGGGGAGGACTTTGGGAATTCGTAGGCGGCAAGCTTGAAAGCGGCGAAACGGGCGAGGAAGCCTTGATTCGCGAGTGCCGCGAAGAGCTGGGCGCGGAAGTACGCGTATTCGATAAATTCACGCAGGTGATACACAAATATCCCGATATTACGGTACGGCTCATGGTCTACAACGCCGAGATCGAGTCGGGTGAACCGAAGCTTTTGGAGCATTCCGAGCTTAAATGGATACTGCCCTCCGAGATACCGGAGTATGAATTCTGCCCCGCCGATTCGGAGGTGCTTGAAAGGATAATTGCGCGCGGGCAATTCATAAGACGGAATCTGTTTTTAAACCGTGATGAGAAGTACGCCGATTTTCAGGCAAAGCTCATTCCCGGCGTTCCTCGGGAAAGCGTGATAGGTCTTCGCCTGCCCGACCTGCGCTTTTTTGCGAAGTCTTTTTACGGCAAGTATTTTGCCAAGCAGTTTATGCGGGAGCTGCCCCACGAATACTACGATGAAAATATGCTCCACGCGATGCTGATAAACGAGGAGAAGGATTATAATACCGTTATCCGTTTGATCGACGAATTCCTTCCCTTCGTCGATAACTGGGCGGTCTGCGACACGATAAAGCCCAAGGCGTTCAGGAAGCACAGGGCCGAGCTTTGGAAGAAGATACCGGAGTACCTTTCATCGGAGCGCGCATTCACCGTCCGCTTCGGGATAGAGATGCTTATGAGCCATTTCCTCGACGCCGACTTCAAGCCGGAGGCGCTCGATATGGTTTACGATATCGAAAGCGGTGAGTATTACGTGCAGATGATGCAGGCGTGGTATTTCGCCACGGCGCTCGCCAAGCAGTATCGGGCGGCGATACCTTATTTGGAAAGGGGCATGAAGTCCGAGACCGTGCGTAAAATGACCGTGCGCAAATGTATGGAGAGCTTCCGCATCCCGGATGAGAGAAAGAACTATATAAAAAGCCTGATATGAGTATTGCAAATTGCTGTAATTTGTGTTAGGATAAAAGCAAACGGGGGGAGAATGTTTTAAGAGGGGAAACAAATGAGCATTCTTGCGGCCAAATGCCCCTGCTGCGGCAGGGATATAGGCATTGAGGAGAATACGGAGGAATACACCTGCGTCTTTTGCGGGACCAAGCTCAAGGTCGCCGCGCTTAAAACCACGCCCGTTGAGGAAGCGGATAAGCAGAGCGGCGCGGCCGAAGTGAAGGACGCCCCGGTGAACGGGGAGCACAAAAGCTCCGCCGGAGGCGAGAATGGGCGCCATGGCAGGCATCACAGCCGGCATGAGAGCGTTTCTTCAAAGGAGATCAACGCTCCCGAGCTTACCCGGGAGGAGATCGAAGAGGAGCTCAAGCGCAAGGCGGAATTCAAGGAGGAGCTGCACAGCGCGCTTCACCAGATAAACGAGCTGCGCGCAAGGCGGCCAAAGCTTGAGGCGCGATTGAGGACGGTCACGACCCTGGGCATAGTCGGCGCGATACTGGCTGTGGTCGCGGGGGGCGGCATGTTCTTCTTTGCCGACGGCGAATCGGATATGCTCCTGATCGTGTCGGGAGTGCTGGCGGTGCTGGCGCTTGCGATGCTCATAACCTCGGGCATACGCCGAAAGGACGTCAAAAAGCAGCAGTCAAGGCTTGAGGAGAGCATATTGGAAAAGAAGCAGAAGCGAGATATACTCATAGGCCGCCTGAACAAGATAAACAAGACTCTGCACATCCATTCGGACGATTAAAATATATAAAAAGATTTTTAAAATCATGGAACCTTAAAGGGGGCTCGTGCGTCTTATAAGTGAAAGGCGGAAGAAGCCCCCCAAATTTTCGCCTTTACAAGCAATCAATCCCTCCAAAATTGCGAAAGGCAAAGACCGGGCGACAGGATCGCCCGGTCTTTGTTTGCGCTTTTTTTGAATAGCGCGGGCAGAATACGCGCATACTCATTCCGAATGGCCGCGGCTGCGCAAAAAGCAAAATCCACCGCGGTTAACCTTTGGAGGTAAAATGCGTAAAATAAAGAAACTTCTTCCGCTCGCGCTTGCGATAACGGCGCTTGTGTTCTGCGCCTGTTCGGGAAAGCCGGGCATGCCCTCAAAAACTCCCGCGCCCACGAGCTCTCCCAAACCCGCGGCAAGCGCTCCGGCTTCGACGGAGGCTTCGGCGGAGCCCTCCGAGCCGCCCGTGACTTCGGGCTCTCCCGAAGCGTCCGGCTCTCCCGGGGCGTCCGCTTCCCCCAATGGCTCCGAAAAAACGGGCATGATATCCGGCTTTGAGCGCTTTGCCGAAGGCGAGGTGGCGGATCCCGAGAGCATGCCGGAGCTTGAAAAGCTCCTTAAGGAGGATCCGAGGTTCAGGGATATGAGCATACAGTCCGTCACGTTCAAGATGCATGAGGAAAGGCGCGCGCTGTACGTCGTGCTCCAGGGCGACGGCGACGCTTCGCATCCGGTGTACGTGTTCGAGGACGGCAGCGTGCTGGACGCGGACTGATGAGCCATAAAAAACGCTTTGAGGCAGCTGCCCCAAAGCGCTTTTTTTCATTTTCGGTTATTTCAGCGTCACCACGGTCACGCCGAAATCCCCCTCGCCGTAATTGCCGTTACGGAATGATTTCACCCGGGGGTGATGCTTTAAGTGGTTCTGTATGCCTGCGCGCAGCGCGCCGGTGCCCTTGCCGTGTATGATGGAAACCTCGGTAAGCCCCTGGCGCTTGCAGTCGTCGAGATAGCGGTCCACCACGGGAGCCGCGTCGTCCACCATCATGCCGCGAATGTCCAGCTCAAGGCCTATCGTCTTGTTGGCGGCGTATTCCACCTTCACGTTGGCTTGGGCGATCTTGGATTCCTGTACCTCGCGCAGGTCGTCAAGCTTCACGTTGAGCTTTATTATGCCCACCTGCACGGGCACCTCGCCGTTTTTCGCCTTGCCAATGACGGTGCCTTCCTTGTCAAGGGATACGACCTTGACCGTTTGACCCGGGGTGACGAATTTGGGCGCGCTGCCTTCGATGATGCGCTGTTCCTGCTGAGTTTCATACAGGGATTTGTCAAGCTCACGCGCCTTGTCGCGCGATTGCTGTATCACCCGGTCGGCGGCGCGCTGATCGATCGCCTTTATGGAGCGGATCTCCATTATCACGGATTCCATCTCGCGCTTGGCGTCGGCAACGAGCTTTCGCGCCTCCTCCTTGGCCTTCACGCGCATCTCGGCCTTTTCGGTCTCAAACTTCCTGCGCTCGGCGCGCATGTCGGCCCGCAGCGCGTCAAGCTCGCGGCGGGCGTTCTCGGCCTCCTCGCGCTCGCGCTCGGCCTTGGTCTTTTCGCTTTCGGCGGAAGCCAGCACCGTTTCAAAATCAACGTCCTGCTTGGTGAGGTATTGACGGGCGTTTTCGATTATGTAATCGCTCATGCCCAGGCGCTTGGATATCTCAAACGCGTTGGATTTGCCCGGAATGCCTATGAAAAGGCGATATGTGGGGCACAGGCGATCCACGTCGAATTCCATCGAGGCGTTCTGCATGCCCTCGTGCGTCAGGGCGAAAGCCTTTATCTCGGAATAATGCGTGGTGGCGGCGGTGCGGCACCCGCGGGAGTGCAGCTCCTCCAGTATGCTCTGGGCAAGCGCAGCGCCCTCAACGGGATCGGTGCCCGCGCCAAGCTCGTCAAGCAGTATGAGCGATTCATCGTCGGCCTCGTCGAGTATGCCGACTATGTTCTTCATGTGGGACGAGAACGTGGAAAGGCTCTGCTCTATGGACTGCTCGTCGCCAATATCGGCGAACACGCTGCGAAACACCGCAAGCTCGGTGCCCACGTTTGCGGGAACGAACATGCCCGACTGCGCCATCAGCGTGAACAGGCCTATGGTTTTAAGCGTGACCGTTTTGCCGCCGGTGTTGGGGCCGGTGACTATCAGAGTGGTAAAATCCTGCCCAAGCCACAGATCGATGGGCACCACCTTTTCGCGGCTTATGAGCGGATGACGGCCCTTCTTTATCATGATGCGTCCCTCGGGATTCAGCTTGGGGCACACGGCACGCATATCCTTGGCAAGCTTTGCCTTGGCAAAGCAAAGGTCTATCACGCCAAGGGTCATGAGATCCTGGAATATGTCGTTGGCTTGGGGCTTTACCATTTCGGTAAGCTCGGTCAGTATGCGCTCGACCTCGGCGGCCTCCTCCATGACGAGCTTCTTGTATTCGTTGCCAAGCTCGACCACTGCAGAGGGCTCTATAAACAGCGTTGCGCCGGTGCCGGATTGATCGTGTATCAGGCCGGGTATGTTCTGGCGGTATTCCTGCTTGACGGGGATCACGAATCGCCCGTTGCGGATGGTGACGAGCGGATCCTGCAGATACTTCGAGTAGGTGGAGGAATGGATCATGTCGTTCAGCTTTTGGCGCACCTTCTCGTTGGCCAGCTTCATCTGCCGCCTTATGCGCGAAAGCGCGGGGGAGGCGCCGTCGAAAACCTCGTCCTCGCTCAATATGCAGCGGTTGATCTCATCCTCGATCACCCTGTGGGTCATAAGCCCGGAGGCAAGGTTCGAAAGCCGCTCGGTTTGGCCTTCGTGCTGGCCGGAAAGCTGCTCCTGTGCAACGCGGATGGCCTTTAAGCATTTGGCCACGTTCAAAAGCTCCTCGCAGGAAAGGTGGAGCACGGCGTTAACGCGCTTCAGCGTGGAGCGCATATCGGGAAAATCATCCACGGGCGAATTGCCCGTGCGAATGAAATGCGTTTCCGCCTCGGCAGTCAGGTCCAGCTCCGCGCGCACGTCGTCGATCTCGTCAAAGGGGCGCAGAGCGACCGCCAGCTCGCGGCTCACGCAGCAGGCGCATTTTGAGCGGAGCTGCTCAAGTATCTTGTTGTATTCAAGCGTATTAAGCGTTTTCTGGTTCATGGCTTTATCCTTTTCAGTCCACGGCCCGGTTCCAGTGGCCGCGCGTGATATTGGTTTCGTTATGGGGATCGGGCGTTTCGGCCGTGCCGCAGGCGCGTATGCCGCTTTCGGCAAAGGCTTCGCGTATATCCGTCAGTGCGGAATTCAGCATCCGCACAAGGCAGGTGTTATCGGGAAAGCGCACGTTCTCAAGCGGAAAGCGTCTTCCGTCGCCGTCGCTCAGCTCGCCGCATTGGCCCCGGCAGGCCTGACAGCCTCGGTATTCCTTCACGGGGCAGTGAAGGAGCTGCATAAGCGGGGCCCTGAGCAGCGTGTGCACGATCATACGGCTGCCGAAGCCATCCGCAAGGGCGGAAAGCTGCGCGCGCGTCATCTCGAGCGAGGGCGAAAAATGCGTGAATCCCAGCGAAAGAGCTTCCGTCGCCGATACGGAGTTCATTATATTCAGACCTATTCCCGCGATGCGTATGGGAAGCTCGCGTCCCACGTCCCAATGGGAGATATTATTGATCTCGACGCCGGAGAATATGCCCTGCGCGATAAGATCTTCATACGCTTCCCGTGCCGTTTCCGTCATTATGACGTTGGGGAGTATGAGCACGAGCGGTGCGGAAGCCTTCTCGAGCGTTTCACGGTCGACCCTGCCGGGGAATATGGGATCGAGCCCGATAAGGTCGGCTTCGGCGCATGCCGCCTCGGCCGCCGTGCGCACGCGCAAGTATCGCAGGGGCTTTTCTCCGCATTCGCCCGTGCGGGCGATATGGGCGGCGATCGTTTCGGATGTGATCTCCTTTTCGGGCCCGGGTTCGCCGATGATAAGCGCCGATATGCGCTCGGCCGCCTCGCGCCGCATGGCGTTGATTTTCGATACGGGCGCAAAGCCCGTGCCCGAGATATCGCGTTCGGTCAAACGGAACGGCGTGCCGCCCAGCTTGCCGAGCTGTTCCGATATCCTCGACGCGTCTATGGGCTTGTTGGGCGCTTCGCACACGGGGCCGAAAGCCTTCGCCTCGTGCCCGCCGCAGCGGAGTGTGAGCGAGGCGGGGGAGCCGACGTTAAGCTCGAGCCTCGCCGAAAGCGCTCTCACGGGGCGGTCTGTGCGCACGCTCTCGTGCGCTTCGGCAACGAGCCTGTCGGACGGCCTTGCGCAGCCCACGTGCCCGGTGGTCACGGTATCGCCCCTTATATGCGCGGTGGAGAATTCGCCGCGGTTGAATATCTCAAAAAGCGTGCTGCGCGCGGCCTTGGGCTTTTCGCCGTCGAGCGCGGCGCGGTAGATGCGGGTGACGGTGGAAACGTATTCGGGGCTCTTCATGCGCCCCTCTATCTTGAACGAGCATATTCCCGCGTCGATCAGGGCGGTAAGCTCGTCTATCATGCAGATATCGTTTGTGGAAAGGGCGAATTCATCGGAGCCCGCGCGCCTTTTCAGCACCGAGGCGTTCTTGCGGCAGGGCTGGGCGCAGGTGCCGCGGTTGCCGCTCCGCTCGCCCGCCATGGAGGAATAGAGGCAGCTGCCCGAAAAGCCCATGCACAGCGCGCCATGGCAGAAGAATTCAAGCTCCACGGGGCTTGATTCATGCATGCGGCGTATCTCCGAAAGCGGCACCTCCCTTGCAAGCACGGCGCGGGATATGCCATCGCGTTCGCAGTATCGCAGGCCGCCCAATGAGTGTATGCCCATCTGGGTGGAAGCGTGCACGCATAGTTCGGGAAGCTCGCTTCGGATAAGCTTCGCAAGGCCGAGATCCTGCACTATAACGGCGTCCGCTTTGAGCGAGCAAAGCTTTGCGGCAAAGCGCAGAGCTTCCTCCAGCTCGCGGTCGAAAAGGAGGGTGTTTAGCGTGATATGCGTGCTCACCCCGCGAAGGTGACAGTAATCTATGGCCGCTTTAAGCTCGTCGCCCACAAAATTCGCCGCGCCGCGGCGCGCGTTGAAAGCGCCGCCTCCGAAATACACGGCGTCGGCCCCGTTCAAAACGGCGGCCTTAAGGCATTCCATATTGCCCGCCGGAGCGAGCAGCTCGATACGGTTTGAGTTCATAACAATAAAAATCGGGGCAATACCAAAAGGCCTGCCCCATGAGTGGTTCTTCGGCAAATGAGGGCGGCGTTAAACTCCCACGGGCTTTTTGCGCTCAAAAGGGCGCTTCACGGGCGCCTGCACCTTTTGCTCCGAGCCGCGCATATTGCGAAGCTCGCTTATCTTGCGGTCGACCTCGGCGGATTCGGTGCGAAGCTTTGAAAGCTCGTCCGCCATCTCGAGCATGGCCAAAAGCGCGCACCTTGAGGTGCTCTGGTCGGGGAACTGCCTGTGCATATCGCGTATGCGGCGGTTCACCTGCTCGGCAAGCGCCTTCACGTATTCGGCGTCATTCTCGGAAGAGATGCGGAATTCCTGCCCCGCAAGGCTTATGACCGTTCTCGTCTTCTCCATAATACTGCACCTCCCTGCATATCTTTACATTATAATCATACCATCAAGCGTCGAAAAATGCAATATAAAAAACGCCGGAATTATTATTCCGGCGTTACATTCGCTCATCGGTTATCAATCGTCATCATCGTCGT
>JAFXZJ010000058.1 GCA_017541305.1 Clostridia bacterium | reverse complement strand
TGACGGGGCTCGACGTTTCCGGCTGCGCAGCGCTTGAATACCTCTACTGCGATGAAAACGCGCTGACGGAGCTCGACGTTTCCGCAAACACAGAGCTTAATTATCTTTACTGTTCAGGCAACGCGCTGACGGAGCTCGACGTTTCCGCAAACACTTGGCTTCACAAGTTTGACTGTTCAGACAACGCGCTGACGGAGCTCGACGTTTCCGCAAACGCATGGCTTGAAGATCTTGACTGTTCAGGCAACGCGCTGACGGAGCTCGATGTTTCCGCAAACGCATGTCTTAGTCGTCTTTACTGTTCAGGCAACGCGCTGACGGAGCTTTCCGCAAACACAGAGCTTATATATCTTGACTGTTCATACAACGCGCTGACGGAGCTCGACGTTTCCGCAAACGCATGGCTTAGGTATCTTTGCTGTTTAGGCAACGCGCTGACGGAGCTCGACCTGTCAAACAATTCACACCTTTTCTTTGACGCGATCCGTGCTGAAGGCAGCGGAACTATCGGATATAAATGTGAGCTATACTATGATGAGTACGAAGATGAACTCATTTGCTCGGCGGCCGTCGCTCAGCCCGATACCGGCTCTGAATTCCTCGGATGGTACACCGAGGAGGGCGAGCTGATCTCGACCGAGCTTGAGCTTGACGAACGAAATACCGAACACACCCGCGTAGTCGCCCGCTTTGGCGATGAGCCCGACCCCATCCCCGGTGATTCCGACGGCAGCGGCGTTGTCGATACCACCGACGCGCTGTACGTACTCCGCTGCGCGCTGGGCATTTCGGGCGACGCGGCGGATATGATGAACTGCGACATGAACGGCGACGGCGTGATCGATACCACCGACGCGCTGCTTGTACTGAGGCTTGCGCTCGGCATAGCGTAATTCCATCAAATAATACGCCAAGGCGGAGAGCAATTTGCTCTCCGCCAAGTTTTTACTGAAGAATGAATGACGTTCAAATTCCCCCGAGGGGGAATTTGTTCCAAAATTATTCATTATTCAATATTCAGTATTCATTATTTTTTCCCTGTTCTGTTCTTCTTCCACACGCCCCACATGCGGAACGCGGTGGATATCAGAAGCACGCCGATCGCCATGGCGCCGGCGATGGATGCGGTTGCCATGCCCTTGGCATAGGCCTCGGCGGTCATGCCGCGGCGCAGGAAGTCCATCGTATAGTAGATGCCCGCGCCGGGGATCAGGGGCACGAGCGCGCAGAGCAGATAGCTCGTCGCGGGGAATTTCCTTATCCTTGCCATGATCTCGGCATAGAAGGATGAAGCGGCGGCGGCGATCAGATAGCAGGTGGCCTCGCCAAGCCCCGCCCTCATGCACAGGCTGCACACCAGCCACGAGATGACGCTTCCCAGCAGCGCAAGCGGTATGCCGCGCCCGTGCATATTGAACATAAAGCCAAAGCCCAGGGTGCCTATGAGGCCCGCCGCGCACTGCAGCCACAGGGGATGATCGATGGGGATAAGGCCCGTGACTATCTCGGGGAATATGTGCCTTGCAAGCGAAACGGCGGCGCTGGTGCCAATTACAAGCGCAACCGCGATTATCAGCACCTGAACGAGCCTGTTTATGCCGCTCATTGTATCGCCGTAGATAACGTCTCTTAAGCTGTTGGTGAACAGAAAGCCCGGCACGAGCAGCATCAGCGCGCCGATGGTGGCGATATCCGCGTTCTTGCAAAGGCCGACGGCGGTCAGCGCGTTGGCTAAAAACGCCAGTATGAAGCTGCATACGAACGAGGTGAAGAAGGCGTTTGCGTGCAGCTTGCCCATGAATTTGAGCGAAGCGCCGGTGGCCGTGCAGCAAAGCCCCGCCGCGGCCGCTTCGAGCCATGTGCCGCCGAAGAATATGCCGAAGCCCAGGCCGATGAGGAAAGCTGAGAGATAATAGACCACGGGACCGTAGACGCACACGCTTGCCTCGGTCTCGCGCAGCCATCTGCGAAACACCGGGATATCGGGCTTTTCGGCGCAGATGCGGCGGCAGAGGGCCGAATACTTCTCGATGCCGTCCAGCATGGTGCCGCCTTCCTTCAGGCGGCGTATCTTGGTGACGACGGGGCCGTCGTCAGGCTCGAGGCTTGCCATTATGCAGCTGGGGATAACGAAGGTATCCGTCTTCACCACTCCGTATGCGTTGATTATGCGGGTGATCGCGTCCTCCACGCGGTAGGTCTCGGCGCCGCAGGCCTGCAGCTTGTTCGCAAGGGACACCGTGGCCTCCAGCAGCTCCTCGTAAAATTTCTGATCCTTGACGTAGGGAGCGCGCTCCTCCTCCGTCAGCTCTTTGTTTTTCTTTTTATGCGCCATTCGCGCACCTCCGACAGTGTTATATTAATGGTGTTTTGACTCGATTTGCCGCAGTAGTATAACAGCAGTTCCGAAAAAAATCAATATGTTTGGGGCATTATATCGTTTCGGGGCTTGATTTTTTATATGAAATGTATTATAATCGCACGGCTGAAAACAAATAAGGCGAAAATAACATGAGAAAAACCACAAAAACGATTAAAAAAAAGAAATCCAATAAGGAGAATGAGGATATGAGGAAGATAGGCATTTTGACCGGCGGCGGCGACTGCCCGGGTCTTAACGCGGTCATAAGGGGCGTTGTTGAAAAGTGCGCCGAAGCAGGCATGGAGGTTTTCGGCTTCCATAACGGCTGGCGCGGCGCCATGCTGGCGCAGGGCCACTGGCTGACCCTTTCCGAGGTAGAGGGCATATAGACCATGGGCGGCACCATAATCGGTTCCTCCCGCACGAACGTCATGAAGGATCCCAACGGTCCCGAAACCATCATCGAGGTTTTGAAGGCGCTGGATCTTGAGGGCGTTGTGGCCATCGGCTGCGACGATACCCTGGGCGTTGCGAACGAGCTCAGGAAGCGCGGCATCAACGTGATCGGCGTTCCCAAGACCATTGACAACGATCTTTCCTGCACGGATTACACGTTCGGCTTTGAGACCGCGTCCAACATCGCGATGGAGGCGATCGACCGCCTTCAGACCACCGCCAAGGCACACTCCCGCTGCATAGTGGTCGAGTGCATGGGCCGTCACACCGGTTGGATCGCGCTGCAGGCCGGCCTTGCCGCCAACGCGCATCTGGTGCTGATCCCCGAATTCCCCAAGACCTTTGAAGAGATCGTCTCCCTCGTCCGCAGAAGGTATCTGCGCGGCGATCATTACACCATCATAGTCGTGGCCGAGGGCTTTGAGCTCAAGGACGGCGAATCCATCGACGTCGGCACCGACGCCTTCGGCAACAAGCTCCTGCTTCAGAAGAACCTTGCCAAGCATCTTTCCGACATGATCGAGAACGCCATGAGGAACGATCCCCTGCTCGGTCAGGACGCGCAGTATTTCGAGTGCCGTCCCGTCGTTCTGGGCCACGTCCAGCGCGGCGGCGCGCCCTGCGCATTTGACCGCGTGCTGGGCACCCGCCTGGGCATCAAGGCCGGCGAGCTGGTAGTCGAGCGCGATTACTGCAACATGGTGGGCATGGAGGGCAACCGCATAGTTGCCGCCGATCTCGATAAGGCCGTCACCGTCCGCAAGGAGGTCGACAAGGAATTCTACGATGCAGCTTCGCTCTATTTCAAATAAGAGGCATAAAAAAGCTCCGTGCCGGTCGGCACGGAGCTTTTGCGTTCAAATCAGCCCTCGATCATTATCGTCTTCCTCTCGGGAAGCTTCTTCTCTTCCTTCTTGGGAACGGTGAGCTTCAATACGCCGTCCTCGAATTTGGCCTTGATATCCTCGTCGGTAAGGTTCTTGCCAACGTAGAAACTCCTCTGCATGCTGCCCATGAAGCGCTCCTGGCGGATCAGCTTGCCCTTCTTGTCCTTCTCGTCCTCATCAAGGCCCTTGGCCGCGGTGATGGTCAGATAGCCGTTCTCAAGGCTCAGGGTGATCTCGTCCTTTTTGAAGCCGGGCAGATCGATATCCACCTCATAGCCCTCGTCGTGCTCGCGCACGTCGGTCTTCATAACGTGAGCCGCATGCTTGCCGTAAAGCTTCTTATCAACTTCGCCCATATCCCTCATCATCGGGAAAGAAAGATCGAAGAGGTCGTCAAAAATACTGTCATTGAAAATCGTAGGGTACAACATAAGTCATTCCTCCTTTACACAACTCTTGGTTTTATAATGTGCAAGGGGACGGAGTTTGATTCATTCGAGCGGGCCTTTAAGGGCCGCTCCCTTTTTCTCTGTTCCTTTGTTGACTGTATTATAGCACCTGCTGTTAGCACTGTCAAGCGTTGAGTGCTAATATATTTTTTATTTTAAAAAAATATACCGACCCTCTTGTGTTTGACTTCAAAAAGGGCTAAAATATACTCAGCAATTCCCCTAAGGAGGCTTAGTTATGAAAAGAATACTTGCATTGATTCTGACGGCGCTTATGCTGCTCACGCTGCTTTCGGGCTGCGGCGGCGGCGAGAATACGCCCGCATCCCCCACGGAGCCCGCGGGGAGCGAACCCGCCGGCGGCGAGGCGACCGGCGCTCCCGACTCCGGCGAGGAGTATGACATTCCCAGGGAGGACGGCTGCAACAAGCTCACGTTCTACTGGTATGGCGACGGCGTGGATTATTCCAAATGCGATATGTGGATTTGGTATCCCAACGCCGACGGCAGAGGGTATCCCTTCCACACCTGCGCATACGGCGCGAAGGTGGTGTTGAACGTGCCCGAGGATATCACCGAGGTGGGCTTCATAGTCCGCAAGAACTGCTCCGATCCCGGCGGAACGAGCTGGGGCGACGCGACCAAGGACGTTGACGCCGACCGCTTTGCAAAGATAGAAGGTCCCGAGACGGAGGTCTATCTTAAGCCTGGCGACAGCGCGATGTACAAGAGCGACGACGGAGGTAAAACATTGTATCAGGATAAGGTGCTTTCTCTTGCGGGCATGATCTCCCTTGACGAGATCAAATACACCCTTGCCCCGGCCTTCCGCATCACTTCGATCGACCAGGTGAAGGTCACCGAGGGCGATCGCGAGGTGCCCATCGAGAGCATTTCGAGCCTTAACAACGAGGTGATATTCGGCGTGATAAAGCTTGCCGAGGAGCTGGATATCTCCAAGACCTACACCCTTGAGATCGAGGGCTTCGAGCCCAAGCCCGTGGTGCCCACCGAGGTTTTCGATTCCGACGCGTTCAACGACAAGTACGCGTATAACGGCCCCCTCGGCGTGATACCCGACAAGACCTCGGGCTGCATATTCAAGCTTTGGGCGCCCACCGCAAGCGAGGTCACGCTCAAGCTCTATGACGCGGGCGAAGGCGGCGAAGCGGTTTTGACCGAGCCCATGACCAATGAAAACGGCGTGTGGACCTATACGGCGGATTCTTCCGCCAAGGGCAAATATTATACCTACACCGTCACCACCGCTCTCGGCACGGCCGAGATAGTCGATCCCTATGCCAAGGCCGTGGGCGTAAACGGCAACCGCGGCATGGTGGTGGATCTCGATTCCACCGACCCCGAAGGCTGGGCGGAGGATAAGTATTATGACGGCATAGATTCCTATGAGGACGCCGTGATATGGGAAGTGCACGTGCGCGACTTCTCCAACAAGATCAGCTCCTCGAAGTATCCCGGCAAATACCTTGCCTTCACCGAAACGGGGCTTAAGAACTCCGCTGGCGAGGCCGTCGGCCTTGATTACCTCAAGGATCTGGGCATAACTCACGTGCATCTGCAGCCCGTCTATGATTACGCCACCGTTGACGAATCCTCCGACGCGCCGCAGTTCAACTGGGGCTACGATCCCAAGAACTACAACGCCCCCGAGGGCTCCTACTCCACCGACCCCTATCACGGCGAGGTGAGGATAAAGGAGTTCAAGCAGATGGTGCAGGCCCTGCACGAAGCCGGCATAGGCGTTATAATGGACGTGGTCTATAACCACACCTATTCCGCCGATTCCAATTTCAGCGCGGCGGTGCCCTATTACTATTACCGCTATGACGGCCTGGGCGCGCTCTCCAACGGCTCGGGCTGCGGCAACGAGACCGCCTCCGAGCGCGTGATGTTCCGCAAATTCATGGTGGATTCCGTATCCTACTGGGCGCAGGAATACCATCTTGACGGCTTCCGCTTCGACCTGATGGCGCTTCACGACGTCGATACCATGCAGGAGGTCGAAAAGGCCGTGCACAAGCTCAACCCCAAGGCCATAATCTACGGCGAGGGCTGGACGGGCGGCACGAGCCCACTGCGTGAGAACTTCCGCGCAAATCAGGTCAACATAAGCAAGATCGTGCCCACAAACGGAGCGATCGGCGCTGTGAGCGTGTTCAACGACTCCATCCGCGACGGCCTCAAGGGCAGCGTGTTCGACGCCAAGGATCAGGGCTATATCAACGGCGCGGCCTCTCAGGGGACCGCCGACAAGGTCATCTTCGGCATCACCGGCGGCGTAAAGAACGCCGCGACCAACTGGGGCGTTGAGAACGCGGGCGTTATCAACTACATGGGCTGTCACGACAACAACACCCTTTGGGATAAGCTGCTCATTTCCAACCCCGACAACACCGATGAGGAGCGCGCCGCAATGAACCGCCTGGGAGCTTCTATCATAATGATCTCCCGCGGGACGCCCTTCTTCCTTGCCGGCGAGGAGATGCTGAGGACGAAGGACGGCGACCACAACAGCTACGCTTCCTCCGACGAGATAAACAACATCGACTGGGAAGCGCTTACCCCCGGATCGAACGTCGCTCAGATGCGCGATTTCTACCGCGCTCTCATCAGGATGCGCAAGGCGAACCCCTTCCTTACCGAAGCGAACCCCATCTGCACCGTCGAGGACGGCAGCGTGATATCCATACAGTACGCGATCGGCAAGAAGATAGTCGCAATGGCGTTCATCAATCCCAACGACGCTCCCTATGAGACCGAGTTCAACGGGATCGAGCCCGGCGTGCTCATGCAGGATAACGTCGTTTATGAGACCCCCGAAAAGACCGTCACGGGCAAAGTGAGCGTGGCTCCCAAGACGGTGCTGCTGGTCACCATGCCGTAAATCCAATATAACGCAAAGCGGCGCGGGAAGTGCTCCCGCGCCGTGTTGTTTTCCGTCTCTCCGCAGCTGTCCCGGCGGATCGTCCCTTTTATCCGGCGTCAATCCGCGTATTGGATATCCGCGTATTCGTCCTGATCCACTCCGTTGAGCAGCACGGGATAATCGTAATCCGTATTTCCGAACGTGACCTTCACAGTCCCTATGCCGCCGTCCTCGAGCAGTACCTTTACGAAGGTCCTGCGGTCGGTGGAATAGGGCTTTATCCTTGCGCCGACGGGCAGGGTCTTCGTTTTGCCGTTTTCGAGCGTCACCTTGAGCTCGCGCTTGAGCGTCAGCTCGTATTCGCCGCCCGGGTAGCGATACTCATTATCAAGGTATTCTATGCCGTTCTCCGTCACCGTGATGCGGTTGATCACGAACGTGGTGCCAAGTATCTCCGTGCGTCTGTCAATGGAGAGCCCCTCCGCGGCGCTGAACGTCCAGCCCTCGGGCACGTCGCCGAAATACCACGGGGAGGTCCCTTCCATGCCCTCGAACACCACGCCGACGCACTCGGTGAATTCGTCAAAGCCCGAGCCGTCGTCCTTTAAGCGCCACACGCAGGTGATCGGATCGCCGTCGCACTCATCGTAGGTGGCCACGATCTCGATATGCGTATCAGTGGGGTCGAAGTCCACCGCCGCCGCGCACACTTCGCCGCCCATGTTGTCCACGGGGAAATAATAGGGCTCTTCGGGCTTCGCGGCCAGCGTCACCGTCATGGAGATAAGGTCGCCCTCCTCCTCTTCCCCGCTTCCGACCGAAACGAGCACGGTATCGCTCTCACCGTCGCCATCGATATCGACCTTGGTTTCCACGTTGGGCGTGATCTCGCAGAAGAAGTCGCCGCCGGGCAAAGGAGTGGGAGCGGCGGGCTTTGCGAACCTTGCCGTATAGACGTGCGAGCCGGATATGAAGCCCATTTCGCCGCCCGAAAGCTGCATGCTTATCTCGGCGGAAGCAAGCTTGCCGTCATTATCGTACCAGCCGAGGAAATCGACGTACTCGTCCGCGATCGCGGTGCAGCTCACCGTGTATTCGCCCTCGTAATAGACGGCCGAAGCGCTCACTCTGCCGGGGCCTTCGGCTGAAAGGTCGAGCTCGAAGGGGTATTTATCGCCCATGAGCGAGCAGTGCACGTGCGTGTCGGAGCCCGCATTGAGCTGCGTCACGTAGCCCGCCTCGATAACCACGTCGCCCGCCGCGCTGCCGGTATAGATCATGCAGCCGTCGGTGAGCGCAGGGCAGTCGGAAATGACGATCGAATCGAACGTCACATCCCAGAACGCGACCTTCTCGAGCTTTTCAAAGCCCGAAAGCCTGAGCTCGACAGGGAAATGATCGACCGACGGATGGAGCGTGATCTCGAGCGCCTTGCCGGTCTCGGGATCCCATTTTACGCCGTGGTAATCCGTGCGCCACGTGGAGGGATCCATGACGTCGAATTCGCCCGTGAAATAATCCGAATAGCAGTTCTCGCCGATCGTATAGCCGCCCTCGCCCAGCGGCGCGGATAAGAACTCCGCAAGCGCAAGATAATCGTGCGCGTCATAGCCCTCGGGCACGAAAACGTCCGGATCGGGAGCCGCTGTCGGCGCCGCCTCGGGCCTCAGGCTCATAAGGAATGCCGCGTCCCCGGCCGTGAGCATTCCGATGAAATCGCCCTCGGGCCCCCTGCGGAAGAGCTCACCTGTTTCGGTGAAATAATATGTGTTTTCGTCGTTTTCTATCTCGAAAACGCCTGCAAATGTATAGCCCATCCTGTCGATAATGTTGTTATCCACCCATTCCTTTATCGCGCCGACCGCAGCTGTCAGCCTTTCCGCTTCGGGGGAGCCGGCTTCCGGCCTTACCTCCGTGTATTCGACGTGCGCCTCCGGATACCGCTCGGGATCGAGCGCGGGGCCCTCCTCCGTAGGCTCGTTATAGAAGCGGATAACGACCGCATCTTTGCCCTCGGCGGGGGTCTCGGCCGTGTTTTCCGGCAAGGGCGCTTCGGTCGCCCCGCTCCCCTCCTGCGGCTTGCTCTCGGTGCATGCCGCCAGAGCGAATATCATCGCCGCGGCAAGCATCAGTGTTAAAATCCTTTTCATACGGATCGCTCCTTTTATGTTAAGCTGCGGGTTTGTTCCCGTTCATATATACATCCCCAAAGGGGGCGGTTTTCTCAGTCGGCGAACAAATATATTTTTCGTTGTGAGAACAGCCGCCCCCGCATTTTCACATCAGCCCGCGCCGTTTAGGACCGCATTGCAGGTAAAGCTTCCGTCGGCGGCGAGCTCGACGTCGACGAGCGTGGAGCCGGTCAGCCAGCCCTCGAAGCCCTGATGGCGCACGCCGCGGTCACAGGAGGGTTCATAATCGAAGAGTATCGAGAAGGGGAGCAGATCGCGTACGCGGAAGCCTATGATCACGTAATACGAATCCTCATAGTCCCCTTCCTCCGAGCCGACGAAGGCCGTTTCATAGCAGCCGAACTGCGTATCCGCGCTAAGGCTTTCGCGGTAGTATCCCGCAAGCTTTTCGCCGTAGAGGGCCGCGGCCGCCGCCTTGTACTCGTCCGATCCGACCGCAGCATTGCAGCCCGAGGCGCGTATCTCGTCCGCCGTCACGGTGATGCGGGCGTTCTCGAACTCCGCGCGCTTTTCGGCCAACAGGTCGGTATCGATCCTTGAATCGAAGGTTTCGGAGGCGCGCAAAGCATAGATATCCTCCGGGATCGCCGCATAATTGCCGTTCTCGTCCCTCTCCAGGGGGATCCAAAGCTGCTCGTCGGGATAGGTGACGGACGGGAAGCAGACGTTTGCGAAATCGCCGAAGATCTCGATCCTCGCTCTTTCCTTGTTAAAGCTCTGCTGATGCACCCGGCCGAGCTGCTGAGCGACGGCCCATGCCATGTCGATCAGCTCGCTTCCGGTCTTTTCGGGCGCTTCGGTGGGTTCGGGATCGTCGCCGCCGGTATCCTCATCCGGAAGCTCGGCGAATACCACGACCTGTCCGTATTCGTCCCTGCCGACAGCCAACTCGGCCTTGAGCTGATACCAATATCTGCAGTCGGTACGCTCGCCGCAGTACAGCCCCTTAAGTGCGTCGCCGAACTCAAACTGGAAGTAATACGGATTTTCGGGAAGGACCGCGATCATCCCGTCATAATAGAAGTATCCTTCGGAGGGATGATCGGCGTCAAGGGTCAAGCCTATGAGCTTCGCCTCACGGCAGCGCATGAGGTTCCCCTCATCGAGCCCGGTCAAGCGCTCGGCGATCATATCGAGCGCGAGCGCGGCGCCGTTGTCCATATCCTCCATGCCGCCGGTCACGCTATAGCCCGCGCCAGTCAGATCCTCATCGGGAAAGAGGAAATTGAAGTATCCGCCGAAATCGTCCCTCTCAAACGCGGCCTTATTATGCTTGTCCTGATCCCAGCCGCCGGGCTCGCCCGGGTACAGCCACGCTTCAGTAACGCGCCATTCGGAGGAATCGCCGGAGCCCCGGGTAAAAGTCAATTCTATCAGATCATCCTCGCCCGTGTTTTCGCCGCCGACGGTCACGCCGACCGGCACACCTTCCTCTTCTTCGTAAAACTGAACTTTTCTAATGAATATAAGGTTTTCAAGGCCGTACAGCTCCCGTATCCTTTCGGCCTCCTCGAATGCCCTATCGCCAAACCAATCTTCATCGGGCATCGCATTCGGTTCTGCCGTAGGCGCGTCGGTCGGTTCGTCGGTCGCCCGGGCGTCCGGTCCGTCGGTCGCCTTTGGAACATAGGGCGTCGGCTCCTCCGCCTTGGCGGAGCCCAGGAAAGCGCATCCGGCGGCGGCAAGGGCGAGTATCAGCACGACTGCCGCTATTATCACGCCCATGCGGCGGCGCGAAGCCACGTTCTTGACGCGCTCGGTGAGCGCATGCTTGTTGTTCGCCATGGATGTGGCGGTGCAGGCGATGCTCGCCCTCACCGACGGGCGCAGGGAAAGGTCTATGAGCGTCCTGCCGTAGGTCTCGCGCCTCTCCTCGCCCAGCTCCTTCAATGCGCCCGCGTCGGCAAAGAGCTCGCTGTCCTGTCGGGAGGCGTAGGCGGCGGCCCACACGAAGGGGTTATACCAGTGCAGCACCAGCACCGCGCCGCGAAGGAGAGTGAATATTCCGTCGCCGTGGCGGCGGTGGGAGAGCTCGTGCGCAAGCACGCAGTTGAGAAGGTCGGCGTCGTCGGCCGTCTCAGCCGAAACGTAGATCGAATTGAGGAACAGGCAGGAGGATTCGAGCCCCTCGACGGAATACACCTTGCAGGGCGCGTCGGCGCTCAGGAGCTTCCTTCTGTCCCTCAGCTTCATGTAGAAGCGGACGTTGACGTACAGGAGGTACGCGCCCATCATCCCCATGCCGGTGCACCACACCACGGTGAGCACGTCGCGCGCCTTGACCGCTCTATTCAGGGTCTCCGCACGCTCCTGCGAGGCCTTCGGCATCACCACGGCGGTCCTGCCGCTCTCGCGCGGGATGGCGATCACCCCGTCGTCGGCCTCTTTGAAGGATGAATACTCCTTTGCCGTTTCGTATACGCGGGCGGGCTCGGCGTGCAGAACGGCATTCTGCACGCTCACGGGGCTTTGGAACACCGTGCCGGGGATGAAGAGGCGCAAAAGCACCACCCCCCACAGCGCATAGCGCAGGCCCGCGCTCATCCTCTTGCCGAACGCCGCGCGGATGATCAGCACGGCGATTATCAATACGCTTGATGAAGCGATCCAAATGATGTCAGTCATCTTTGATTCCTCCCTTCAAGATGCGGTACAGCTCCTCCACGTCCTCCTTCGTAAGGTCGGATTCGCCCGCGATCGTGCTGATAAGCAGCCCTATTCCGCCTGTCCTTATCTTTTCAAGCGTGCTCTTCGCCTCCTGCCTGACCGCCTGCTCACGGTCGAGCACCGGATAGAAGAGCTTCGATCTGCCGCCCGTTTCAATGCGCACCGCGCCCTTTTCGGCAAGGCGGTTGAGCATGATGTTCACTGTCGCCTTTGTCCAGCCCGTATCGTGCCTGAGCGCATCCACCATGCGGCCTATCGTCTGAGGGTTCTCGTCCCACAAAAGGTTCATAAGCTTCCATTCGCCGTCAGAAAGAGATATTTTCTCCGCCATTTGAAGCACCTTCCTTTCAAATAGATAACACTTGTTATCCTATGTGCACAGTATAGCACGTTGGATAACAAGTGTCAACCAATTAAAATAATATATTTTTAACGCTCAGCCGAAGGGTCCGATGACAAAAAGAACCGTCCCTTTTGTCACTGTTGGAGCCTGATCTCAAAGCCCCCTCATCAGTCATCGCTCCTTCGTCGCGCTGACAGCTTCCCCACCGGAGGGGGAAGCCTAATGCCTGACGCCTTCAAAAAGCCTATTTCCCCTGCCTCTCTCGTCCGCTTCTCAAAGCGGACATCTCGAATCGGCGCAAGCCGATATATCGAGCCGCAGGCATATCGAGTTCGCGTAAGCGAACATATCGTCCTCTATGCTCTATCCCCTTCTCAATATCCTCTCCGGCAGCGCTTCCTTCACGACGGTGACGGTGAAGGTGACGGCGATGATCACGTAGCAGATCGTCTTGGGCAGCATCAGCATGCCCAGCATGGGCACGAAGCCCGCGCCGACCGTTACGGGGATATAGAACAGGAACGATAGCGTGAACCACAGCCATATGAAGCGCAGGCGGCCGAGCCGATCCCTTCTCCTGAACCAGAGCACTACTATCAGCGCCCCCAGTATCACGAACGGCACGTTCCTTATTATCGCCCACAGGAGCGGGGTGCGCCCCGAAAACCACTCGTTCTGTTCGAGCAGGCAGAGCCCCGTGCGCAGCGCCGCCAAAAACCACACGGCAAGTGTGAGCCAAAGGTTCTCCCTCTCCTGCGTTACGCCGAGGAGGATATAGTACATGCAGACGTAGAACACCGTCATGGTGATGGAGGTGATCAGCTTGCCAAGCCCCAGCCACATGGTCATATCCGATTCGGAGAAATAGTTGATCACGCGGGGGACGAGGTGGAACGCGTCGCCGAAGCCCAGTATGAGCACCGCGATGCCCATGAGCTTTTCGGTCGCGCCGCGGCCCTTTTTGAGCATCACGAGCCCAAGCACGACCGCGGTGAGCAGATAGAGCACGTCAAAAGCAGATTCGCCGTATTTCATATTGACCGCCTTTCACCAGCCCGAAGGCATATTTTCGGGCACAATGGGGAAGAACTCGCTCATGGCGGCCCAGAAGCTCATGTTCGTTACCTCGATAAAATCACTGCTTCGTCTGGCCTCGCTGCTCGTATCGTCCTTCATGGAGGCGGTGCGGTAGATCGCCTTGGTGCCGTCATAGGTCATGAATGTGCCGTCCTCATAGGAAAGCTCAATACCCAACCTGCCGCCCCAGTAATAATCGGTGTGGAAGGAGTGGGTCGAAAGCTCCATCTCGTTGAGCTTGTCGATAAGAGCCGCGAGCTTTTCCTGCTCAAGCTCGGCGAACTCCCCTTCGTTATAGTACCTTGCGGAAACGACGGGGCTCTCGGTAAAGAACGCGGGAAGCTTCTTTTTAGTCGGCCCGTCGAAAAAACACCCTATCTGCGTCGCGGCGAAAACGGCGATAAGCAGGATCGCTGTGAGCTTTTTCATTATTTTTCCCTCCTGTTTCTCAAATAAAACGCCAATGCGGTGCCCATGAACGCGTGGGAATATTCCTCGCTGCCGAACGAATCTATCACCTCGTCGATGGGGTGAAGCTCCACCGAAATCAGCTCGTCGCGGTCGGGATGCGTCTGCCCGGTGGGCTCGAGCTCCTGCGCGAGGAAAACGTAAAAGCGGCTCTCGAAAAGCGCGGGATTGGGGTTGACGCTGCCCAGGTACTCAAGCTTGCCGGCCTTATAGCCCGTCTCCTCGTAAAGCTCGCGGTAAGCGGCGTCAGCCGGTTCCTCGCCCCGGCCTATCACGCCGCCGGGAAATTCCGTCGTGAGCGCAGCCTTTCCGTGCCGCCACTGGCGCACGAGCACGAAATTGCCCTCATATTCGGGCATCATCACCACGCACTCGGGCGATTTGAGGGCGATATAATCGCCCGTCAGCCCGTTCGCCGCCGTTTCCCTTCGGGAATAGACGTTGAAGACGGGTGTTTTAAGCAGCTCGCGTTCGCTTTCGATGCTCCATTTCAGTTCTTCGTCACGCATACGCGCCTCCAAGTATTCACTATACGGATTGTATCATTCTTTAAAGGAATATTCAATATAAAAAATCCCTTGCAAGCGTGCGCGCAAAATCGTATAATGCAATCAAACAAGCAAGGAGATACCGATATGAAAACCATCTATTTCGCGGGCGGCTGTTTCTGGGGCGCCCAACGCTTCTTCGATCAGTTCAAGGCCGTAAAGCACACCGAGGTCGGCTATGCCAACGGCCCCACCGAGAACCCCACCTATAAGGAAGTCTGCGCCTCGTCCGGTCATGCCGAGACCGTTAAGGTCGAATTCGACGAGAGCGCGATATCCGTAGGCAAGCTTGTGGAATACTACTTCATGATAATCGATCCGCTCTCCCTTAACAAGCAGGGCGGGGACGAGGGCGTGCAGTACCGCACGGGCGTCTATTATGAGGACGCGAGCCTTCTGCCCGAGCTCGAGGCGGCCTTCCGCAGGGAGCAGGCGAAGTATCCCGAGCCCATGAAGGTGGAGCTTCTGCCGCTTGAAAACTTCTATGACGCCGAGGAGTATCATCAGAAATACCTTGTCAAAAACCCAACGGGCTACTGCCACGTGGCTCCCTGGCTTTTCAGCATAGAGGAGCAGTGAAAATCCCAACGAGCTTATTTCAGCTCAGCACCCTGTTCCTCAGCGGATTCCATCTTCCCCGCAGATAGTAGACGAGGAACATCGCAAACAACAGCACGTTATGCCCTATCATGCACGCCCAGGCCGATACCAGCCCCATCGAGAGCAGGTGTATGCAGATGAACGTGCCTAGTATGCGCACGAGCCACATGCCGATTATGTTGAATACGAACGGCGCGACCGTCTTTCCCGCGCCCTGCATCATGCCCTCGATAACGAGGCTGACGCCGTAGACGGGCTCGGAGACGGCAACCATGCGAAGCACCGTTGAGGCCAGCGCGATCACCTGCGCGTCCTTCGAGAATACCCACGCCATGGGCTCGGCAAAAGCAAACAGCAGCCCGCCCGTGACGGTCATAAGTATCACCTCGATGGCGATATTCACCCGCGCAAGATCGCGAAGACCGCGCTTGTCGCCCGCGCCTATCGCGTTGCCGGTGAGCGTTGCGGCGGCGGCCATCATGCCGTAGCCGGGTATGTAGAAAGCGGATTCCACCGTGTTCGCCACGGTATGCGCGGCGGTCGAAAGCTCGCCCAGCGAGTTTATCATGGCCGCAAAGGCAACGTAGCCCAGGCTCGTGCCGAACCTTTGCAGCATATTGGGGAACGCCACGCGCATGCAGGGCATTAAAATGCTCCTGTCGGGCTTCATCGCATATCCCCTGGGCGAAATCTCGCGGTGGCGAAGCAGCGCGGCCGTGATCCACACTCCGCCGACCAGAACGGAAACCGCGCTTGCGATCCCCGCGCCGATCACGCCCAGCCCCGCGCCCCACATGGTGAATTCAAGCCCGAACACGCTTATCGGGCGCGTTTCATAGATCAGCAGGAAATTGAGCACAACGTTTATCAGGTTCACGCCAATGCCTATCCACATTGGCGTTTTGGTGTCGCCCGCGGCCCTTAAAACCGTGCCGAATATGATGATCGCCGTGCGGGCGAGCATGGGCGTGTAGAGTATGAAGAAATACTGCGAGGCAAGCGTCTGTATGTTCTCGTCCACCTGCATCCATTTGGGCACAAGCCCCGACAGCGCAAGCGTGACGGCCGTGAAGAACAGCCCCACCGCAAGCACCGCAAGCACGCTCTGAGCCGAGGCCTTCCTTGCCTTATCGTGCTCGTTCGCGCCCCTCTTCTGCGAAATATACGCCAAAAAGCCCACGCCGAACGCCGATATCGACGAGCCGATCAGCCAGCCTATCGTCGTCGTGGAGCCTACCGCCGCCGTAGCCGAGGTGCCCAGGCTTCCCACCATGGCGGTGTCGATATACTGCACCGCCGTCTGCATGAGCTGCTCCAGCATCGTCGGCCACGCCAGCGCGATCACGGTGCCCAGAAGGGCGGTGTTGAAAAGCTTCTTTTTGCGCGTTTCCATATCCTGTCAAAATGCCGTTTCTCTTTGTTTCGCCGAAATTATAACAGACTCCGCGAAGAAGCACAAGCGGCTGAGCGGCTGGCCGGCGCCATCCGTTCCTCCCCGGCAAAATATATTTTATTTTCCGTTCCTCTTTCGGTCCTCCCCTGCGTCATATATAACAGAAGGGCCCCGGCAGGGCGCGTCCGCATTTGACAGCGGAAGGGGCGCACGATATAATATATGCAGGCGGTCGGACCACGGGGACGGGCCCCATGGTCACCCCATGAGAAAAAACATAAGGAGAAAAGCCAGCATGAAGATACCGGAGGATAAACTCAAAGCATTAACTATTGCTTTGTTCGTTATGTTAATTGTGGTTGTTGTATATAGTGTTGCTCTTCTGATTAAAGACCGTACTGTACAGCGACTACTTCTTATTGCAGGATTCGTAATTCAAGTCATTGATATGGTATTCGTTCTTGTTTATGGAATGTCAAAAAAAGACTAAGGCATCTTGTCAAGGAAACACAAAAGGAAATATAAGGTCAAGGAGACGTAGGAAAATGACAGCAAATACGGTTGCGGAGATCTTCGCCTCGCGGCGAGAGCAACACAGAAGAACCGTCCCCCTGTGTTACCGCGCCGACAGAAGGCGCGTAGACCGCGACGAGCTCCGGGCGATACTCGATAAGCTGGACGAATAAAAAGAAGCCTTCCCCTCGCGTCGACGGGAAGGCCTTTTTCTCCGCAAGCTTATTCTTCATCCTCCGGCTTCCAGCCGTTGACAAGATAATCCCTCAGCTCCGTCAGCTTTTCGTAAACGGTCCTCTTGTCCATGGTATGCAGCATCCGCCGGCCTTCGTATTCCGTCTTTACGAGACAATATCCCAAAAGCTGGTCGAGCTGGTAGTACATTGCGTTTCTGGTGATCCCGTATTTCTCCGCAAGCTCAAGGCCGTAAGAGCTTTGATCGCAGAGCTCATGCAGTACCTTGAACCTCGTGCTGTCCGAAAGCACCTTCAAGAGCGCGATATGCGTTTCCGGATCGCGGCTGTGCCGGACGTAGCTTGCCATGACCTCGTAGAAGCAGCCCATCGTCACCTCGTAATCATCGTTATCCTCATAGCCCGTTATATTCAATTCGTCGAACTTGAATATGCACGGAAACACGAGCATTTTTTCGAGCTCCTCCTTTTCAAAGTGCATTCTGGAAACGAAAAACTCCCCGCAGTCCTTCTCGGAAGCAACGAACTCGCCCACCCTTTTTACAATGGGATCGAAAACCGCCTTGCGCTCCCCGATGAGATCAGATATCGCCTCAACGAGAGGCTTGAGCTTTTCAAGCTGCTCGGCGGGATTCGCCGCCGCGTCGACGATCGCCCATTTCTCCTCGGGATCGGCAAACAGCTCGTTCGCCGCCTGCATGAGATCAGAGAGCGAATACACCGATCCGTCGGTCAGGCCGAACGGGTAAAGATATGTATAGAAATTCGTCAGATTCTCCGCCTGCGAATTTTGGCGGTATTTATCTATAAGAGTATCGACGCTTATCCCGTCGAAAAGCATCACCGGCTGGGTGAGAAGCATATCCCCGATCGTGATCGGGGTGCCCTCCCTTTGCTCCTTTAGCTTCAAGGGCGTAAAGAAACGGGTCATAAGCTCCGTTACCTCGAACCTTTCGTCAAGCTCCTTTTCAAGCTCGGTTATGTGCTTGAGGTATGTGAAATCATAGCTTGGCACCGCATCCTTTTTATACCGGTTTTTCTCTATCTTTTGACTCGTTCTGTCCTTTGTAAACCGCTGAGCGAGATAGTATCGCGCTTCATAAAACGGTATGATCCCCTCATGATACCTCATTCCCCGTTGCTCCCTTCGTTCGTTCGATTTGATTATTGCCTATATTTTACTCCAAAATTTTTTAATTGCAACCCCCAAATGCTTATTGACAAACAAAAACCGGTTTGATATAATCTATGTGAAATGAGCATTTAACATAGATTGTTCAAAACACCAACAGAATAACCGGAAGGAGATACTATCATGAAACAGACCCATCGTTTTATCGCCGCAGCGCTGATCGCTGTTATGCTCTCTCTGTCCCTGCCCGTGCTCTCGCTGGCCGCTGTTCCCGTCCGAAGCGATCCCGGAACGGCGGAATATAACTTCTTCGACGTCTTATCCGTAATGTTTTTTCTGGAATCCGAAGATGAGAGTGGAGTAAAAAACGGCACAAAAATGTTCGGCAGCAACTATGATATGGGAGATCCGGAGACGTGGACGGTCTTATTGGGGGAAGATGGTGATTATTATTATCAGGGGTTCTTTTTTGAAGAGGTCGAAGGCGAGCTTCGTCTGACGACTGTTCTTTGCGGCGAATTCGACCTTGTTGGATGGTTGACCCTCGACGGCTGCTCCGAGCTTCTTCTTGTCGACTGTTCCTACAATAAGCTCAACTCGGTCAGTGTGCTCGATTGTCCAAAGCTCGAGACGCTTAATATGCAGGATAACAAAAACATTACGGAGTTGGACGTTTCCGAGTGCCCTGCATTGAATTGGCTTCAATGCTATTATTGCGGAATAACCGAACTCGATCTCACTTATAATCCGGAGCTTGAGTTTCTCGAAATGGAGGGAAATCCAGTAGGAACTCTTGATTTATCCAGCTGTCCCAAGCTTTGGTATTTAATGTGCGAAAACTGTGGGCTTACCGAATTGGATCTTTCAAACAATCCCGATCTTATGTTCCTGAATTGCGGTCTTAACGACATAAGCGCTCTTGACCTTTCGAAAAATACAAAGCTCCTGTCCCTTAACTGCGACTTAACCCTGCTCACCGAGCTCGACGTTTCCGCCTGCGTCAGGCTGGCTCAACTGCAATGCGTTTACAATGACATCAAGGACCTCGATTTGAGAAACAACGATCTCATGCTGGATAAGATCAGCGCGGAAGGGCATGGATCCATAGGCTGCGCCATCGGATCCGAATGGGACGGCAGCTCGTATTTTGTTGACGCATATCCCGAGGACGGCTTTGATTTTTTAGGATGGTATGACGAGCAGGGCGATCTTTTGTCGACCGCCGCCCGCTGGTATCTGACCGATGGAGACTTTGGCACGGTCATCGCCCGCTTCACCGGCGCGGACGAGCCCGGCCCCGGTCCCGAGCCCACGCCCGTTATAGGCGACGTTGACGGCGACGGCGAGGTCACGCTCGTCGACGCGCTCATAATACTCCGCGCGGCCATGGGCCTTGTCGAGCTCACTCCCGAGCAGGAGGCGCTTGCCGACTTCAACGGCGACGGCACCGTCAATTCCGAGGACGCGCTGCTCGTTATGCGCCTGGCCATGGGCCTGTGATCCGAATAAAAACCAATAAGTAAGGAAGAGCTCCGGGGATGACCCGGAGCTCTTGGATTATTCGGTATTCATTCGGAAAAGACGATCGCGCCAAGCGTATAATTTATAATGAAGACTGAATAATGAATAATGAATAATACAAAGCGAAAAGCCAACCGCTTGCGCGATCGGCTTTTCGCTTTGGGGAGGAGAGATTCGGTTTTGACCCTATTGCCGCGCTTTGCTTGCGCTCCGCGCCGACGCAAATCGGGCAGGGATCAAAGCACGAACACAAGGGGACGAACACAAGGGGACGGTTCTTCTGTGTTGACAGAATGGCATGAAGCGGCTATTATTGCAGTACGGAGGTGATGCGGCTATGCCCCGTTCTGAAGTGTCAGGGGGACGGTTCCGCTGACACAGTGGATCGTAATTAAATATGTAATGTGTCAGGAGAACCGTCCCCTTGACACCCCCGTGTCGAAAAAGAGCGCAGCCGTTATTTTCAGCCGCGCCCTTTTCTGTTATTCGTTATTTCCTGTGCGAATCGAACCAGCCGGTGATCTCGTTCAGCCTCTTCAATCTGTGCAGGGGCTTGCCGCTGCGGGAAAGCTCGTGATTTTCACCGCGGAAGCCGACGAGCTTTGCCTCGACGCCGTGGGCGATGAGCGAGGTGAACATCTGATAGCCCTGGTCGATGGGGCAGCGGTAATCCTCGAAGGAGTGTATGAACAGCGTGGGGGTCTTCACCCTGTCGGCATACTTCATCGGGCAGCGGTCCCAAAGCGCTTCGGGACTGCCCCAGGGATCGGCGGCGTTCTGATCGGGCACGAAGCCCACGCCTATATCCGAAACGCCGTAGAACGAGAACCAGTTGGATATGGAGCGCTGTGCGGCGCAGGCGCGGAAACGGTCGGTGTGGCCGATTATCCAGTTGGTCATGAAGCCGCCATAGGAGCCGCCCGTTTCGAACATATTATCCGCGTCCATTTCGGGATAGGCCTCGAGCGCGCGATCGCAGAAGGTCATTATATCGTCGTAATCGATAGTGCCGTATTTGCCGAGTATGTTCATGAAATCGCCGCGCCCGTCGGAGCCCACCGGGTTGCAGAATATCACGAAATAGCCCTTGCCCGCCCAATACTGCATCTCGTGATAAAACACGGGACCGTAAACGGTCTTGGGCCCGCCGTGGATATCGAGTATCACGGGGTATTTTTTGCCGGGCTCGAAGCCCGCGGGCCTGATCACAAATCCGTGGATATCAACGCCGTCCCTTGTGAAATCGAGCCTTTCGGGAGCGCAGACGTATTTGCCCCTGAGCGCCGCGTCGTTGAAGCGGGTGAGCCTTTTGCCCTTTCCGTCATATAGCTCCTGCGCGCGCATATCCTTGAGCGCGATGGCGACAAGTTTTTTGCCCTTAACGTCAAAGGCGTCCACGGAGCCGCCCCAATTCGTCATCTGCTCGATCACGCCGTTTTCGAGCTTGAATATCTCCGCCGTGTCGAAGCGCGTGGAAACGAACCAGAGCGCGTCGCCCACCGCCGCGACCTCGCGCCCGTCGCCATAGCGGATATCGGAACCCACCGATGAGCCTATCGCCTCGCCGTGCTTCGCGATCAGCGTCAGCTCGTTCGTGTCATAGGTCAGCTTATAGAAATCGGCGTCGGTATTGAGGCCGTTATGCCCGTCGGATATGAACACGTAAATGAAATGCTCCGCGGGCTCAAAGCCGTGAATGTCAAGATCCTCGCGGCTTGTAAAAAGCCGTTCCTCCTTCCACTCGCCCACCTTCATGCGGCAGAGCGTGCCGGATGCGCCGAGCTTCAAAAGGGGCTTGACCTCGCAGCTCATATAGTAAACGAACGACTTGTCGGACGAGAGCTTGACGTTGCCGATATTCTCGTTCAGCCCGGAAAGGCGCTCCAGGCGCTTCTTTTTTGCGTCATACAGATAGAGCGAGGTGTAAGCGCCCTTGGTATAGGTGGAGCCGTTCCACCACCAGGGCACCTGCATGAGCTCCTCGTAATCCTCGTTCTCCTTCATATGCTTCATATAGGCGGAAACGTATTTCTTATCGCCCTTATAAAGCTCCTCGAAGCCGGGGAAGGTCGTTCCGGTGACGAGCATATCGCCGGAGGGCAGGGGCGTCAATCCCTGCACGGGTATTGGGAATGTGTAAGCAAGCTCCGCCTCGCCTCCATTCAGGCCGATCCTGTAATAGCGGCTTGAAATATCGGGGGCCTTCTCGTCCTTCTCCTCGCGCATGCCGGGGAACAGCAGCGTGTCCTCGTCGATGAACCTGAACGAGCGCTCCTTTCCCGTGCCGGTGAGCTTCATCGGCTTGCCGTCACGCAGAGTGTAGATGTGGGAACGATAGGTGTTCTTGGCCTTGTCGGCGTTCGTCACGGTGAAGCACAGGTTTTTTCCCGACGGGGAAAGCGTCACGTTCGACAGGAATTTCAGATTGCAGAATTCGTCAACGGCAATGGGTTTCATATCTTTATCCCTCCAAATTATGATCGGTTATTGCCCGGCCGCCCATTTTTGCACAAAGCTTTTGAGCGTTTCAAGCGTTTCGGGAGCCAGCCTGCCCTCCGCGGAGCCCTGGGCAAACGCGGGGCTGCCGCCGCCTTTGCCGCACACAAGGCCGTTCACGGCTTTTATCAGCTCGTTCATGGGCGCTTTGGACCTTTCTGAGCGAAGCGCGCGGTAATAGAGCCTTCCGTCCTTTTCTCCGAAGGCAAGGCAAAGCTCCGCGCCGGCGCCGACCACGCATTCGGTCAGCATCTTCACGTCGTCCGCGCCGAAGCCCTCGCGCACGATCACAGCGTTCCTTTCGGCGCACCCTTCGGCGATGGATCCGCAAAGCGCTCTTGTGCGAGCCTTGAGCTCGCGCTTTAAGGCCGCAAGCTCGTCGGACTGCTTCCTTACGGCCATGGGAAGCTCCTCGCGGCTGGTGGAATAGGATCTGGCAAGCTCCGTAATGGAATCGGTCAGCGCGATCGCCTCATTGACCGCCCTGCCTCCGCACGAGAACCACAGGCGCACGCCGCTCTTGTATTTTTGCGAATCGCCAATGCGGATATAGCCCACCTCGCCGGTATTCGCGCAGTGGGTGCCGCAGCAGGTGCAGGAATCGATATTCCCGCCGTCGATGAAAACGACCCTGATATCGTCGGATCTGATATCCGCCTTCTTGCGTATGCTGATTCTGTCAAGCGCCTCGTGATCCATGTGCTCCTCGGTGACGGGCAGCGCCGCCCTCACCGCGGCGTTCGCTTCGCGCTCAAGCCGGGAAAGCTTTTCGCGGTCGAGGAACGCATCAAGGTCTATCGTGCAGTAGTCCTCCGCCATGTGAAAGCCCACGTTATGCGCGCCGAAAAGCTTGAAGGCAAGGCCCGAAAGTATGTGCTCGCCCGTGTGCTGCTGAGTGTGATCGAGCCTGCGCGGGATATCGAGCGTGACGGTCACGCCGGCGCCTGCGGGCACCTCCCTGTCGCAGATATGGTAAACGAGCCCGTCCTTTTCCTGCGCGTCGATTATCCTCGCGTCTCCTATGAAGCCGTGATCGGCCGGCTGTCCGCCGCCCTCGGGGAATATGATCGTCCTGTCAAGCACCACGGCAAAGCCCTCCCCCGCCTTCTCGCAGGAGACGACGGCCGCATCGCAGGAGGCGAGCATTGGATGGGAATAATAAAGTCTTTCGGTCATATCATTTCACCTTTAAAATGAATATCATGGGGGTCAGCCCGCCCGCCTCGGTGCGCGCCTGCGAAACGAGCTCGAGGAATGCGCTCCGCTCGCGTATCAGGCGCTTCAAAAGCGTGAATTCCATGGTGTAAAGTATCGCAGTGCCGCCCTTTTTGACCAGCTGCGGGAGCTTGTCCAGAAGGCCCTTATAAAGCTTTTCGCAGGAGGAATGATCGCCCACGCGATTGCCGAAGGGCAGGTTCGATATCAGCTCGTCATAAGGCCTGTGGCATTCGAACCTTAATATGTCGTTGACGGTGTATTTGGCGTTGACGCCCGAAAGCGCGGTGTTCTCCCTTGCGATATCGATCGCGTGGTGCGCGATGTCGACTCCGGTGAGCGACGCGCACGGGGAAATCAGCCCCCTCTCGATCAGGAACGTGCCGCTGCCGCAGCAGGGGTCGATGACCCTTGCGTTGACGGAAAGATGCTCCTGGGCAAAATGCAGCACCGCAGCCGCCACCGCGGGATTCAAGGAGGCGGGTATGGAGCCCTTTCTGTAAGCAAAGCGCTCGTCGCGGTAAGTGCACAGCTTCATAAACAGCCTTGCCGTGCGCTCGTTTCCCTCTATCCTCAGCTCCGCCTCGTAATCCGAGGGCGAGTTGTCGAGCGCGACCCTCGACGCGGCCTCCGCCGCGAGCGCGGCGGCCTTTACAAGGGAGCCCCGGTCGAATTTCCCCTCCGGCAGGGAGGATCTGACCTCCACGCGGAAGCGATAGGGCGCTTCGCCCGAGTGCGTCTCGCGCATGATCGCCTCCATTTGGGGCGCGGCCTTTTTTGCGATCGCGTCGGGATCGAGCGCGGTCTGCCCAAGCGGTATCAGCGCCTCATGGAAGCAGCGCGCCTCGAATACGGAAGCGTAATCGCGCGTCTTTATTTTAAGGCTTGAATGCCTTGTGTCCTCGGGCTCAAAGCCCAAGCCCTCAAGCTCGTCCGCCAGCTGGCGCGTCAAAAGCTCCGGCGCGCGCAGCTCCAGCGTGTGTTCCTCCAAAAAGCCCGTGAACGCATGCTCGGTCCTTGGACGGAAGCGGCGTTTCGCAAGCTCCAGCGCCTCGGTCTCCTCAAGAAAATGCTTCCTTTCGGTCTCGTCCGCGGCGGGAGGAACGGCGTGGTTTTCCAGCGCTTCCTTTGCTTTTTCACCGCCAAGCTCGCCCAGCGCGAGTACTATGCTGGGCCGCACGAAGCGCTGATCCTCCTTTTCAAGCGCGGCTGTCAGCGCGTCCGTCATGCCGTCAAGCCCCAGCTTGCCGATGAGCCTTGCGCAGTTGCGGCGCAGCTTGGGGCTGTCGGAGGTGAGCCTTGCTTCGAGCGCGGCCGAAAACGCCCCGTCCTCTCTCAGTTTTATCACGTACTGCTTTTTGTTCACAAGGCGCAGCAAAAGCGCCGAGGCCGCGCCGCCCTCGATGAACATCTCCTTTGCCGAATCGAGCAGAGCGTCCTGATCGACGTTCATCCCGGCAAGCTTCAGCGCGCCGTTGGGCTCGGCAAGTATGCTTTCGATCTCTTCTTTGGTGAGTTTTTTCATATCATTTGCGGTCGGCGGCCTTCAATATTTCCGCCAGCACCTCTTCGGTGCCGTCGCACAGCGCGTCGGCCTTCATCATATCATGCATCGCCGCCCTGTTGTCCTGCAGCTCGGATATAAGCTTTACGAGCAGCTCGGGCGTGATATCCTTCTGATCGAGCTTCTTCGCATAACCCTTCTTGACCACGTAATTCGCGTTGAGTATCTGATCGCCGCGGCTGGCCTCGAGGGGCAGCGGTATCAGCAGCGCGGGTATGCCCAGCGCCATGAACTCGAACACCGCGTTAGCGCCGGCGCGCGATATGACAACGGAGGTAGCGGCAAGCATATCGGGAAGCTCCCTGCCAACGTATTCGAACTGACGGTAGCCTTTGCAGCTCACCGAATCATCCACCTTGCCCTTGCCGCAAAGATGCACCACGTCAAAGCGCTTCAAAAGCTCGGGAAGCGCCTTTCTTACGCCCTCGTTGACCGCCGCCGCGCCAAGGCTGCCGCCCATTACCATCATAACGGGCTTGCTTCCGTCAAAGCCCATGGCTTCAAGGCCCTTTTCGCGCACGCCGTCATAAAGCTCCGGGCGAATGGGGGTGCCCGTGTGAACCATCTTCTTTGCGATGCCGGATTTGGAAAGCGCTATCGTGTCCTCGAACGTGACGCATACGGTGTCCGCATAGCGCGAGGCGATCTTGTTGGCAAGGCCCGGGGTATAGTCCGATTCGTGGCATACCACGGGGCATTTGCCCCTTGCCGCCATCACAACGGGCACGCTCACAAAGCCGCCCTTTGAGAACACCACGTCCGGCTTCAGCTCGGATATCAGCCGCTTTGCCTGCTTCACGCCCTTTATTACCTTGAAGGGGCTTGAAAGGTTCTTTACCGAAAGATACCTTCTCAGCTTGCCCGACTCTATCTCATGAAACGTCACGTCGGGTATCTTTGAGATCAGATCGTGCTCTATGCCGTCCTTAAGGCCCGCGTAGTGGAGCTCAAAGCCCGCTTCCCTTAGGCCCTTCATAAGCGCGATATTCGGCGTCACGTGCCCGGCGGAGCCGCCGCCCGTCATCAAAATCTTCTTCATATTCGCTCCAAATACTGTTTTGTATAGATTATTCCGTCCCGCTCATTCGCGTGAGGAGACCCATTTGATATTTTACACCATTTTTGCACGGAGGTAAAGGGAAAGATGGCTGGATAGCACTTGTTTTATTTAGTGAGATAACACTTGTCTCAATTCACTTCGACTTAGTTCTCGAAGATTTTATAAAATAGCCTATTGACAAGTGATACTTATGTGATATAATAATTGTAGATAATTCTATACAGGAGGCGCCAATGAAAATCCGTGCAAAGAAGTTTTTATGTTTCCTCGTATCTCTCTTGCTTCTATTTACACTTATAAGCAACGTTCAAGCAGACAGTCAAGATGTTAGAGGCCTTTCCAACGGAACAAGTTATTATTTAAGAAACAATGGCAACAGCAAGTATCTGCGTGGTGTAACTCCAGCCATGGTTAATCTATCCCTGTCGTCCTTCTCGTCCGCGAACAATTATCGTTGGATTCTCGAAAGAACCAATAACGGCTTATATGTCATTAAGTCCAAACAAAACAGCAACCTTGTTCTGACTGTCTCAGGCAGCAATGTTATTCTCTCTTCCAGAAATAACAACAATACAAATCAGGCTTTTACAATTACCAGAATAACAACCGGCGTTCGCGCCGGAACCTACCAAATCAAAATCGGAACAAACTATGTCGTAAGAAGCTCCAATTCGATCGTATTGTCACAGTTAGGTTCACATTATAATGCATGTTGGTCTTTTGAAACATGTTACCAGGGGCTAGCTGATATGTTCTATTTTGTTTATCCTGGCTTTAGTACTTCCGGCCCAGCTAATACTTTTAGTACATCTATGACAAGTTTGGGTTTTAGCACAAGTGCAACACAAAACAAATCTGCTTACAGCGGATATATAAACTTACAGGCCGACAGTGTGTTCTTGTATTATGGTCATGGCGACTGTTCTCAGCTTGTCTTTACGAATAGTACCGGTGGTTACACCGGTTGGATTAAAGCAACATCCGCTGACATCAATCCTTATAATTCCGGCAATGAATATGCTGTTGGATCGCTGTCAAACAATTCATTATGCAAAGCCAAATGTGTGTTATATGTAGGATGCTGTACAGGATGCAGCAGTAATGGTCACAATTTAGTCCAAGAGACTTTCAACAAAGGAGCTCATTTTGTTCTCGGAACGAAAAGAGTTATCAACATCAAGGAAGCCAATGCTTGGATAAATAGCTTCTTTTCTGGCGTAAAAGGCGGAGCAACGATTCAGTACTGTTTGCGTTATGCCTGCACAAATATAAGTATGAATGATTTATATTGTATCGGCGATGTTTTTCAAAAAATAGGATAATAGGAGGTGTATTATTATGAAAAAAACAGCTTGCTTGGTGTTTCTGTTGATCGCAGTCCTTTTAGTTGTCTCTGTCAACTTTTCCGTTCTGGCAGACCCGGAAGATGAGCCCATAACGAATGATGCGATCTCGTTTTATGAAGAACCCGAAAAAATCGATACCGTTCTCTCTCCCGAAAGTATCATCGGTATCACGGTAAACGCAACATACTCCTTTACCGAAAACCTGAGTGAGACGGAAGTCGCAAGCAGAAGCGACGTGTATGGAACTTATGATGTCTATACGGATGCCGACGGTTCCCAATACGTATATCTTTACGATACCCAGATGCTTTGCGGATGCGTGACATATGAATTCCCCGAGATCGCCGACGCCGACAGGATCGACGAAACCGAAGCGATAAGTATTGCCGATGATTTCTTCTCCGTAAAATATCCGAATCAGTCCGGCTATTCCTTCGACAGCTGCACCTATAACGAATGCTCGGAAGAATATCTGATAGAATACGCATACTACGTTGATGGTTACAAGACCGATGCGACATTCGACGTTTGGCTCGATGCGGCGGGCGGCGTGTTCGCATACACCGAATTCTATAAAAATAGGTATATAAATCTGAGCATTCCTTCAACAGCTTATGCGTCTGCCGAAAGCGCGGTCGACACGGAGCTGAGTAACGCGTATTCTTCCTATGAGCTGGAAAAAGAATACGTTACGATCGACGATACCGGAGCGCTTCGCCTTGTTAAGCTTGTCTCTTTTGCGGTCGATACGGGGTACGGAGAAGTGATCAACGCAGCAGAGCACTCTGCGGTCATCAGCCAATAAATGGAGGCTTTGCCATGAAAAAGAGATGGTTGGCAGCCGTAGCAATATTTCTGCTGGCGGCAGTCGCCCTGATAGGCGGATGCAATCTGCAGAACGATCCAGATAACATTATTGATATCGAAAAATTCCGCCTTGACCCAAACGAAATCGCTTCACTTATATTCGGATTCAGCTATAACGGTTATTCCAGCGGCGACGTCGATAAGCTGTATGCGCCTTTTACCACCGAGGACAGCGGCGAGATAAAGGCCTTTACCGACTGCCTTGCCGCAGTTGAAAAAAACAACAGGAATGCCGATCATGATATAATGCTGGCTCCTCATGAATACAATATCACTATCGTTTTCAAGGACGGCGAAACGATCACTTATATATATAAAGTCTTTTGTGAAAAATCCAGCACCGAGATAAAGGATCCTTTCGATGCATTTTTCCTGTTGCCGTCAATACAGGAAAAGATGGAACCGGAAAGAGCAGAATACCGTTGACGATCATAAACCGGAGCCGATGCAGGGCTCCGGTTTTTTATTGATGCGGAAGAGTTTGTCTGCAACATACGGTAAAAACCGCCATCACTTCGTTCGAAAAAACCGACATCACTTCGTTCAAAATGCATTTACAAAGGTCACGGTCTGTGATAGAATAAATATACTCATAAAAAAGGAGCGATACCGTATGTTCAAAAAGCGTACGCCGATAGCGGCCCTTTACGCCGCGCCGCGCGTTTTCAAGAAGGACGACGAGGCCCCCGAAAAGCCTCAAAAGCCCGAGTATCCTGCGCCTCAGGGCGATGAGGAGCCCGAGATCCACACCGTTTACGCCTGCCCGACGCTTAAAGATCCCGAGCCCGGATATCCCGATTCCCTCGCGGAGGAGGAGCCGCCCATAGCGCCCGTATATGCAGGTCCCGACAGGATGAAGAAGCGCCCGCGCATGGGGCGGGTCTATGCCGGTCCCGATCCCGACAGGCGAAATGAGGAGCTTATCAGCGCCGTATATGCAGGCCCCGAGATGATGCGGCAGCCCATGGCATTAGTATATGCCGGCCCCGAATGGTTTGCGAACAAGCGCGGTGAAGCCGATGTGCAGGACGTCTATGCCGGTCCCGCTCCCGAGGAGCCCGAGGATAACGACGGCAAGCCCATAACGATGCCCGAGATCCCTCCCGGATTATGCGGATTGGTGATGGCTTCGCCCGATACGCGTCCGGCCTTCATGACAAAGCCCGCCGACACGACCCCGGGCGTATGTCCCGGCTGCGGAGCCAGGGTGCCCGACGGCTTTAAATTCTGCGCCGAATGCGGCACTCCCATCCCGGTTGCGGAACACTGCCCCGAATGCGGCGTCATAGTCGAAAAAGATCAGAAATTCTGCCACGAATGCGGGAGAAAGCTCCAATGAGCCGCTTCCGTCTGCGTTCCTGCGTGTGGGAGATAACCCTTGCATGCTGTTTTTCCTGCGCCTACTGCGGCTCCAAGGCAGGCAGGGCCCGTGAGAACGAGCTGACCACCGAAGAGTGCCTGTCGGTTGCCGATCAGCTTGCCGCGCTCGGCTGCCGCCGCGTTTCGATGATAGGCGGCGAGGTTTTCATGCGCCCCGATTGGGATAAGATAATCGCCCGCCTAACCTCCCGCGGGGTGCGGGTGGCCGTCATAACCAACGGCTTTCTTTTCAAGGAGGAGCATATCGCGCGCCTGAAGGCGGTGAATATCGAATCCGTTGCCGTATCGATCGACGGGCCGGAGCGCGTGCACGACAAATACCGCTCGGAGGGGAGCTTTAAGAGAGCGCTTTGCGCGATCGACACGCTGATCGCAAACGGCATACCGGCCTCCGTGATCACCACGCTCAATTCCGAAAACGCGCCCCTGCTTGAGGAGCTTTACGAAGTCCTCAAAAGCAAGCGCATATTCGCCTGGCAGATACAGGCCTGTTCGCCCATGGGCAACGCAAAGGAGGGCGTCGATCATCGGTTTGACGTCAAGTGGGTGATCGATTTTGTCGTGTCGCATATGTATGATGCGCCCTTTGCAATGGGCACTGCCGACAACATAGGCTATTTTACCGAGCACGAGGGGCATCTGCGCGGAAGGATCGATGCTTACGCCCCCTTCACCGGCTGCCGCGCGGGGCTGACCTCGATAGGTATCGACAGCGTGGGGAACGTGCGCGGCTGTGAATCGATGTATGACGAGCATTTCATCGAAGGGAACCTGCGCGAAAAGACGCTTGCCGCAATATGGGAGGACGAGAACGCCTTCGCTTACAACCGCGGGTTCAAAAAGGAACTTCTCACCGGCGCCTGCGCCTCCTGCCCCGAGGGCTATCGCTGCGCCGGGGGCTGCCGCTCATACAATTACTTCGTGCACGGAAAGCTTTACGAATCCCCCTCCTGCGTAAAAAAGCCGCAGTGACGGGCCGTTTCGGAGCGTTTTCCCGAAATCCCTCCGAACGCTTGATTATTCCGTTAAAAAGTAGTATTATATAATCAAGGAGCGTGGCCTCCTTCAGTATTACGGAAATGGGGAGCGATATGGCGATCAGGATCGTTTCAAGCCTAATCACGGGTTATTTGCTCGGCTCGGTAGTCGCGGCAATACTCATATCGAGATTCATTTTCAAAGAGGACGTCAGGACCAAGGGCAGCGGCAATTCGGGCGCGACCAACGCCGCCAGGGTCTACGGCCTCCCCTTCGGTCTGCTCACTTTCGCCGGGGATTTCATAAAGGCGATACTTGCCTGCCTTGCCGGATGGTTCATCGGCGGCGCGAACACGCTTGCCGGATCCCCTCTAGGCGGCTGCTGGTGCATGGTTGCGGCGGGCGTTGCGTGCATGGTGGGCCACTGCTTCCCCGTTTTCTTCCGTTTCAAGGGCGGCAAGGGCGTTTCGGTGGGCGCCGCGCTGGCGCTGATGATCGACTGGCGCGTTTTCGTGATAGGCATAGGCGTGTTCCTGCTTATGGCGATAATCACCAAGCGCGTTTCGATAGGCTCCATACTTGGCGCCATAGCCGTGGGCATTTCCGCTTATTTCCTCAAGGATGAGCTTCCGTTGAAGCTTATGGGCATATTCGCCGCCGTGATGGTGGTTGTGATGCATTACAGCAACATAAGCAGGATCATAAACGGCACCGAAAAGCCTTTCACTCTCGGCAAGCACTGAAAGCTCTTGTTTCAGCCGCGTTATGCGCGGCTCTTTTTTTGCCCCAATTTTGCCCAATTCTATGCACAGGATTGTACCCGCCCGCAAAACGCACAGGTGTTATAATATAAATGTACAAATTCGCCCTGCGCTTTGCGCACGGGTAATGGAGGAAATGCATATGAAAAAACGGATACTCAGCCTCATCGCGGCGCTTTGCCTGCTGATGACGCTAATCCCCCCGGTAAGCGCGGCTGACGCTCTGACGCTCACCAAGACCCCCGTGGGCAACACGGGCGCGGTCATAGCCGTTTCGGGCGGCTCCGGCACGGTGACAGCCGTTTCGGGCAACACCGAAGTCGCTTCCGTCTCGGTCAGCGGCGCTCAGGTCACCGTCACCGGCGTTCCCGGAGCAAAGGGCATAGTGCCCGTCACCATATCCCGCGGCAGCGCTTCCGCGCTGATCGAGGTCTCCATAGGCTACACCGCGTTCGCGCTGGACGGCCGCAGCATGACCGTCTATCCCGGCAGCGACACGACTTATGAGATCGTCGCCATCGAGCAGGCCTCCGAGACCGAATTCACCGGCGCCGAGGGCACGGGCGAGCTGACCGTGACCGCCAACGACGACGGCAGCACCACCTATACGGTGGCCTCGGGCTATGAGCTTGTGATCGGCATCAAAAAGAAGGGCGGCATCTACGCCTTCAGCGGTCAGAGCAATTACGCGAACATCGTTGTCAAAAAGCAGGCGACCAACGACGCCACCATACTCCTTGACGGTCTTAACCTCAGATCGCAGTTCACCGCGGCTGTCACCATCAAGAAGGAATCCACCGCAAAGGTCTATATCGACACCCTTGCGGGCACCGTGAATACCCTTGCCGATACCGCGCTCAACAATGCCGACGCCTACGGTCCCACCGCCGACGGCGGCGACGGCAGCAACCAGTACTATGCCGAAAGCGCCGTTATAAAGGGCAAGACCGCGGCCAACCTCACTCTTGCCGGCACGGGCACGCTGAACGTGATAGCCGCCGCCAAAAACGGCGTCAAGATCGGCGCCGACGGCTGCCTCACCGCTGCGGACGGCACGGTGAACGTCAACGCGATCAACAGCGCGCTCTCCTCCGAGAACGAGCTTTACATCACCGGCGGCACTCTCAACCTCACCACCACCGACGGCGACGCGATCAAGGCGGCGGATGATACCGACCTGATCGGCAGCATTTACGTTACCGGCGGCGATATCACGGTCGATTCCTCCGACGAGGGCATACTCGCAAGGCATGACGTGAACATCTCCGGCGGCACGCTCGATATCACCGCGGTCGGCGACGGCATAAAGGCCGAGGACGCCAACGAGGCCTCGGGCGACGTCACGATATCCGGCGGCACATTCACCGTCACCACAACGGGCGACGGCATTTCGGGCTTCAACAACGATATCTCAGGCGGCACCTTCACCATCACCTGCGCAAACGGCTATACGAACACCTCGTATAACGGCGATCTTTCCACCACCCCCAGCGCAAAGTGCATAAAGTCCGAGCTGACCAACACCCTGTCCGGCGGCAGCTTCACCCTGTCCACCCCCGATGACGCCATCCATTCCGACGGCGACCTTACCATCGAGGGCGGCACCTATCAGATCTGGACCCGCGACGACGGCCTGCATGCCGATCAGGTGCTCACCTTCGGCGTGAGGGGCGCTTCGAACGAGCTCATCCACATGACCGTCAACACCTGTTATGAGGGCATCGAGGGCGCCGACGTGGTGCTCAATTCCGGCTATGCGACCGTCTATTCCACCGACGACGTTATCAACGCCGCCAATAAGAACACCTCGAACTATCACTTTACCATCAACGAATACGGCGGCGTCTACCGTCTTTACACCTCCGGCGGCGACGGCGTCGATTCCAACGGCGGCTGTTACTTCCGCGGCGGCGACCTGGAGGTCTACTCCGCTTCCAACACCTCCAACGATCCGCTCGACACCGAGGACACCCTTGCCCTCTACGGCGGCGTCACCCTCGCCTGCGGCATGAATCAGATGCAGGGCAGCCCCACAGCGGGCATCTACGTGGAGTTCACCAACCTCTCGATCTACAGCGGCAATTCGATCGTGATCAAGGACAGCTCCGGCAACGTGCTCAAGAGCACCACCGCTTATTTCAGCAACTCGAACAACCGCGCGACCTATCTTATCTTCTCGCATCCCGCGCTTGTTTCGGGCAACACCTATTATCTCTACATTAACGGCTCTTCCTCCGCAAAGACCGGCACGGCCACCGGCTCGGGCGTCGATTCTACCCCCTGGACGGATCTTGACGCGGGCGATACCGACGTGTTCGAGCGTGTAACGAGCATGGGCGCGAACAGCCGTTACGTCATCACCAACACCTCCGCCGCGAATTCCGTCTATACCCTTGGCGGAAACGCTTCGATCTCCGCCGTGACCAGCAGCCTTTCAAGCGTATCCGGCGGCTACACCTTCGGCACGCTGAACGATACCAACACCTGGTATATGGATGACGGCGCTCATATCTACACCACCGTGGACGGCGTGAACTACTATCTTTCCTACACCCAGACCTCGAGCGGTTGGTATGGCAGCACATACACCCTCTCCCTCACCTCCGACGTGTCCTCCGCAAAGAGCTGGGAGGTCGGCTCCTCCGGCAGTGCGGCAACGATCAGCACCGCCGTTTCCGGCGGCGGTCCCGGCGGCGGCCCGGGCGGCGGCCCCGGCGGCCCCGGTCAGTCCACCAAGCTCTACCTCACCTATTCCGGCGGATGGAAGGTATCGACCAGCACCGCCACCTGCTATATCTACGCTCCCGCGGTATCGCAGGCCGCGCTCACCGGCGCCACCTATTACGTGGCCGAAAACGACGAGGGCTTCGGCATGAGCGACATAATGGCCGGCACCTCCATCGTCTACCGTTCGAGCCGCTCCGGCGCCGTGACGAACGTGGCATGGTCCAGCACGCACATCACCTATTCCTGGGCGCCCGAATACGCGGGCTCCGTGAACGGCACCTACGTGATGACGGTGTGCTATGACGGCATCGCCTTCGGCACCGTCACGGTCAGGATCGTCGGCGAGGATCAGTCCGTCACCGTCACCTTCACCGGCGACTACGCAGACACGGTCGAGATCGCCGCGGGCGACTGCGTGCCCGCTCCCACCGCTCCCGACGGCTATGCTTACACCTATTTCGTGAACGGCATGGAGTTCGACATCACACAGCCCATTTACCATAACACCACGATCACGGTCGTTATGGTGACCGTGGAGACTCCCATCGAGTTCCTGCGGGGCGACGTTAACTGCGACGGCTTCGTCACGTTTGCCGACGTCAGCCTGCTCAGCGCATACCTGCTCAACAACGTCACCTTCAACGATCAACAGAGGCTGGCCGCCGACGTCAACGGCAACGGCACGATAGACTCGCTCGACCTGAGCGCGCTCTGCGAGCTGATACTAAGCACCCGCTGATAACCTTCTCACTTCGGCCCCCGCAGGCATATCCTGCGGGGGTTTTCATTCCCGCAACCGCTCTGCAACCGAAGGTTTACAAAAAAGTCCCAAAAAGTCGGATTTGAAAAGCAGAATTGCTTGCGCAACCGTTGTTTTCATTGTATCATAGTGCCAACGAAAGGCCGAAAGGAGACCGACCATGAACATAGAGATAGCAAACAGGCTCGTGCAGATGCGTAAGGCGCACGGCTATTCACAGGAAGAGCTTGCGGCGCAGCTGGGCATATCGCGCCAGGCCGTGAGCAAATGGGAGAGGGCCGAATCCTCGCCCGATACCGACAATCTTATAATGCTCTCCAAGCTGTATGGGGTATCCCTTGACTCCCTGCTTGCGACTGAGGACGAGATCCCCCGTCCCGAGCCCGAAGACGAGCCCGACGAGGACGAGGGCGTAAGGACCAAAACGGGAGCTCACATAAGCTTCAGCAAGGGCATCAACGTTGTGGATGAAGACGGCTCACGCGTGCACGTCGGATGGGACGGCATAAGGGTGAGCGATCCCGCCAAGGGCGAAAAAGTTGTGATAGGCTCGCCCGATGAGTTTGACGACGAGAAGCGCGATCCCGACGAGGATTTCATCAACGACTATATAAACGATATAGAGGTGGACGCCGACGGCGTAAGCTTCACCCGGGGCGGCGAGCGCGTGCATGAAAAGTGGAACAGCTCAAGCGGCGGCAAGCGCCGCTACGTGCACAAGGCGCAGAAGCAAAACGGCAAATGGCGCACCACCGTGATAGACGAGGACGGTCACAAGGTGGTCGTGGACACCAACAAGGAGCCGCACGTGGACGATCACGGCAATATCGAAAAGCACGGAGTGGGCGGCTTCCCCTACGCGGTGCTGGTGACGGGCGTGTTCCTGCTGCTGGGCTTCCTTAAAAACTGGTGGCATCCCGCATGGCTGCTCTTCCTCACCATTCCCCTTTACTCCACAGTGGTTTCCGCCGTGCGCAGCAGAAAGTTCAACTGGCTCGACGTGGCGGTGCCCGTTGTGGTCGTGGGCATCTACGTTGCCCTCGGCGCGATCTACAACCTGTGGCATCCCCTTTGGATGATACTGCTGATACTGCCCTGCTACTATGGCTTCACCTCGATCGGCGGACGCGACAAGGGCGTCTTCATGAAGGTGTGGGTGATACTCGTCTGCATCGCTTACCTTGCAACCGGCCTGGTATTCGGCGAGGCCGCGTGGAAGGTCAACTGGCTGCTGTTCTTCACCATCCCCATGGCGCATTCCGTATCCAAGTCAATCGACCGTAAGGTCGGTATAAGATGGCTCTCCCGCTTCCCCTGGGAGCTGCTGATAGTCGCCGGATATCTCTTCGTAGGCCTGATGTACGGTATATGGCATCCCACCTGGGTCGCCTTCCTCTTCATCCCCGTGCTTAGGTGGATCATCTCCTCCGTAGTCAAGGCCGCGAGCCCCGTGACCGACGGCGAGTACGTGGAGTACGACGACGATGACGACGATGATGACGA
>JAFXZJ010000057.1 GCA_017541305.1 Clostridia bacterium | reverse complement strand
CCTTCCTGCAGATGGCGTTCTTTTCGGACTTCGTAACCCTCAGTTCCAAGCGTTCCTTTTTCTCCTTCATGGCGCCACGCTCCTTGCCGGGGTATTAGGGGTATCCCCTAAAAAGACCGCCGTTCCCCGAATCGGCGGGGCGGAACTTGCCGTACAAGTTCCCTGCTGTCTATCGTTTTTTACATGGAGACCCGGTATGCCGACCGGCGGGGTTAGGTGCTTCCGCCGGGCGTGGTTATTCGTGCTTCCATGTGGCGCCATCGGTTTATCGGACGCAGGCCTGATGGCGCCAGAATCGGGGCTTTTGGCGTCATGTGAACATATCGAGTGTTTCAAGTACATTTCGGTCATTCTCCTGTCTCTGTTCTTCGGTCATTTCCGCGGGAGGCGTGAATGCGGGTGCGGCCTCACGCGGGGCAAGATCGAGCTCCCGTATCTCCTCTCGGAACAATGCCCGTATGTCATCAAGCGTGAAATCAAAGCGTCCATTATACGAAAGGCGATCGAGATATTCCCCGATCGCCTTGATCGCAAACGCGCTCATCGATCCGTGTTCGGCACGGTCGATCTCATGCAGTGCTTCGTACACCTTCCGCTGATTAGGATCCGATAGGTCGAATCTGACACTAATCCTGCGAGAGTCCTTCATACGCCCCGCTCCGCTTTCAGCTGCAGTCCGGCGAGGTATTCATAGCCCTTCGCTGCCGCGCGGATGTCGTCGATGAACCTAACGCGGCCGGGCTTCGTCCGATAGAAGTTTTTGACGAGGCACCCGCCGCCGCCCGTGACGATGAGGTCAATGGTGCTCGCGTCATACCCGTGCTCGCGCAGCCTGCGGAATATGCCGCCGACGTATTCCTCCGCGACCGTGCGGATGAGCTTCAGCCCGTCCTTCGGGATGCTCGCCGTGCCGGTGATGAGGAATCCCTCTATCGTTGCCTCATCGAGCTCGGCGCCGTACTCCCGCATATACGCCTCGCGGATCGCGAGCGTGCATTGGTACGTTCCGAACTTCTCCGTGAACATTCGCCCGATCTGCGGCCTGCCGTCGATTATGAACAGCGTGTTCATGGTGCCGTTGCCGATGTCGGCGATGACGTTCACACCCTTCATAGACGGCGCATACTCCGCAACGGCGGCGTAGCCCTGCGGGTAGATCTTCGCCCTGAGTATGCGGATGTGGTAATCGACTTTGCGGAAGGTGAAGCTCACCTCCGCGTTCCGCGTCAAATACGCGGCGAATGCCGCCTTCTGTCCGCTCGTCCAGGTGAGCGGCAGCCCAGCGGCGATGATGACGTCTGCTTCGGTCAGGCCTTCGCTTTTAAGCTCCATAGCTATCCCCGCGAGCGTGAGCAGGTAATAATCCGCATCGCTCTGCTTCTGGGGCACGAATTCCTTGTGCCCTTCGCCGATGACGTAGTACCTCCCGCCGTACACGAGCATATCGCCCGTGAACAGCGGCTCGTGATCGTATCCCGCGATCCCGGCCTTGAAGATGTGGTTCGCGGTCTTGATGTTCCCGTAACCGTGATCGACGCCGATGATGAGTTTGTCGTTGAGTTTGATCATTCTTTTCTCCTTGTTTTTTTATTTCCCCATTACGCCGGGGATGCGCGGTCGTAATTGTTATCTTCCCGCATGTTAGGTATTGCGGTGCGAAACATGTTGTCAGATCATACATCAACTTCTTCTCGCAGTTGCCGCGATCAGTTTGGCTGGCTCATTCAGGATACGGTTCATATCCCACTTGTCAGCCAAATAATCGATGACGTCATGCACGTACTTTACGCGCAGGCATTCCGATTGCATGATCTCTTTTGTAAGCTTCGGCTTTCTCATTTTTGCTCCTTTCCGCCTCTACGGAGGCATGTTATTTGATAAAAACTGGGGGTAGTTATCAAATAACAAAACAGTTGCTTCTGAAGCCGGAAAGTGGTATGATTATTCGAAAACCGAACGATGGAGAAGACCGTGAAGCTCGAAAGATTCAGAATATTCCAGATACCTGCAAGGAACATAATCAACGCTGCCCGAAAGAAAGGCGAGGGGTATAGATTCGAATTCGATCCGTATGACGATTCGAGCGAATACCTTGTAGAGAAAACATATCAGGATGACTGCCCGATGTTTTATCAGGCAAAGGCGGTACTGCAGGAGCTTGGGATAGATATGCCCTTTGGTGAAGACTGCCTTTCCGAGACGTTTATCTATATAGATTTCTCAGGCATATTCGACCGGAAGCCCGTTGGAAGAGTAAAGGAACAGCAGGAGATCGCCTCTCACATGTTCTGCGAGGAAGGCATAGAGATATACAAGCGTCACGGTTCCTGCAGATACGTTGCTTTCGAACGGTCGGCAAGCATGAGCCGTAATAACGTGCTTGCGTTCGTACGCGAGGAAGTGTACGAACCGCTCCGCAAACGGATGATGCTGGGCATGACCATTGGCAAGTGCCAGCTTTCGAAGCTGTATGCGTACAACGGTCTCATGTTCACGAACGGCTTCCGCTGTCTTGACTGCAGCAGTCTTTCGGATGACAGCATCATAGTGATCGACAATCCGAAGAGCATAGTCAGGGGTGCGGATATCATCACCGTTGAGGATGACGGAACGGATGCTCCGGTCCGCAAATACAGCCGCGTTGAAAAGACCGCCGATATCGAAGTGCTCGAATTCGACGGCGAGGGTATCGTTTCAAAAGAGTTTGCATCCTTGCTTTCAGATGGCGGCGAGCATCATTCATTTCAGATACGTCTGCCATACATCAAGGGCGTCGTGAATGAGGTGGATATCAAAAAGCTGTTTGCCGAATTGAAGGTCCACGTCATTCGGGATATCTGGGGAAAAGAGCATGACGTGCGCAAGGTCGATCTGATAATAACGAAGAGCATGTTCAAGGGCTTCGAATGGATGACGGAGAATGGGCTCTCATGGAGCGAGTATCTTGACAGATGCGGAAAGTACGGACACGGGCTGTATGTATCCGGCATGGATAAAAGCAGCGCGCAGGATACGACCGAGCTGAATTATCAGTTCCTGAACACGCTTGCGATAGACCGCGAGCTGTTCCGACCGGCCGATCTTCCTTCAGGCTGGGAAAGCTCGCCCGCGAACGACGAAAGGCAGTGGCTCACCAAGACCACCGAGGAAAGGTATTGGTCCTATATCGCCGATCCCGATTTCCGCAGAAAGCATTGTATCGATGAATTGGAGGATACCGAAGGAGCGCCGTCACAAAGGCGGAAAACGCTCCTGCAGGCGGCGATAAAGAACCCGCTCCTGCTCGAAGAACCGATCCTCGCAAAGGAGTTCGAGAAAAAGGCCGAAAGCATCCGCAACGCTTACGCTCTGGGCAAGCTTCTCGTCGCAGGGGACAACCGCTATCTTTCCGACGATCTCATGCGGCTCCTGGGCTATATCGTTAAAGGCTCTGTCGGGGAAGGCAAAGCCTATAGCCTGCTGGAAAAGGAGTTTTTGCAGGGAAACGAGATGTACGCACCCCTTCCCGGGTATAATGAGCAGGATATCTATACGCTCCTTAGGAGCCCGCATATCGCAAGGAATGAAGAAGCGCTTGCCGTGCCGCCGGCGAACGTCGGCAAGCTTCGGAAGAAATACCTGTCGCATCTGTCGTATGTGCTGATGGTAGATTCACGTTCGCTCATTCCGGAACGCTTAGGCGGAGCGGATTACGACGGCGATATGATAAAGACGATAGCCGATCCAATAGTCAACGGCTGCGTATTCCACGGCTATGAGGCCACCGGCTCACTGCCCGTGTTAAAGATACCCGCCGCAGAGCCGCTTATTTCCGACGCTAACGACTGGCAGGCAAGGCTCGAGTGCGTCAGAAGCACCTTCTCTTCCCGCGTAGGGCAGATAAGCAACGCCGCGCTGCGAAGGGGCATCGTCGCATATGACGAGAACAGCGACAGCGAAGAGCGTGAATTTGCACGCATGGACACGGAAGTGCTGGCGATACTGACCGGGCTTGAGATCGACTCCGCCAAGAGCGGCATTAAGCCGGATCTTTCCGAATACCTCGAAAATCGCAAGGGAAAGAAAAGTCTTTTCCTCCGATACAAAAACATCGTTGACGACGCCGAGGATCGTAAATGGTATGAGGCCACAACGCTTGAGCGCATCAAGAACTATATCGGTTCCGTGAAATGGGATAAGGTCAGTTCCGATCTTGAGCGTCTGCCGTACTACGCGTATATGCTCGAAAAGGGAACGCCAAAGCACGAGACCAAACCCGCTCCTGCGGATAAGCTTTTCGTTTTCGCAAAGGATCCGAATTGGAGGGATACCGTCGATCCTCACACCATGGAGCGAACCGAGGCTATCATATCGGCATATAGCGAAGCGCTGAGCAGGATGCGCTACATAAAGCATCTCCCCAAAGACAGGGGGCGCAGGTCCGATATCGAGCAAATACTGTATGCACGCGGGCAGGAGAACGAACACAGTGTAGACGAGCTGTATGCGCTCTTCGATAATACCGCTCCGATCACGGTGCGAAAAGCGAGGGCGAAGCTTTCCGAAATGAAATGGCATCTGCTCCCGAAGGAAGAAAGAGAGCCTGCGCTTTACGACTTTAACATACATGCGCTCCTCCGGAAGGCCGAGCTGTTCTGTGATTTCAGCTGCAGCGGTTACAGGGTGCTAGGAGATCTGATCTGTGACGTGGATGACATGCACCGTAAAAACGATATTGCAAAACACATTATCCGCAAGGGCGACGGCAGCGATATAAAGAGCATGCTTGCCGGAGTCAAACTTTACGGCAATTATGAAGAGAGGATAACCCTGAACTGCATAAACCTCATAGATCCGCCGTATAGAGACGCGGAGCGGCTTGACCAAAACGAGGTCCTCAAATGTGCCGAGGCTCTGGGCGAAAGGGAGTTTGCATTGAAGGTGCTTCCTTTAGCGGTAATGAGAAACATATCGGAGCCCGTTCCCGAGAAACGCGGGAGGAAAAAGAAATGACGAACGAGTGGAAGGAATTCAAAGCATATACCGGTAAGCCGGTCTATAGGTCGTCCGGGAAAAAGGATCGGACTTTCCTCGGCAGATTCACGATCGAAATGATGTGTGATTTCGTCGGTTTCAAGCGTATCCTTACGATAATCGCCCGGGGGTACCTTTTCCATGCCAAGGACGGGAGCCTTCTCCCGGGCGATCCGCGCGACAGGCTTGACTATGCCCTGAACGCTCTGAAGGCATGGTGCAGTGTACCTGATAAAAGTAAAAGCTCCGTTCCGCCGGTGGACTTTCGGGAACTGTCCGCTGACTTTCCGGAGCTTGTGGATAAGAATGGCAGCGGTTGGTATTACCGTCACGCAAAAAAGGTCATGGATTTTGTGAAGAAGAACACCGGCGTCGTACACGATTCCATCGTGAAACAGTGCGAGGGCATGCGCAGAGGGTTTACAAAGGAATGGCAGAAGGATGTCCGCGGACTGCAGGTGCCATTGTTCGCGATCAACACAAAAGGAGCATGGAAGCTTCGCTTTGACGATATCCTCGCCGATGCGCTTGAGGCAGGACCGCTGCGTATGGAGGAATACGAATTGCCGCAGTACGTTTCCGATATGCTTTCCATCCTCTGCCCGGATGACGTGCCGATCAACGTTCTAAAGGACATTGCCGCATTCTATCTTGCCAACCGACGCGACGATACCGATTGGGTCGTCCTTCCCGTAGCCAATTTCGAAGCCTACTACGGCAACACGAAGTTCAGCAAGCTGTACCTAAAAAAGATCCCCGAAACGATACTCGTCCGGGAATCTCAGGGGCATGTGTGCAGGGTGAGGATGATGATAAAAACACCTAAGGCTTGAAGTTCCATTAATCACAAATCTTCTACAGTAAAAACATGGTTTTGCCTGAACACAGAGATTGAAAGGGAATGTTCCTGAACATTTAGTATTATGCATTCATATGAGGTTGCCTTTAACATTATGGTGGGCTTTATGCTTAAGCATAAAGCCCACCATAATGGTTCAAAATCAACTAAAGCCAGAGTGCAGATGAGCGTATAATGGCTATTACATCCTCGCGCGTCTTGTCACGCTCACGGCTATGGCAATGGCGTTGATGACGGCAATAACGGATAATCATTTCGCATCACCTGCTGGTATGGGATTATTCCCGGTGCGTGGGTCCGATGAGGCAACAGACGAGCCGCTGATGCGGTCTGCCGGCATTTCAATCAAAAAATCGCAATCATACGTGCTGAACTGGATATAATAGGTTAGCCTACCGTCTTCAACTGCGGTCTTTATCCGTGCAATCGGGGCTTCGGGTAATGCGGCTTCGGCAGAGTAAACCAGCCAGCCTGTTACGTCGTATTCAAACCGGCAGTCGAGATAAGGCGTTTCATCATACACGCCTGCTAACGCGAGCGCTTGAATAAATGCCTCTTCCATGGTGAGTTCCCCTTCGACCGGTGCATCGAATTCGGACGATACGAGCGTCCCCGCCTCGGCGGAAGCGATAAGCCGGGTGAGAGTTTCTATGCTGAAAAGCCCTAAGCGCATATCCGCCCACGAGGGGTCTGCCGCCAGCAACCTTGCGATAAGCGAGGCTTTGCTTTCCGGGACATTATACTTTTTGGCGATCATCCTTAGGTCAGCTGTGCTTTCGTATGTATTGGCGATCACCTTTCCGTTGTTGGCTTCCGTGAGCGAGGAGATCTGCGCAGTCAGCTGATCGAGCAGATATGCCGCTTTTGCAGCGTCGTCGCTGTCAAGGCTGACGAGCACCGTTCCGTGTTCGTCATTGAGATACCCGAGACGATACATCGAGCCTATCAGGGCATTGATAGTTAGCTCCATACTTGCGCCATTAAAATCCATATCGCCTATGACCTTTTTCGCGTCGTCATTCAGCGGGATGACGCTGAGCACCTTTTCCTCTTTATTGATCTTTATCTCAAGGCTCGGGTTCACGTCGATGGAGACAGTGGCAAAAACCTTGTTATCCGGCGCCTTGTTGATAAAAGTTCCTATTATCGTGCCGATCACAAGCAGGAACACGGCTGCGGCCGCAGCGGCGATATAACGCCATGCGCGCTTTGCGTTCAAAGTCTTTCCGGGAGCGACGGACAAATTACGGCAGGAGCTTTTCGCCCTGCCCAGCACGTCGGGAGTTGTGTTTTCCATAGCTTTTTTGAGCCTGTTTTCAAGCTCTTTTTCCGTCATCCTCATTTACCGCAGCTCCTTTCCTTCATATTCTTTCCTTAGCTTTATCAACGCTCGTCGGTATTTTGTCATTACCGTAGGGGCAGGCCGACCAAGCGCCTTTGCGATTTCACGGAAGGTAAATCCCGAGATGAGATAAAGAGATACTATTTGCCGCTCTTCCGGTGAAAGCGCGGACAGGAAGCTTTGTATCATAAGCCTGTCCTCTGCGTCTGCTATCGGATCGACGGGGAGGGAATCCGCTTCATCATCAAGGCTTGAAACCGCTTCCTTTTTGCAAAGCCGCATTCGGTCAATGCAGATGTTCTTTGCGATACGGATGATCCAAGCAAAAGGCTTGCCCTGAGGCTTGTAGCTTTTTGCCGAAGCATATATCTTTACAATGCAGTCATGAAGTGCGTCCTCGGCGTCATGGCGGCTCCCGAGCACGGAAAGCGCATAGCTGTAGACAGAAGAGGACGCAAGGGAATAAAGCTCGTCAAGCGCATCGATTTCGCCGTTTTTGAGCCTTAATATGCAGCGCTCTGTCGCCGCATCCCTCTTGAGCTGTTCGCGATCGCAGCCGGTTTCCGCTTTCATTGCATTACCTCTTATATTAGGATAACGCATGAAAACGGCAAAATCATTCAGAATATGACAGCGTCGATAAATATATTATTCCTTGGCGACTGATAACACGCCCCCGTCCATCTCGCAGACAGTATCGCAGAGGGCGTCTATATCCGCCGGATTATGCGAGGAGAGGATTATCGTTTTACCTTTTCCGACAAGTCCCTTTAGCAGCTCGCGCATCTCCTGAACTCCGTTTTTGTCAAGCCCGTTCATGGGCTCATCGAGTATGAGAAGCTCGGGATCCTCCATGATGGCCTGCGCGATCCCGAGACGCTGGCGCATGCCGAGGGAGTATTTGCCCACGGGCTTTTTCATATCGGGATCGAGCCCGACGAGGCGGATGGTGTCCTTGATTCGCTGTTTGTTGATCTTTTTATTGACGGACGCAAGTATCGAGAGGTTTCGGAAGCCGGATAGATGGGGAAGAAAGCCCGGAGCCTCAATAATCAAACCGAGGCTTTTCGGGAAATCCTCCTGCCTGCCTATGAGTTTTCCATTTACCTTTACCGTGCCGGAGGTGGGCTTCAAAAAACCGCAGATACATTTCATCATTACGGTCTTGCCGGAGCCGTTGTTGCCGACAATGCCGTGGACTTTGCCTTTTTCGAAGCTGTGGGTTATGCCTTTCAGCACCTCGTCCTTGCCGAAGGTCATTTTCAGATCCTTTATTTCTATAGCGTTTTCCATATCAAAACCTGCCTGTTCCTTTCGAGAAATTGAAGTTGTATCGTTTTATCGCCCGCAGCGAGCCCAAGTATAAAAGCACGCAAAGCCCAAGCATTATCAATATCGACTGCCATATCGCGGGCATCTTATCATACCCGAAGTTGTGCATATGGTAGGATGCGTGATTCAGCGGTGAAAGCCAGCCGAATATTAGATTGGCTCGATACATCCGCGATTCGGGGATATTGAAAACGGTCTTGACAAGCTGCGGGTTCATCAGATACCCGTACAGCGAAAGCCCGAACGCCGATACGACCGAAGCCGACTTGCCAAACCTTATGCTCATGAACATCATCAGCATCACGAGCACCAGCGTATATGAGGTCATCAGCGCGAATATCACCGCCATGCAGGCATACGGGGTGGTCGTCTCCATGGTGCGCACGAACGCGGGAACGGCGATTGCATCGCCCGCGCCGGAAAAGCCGAGCATCGCGGCGGTTTCCGACCATTTGTTGCCGACAAAGCTCGTTCGCATGCAAAGGAGCGAGGTCACCGCAAGCACGGCTGTGCAGTAGATCAGCGCACAGGCCGCGATATAGACTACCTGCCCGGTGAGCCATTGCCTTCGGCTCATCCTCGAAAGGAAATATGGCGTGTCCGCCTCAAGAAAGGGCATGTCACCGAGCATCAATATGAGCAGCATTGAAGCAAGCATTATGGCGTTGGAATCGTCGAAGGTCCAGATGAAAGGCTCCGCGAGCTGCATCACGGTCCCGTTCCTTTCCGCAAAGCCCGTCACTTTGCCGGAAAGAAAGAAGCAGAGTACGATCATCAGCAGGAACGTGAATATCACACGCAGGTTCCCGCGCCAGCGGCGGAAGTTGTAGCCTGCGGCAGTAAATACTTTTGCTGTTCTCATATCTGTCTCCTTATTCTTGTATATGCCGCCGCGCTGAAGGCCGCTATAAGCACGCAGGCCAACGCAAGACTAATAAGGATCGGCGTCATTGGGCTCTCAAACAGCGAATCAGTGCTCAAATACATCGATGGCACGAGCCGCATAGCCGTTGGGAAGTACCGTGTGAACGCGATCTCCATGAGGTAAAAGAGTATGAACGGCGAGGTGACTGCGGAGAACCTGTTGACGGTCGCGCCTGCAATCAAGAGTCCCACCTCCGACCACAGCGCCGCACCTGCGGAATACAGACCAACGACATGCAGGATGCTCAAAACATGTTCGCCCATGGAGAAGCCGCTGTCTGCATGTGCACAATAGGGAGAAATAATAAGATACAGTGCTGTATAAAACAGCGTCATCCCAAGCGCGGCGGCAAGCGCGGGAACGAGCAGGGAGACGGCTCCACGCAAGGCGATATATGCCGCACGCCCGGTTTTCGACACGTAGGTCTTTATAAAGCCCGAGGTCAGGTCGTCTATGAAAAGCGCGGAGCAGGGCAGCGCCGCAGCGATCGGAAGCACAAAATGTGCCGCGTCTGAATTGACCGCAATGGAGAAAAACATGTGCTCCATGCCGAATCTTAAAGAGCCGGGCTCCGTATTCGGGAGGGTCTTCAAAAACTCTATGAGCTCCTTAATGCCTCCGAAGATCAGCCCCGCGAGGATAATAACGACCGCCGCGGCAAAGCGCGGGGACAGTACTGCGCGGGCAAGCTCGTTTTTGAACGTTCGCAGGAATCTCATAACGTATCGTTCCTTCATCAGTATCCACGTGTAAGGTCGATGATGCTGCCGTCGATGGCGTTTATCATCATAATGCAGTACCCGGCGCCGCCCTGTATCACGGTCCCGTCAGGCGAGGCAATAAGCTGCGCCTGCGAGGGGTCGTCGTACTTCCACCCGATATTGCCCATGAACACCCAAACGGGGACGAGCGCATAGTCCTCCGCGCCGGTGCCGGCCTTTACTCGGTAGTAGCACAGCTCGATACTGTTGATATTGACCTTCTGCTCGTTAGGAGAAGCCTCGTTTACGCCTATCGGCGGGACGTTACCCGCAAGGTCGAGCTTTGCCTTGAACGTTTCGTAAATCTCGGAGAAAGGTTTTAACGGAGCGTTGCGTGAGATCACGCCGTCGTTGTTGTCCGAGGTGCAGCTCGTCCAATGCAGGTATAAGATCCTGCCGTTATAAACGTAAATGCGCAGCACGTTCGGAAGCCACAGCGCGTCGAAATCCATACCGGCGGACATGTTCCTGTATTTGAGCCTTGCGGTGCTCACGGTATCGTCAATATCTATCGGCGCCATGCGGGCGTTGCCGACCTTGGGCACGAAGGCAAAGCCCATTGTCTCATAGCTCATGGTAGGCAAAGTGGTGTTGAGGCGGGATTTGCCCGAGTATGCAAGGGTCAGGGTGTCTGAAAGTCCGACCTTACTCAGGAACTCCTCGGCGATCTTCAGCGCTTCCTTCGGGCTCGTTTCATTGCGGCGGAGCTCCCTTTCAACGGGCTCCACGCCCTCTATCCCTTCATACATGCCGCCCTCGCCGTAGTAATCGAAAACATAGTCCGGCAGGCCTATCACGTCCCCTCCCCCTGCACCGCGATTCGGGGACAAGGTGCGGTTTTCACTTGCCGTAAACAGCAAATACTCCCTGTACGAATAGTCTTCGTCACTGTAAATGCCGGCCTTGCCTTGTAACAAATAGAGATCGTGTTCTATGTTCGCTCCGTTAACGCAGCACGGACCGGAAACCAGTCGATCATCCGAATCGAAGCAGCCCTTCTCATAACTTCTTCCGTCGGGAGCGCAGCCTATGCCCTCGCAGTCCTTGAACAGTACCGTCACGAACCTGTCGAACAGATCCTCATCCATGTACTTCGCTTTGGCGACCCCATACACCGGGAATATCCCGCCCGCAGGGATGATGACGTCGGCGTCTATATCGACAGTGTAATCGAGCCTTTGATGTGTCCCCGCTCCGCCGAAGTCGGAATCGCCGAGTGCCTGCGTCCAGCTCTCCGTGATATGCTCCGGCTGTCCCAGATCCTGTGGTTTTGGAGTCCCATCATCCGACTTTACCTCGCCCACATGCATTCCGTCAATCTTCGTCTTGGCGGCGACAGCTTCGCCCTCGGGCGTCTTGACACAGCCCGAGGCGACTAATATCAAGCATGCAAGCAGCAAACAAGCTATTTCTTTGATCCGTTTTTTCATGTTCATTCCACTCCTCCGTTCATTGCTGTTTACATAAGGTTAACGGAGATGAGAGACGTTTTCATTCATAAACGCAAAAAAGAGCTGTGTCGGTTGATGCTGCCCCTCGAATAATAATTATGCCAATACGATTTCTCTAATTAGATCGATAATAATGGACGCAAAGCGAGAATCCGGGCAAATTGCGAGGCCTTTGTATCTTGGAGAAGAGATACTACCTTATTTCACATAAATATATTTTTGTCCCGTACTTTTCTGATGGATAGAATGCATTGCTAAAGTATCATTTAAGTAGAAAGGAGCAAGCTTGCTTTGAAAACACAGCAGCATATATCTTCTGCAGAGGTATAGCAAACACTATTCTCACTGAAGCATTAGTTCAACTTATTCGTTACGGAGGTATTAATATGAGTAGGAGCAATAGATATGATAGACCCCGCCCGCTTATCAGAATGATCCCATTTGCAGTGATCGCAATACTGCTTATGACGATCATCGCTTGCAAGTCCAGCCCTATAGCACCCGAAAGCGGCGAAAAGGGTAATCCTGTCGATACGGTTATTCCCACAAGTGCAGCGGATACACCCGCTCCGACCGAACCCGAAGCAACCGCTGAGGCATCAGATTGGTCAATTACGGAGATACGAAGCCGCAGAGCTGAACTTGAAGCCTCTGCAAAGGCTGTTGTTGAAGGAAAAGGCGGTTCCGAAGACATTTATCCTTTTGTCCCGATGACCGGAGATAACGCCGGCGAAAGCTTCCTCCGAGTTTCCACGGAGGGCGACGCCGCTTTAACGGCATACGACGTCTGTCTTTATAAAGAAAGGCTTGACAGCGAATTTAATTTGGAATGGCGGTATGAATGTGCAGAGCCGTTTGCACAGTTTCCATCGGAGCTTTCGGACGGCATCAATGCCAAGCTCGCAGAATACGCAAAGCAGTTCCTCGGCGTAGAGCTTTTGCAGAATGAAGGCGGGAACCTGATGCCCGCTCTGGGCTTTGTCGGGAACGATTGGATCGTTGTGGTCAGCGGCGAAACGACTGCCAACCGTCAAGTCCATACCATTTGGCGGACGGATGACGGAACAAACTATTATGAGTTTGGTCACAACAACGGTTTTTCAGGGCAAGTCACAGGCGCTTGCATCATTTCAAAAACTACGGGCTTCCTCTGTAAGGTCGATACTGGAGCCGATGATATAGTTGCGTTCAAAGTATTCGGCACATTTGACGGAGGCAATACCTGGCAGGATATGAATTTGGAGATCCCCGAAGAATATGCGGGTTACGGTATCTCCGCTGCGTTTGCTCCGTATTTTGAAGGCGATAACGGAGTAGTGTTCGTCAGCATGTGGTATCGTGACCGCGGTGAGTATGGAGAAACCATCATCCACAGCTTCACCACCTCGGACGGAGGAAAAACCTGGTCATTTAATGACTGATCTTTTATTGTGATTCGGGGATGATGGACAGTCGATAATGCTCTTGATCTGTCCATCATCCCGACAATGTGTTTCATGTGGCTCCGGAGTGCTTTATCAGTATGACAAGTATTAACCTAAAGGCAGGCTGTCTTCGTGAAGAATTATTTCCGCCGTGATATAATAAAAGGCGCCAATACTATAATTTTGCTGACCGTATGCATATGCATTATCTTATTGGTCCCCGCCTGCGCGCCGAAGGCGGACGAGCCGTTTGATGCAGAGAAAACGCTGACGAAGCTTCTTACCGAAGTGCATTATACGGCAGACCTTGAGGACGCAGGCGAATATGCCGCATACCTCTTTACCGATATGCCCGATGGCGCGGAGGTCAAGATGTACACCTGCGGCGGCGGTCATGCAGACACGGTCATCATGTGCAGGGCAAAGCAGGCCTCCGATGTTCCGGCTATCCGCGATTCAATACAAGGATATATTGGATCGCGCCGGCATGACGCCGAGCGATATGATCCCGGGGAGGTTTCAAAATACGATAACGCCGTTTGGCTGGAACGAGATCTATACGTTATAGTATGTATAACGAGCGACGTTTCAGGCGCGGAAACCATTTTGAAATGAAGAGAAGAATATGATGAGCATTGCCAAAAGAAGGCTCAAAACAAAAAACCTGATATGGCTCGTGCTGCTGCCCGTGCTGTTTTCAATGGGGTGCAGCAAAGCAAAAACGCTTCCGATGGACTATGCCGCATATGGCAGGACGGACATCTTCCGTGTCGGCAACAGGGCATATGAAAAATGCGTTTATAACGAAAGCACTGTCGCGAAATACGCTGAGCTGGTCGGTGAAGCGTCAGAAGCGCTGTCGGGTGAAACAAAGGTCTATTCGCTGATAATTCCCACCGCTTACGGAATAATACTGCCCGAAGAGGCAAAGAAACTCGTTCCCGATTACATCGACACCCATGAGTGTATTTCCTCCATATATGCCGCAATGCCCCAAAGCGTGAACAAGATCGCCGTCTGGAATAGGCTTGTTGAGCACAGCGATGAGTTTATCTACTTCCGAACGGATCATCATTGGACTGCGCGGGGAGCGTACTTGGGTTACGAGGCATTCTGCGAAGCAAAGGGCATAGATCCGATACCGCTCCGCGATCACAGCACCGTAGGCTATGAAGGCTTCCTCGGTTCGTTCTATTCCGAAAGCGGCGGCGATGAAAAGCTCCTTCCCTCCGAAACGGTCGAAGCGTTTTACCCCGTTTCGGAAGGCGTTACGCTTACCGTTACGGATGAAAACGGAGTCACGGAGGATCGCCCTATGGTCGCCGACGTTTCCGCGCTTCCCGCGTCTGCAAAGTACATGACCTTTGCGGGCGGCAACAATCCTTTTTCGGTGATCACGAATACGGAGGTTACGGACGGATCGGTGCTCATCGTTGTAAAAGAGAGTTTTGGAAATCCCATGCTTGCGTTCCTCTGCGGCCATTATTCCACGGTCTATGTGATAGACTACCGCTATTGGGACGGAAACTTGATCGACTTTGCTAAAGAAGTTTATGCGGACGATCTGCTTTTCGCAAACAGCTTCTGCGCAGTTAACACGGGAAGCAACGTGGGCTTTCTTGCTATGATAATCAAGAACTTTGAATAGGAACAGACCTGTATGGCTCAGGAAAGAACGGATTGGTTTTTTAACAGCATAGCCGCATTGAAGGGCGAAATGTTCGCCTATGCTTTCAGTATCACAAAAACACGTGAGGATGCGGAGGATGCGGTGCATAACGCGATCATCAAAGCATTCGACAGTCTGGAAACGCTCAGGAGCAAAGTGAAATTCAGGCAGTGGATGTTTGCTATCCTCAGAAATGAGTGTCTGCTCCTTATTAAACAAAGGCAGCGGTCCGCAGAGCTTACGGAAGACATACCGGCAGAGATGAAAGATAATGAAGAAAGCATGGATTTGAGCATTGCAGTCGGCAGACTGAGCAAGGAATTACGCGAAGTGACCGTTTTATACTATAAGCTCGGCTATTCAACCCGAGAAATCGCTTTGATAGTTGATGCTCCGCAAAGTACCGTGATGAGTAGGCTTGCACGTGCACGTGAACTCATCAGAGCCTATATAGAAGGAGAAGTCTAATGAAATTGGACGATAAAGAGATTAAAAAGGCCGTTGATGCTTTCGTTCCGCCTATGACCGAAAGCTATACGAAAATGATTTCCGATACAGTTTTGGAGCTTAAAGCAAGAAACACGTCTTGTTCAAGACACAAGAGGAGGCTTTGGAAGCCTGTTTCTGCAGCAGCGGCGATTATAGCAGTGCTGTTTATCGCTGCCTCCGTAGTATTCGCCGCACGCCCAGCGCTTGCGGCAGAGGTTCCCGGTATCGGCAGTATCGTTTATGCCGTTTCTCCTAAAAAAACGGCAAACGATGCCGATCGGGAGCGTATCGAAGCCCTGTTAAACGATGCTTTCCGTTCGCTTTCTTTCTGCGATTATGAAGCGGCGGCCCGCTGCTTCCGCGGAGACAGCTTATCGGATCGCGGCAATTATCTTTCCGCTGCATACGTTGATCACCTGCTTGCTTTTGGAGATTATTTCCCCGACGGCGCAAACGCTGTTGAGCTGGAGATCTCAGACCTGCAGGCTGAACAGAAGGCTTTCCGCTACACGGCGCATGTAACGCTGAACCTAATCTCAAGGGACGGAACAAGGTTCAGCACGGAGGATTGTACCGTTCAATTATGGGAAAACACGAAGGGATTGTACATAGAGAGCATTGAGTTTGACTCTGCGGGCTTTGAATCATTTGCCGTCATGTATGAAGATATCTTCGGAACGGTTCCTTCTCACGGTGCAGGGCTTGACCTCATCCCCATCGACAGAGCATATCTTAGCTATACCCGCGTCCTTGCCGAACAGGAAGGCGCAAGGCAGAGGGCGGATCGTCTTGAGCATATGCTTTCGGAGCTTGACGCCGTCAATGCCTCAGCTGATGAGAAAGCGATAAGGGAAAACCTGATTACGGAAGAGCTGAAAAAAGCCAAAGCCGAGATCACTCCCGAGGTCATTACCGTCGAACAGCTTGCGTCGGAGCTGATGTACCGATACTGGCTCGGCAGGAAAACGGGCGAAGCATGCGATTTCTCCGATATAATGGAGAGAAATAAACAGACAGATCTGTTCTATTGGGACGCTGTTTTGCAGGCGGAAAGGGTCAGCCTCGGCGCGCTGAAGCCGCTTGTATCGGTAGAACCGGGCACTGCCGAGATCCTTGAAACAATAGATGATACGAACGAGCTTATCAAAGCGCGCTTCTACGTCTATACCGAGATCGCCGATGGAGTCAGCCGGGGAGTTGGCGAAGAGATCATTTTATCGATACGCAAGGATGACAATGGATTTACCGTGATCGGTTTTGACAGAGACGTCGGCGACGGCTATTATACCTACGGCTTAAAGCCTCTCGCGGCAAGGTATATCGAATCGGGCTGTTCATGGCAGGAAGCCGGACAAATGGCGTATGAAGTCCTGCATGAGCAGATAATCCGCGACGCCCAATGGCTGACCGACCACGGTTATTGAAAGGAGTTCAAAAGATGAACAGATCAACAAAGAGCATTATCAGTATGCTTTTATGCGTCGCTGCTCTTTTCTGCCTTGTTTCATGCAAGGGAAACGGATCGGAACAGACTGCGGCAAACAATACGCCTGTTCCCGTTACGGAAACAGAGATCCCCGCAAAGGATACGACGGTGCCGACCGTTGAGCCAACTGCTTCCGGTACGGAAGAACCAACGCCCGAACCGACCGAAACCCCGGAACTGACTCCGGATCCCAATGAAAGGCCCGATCCGGTAACGGTCGAATGGCTCGCGGCGGAGCTGATGCGCCGCTATAACGCCGGGCGTTATCTTACTCTCGAACTCGCGGATTATTCGGATATTATGGACAGAAATGAGGATACAGATCTGTTCTTTTATGATAATCAACTTGAGATCGATAAGTGCAGGCTCTACGGTGGGCATCGAAACGTCCTCGAAGTTTCCCGCGGCGAAACAGGCCAAATAGATGTGGTCAGTGAGTCCGAAAGCGAGATCACCGTGGATGTTTGGACAACGACATTTGTGATCGATGATGATCCGATCTCCGGAGACAGCATCGGGACCGACTTCCGCATCACCGTCGATAAGCAACGGATGGTGATAATCGCCTATGATCGTCCCTATGAGTGCGAAGGATACTATAGAAATGACCTGAAGCCTCTTGCAATGCGCTATCGCAATCAGGGCATGTCATGGCAGGACGCGGATAAAAAAGCGTATGATGAGCTCTATGCACGGCTTGAAAGCGAAGGATACTGATCTCATCGAAAACAAGTCAAAAGAACTCCTTTTGTGTATGCGTAGAATAATGGACTGCATATTGCTTTATGCGCAGTCCATTATTTCTTTTACGAAAGAACTATTTCGCGTATGACCTGCTCCTCAGCTCTTACCTGGCAGGAATTCATGGCGCGGATCCATCCAAGCTGATTACGGGCTTTGAGGTCTTCGGTCACGCCTTCGGCTTGGGCGAGCTGGGAGGTAATAAGCTCGATCTGCTCCTTCGCCTCGTGGTCAATGTCCATGAGATGCTGCGTCAGAGTGTTCTCCATCAGCATCAGCGCGAAGGTGTCGGGCTGATACTCCTTCAAATACTTCTTACGCATACGTCCGAAGCGGCCGATATCCCCGGTTGGTTGGGGCGGGAGTGCAAGGTCGGGGTAGTAATAGTCTCCGTGTTTGGTGTATGTGATATCCATGTGAGTATCCTCCTTTCATGATTCAATGAATTCTTTGATAGGTTCCTGCGCCGCTTCCAGTAAGCCGGTCATTACTCCCGCGATGAGTGGGATGGCGATCAGCAGACTGCCGATGGTCAAAAGTTGGAGCATAAGCTCCTTTGAGCCAAGACCGATGATCAGCAGAAACAGGTCGTAAACGAGCAGCAGTCCTCCACCGATCGCGAGTACAAATGCCGCCGCGCCTGCCGCGAGCCTGAACGCGAGCTTCAGTACAGCAAGCAGCAGCCATGCCGGGGCAAGCAGTATTTTGAAAACGGTCCGCATAGCATTATCCTCCTTGTGGTTCTGAGAATATGATAGCAGACCGTGGTCGGTTTGACGAATGTGCGGGAAAAGAAAAAGAGCCGCGTGAGCAGCTCCATGAAAACGAACAACTTATTTATTATCGAAAACTATTTTTATATATCTGCAAGAAGTACGATACGTCCTTGCATTGTTCCTCAACGGCAGCATCTGTTCTTTCTGGCATATCCAGACCGTACGTCAAATAAAACCTGTAGTCCTGTTTTGATATGAGATCAAGGTTAAACGCAGCTTGGATTGCCGATATCCCTACAGCATAGTCTTTAATGAAAGCTTCCCATGCTTTGTCCGTATCCCTAAACACCGGCCTGCCCAGACTGTTTTTCCCAATTTGATACGCCCCGTTATCGGAGCTTATGAAGCTGCCCTTAAGCGCTGACGTATCATAGTCTCCGACGACACGGGCATACTTTGAATTCACGCATGAAACGAACAACAGCATGCAGACAAGTAAAAGTATAATTACTGTATGTTTTTTCATGTTCCATCCACCTCAAGAACGTCATCGACAACCCTGCCGATATTATAGATCTTTGAACCGTCTTCCGTCAGTGTATAATCCAGACCTTCAGCATCGTTTTCGCATAATGCTTTGTTTATCATCTCTATTCGATCTGTGATCTGTATGGCCAGCTTCATGGCATCTTCCTCACTGAGATCCGTGTATGTTGTGCGAACATGGGCATACATCTCATTTAGCGTTTTATCACGGTCAAACGGAACGATATAGTCTTCATCGGAATACGTGATCGTTTCCAAAAGTTCTATAGAACACTTGCTGTTATCGGAGTCATCAAATCCAACTACGATCCCATTTTCCGGAATAACGCTGCCGTGATACTCGACCGACGTCGATTTTGCACTGCTGAATGTTGTATGATCGTTATATGAGATCCCTCCGTCGTTGCAAACAATGATCTGAGACAAGAACACGGTGCTTTGCTCTCCTTCACTCGTGTTGGCGGTAAACACCGCTTTGTCATATCTCGCGCCGAGTTCGAGCATGACGTCCGCCACATATACTCCATTTCCGCAGGAAATCGTTTTTGCAGAAACGGCTTCGGCATTGCTGTTTGAGGGATAAAAGCGGATCACTCCGTTGTCGACTGCATTGGAAGTGAAAATCAAGCTATATTCCCCATCCGCGGAATAGTAACCCATGGAAAAGTCCTCAACTGTCAGAGCTTTCGAAGCTTTTTCTGACAGGGTATCGGTATTTATGTGCGGCAAAATATATCTGCCAAGCAAAAATCCCGCCGCTCCGATAACCAGACAAACCGCTGCGGCTATCAGCACTCGAAGAAAAGACGGCTTCTTTGCTTTCGGTAGCTTCGGTGCTTCAAGTATGATGGGTTCGATTTTGACTTCTCTTCCGGTAAGTTCGTCAAGGCTGATACCGAGAACGTCGGAAAGTCGAAGAAGCTTTTCGGAATCCGGCATACACTCGCCGTTTTCCCACCGGCTGACAGATTGACGACTTACAGAGAGCTTTTCCGCAAGATCGTCCTGCGTCATTCCAAGCTCCTTGCGCCTTTTCATAAGCATTTCGTTGAACAGCATGATTTCACCTCTTTCAGTTCGTTGGGTAAAGTGTTCGGTCGTTTACGATGAAAGCATACCATTTCATGCCGCTGCAGTCAATCAAATGCGCTTTACATTTGCGCACGTGCAGATTGCGTTTTCACGAAGCGTATGCATTAAACATTTGAAAGCTATTTATTATCGTCCTTGCTATGATCCCTGCCAGCGTGAAAACAGCAATGATTATTCCAAACGCATAGAACAATCCTGCGACACCGTAATTATGGTAGTCTCCGGCGGCAAAGAACAATAGCAATACAGCGGCATTGCTTACGATGACTGCAACGAATCCGCTCATCAGAGTAACAAGATACCCATATGTGCTGCGTGGCTTTTCGGTAGCTGCGGTGGCTTTGCGGAATTTATAAAACTATACAATGCCATATATGCATTGATGATTCATCAGCTCCAAAACGAAAAGTGCCACCCCCATCAGGAGGTGGCAAAACTTTTGCGTCCTCAGATCGTTACTCTTACCGCGAACCCTGTGGGCCAGAAGTAAAAGTTCGTCTGATTCCGCTTTGGTGGAGCTTACCGGATTCGAACCGGTGATCTCTACACTGCCAGTGTAGCGCGATAGCCAACTTCGCTAAAGCCCCAAGCGATTTTCAAACTGCTTTGCTATTATACTTCACGAAAACGCTTTTGTAAAGCCCTAAACAAAGTATATTTTCACAAAAGTGATTTTGAACACAAGATATGCCCTTGTGAAAAATCAGTTCTTCTATTTTTGAAAAAAAGGTTGAAATCCGATCGCAAATGATATAGAATATAGATACCAATTTCAAGGAGGCATTATATGGTTAAAAAATTCTTTGCCGAGTTTATCGGCACACTGTTCCTTGTGTTCTTCGCATGCGGTATCGCGAGCGTTGCGTGCGTCGGCGCCGAAGGCGCTCTGCTTAACGCAATAATCGCCGCCGGCTTCGGTCTTGCTTTGATCGTCTGCATCTACACCATCGGCTACCGCTCCGGCTCCCACGTCAATCCCGCCGTATCCATCGCTATGCTGATCGACGGCCGCATCTCCTTCACTGAGTTCCTGTTCTACTGCTGTGCTCAGTTCCTCGGCGCCATCGCCGGCGCTGCCCTGCTCGCTCTCTGCGCAGGTCCTCAGTGCAGCCTTGCCACCAACGGCCTTCAGACTCTGCCCGAAGCGCTCGGCGGCGGTCAGGTATCCATCGGCATCGCGATCCTCGTTGAGGTCATCCTCACCTGCGGCTTCGTTTACACCGTAATGGCCACCACCTCCAAGCCCGATTTCCACGGCGCCGGCATCGTTAACGGCTTTGCTCTTGCGATGGTCCATATCCTCGGCGTTTCCTTCACCGGCACCTCCGTCAACCCCGCCAGGACCTTCGGTCCCGCTCTGATCAAGGCCTTCCAGGGTGAAAACGGGCCCATCGAAGTCTGCTGGATCTTCATCGTTGCTCCTCTTGCGGGCGGCGTGCTTGCGGCTATTCTTTACAGGCTGATCAACAGGGAAAAGAAAGCTTAAGACAAAAATAATCGTTAAGGGGGCTTTGCCCCCTTTTTATTTGCTCCCATATGTGGTATAATATCTTATAACAGTTCCATGAAAGGACACTTTCAGTTGAAAAAGCGCTATCGCAGGAAAAGATACAGCCGCCGCCGCAGGTCCCTGAACGCAAGCAATTGGGGGCCCCTTATAAAGCTGCTGCTCTGTGTTGTCGGAGGATTGGCCGCGCTGGCATTTCTCGCGCTTGCGACAATGCTTGTGCTGGAAACGGTGTTCCACGTCGATACTCCGCTTCCGCCCGACGGCCTTGTTGCCAAGGTATCCAAGCTCTTTACAAAAGAGGATATCCTCGTTGTCACGCCGACTCCTTACGTTTCGCCCGTGCCAACTCCCACGCCGCATCCCATGACCTCTTATTCACCCGAGGAGAACGAGAAGGAAGTCGTGATACCTCCCGAGCTGCAGTATTATTGGTTCGGCGATCCCTGCTTCGTGCATGACAAGATGTTCTTCTCGGCAGGCAAGATAGTTGGCGACAACGTGCGTATGTGCGGTCTGCTCGAATACGACACCGCAACGGGCTCCGTCACCGAGCTGCCGATCAAGCCGCGCAACGCTCATTTCATTTATCCCGTGATCAACGACGAATGGCTCGTTTATCTCGACGCCGATCTCAAGGGCGGCGGCGATATCTGCGCCTACCGCTTCGGCAGATTTGACGTGGATCCCATCGTGATAAAAAAAGTGTACGTCGGCCAGCCCATTATAAGGCTCGATGGGCACTATATCTCATGGATCGAGCGCACCGGCACGAATCGCGACAAGCTTTTCGTGTGCGATCTTGAAACTCAGGAAACCACGGTCGTGGCCATGTTCACGTCCTCGTCCTATGGCACGAGCGCGCCTTATATGCACGGCGGCACGCTTATCTGGGCGTCCGACGGCACCGAGCGGTTCGAGGACGGCAGGATGGCGAGCACCATGAAGCGTATCGATCTTGTCAGCTCCGGAATTAAGGATCAGGCGGTCGATACGTACGTGCACGATCCCGAATTCAACGGAAGCTATTACGTTTGGATCGATGCGCATTACAGCGAAAAATCCACGCTGTATTACGCGCCCGCTTCCGAAGCCGAAAAGCTCGATTCTCACGCCATAGCGCAGGGAGTCGTGGATTTCATACTGGATGAGGATTTCGTCGCGTACAGCATCGACGAGGCGATCTACGTTTACATGTTCAAGTCAGGCGAAAGCTTCCGCATCACGCCCGAAAGGGAGCTTGCACAGCTCCTTGGCGCGGGCGAAGGCCGCGTGATCTGGATGGACGTCACCACAAGGGAAAGGGACGTGCTGAAATACGCGCTCATCCCCAAGGAAAGTACGGCGGAATAATAAAATGCCCAAGGAAAAAACAAAATTCGTTTGCGGGGAATGCGGATATGAGACCGCCAAATGGTTCGGCCGCTGCCCCTCGTGCAACAGCTGGAACACGCTCGTCGAAATGACGGTCAAGGAAGCCCCCAAGCGCTCGGCAATGAGCGCGGGGCACGGCGCTGTGAAGCTTGCCTCGGTGGAGGGGAGCGACGCCGAGCGCACCGGGACCGGAATAGGCGAGCTTGACCGCGTTTTGGGCGGCGGCATCGTCGCGGGGTCGGTGATACTCATCGGCGGCGATCCCGGCATAGGCAAGAGCACGCTTTTGATGCAGGCGGCGAGCAATCTTTTGAAAAGCGCCGCTGTGCTTTACGTTTCGGGCGAGGAATCCAAGGCGCAGCTCAAACTGAGAGCGGCGCGCTGCGGCGTTTCGGGCGAACTGCTCGTAATGACCGAAACGAGCATTTCCGCGATCGAAAACGAGGTCGAAAGGGTCAAGCCCGCGTTCCTCATAATCGACAGCATACAGACGATGGTATGCACGGAGATCGCATCCGCCGCGGGCAGCATCACGCAGATACGCGAAGTGACTGCCGCGCTCACACGCATCGCAAAGGTCAACGGCTGCGCAGTGTTCATAGTAGGCCACGTTACAAAGGAAGGCGCGATAGCGGGCCCCAGGCTGCTCGAGCACATGGTCGATACCGTGCTCTATTTCGAGGGCGACAGACATGATGCGTTCAGGCTTCTGCGCGCGGTCAAGAACCGCTTCGGCTCCACAAACGAGATAGGCATATTCGAGATGCGCGGCGACGGCATGGCCGAGGTGTCCGATCCATCCGAGATGTTCCTTTCCGGCAATAACGACACGGGCTGCGCCGTCACCTGCGTAATGGAGGGCAACCGCCCCATACTGGTCGAGATACAGTCGCTCCTGGCCTCAACGGTATATGCCAATCCGCGCCGTATGGCGGCGGGCATGGACGGCAACCGCTTGATGCTCCTGCTCGCAGTGCTCGAACGCCGCGCGGGCATAAGGACGGGGGAGAGGGACGTTTATACCAACGTCGTTGGCGGCATACGCGTTGACGACCGCGGGGCTGACCTTGCGGTGGTGCTTGCCGTCACGGGCTCTGTATTCGATAAGCGCCTGCCCGAGAGGACGGCGGTGATTGGAGAAGTGAGCCTGACGGGCGAGATACGCCCCGTTGACAGGATGCTCAACCGTGTGAACGAGTGCGTAAGACGCGGCTATACGCGCGTGATCGCGCCGTATTTTTCGGGCATAAAGACCGTCGAAGGCGCCGAGATCGTCACCGTGCGCAGCGTAAGAGACGCGCTTGAAACGCTCGTGTGACTTTAAATCAGGCTTTCCGGCGCGATCTTCCATTCGTCCCCGTAAAGGCGCACTTCAAGCCTTACGACCTGCGTTTTGAGCGAAGGAAGCAGTATGAGCCGCAGCGTGAGCTCGCGCCCGGCTTCGGACCCAAGCTCGCGTCTTGACAGAAGCTCATAATCCAGCATTTCGAAATCACCGTATTTTGCGGTGATTTTCTTAATCATCATGCGCCTTGCAAGCTCCGCGTTCGTCTCTTCCGGAAGACCCGAGGCTGTCAAAAGCTTTTCCGCGTATATTTCCGGCAGCGCCGTTTTGATAAGCCCGGCGCCGCCTCCGTTTATGAAATCGACGAATGCGTTCACGGGAGCAAGATCGTCAGCGTTTGCGATCGAAGCCGGAGCCGCGTCGGGAGCCGCCGATGGCTGCGCTTCCGCAGCCGGCTCCTTGATCTCGAGCCCCTTGACGAGCAGCCATCCAAGTCCCGCGCCGACTGTAAGCACGAGGGCGAATGAAACGAGCGACAGCATAAGGAACACCCTGTAAAAGGTCGGCTCGCTCCCGCTTTTCAGCTTTCTCCCGCATTCGGCGCAGTAGACCGCGCGGCGCAAGTTACTATTTCCGCAGTATTTACATAGCATGCTTTCCTCTTTCCCGGCTGACGCCGTCAGAATTATCACAGCTATTATTTCCCGAAACGGCGCATATCATTTACAGACAAACTGTTAAAGGGGAATTTGAAATGGCATTGACGACGTTTTCGGAAATGAAGCGCAAGGAAATAATCAATATTTGCGACGGAGCCAGGCTTGGCTGTGTGTGCGATCTGGAGCTTGACGACTGCACGGGCGTCATAAGCTCGCTGATCGTTCCCGGGCCCGCAAAATTCATGGGCCTGCTGAGAGGTCCCGACGAGATCGTGATACCCTACTGTAAGATCCAGAAGATAGGCGACGACGTTATAATCGTTCAGGCGGAGGGCGTGTGAAACATAACGAATATAACGAAATTTCAAAATAGATATAGCGCTTTTTGAAAAAGTGTGATACAATATCTTGAAGACCCACGAAAGGATCGCGCGGGGGCATGTTCCTGTGCGGGTAAGTGATTTATGAAATGCAGATATTGTCAGTGCACCGAAAGCCGTGTTGTTGACTCAAGACCCACCGAAGACGGCGCCGCCATTCGCCGCCGCCGCGAATGCACCAACTGCGGCAGGCGCTTCACCACCTATGAAAAGGTGGAGGAGATGCCCATCATTGTCGTCAAGCGCGACGGCACGAGGGAAAATTTCGACTCAAGCAAGATACTGCGCGGCGTGCGCAAATCCTGCGAAAAGCGGCCCGTTTCCGCCGCGGCAATGGACGCGCTGGTTGAGGACGTCGAGCGCGAGATAAACAACTCCCTCGAGCAGGAGGTCACCACCATCAAGATCGGCGAGCTTGTGATGAACCGTCTGAAGGATCTCGACGAGGTCGCTTACGTCAGGTTTGCCTCCGTATACCGCTCTTTCAAGGATATCAACACATTTATGGAGGAGCTCAAGCTCCTGCTCGGCGATAAGGATGTCAAATAACGCAAAGCTTTTGCTCAAAAACGCCGTGCGCGACGACCGTTATATCGAGAAGCACGGCGTGGGAATAATCGTGTCCGAGAGGTTCCTTCGGGAACCCTCGCTTTCTCACGGCTTCACAACGCGCATAGGCGGCGTGTCGGAGCCTCCGTTTGATTCGCTGAATCTCGGCACGAGCCGCGACGAGCCATGGGCAAATATTATGGCCAATTATCACTGCCTGGCCGACGCTTACGGGCTCGAATTTTCGGAGCTTGCCCTCGTTCGGCACGAGCATGGCGACAATATCCTGAAGCTGACCGGCAAGGACGGCGGGCGCGGCGTCGCAAGGGAGCCCTTCGATTTCTGCGACGGATTTGTGACGAACGATCCCGACGTGACGCTTATGACCTGCCATGCCGACTGCAGCGCGTTCTTCGTATATGACCGCGTTACTCGCTCCATAGGGCTCGCTCACGCGGGCTGGAAGGGTATGTTCAAGCGCATCGGTCAGAAGATAGTGCAAAGGCTTCAAATCGAATACGGCGCGGAGCCCCAAAACATGATCGCCGCCGTCGGGCCGTGCATCTGCGAAAAATGCTTCGAGGTGGAGACCGAGCTTGCCGAAAGCTTTGCAAAGGAATTCGACTGCCCGGATATCTACACTGCAGGCGTCGGTGAAAAGAGCGATAAGGGCTACGTTGCCCTTCGCGCCGCCGCGATCATTCAGCTCATGGACGCCGGCGTGCCGTTTGAGAGCATTTCGATCATGGATCACTGCACGCTCGAGGAAAGCGGGCTGTTCTATTCCTACCGCCGTGACGGAAAGCAAACGGGCTCAATGGCGGCTTTCCTGCGGCTGGGATGAACGAATAAATAACGATCGCCCTGCGAATGATATCGAAAGAATCATTTGCGGGGTTTTTTTATGCGCATAAGCACAATGCTTGAACTTATGCTGACGGTTCTTATCATCGGAGGCGCAGCTGACAAAGCTTTAAAGGAAGCCGGTACGGACAGGCGAACGGGCCTTTTCTTCGTGCTTTGTATGAACGCGCTTAGCGCTTTTTCAGTGGGGGTATCTGATGGGATCGAGGTCTCGCCCGCGTGTCTCCTTGCGGCCTCATGGCTTTTCGGGGCGGCGTTCAAAGGGGGGAAAACCGCAGGATCGTTTCTCGTGATACCCGCTTCGATAGCTTCCGCGCTGCTGATAGGCTCAATGCTTCCGGAGGGCGAGACCGCGGCATACCTTATAGGCGCTGCAAGCCTTCCAACGGCGGCTCTGCTGGGCCTGAAGGCAGGATTGGGCGCCGCCGGCGCGGTTCCGGTATTGACAGCGATACTGATCTATGCGGAAAAAGGACGCGCTTCGGGCTTTGCCGAGCTGCTGCTGAAAGAAGAAACGCTCTGTGCTCAGCTTGCCGGCATTTTTTGTGCATGTGCGGGAGATCTCATTCGCAGAAGCATATCGTCGTACGCTCGTGCGAAAAGTTTAGCACGCCCGTCCGACAGCACTTACCGATAATCGACAGCATATAAAACCCCATCATTTCATAATGATTTATCGGGTCGGATCGGCCTACGGTCGCACCCGAAAGGATCATTGTTCAATTGGCAAACACTTACAACGATAGGATAATGGCGGTGCTCGCCCTGCTTCCGCATGGGATATCCGCCGCGATCGGATCGCGTATGACGGACGTGCCGATAGAGGAGATAAGGCTTCGCACGGCAAGGCCGCCGCAGGTGATCACGGCCAAGGACGAAGCGATCGTCCCGGGAGCCGTGTTTTCGACGCAGGATGCGCACGAATTGCTTGAAAAGCTTTGCAGGCATTCCGTCTACTCGATGGAGGATGAGCTCAAGCAGGGCTTTTTGACGCTCGACGGCGGCACAAGAGTGGGCGTCTGCGGCAGGCCGGTAGTCGAGGACGGCCGGATAATACGGCTGACAAAGGTGACGAGCTTCAATATCCGCATAACGCGCGAGGTGACGGGCTGTGCCGAAAGCATACTGCCCTACATGACGTATCAAGGCAGACCGGTTTCAACGCTTATCGCCGCGCCCCCCGCAGGAGGCAAGACCACACTGCTTCGTGATATCGCGCGATGCGTATCCGACGGGATAGGCGTGCTTCCGTGCAGAACGGCGATCGCCGACGAGCGCGGCGAGCTTGCCGGCTGCGTGGACGGAGCGCCTTCCTTCGACGTTGGCGCGCGGACCGACGTGATGGAGCTTGCGCCCAAGGCGGAGGCGATGCGGATGCTCATCAGAAGCATGAGCCCCGAAGTGATCGTTACAGACGAGCTGGGCGGGGAGGACGACGCGCAGGCGGCAGCCGAAGCCGCCGCCTGCGGAACGGTCGTGATAGCTTCCGTGCACGCCTCGTCCGGGGACGAGCTTCAAAGCAGATCGTCGCTGAAAAAGCTTATCGCGTCGGGCGTTTTCAAACGCGTACTGTTGGTGAAAAGGAGCGGGAGCTTGCTCAGGATACTCCCGCTTGGATCATGAGCGCGGCAAGGCTTTTGGCCTCGGGCGCGGTGTTCGCGGCATGCGTGACGGCAGGCGCGGTAAGGGCGTCGCGCATGGAGCTTCGCATAAAAAATACCCGTGCGCTGAGCGCCGATATCGCAAGGCTTAAAGGATTCGTCTGTTCCGAAAGGATACCCTTGGACGAGGCGGCCGAAAGACTGCGCGCGTCGGGCGGGCTCAAGCCGCTTTGGGAGGGCGTCTGCGGCTTTATGCGGCGCGGCTGTGATCTTGCACGAGCATATTCCGAAGCCGTGAAGCCCGAGCTTGTGCCCGAGGCGACGGCGGTGCTTGACGAGCTTTTTTCCGCACTCGGCAAGGGCGACTCCGCCGCCGAGCTCGAAAGACTGGGGTCCGCCTGCTTAAGGCTCGAAAGGGTATGCGCCGAGGCCTCCGCCGAAGGCGGCAAAAGCGGCAGGCTGATTCAAAAGCTCTCGCTGCTTTTGGGAATTGCGGCCGCGCTTCTGATACTTTGACAGAGGAGATCGGGATGGGATTGGAGATCGTTTTCAGGATCGCCGGCATAGGCATGCTTGTTGCGGCGGCTTGCCAGCTTTTGAAGCAGTCCGGGCGAGACGATATCGCCATGATCACCGCGGTCGCGGGGCTGGCAGTGGTGCTGATGATGGTGATAGGACTTATAGGAAACCTCTTTGACAGCATCAGGAGCGTTTTCGAGCTTTACTGAGTATGGACGTATACAAGATCGCGGGATTGGCGGTAATAACCGCTCTTCTCTCGCTCACGGTCAGGAGCATAAGGCCCGAAATGGGCATGCAGGTAGCGCTTGCGGGAGGGCTTATAATTCTGGGCTTTGCCGTGTCGGAGTTCAGCGGCGCCGCTGAGCTTTTGCGCGGGTTTGCCGAAAAAACGGGTATTGAGAGCGGCATTGTCGGAGTAATGGTCAAGATCCTCGGGACGGCGTACGTCACCGAAGCCGCAAGCGGGATATGCCGTGACGCCGGCGAAAACGCGCTTGCGGTCAAAACGGAGATCTGCGGCAGGCTGATGCTCATGTCGGCGGCCCTGCCTTGGCTGCTGAGCCTTGCATCAAGCCTTCTGCGGCTCGTTGAGGAAGGCTTTTGATGCGCCGCCTGCTTGCGGTCATATCGATCGTATTGACTTTTGTGCTGCCGGCCTTCGCGTTTGCCCTTGAAGCGGAGGAAACGCCCGAGCCCGTGAGCCGCGGGGAGCTTTCCGAAGAGGTTGAGCGCCAGCTGAGCGAGCTCGACTTAAGCGCACTTGACGAATACGCGGATATGCTCGGAGAGATATCGGACGCCGATTCCGTTCCGGAGCTGGTAGCGTTTTATGCAGAGGGCGGAGGAAGCGGCGAAAGCGTTTTGTGGGATGCGGCAAAGGCGCTGTTTTCCAAGGAACTCAAGGCGTCGCTTGGGGCAATGACTGCGCTTGTAGGCGCGGCCGTGCTGACCTCGCTTTCGGGCATGATAGGCGGCGAGGGACATAAACCCGTGCTTTCGCTCATACTCTGCGGAGCAGCGGCGGCGATAACGGCGGGGATATTCGCCTCGCTGCTTGCGGAAGCCGGAAGCGCGATAGCCAAAACGGGCGAGCTCACGGAAAAGGCCGCGCCTATACTCAGCACGCTGCTGGTGTCCCTCGGAGCGCCATCCACGGCGGGGCTGTTCCGCCCGATGCTCGTGTTCCTTTCGGGAACGGTAATGAAGGTGATCGAAAGCGTGATACTGCCGCTCGTTTCGTTGGGCGGAGTGCTTTGCGTGGCGGACGCTTTAACGGGCGGAAGCAGGCTTTCGGAGCTTTCCGGCCTGATAAAACGTCTTGCAAAATGGCTCCTGGGTCTGCTTTCGGCATTTTATTTCGGCATGACGGCCGTCAGGGGGCTGACGCTCTCCATGTATGACGGAGTCACCCTGCGCACTGCGAAATACGCGATAGACAGGCTCGTTCCGGTCGTCGGAGGGATGGTGAGCGGCACGGTGGACAGCGTGATGGGCTGTGCGCTGCTCATAAAAAACGGGATCGGCTGCGTGACGGTGATAATACTCGTTGCTTTGACGCTGCGGCCGCTCGCGGTGCTTCTTGCGGGCAGCTTCATATTCAGAGCGGCGTCGGCGCTTTCGCAGCCCGCGGCGGATCAAAGGGTGATAAAGCTGTTTTCGGGAGCCGCCGATATGGCCTCGCTGCTGTTCGCCTGCGCGGCGGCCTCGTGCTGTATGCTGTTGCTTACGCTGCTCGTGTTCATCGCTTCGGGCGGGATCACAGCGGGATTATGGTGAAATGGTCAAAACGCTTGTTGTTAGGATCGCCGCGGCCGCGGTGATAGCGGCTTCGGCGGAAGCGATGCTTCCCACCGGGAAAACGGCCGAGAGCGCCAAAAGAGCCGTCGCAGTGATCGAAACCGTGCTCTGCGCCGAGGCCGTGCTTGAACTTATAAGGTGCATTTTGTGAGGTGATATCATGAAAATACCGCTGCCCGCATCCTTTGTCGATAGACTGAGGGACGATAAAAGGCTTGAAATACTTGTCTGCTCTTCGCTCATATTGACGGCGGTTATCATATTCCTGCTTACGGGCGGCATATCCTGCGATAGCATGAAGTCCATCGAAGCGTGCAGCGCGCAGGAGCAGACCGCCGACAGCCTCGGGCTCGAGGCAAGGCTCGAGGAGATACTGTCGAGCATCGAAGGCGCAGGCAGCGTGAGAGTGATGACGTCGGCAAGCGGGGGCGAGATCACGGGAGTGATAATCGTGGCCCGGGGAGCGAAGGATCCGGGCGTCCGCACAAGGCTCAGCATCGCCGTGACGACCCTGCTCGGCATAGGCCCGGATCGCGTAAGCGTGTTTTTAATGGATCAATAAACGGAGGTATCATATGGAAATCAGAAAAAACAAGAGGTTCTTCATAGTGCTTGCGGTCGCCGCCGTGCTTCTGATAGGCGCCGTGTGGCTGAACATCAGGTTCAATTCCGACTCGGCGGAGGCCAAAGCGAACGAGCAGGCTCAGGACGGCGGATCGCAGGAGACCATGGTGAACGTGTTTGACGATTATTTCAACTCGTTCCGCGCAAAGAGGAGTGAGGTGCGCGCACAGGAGATAGAGTTTCTCCGCTCGATCATCAATTCCGAAAACGCCGATCCCGAGGCGCTGAAGGACGCGCAGGATAGGCTTATGGAGCTGGTGAGCAACATGGAAAAGGAATTCACCATCGAGAGCCGGATACGCGGCAAGGGCTTCCTCGACGCCGCGGCAACGCTCAAAAAGGACGACGCGAGCATAGTGATAGGCGGCACGGCGCTCACCGACGAGGAGGTCGCGCGGATACTCGATATAGTGATATCCGAAACGGGCCTTCCGGCGGCGAAGATCAGGATATCCCTTGGGTCCTGAAACTGCCTTGCGGGTATCCGGGCGATAGTGACGAAACGCCAAAAAACGGAATTACGCCCTTTACAAACCGTTGTTTTGTTGGTATAATTAAACCAACCATAAACAGGAGGGTCATTAACATGGAACTTGATAATGCAGTCGTAACCGATATCAGCGTTACCGAAAACGGCAAGGTGGTTTTCGCTCCCGACGTAGTAGCCACCATAGCGGGTCTCGCCGCTTCCGAGGTAAAGGGCGTTTCCGGCCTTGTGGGCACAGTGATCGAGGGTATTTCCGGTATTTTCACCAAGAAGAATCTTACCAAGGGCGTTCACGTGGAGGTAGGTCAGGAGGAGGCCGCCGTTGATCTTTCCGTCAACGTCAAGTACGGCTTCCGCATCCATGACGTATGCGCCGAGATCCAGAAGGAGGTCAAGAACGCCATCGAGACCATGACCTCGCTGCGCGTCGTTGAAGTCAACGTATTCGTTCAGAACGTCACCTTTGACGAGCCCGAGAGGGTCGATAAGAAAAAGGACAGGCAGGAGCTTGAAGCAAGGGTCAAATAAGCCCTTCGGAATCGAAAGGAAATGATCGACAAATGAAGCCTAGAATTATTGACAAGATATTGCTGGCGTTCATACTGCTCATATTCATCGGCATAATGGTGTGCGTGATACTCTTCGTCACGGGCGTGTTCCCCAAGGAGAACGTCACCGCGCTTATGGACAGGATCATGGGCAACGGCCTTGATTGGGGCTATATCCGCATCGGGATAATCGCCGCTGCGGGCATACTGGGCATAATCGCCATAAAGCTCCTCTTCACCGGCTCCAAGCCCAAGGAAAAAAAGGAAAAGGGCGAGGAAGCTTCGCTTCTCAGCTCCGATGAGAACGGCAGCGCATACATCACCGCCGTTTCGATCGACAGTATGGCCCAGAAGTACGTCAAGTCCAACGGCCGCATAAGGGAATGCGTAAGCAAGGTCGTCATCAATCCCGAAAGCGACGTTGACATTGCCCTGAAGGCAGTCGTACTTGCCGATACCAATATCCCCGAGCTTTCCGAAAAGGTTCGCAGGGAGCTCAAGGAATACATTGAAACCTATGGCGGCGTAAAGGTCTCCAACGTGAAGTTCGTCGTCACCAACACCTATTCGCCGAATACCGCTCCGCGCGTAAGCTGAGCAGACGGAATTTGAAATGAGCAGAAAAGCAGCAAGAGAGATCGCCATGAAAATGGCGTATGAAAAACTATTCGACTGTGAGGATACCTATGCCACCGTGCAGGAGATCTCCGGTATGGAGGGCGAGCCCGGGCAGGAGGATATCGAATTTGCAAACGGCATACTCGACGGCATAAACGAGCATGCCGAAGAGATCGACGCCATAATCGCGTCCGCTTCAAAGGGCTGGGCTGTCGGCAGGATGCCGAAGGTCGACCTTTCGATACTCAGAGTAGCCGTTTTTGAGCTTGCGTTCGATAAAAAGGCCCCCAAAAAGGTCATTATCAACGAGGCGGTGCGCATCGCCACCAAGTACGGCGGCGACGATTCGCCCAAATTCATTAACGGCGTGCTCGGCAGTATTGCGAATAACGGCGAGAATTGATGTATGGCGGGTGAAACAGTTTATACCGTTACAAGGCTGAACGAGTATGCCTCGGGCATACTCAAAAACGATCCTCGCCTGAGGAGCATAAGGGTGTCCGGGGAGATAAGCGGCTTTAAACGCCACTCATCCGGACATCTCTATTTTAATTTAAAGGACGAGAACGCGGTGGTGGCCTGCGTTATGTTCCGCTCATCGGCCGAAAAGCTCGGATTCGAACCGAGGGAGGGCATGAGCGTTATCGTGCGCGGATCCGTTTCCATCTACCCCAGGGACGGCAAGTATCAGCTTTACGCCGAAGGAATGAAGGCTTCCGGCGAGGGCGAGCTTTACAGGCAGTTTTTGCTCCTTAAAGCCAAGCTGGGAGCCGAGGGCGTGTTTGAAAACGCGCGCCCCGTTCCGCAGCTGCCCCGTATGATAGGCGTCGCCACGAGTGACACGGGCGCCGCGCTGCATGATATAGTGACCGTCACAAGAAGGCGCTTTCCGGGTATGAACATTCTGCTCGCGCCCTGCCGTGTGCAGGGGGAGGGAGCGCCAAAGAGCATCGCGGCGTCCATACGCGCGCTGCAAAGGTTCAAGGAATGCGACGTCATAATAGTCGGGCGCGGCGGCGGCAGCTATGAGGATCTTTCCTGCTTCAATGACGAGGGCGTGGCAAGGGCGATATTCGCCTCACGCGTGCCGGTAGTCAGCGCCGTGGGTCATGAAACGGATTTTACGATAGCCGATTTTGCCGCCGATCTTCGTGCGCCCACTCCGTCCGCGGCGGCGGAGATATGCTGTCCCGTGTTTGACGAGCTGATGGCCAACGTTGAGTATTACAGGGAGAGTGTTTCGGATACGGCGGAGGACGCCGTTATGACCGCTCGAAGGTCCCTTAACGCCATCACGGCTTCTGCGGCTATGGCAAATCCCGCGCACGCGTTAAGCCTCGTCCGCGAAAGGCTCGGCGCGCTTGTTTCGGGCATAGACAGCACGGCAAAGACCGCGCTTATGAGCGCGGAGGATAAGCTTTCGGGAAGCGTGGAAAAGCTTCGTGCGCTCAGCCCGGGCGCCGTGCTTGAAAGGGGCTATTCGATAGTGACCGACGGTGAAGGCAGGATAATCAAGGATATAGCGGCCCTTTCGCCGGATGACGCCGTGGGTATACGCATGAGGGGCGGCAGAGCGTCCGCCGTTATAACAGGAGTTGCTTTGGAGAATTGACAAATGGAAACACAGAAAATGACCTATGAGGAGGCCTTTTCCAGGCTCGAGGAAATATCGGCGGCTATGAGCGCCGCATCGGTCCCGCTGGACAAGCTCATGCGGCTCTACGAGGAGGGCATGGGGCTTGCCGCGCACTGCGAAAAGCTGCTCAAAGGCTATGAGGCAAGGCTTGAAAAGGTATCGAAACAGGCCCTTCTGCGCGAGGAGGACGCTGGAGATAACGTTGAAACAGCCGACGAGGAGGTGCCCTTCTGATGACAGACGCCGAATACAGGGCCGAGGCTCTGCGTTACAGGAAGCTTGTCGAAGCGGGGCTCGAAAGTATCAGGCTCGGCGCCGCACACGTACATCCGGAGCTGCTCAAAGCCATGTTTTACAGTGTGGACGTCGGCGGAAAACGAATACGTCCCTGCCTGCTCCTTGCCGTGTGCGAGGCCTTGGGCGGAAAAGCGGGGGACGCGCTTCCGTTTGCGTGCAGTCTTGAGATGATACACACCTATTCGCTTATACACGACGATCTGCCCGCGATTGACAACGACGATATGCGCCGCGGCAAGCCCTCTAACCACAGGGTGTTCGGCGAGGGCATGGCGATTTTCGCGGGGTGCGGGCTTTTGTCGCTTGCGTTCGAGAATATGATAAACGCGTGTATCGCTTCTCCGGATGAAGGCAGGCTGCTTGCCATGCGCGAGATAGCGGTAAGGTCCGGCGCGGGCGGTATGCTCTCCGGTCAGGCTGCGGATATTCTCAACGAGGGCAATACAACGGCCGATCCCGGGCTGCTCCGATACATACATGAGCATAAGACCGCCGACATGCTCACCGCCGCGGTGATCGCGGGAGCGCATATCGCGCATGCCGACGTGGAGACGCTTGGATCGCTGAATGAGTATTCAAAGCAGCTGGGTCTGCTTTTTCAGATAACCGATGATATCCTGGACGTGACCGGCGATACCGGGCTGATGGGCAAGACCCTCGGCAAGGACGAGGCCGAGGGCAAGCTGACATACGTGCGCCTGCTTGGGCTTGAGGGAGCACGGCGCGCCGCGGCGGAAGCCGCGGAAAAAGCCGCCGCGGCGGTCGAGGGGATGGCCGATAACGGGTATCTCACCGCCGCAGTGCGCAGCATTCTTTCAAGGAGCAATTAAGATTGAGCATCGACTATACAGAACTTAAAATACTTCCGCGGATAAAAAAACCTTCCGATCTGGCCGGGCTTTCCGACGAGGAGCTTGATCTGCTTTCGGAGGAGATCCGCCGCTATCTCGTATCCGTCGTATCACAGACGGGCGGCCACCTGGCGTCCAATCTGGGCGTTGTTGAGGCGACCATCGCGCTCAACAAGGTGTTCAGCTTCGATAACGACAGGATCGTATTCGACGTTGGCCATCAGAGCTATGTGCACAAGCTGCTGACGGGACGCGCCGAAAGCTTTGAAACGCTCCGTCAAAGGGGCGGCATAGCGGGCTTCCCCAAGACGAACGAGAGCGGGTACGACGCATTCAACACCGGGCATTCGAGCACCTCCGTTTCCGCGGCGATAGGTATAATGCGCGCCGACGCGCTTCTTAAAAGGGAGCGCAGAGTAGTGGCTTTCATTGGCGACGGCGCGCTCACGGGCGGTATGGCGTATGAGGCGCTTGACGACGTGGGTCAGCAGCAGCTTCCGCTGATAGTCATACTGAACGACAACGAAATGAGCATTTCGGGCAACGTGGGGGGACTAAGCCGTCACCTCATAAAGCTGCGTTCGGCAAGGGGCTATCGGGGCTTCAAGAAGGGCTTTTCGAGCTTTCTGAAGCACATACCGTTCTGCGGCAAATGGCTGAGCGACCGATTTGAAGGGCTTAAGAACAGGATAAAGTATTTCATACTTCCCAACGTGCTTTTCGAGGAGCTGGGCTTTACTTATCTCGGCCCCGTCAACGGGCATGATATCCGCGCTCTGGTGTCGGCCTTCGAGCACGCCAAAGAGATGGACAGGCCCGTGCTGGTGCACATAATCACAAAGAAGGGAAAGGGCTATGAGCCCGCCGAAAAGAATCCCGAAAAGTTCCACGGCATCGGCAAATTCGACGAGGCGACGGGGGAGAGCAAGACGACCTTCGGCAACTCCGCCGTATTCTCGGACGAGCTTTGCGGGCTTGCCGCCGAAAACGAAAGACTGGTGGCGATCACTGCCGCCATGGCTTCGGGCACGGGCCTCGATTCATTCAAGGAAAGTTATCCCGAACGCTTCTTCGACGTCGGCATTGCCGAACAGCATGCCGTCACGATGGCGGCGGGCATGGCGATATCGGGTGCGCTGCCGGTATTCTGCGTTTATTCATCCTTCCTGCAGAGGGCGTTCGATCAGCTTGTGCATGACGTTTGCCTGCAGGATCTCAAGATAGTTTTCGGCGTTGACCGCGCGGGCCTCGTCGGTGCGGACGGCGAAACGCACCACGGCATCTACGATATCTCGTATCTGCTCACGCTTCCCAATATGAAAATACTTTCGCCCTCGTCGGTGCAGGAGCTCAGAGCTTCGCTCGATTGGGCCGTCAAATATTCCGATTCCCCCTGCGCGATAAGGTATAACAGGGGCGTTCTTCCCGACAGGGAGATGAGCGGCAGCGTCGAGGACGTGCTTTCATGGGAGTGCATAAAGCCGTTCCGAAGCGTATGCGTCGTGGCGACCGGCAGGATGGTTGACAGGGCGATAAAGGTCTGCGCCGATCTCGGCGTGGGGTTGTATAACGCAAGATCGATCCGCCCCATGGATGAGGAAACGCTTGAAAAGCTCTCGCACGCAAGATACATCGTCACCATCGAGGACGGCGTGGTGAACGACGGCTTCGGCACTCAGGTGGCAAGCTATATGTGCATGAAGGGCAGTGGGGCAAAGGTCGTTGCCGTGGGCGTGCCCAATCGCGTGATAGAACAGGGCACGGTAGCCGAACAGGATGACGAATGCGGACTTTCCGAGGATAAGCTGCGCGAAACCATTTCGGGCTGTATAGGAGGCATCTATGCTTAAAAGGGCGGATATGCTGCTTGTCGAATCCGGGCTTGCGCCAAGCCGCGAGCGGGCAAAGGCGCTCATCATGGAGGGCGTGGTCTATTACGGAGAGGTGAAGGTCATGAAGGGTTCCGATCAGTTCCCCGAGGACGCATCGCTGACCGTGCGCGAGAATCCGATACCATTCGTTTCAAGGGGAGGGCTGAAGCTCGATAAGGCCGTGCGCAAATACGGTATCGACCTTAACGGCGCCGTATGCGTCGACGTCGGCGCGTCGACCGGCGGGTTCACCGACTGCATGCTGCAGAACGGCGCCAGGCACGTTTACGCCGTGGACGTGGGCTACGGTCAGCTTGACTGGAAGCTAAGAAACGATCCGCGCGTAACCTGTATGGAGCGCCGTAACGCGCGTGAGATGGAGCCGTCATGGTTTGAGGAAATCCCGGATTTCGCTTCTTGCGACGTGTCGTTCATATCGATAAGGCTCATACTGCCCCGCATGTTCGAATGCCTCAAAGATAAGGGCAGAGCGGTCGTGCTGGTAAAGCCCCAGTTCGAGGCGGGGCGCGGCAAGGTGGGCAAAAACGGCGTCGTGCGCGAGGAGAGCACCCACAGAGAGGTGCTTATATCCGCCGCCGAATACGCTTCCGCCTGCGGATTCTCGATCTTAGCCCTCGATCATTCGCCAATAAAGGGCCCAAAGGGAAATATCGAATACCTTATGTATCTTGAGAAGACCGATGAAAAAGCTGAATTCGACATAAAAAGTCAAGCGGAAAGCGTCGTTTCTCTTTCGCATGAGGAACTTATGTGATATAATCAAAGCATGAAACTGATATTTTTTACAAATCCGAATAAACCTGACGCCGAAGGGCTTTTGCCCGCCATGCTGGCCGCCGCCGAAAAAAAGGGCGTTTCAACGCTCACAGCCGTGGGAGACGAGGAGCTTGAGCCGCTCATGGACGCCGGAGGCGGTGACGCGGATCTCGTTGTGACGGTCGGCGGCGACGGAACTATACTCCGCGCCGTCTCTTCCGCGGCAAAGCGTTCGATCCCCGTGCTTGGCGTGAACCTGGGCAGAGTGGGCTTTTTCAGCGAGATAGCCGCCGAAAACTTTGACGACGCGCTAGAAAAGCTGATTTCGGGCGATTATACCATAGAGCGTCCCGCAATGCTCGCTTGCTTCGTGAACGGAGAATGCTACGGCTCCACGCTGAACGATTTCTCCATCCACAGGCAGGAGCTGGCGTCCATCACTCACCTCGATCTGTTCGTGGACGGTGATTCGGTGGGCGACGTCATGGCCGACGGGCTTATCGCCGCGACCCCATCGGGCTCCACGGCATATACCATGAGCGCGGGAGGTCCCGTAGTTGCTCCCAAGCTCGACTGCATACTCGTCACGCCCATATGCCCGCATTCGCTCACCGTCAGGCCCATCGTGGCTTCCGGCGATTCCGAGATACGCGTCAGGGTCAAATGCACGTGCAGACTCAGCGGCGACGGACGCAACCTGCGCGTGCTCGTTCCGGGCGACGAGGCAGTGTTCAAAAAATCCGAAATGACGGCGGGTTTCGTCAGATTCAGCAAAAGGAACGTATTCAGACTGATAAGGGAGAAGCTTATCTGATATGCTCGAAAGATTGATGATAGAAAATGTAGCGCTGATCGAAAAGCTGGACCTGGAGCTGGGCCCGGGCTTTACCGTGCTTACGGGCGAAACAGGCGCGGGAAAATCCATCATCATCGACGGGATCGACCTTGCCCTGGGAGGCAGGGGGAGCCGCGAGCTCATCTCCTACGGAAGCAGCAAATGCAGGGTGGAGGCGGTTTTCGGCATCGCCGACAAGCCCGAGATCAAGGCCAAGCTCGAAGAGCTGAATATCGAAAACGACGGAAACGAGCTTTTCATCACGCGCGAGCTTAACCTTAACGGCAAAAGTCTTTGCCGTGTGAACGGCGTGATGCTCCCGCTTGCCTCGCTGAAGCAGATGACCGACCTGTTAGTTGACGTGCACGGTCAGCACGAGCACCAGTCCCTGCTTGACGACAGGAATCATTTGAGCGTAATAGACGCTTACGGCGCGGCGCGCATCACGCCCAAAAAGGCAAATGTATCCGATATTTTTCAAAAATACTCGCGCGTTCAGGCAAGGCTCAATTCCGGCTTTCTTTCGGAGGCCGAGCGCGAACGCCGCATAGACATACTGAATTATCAGATCAACGAGATCGAAAGCGCAAAGCTTGCGCCCGACGAGGAGCAGCGCATCAAGGAGGAACTGGATATACTGACGAATGCCGAGAAGATATCCGGCTCGCTCGGCAGCGCCGCCGATTCATTAAGCGGGGAAGCCGGTGCGGTTTCGATGCTTAAAGCGGCTGCCGACGCATTTGCGGGCATCAGCGGGTTCTCACGGGAATACGCCGATATCCATTCGCGCCTTTCTGATCTGTATTATGAGCTTGAGGACGCCGCGTATTCGGTGCGCGATATGCGTCTTGACGCCGATTTCGATCCCAACAGGATCGATGCTCTCGAAACCAGACTCGACGCCATTGACAGCTTGAAGCATAAATACGGAAGGACCGTTTCCGAGGTGCTCGAATTTGCGGCTAACGCCAAGCGCGAGCTCAACGAGCTTACCGGCGACGCGGCGCTCCGTGAAAAACTCGAGGCCGAAAAGGGTCGGCTTTTAATGGAGTATTCCAAAGCCGCCGACGAGCTGACTAAGGCACGCAAGGCCGAGGCCGAAAAGCTCTGCTCGCTTGCGCAGGAACAGCTCAGGGCGCTCGGCATCAAGAAGGCGCGTCTGGAAGCGGAATTCTCCCGTCCGGACGATCTGCCGCATGAGGACGGATCGGATTCGGTCTCGCTCCTTCTTTCGGCAAATGAGGGAGAGCCGTTGAAGCCGCTTTCCAAGGTCGCGTCCGGCGGCGAGCTTTCAAGGATAATGCTTGCGCTCAAGACCGTCATAACCGACGCCGACGGCATACCGACGCTCATATTCGACGAGGTCGACACGGGCATAAGCGGCGCCACCGCGAATACCGTTGGGCTTCGAATGAAGCATATAGCCGGATCGCATCAGGTGCTCTGCGTCACCCATCTGCCGCAGATAGCGGCATTTGCCGATTCGCATTACGTGGTATCAAAGTCCGAACGAGGCGGCAAAACTGTCACCTCGGTCAAAAAGCTCGGCGATGACGAACGGCCGAAGGAGCTCGCGCGCATAATGGGCGATGAAAGCTCAAGCTCCGCCGCCGTATCGCATGCCGCCGAATTGATCAAAAAAGCGCGCGAGGCGGAGCTGCGATAGAATACAAAAGCAGGTTTCTTCAAAAACTGTTTCAGATCTTTTTTTGAAGGAGCATGCTATGCGAAGAACTCTGACGCCCACACTGCGCCATATCCGGGGAAGGCTCATAAAGGCGCTTTCCATACTGGCCGCGGCGGCGATATTCATAATAAATCACTCTCCCGCGATGATCCAACTGCGGGAAATGCCCGAAGTGCTCTTTGCCGAGGATGAAGCGGCTCTGGAAGCCCGCATAGGGGAGTATTCCCAAAAAGGCATTTCGGTAAGCGCCGACGCAGGCCTTGACGAAAGGCTCGGCCAAAGCAGCGTGCTTCTCTGCCTGCCTTCCGGGCTGCCTGTCAGGAGCATCCCCGTATTCATGGGAGAAAGGCCTGGCCTTGCGCCGGGCGGCGAAGCGGTGGGGATCAGCATCCGCACCCGCGGCGTGCTTATAGTCGGCATAAATGAGTTCAAGGATATAAACGGGCGAAACGTATCGCCTGCGGCGGAAGCGGGTCTCAAGCCGGGCGATATCGTGACCGCGGTCAACGGCATACCGATCGCTTCATCAGCCGAGCTTTCGGAGCTTATAGCGGATTCGCCCGACAGCACCAAGCTTGAGATAGAGCGGGGCGGCGTTAAAAAAAGCATACTCCTGACGCCCGCATTATCGCAGGAGGGCTCCCGCAAGATAGGAGCATGGGTGCGCGACAGCACGGTGGGAGTTGGAACGCTTTCGTTTTTTGATCCCGCAAGCCGCGAATATGCCGCGCTGGGGCATCCCGTGCTCGATCCCGACACCGGCACGCTCATGGAGGTGCGAAACGGCGATCTCGTGCTTGCTCAAATAATGGGCATAACGAAGGGCCGCCAGGGCGTTCCGGGCGAGCTGCACGGCTCGTTCTCGAACGAAAGCGAGCATATCGGCTCTATTATCGCCAATACCGAGCTCGGTATAAGCGGTTTTATGGAAACGGATAACGAAGCGCTCTTATCAAAGCCTGCGCTTCCCGCCGCATTCCCCGACGAGGTCAAGCTTGGCGAAGCGGTCCTGCTGTCATCCGCATCGGGGCGTCTTGAGGAGTATTCCTGCCGCATAATCCGGGCGGGAAAGCAGTCCGAGCCTGCGCCTAAGGGGCTTGTGATCGAGATAACCGACGAAAGGCTGCTTGAGCTGACCGGCGGTATAGTGCAGGGGATGAGCGGAAGTCCCATAATACAGGACGGCAGGCTGGTGGGCGCTGTTACACACGTGTTCGTAAACGACCCCAAAAAGGGCTACGGAGCATACGCATATTGGATGTATAAGGTATTCGGAGGGAGGTTTTGATGGATAATCGATATCTTTCGGTGGAACAGAGGGCTGTGTTCCTTGGAGTGCGAAACGATTATATCGACGCGCTTATTGAAAACATCGGGCGGGAGCTTACGATCAACTTCGTATTTGTCGATACCGAAGAAGAGCTTATCGAAAAATGCTATTCGTATGAGCCCGCGCTTATATTGACCGATCTCACTCCAAAATACATGACGATCATAATCAAGGCCGCAAGGATCCGGAAATACCGCCATTCCGTAAGCATAGGGTTATTGAACGCAAGCTGCGATAACGGATCGCGGCTCATTGATGAGCATATACTCAGCGAAGAAGTGGCCAAGACCGGGGATCCCGTATCGGACAGCGTCAATGTAATATATGCATACAAAAGAAATATTCGCTTTGGGATAAACATTAAAACGATAGTCGACGGCATGCCAATCGTTACCGATAACATATGGCACGATTATTCTTGGGACGCGAGACTCCTGCGGTCGGCCATATCCCAAAGGCTGGACAAGCTCGGCGTCAGAAAGGAGCTGACGGGGCATAAATACCTTATAGCCGCGATAGTGCTTCAAAGCACCTTGGTGCACGTCCCTGAGCCCATAAAGTTATATGAAAAAATAGCGAAATACTATGAAACCAACGCGGCTTCGGTAGAAAAGGCGATAAGATACGCGATCGAAGCGGCTTGGACGTTTGGCGATATAGAATATCAGCATGCGGTGTTCGGAATGAGCATCGACGAGGAAAGGGGCAAGCCCACGAATGCGGAATTCATCGCAAGGCTTGCGATCGATTATTGAGTAAATAATTCGGCTTTACCGCCGGGAAAGGCATATAAAACCATGAAAAAGAGAGCTGCGATAATCGTGCTGGACAGCGTCGGCATAGGATATCTCCCCGACGCAAAGGAATTCAATGATATAGGCGCGCACACCCTGGGGCATGTTTACGCGCACCGCGGGATGAAGATCCCGAATATGCTCGCGATGGGTCTGGGCAATATCGAAAACTCGCTCCTGCCCCGTGTTAAGTTCCCCGAGGCGGCATATGGACGCTCGCTTGAAGTCACCAAAGCCAAGGACACCACAAGCGGTCATTGGGAAATGGCGGGCTTCCCCATGGAGGTGCCCTTCCGCACCTATCCCAACGGCTTCCCGCAGGAGCTGATGGACGAATTCGAAAGGCGCGTTGGCCGCGGCACGCTCGGCAACGAGGTCGCTTCCGGCACCGAGATAATACAGCGTCTGGGCGATATGCACGTGCTGACCGGCAAGCTGATAGTCTACACCTCCGCCGACAGCGTGTTCCAGATAGCCGCGCATGAGGAGGTCGTCCCCCTTAACGAGCTCTACCGTTATTGCGAGATCGCCCGTGAGATGCTTGTGGGCGAGCACCTTGTCGGCCGCGTGATAGCGCGCCCGTTCATCGGCGGAAACGGCAAATACACCAGGACGGAAAACCGCCGCGATTACGCGCTTGCGCCCATGAAGGAGACCATACTCGATAAGATATCGGAAAAGGGCATGGACGTCATAGGCATAGGCAAGATCGAGGATATCTTCGCCCATCGCGGCATAACCACCGTCGATCACACCAAGAACAATCCCGACGGCATCGAAGCAACCATCAAATATTTGAAGGCGGGGAAGGGCGATTTCATTTTCACCAATCTCGTCGATACGGACATGCTTTACGGTCACAGGAACGATCCCGAAGGCTATGCCAAGGCGCTTGAGTATTTCGACGCGAAGCTGCCCGAGATCCGCCGTTCCATGACCAAAGACGATATGCTCATAATCACCGCCGATCACGGCTGCGATCCCTGCTATCCCGGCACTGATCACACAAGGGAGTATATACCCATACTCGCCGTCATAGGCCGCGGCAAGCGCGCCGACCTCGGCACGAGAAAGAGCTTTGCGGATATAGGCGCCACTGTCTATGAATACCTCACCGGCGAGAAGTGGTGCTGCGGCGAATCGTTCCTGGATAAGCTGGTATAAAAAACAATAAAGCATAAGGGAGAGGCTGAAACCTCTCCCTTTATTTGGCGCATCCAAGGCAGGCGAAGCATCCGCCGGATGCTTCGCCTGTTGATAACAGATCAGTTTGTGGGAATTGCGTCAAGGCGCCACACATGAAGTGAAGTCTGATCAAACAGCGCATCGTAGACATATCCGTGTGTGTCCGGTCCGCGAACTTCTATCAAATACACGCTGCCATTCTCTGAAATCACACGGTCAAGTGTTCCGGGCACGGTGCAGCGGGCAGCGACTATGCCCTCCCGGTCAAACACAGTCAAAGCGTTTTGCTTTTCATTCACACCGAGGATCCGCCCGTCCTCCAAAACCGACAAAGGATAAGAAGGGATCTCCAGTGGTGTTTTGCTAAAGGCGCCGCTCTTCAGGTCCCAGAAAGCCACATAGCGCTGATAAAAACAGTCTCCTTCCCAAAGAATGCTGCCGCAAAGCTTTTTTTCAGTGAAGTAATAATCACCTGTAAACCCACCGAAAGTCTGCATTTCTTTAAGCGCTTCATCTAAAAGAACCAGTTCATTTGTTGTACGCCGACAGAACAAAAATGCATTCAGCGCGTCGACGTGAATCATATGATGCACATTTTCTTGATATGGAAAGGTGCGTGAGTAAAGAAGCTTGCCGGTTTCCCCGTCAATGCGATAAACGACGGAATCCGCTTTCTCCTGCCAGTTATAGCCTGACGCAAACAGCGTAATAACGCCCTGCTTTGAGGTGTGTACAAATTCCGGAATTTGATCTCGATCAAGTTCCGGTTGAAAATGCCATTGCTCATTTCCTTCCTCATCGATGCAGAGCAAGCCGAAGGGCTTTTCCGGAAGTCCCTCGCTTATTTCCTTTATGGTAGGCCGACATCGTTTGAGATGCAGAACAAGTCCTTCGCTCTTTGTCTTCCAAACCGCTCTGTCGATGCTGCCCGAAATCGAATCAAAAACACGAATATCGCCTGTTTTTTCGTTCAACAGCAACAGCGTGTATTGCTTTGTATCCCAATCGGAAATATATGGATAAAAAACCATATCGGTTCCGGAAACCAAATACCGGTTCATTTCCGTTTGATATAGGAAAAAGTTCAGATTATATCTTTTCCACTGTGGGCGAAGCGCATCATACAGTTTTTGCCGATATTGCATTTCTTCCGGCCAGTCCGGAAGCGTAAGTTCGGTCAGTTTGAACCGGTTCGGCCGTTTTTTCAGCATCGTCTCACGCGCTTTGATTGTCCGCAGCGTGGCGTCACTTTTCTGAACGGTGCGAGGATCGTCTTCCTGCAATTCATAGAATACCGTGCCAACTGTCTCCTCCAGCAGTTTGATCTGCTCTTCCATGCTGTTGCATTTGGAAGCAAGCCGGAACGCTTTGGGAATAGTATCGTCCCCGAGACGTTCTCCGAGCGCTTTCCCAAGCTTCGCCCACGACTGCTGACGGCTGCCGCACGAAGCGCTTTTCTTCCCGTTCTGATATAGGGTGCAGTCGAACATATCGTCGTCGAAATAAAAGAACAGCAGAGCGACCGCGTCGTTCTCCTTCGTCAGCTTTTTTGCAGCCTTTTCCAAACGTTTTATATTGCCGTCTTCCGTGTCATGCGACGGAACAACGGTCAACCACGGCGCGTTTTGCCCACGCACCTGATCTGTGCCGATCAGCAATGCCTCGATCGCAGAACGCTCTGCGCCGTATACATTCAACGTTGTGAATGTCGTTCCCATAGTAATCGCTCCTTTCCGGCCAAAACTCTTTTTAATTATAGCAAATAATTAGGTATAACACAATATATCTACGAAATATGAATAAACGATTTCATTAGGAGAAAACAGCGTCTGCCTTTTTCAAACTATTGGGGAAAAGATCAAAATGAGCGGCGGGACTCGTTTTTCGCAAATCGGCTCTCATGCTCGCTCGACCGCTCGCATTCGGCCTTTGCCGAAAAACCCGGGGCGGGCGAAGCATCCACCGGATGCTTCGCTTTTCCGCCCTTCGAGTCCCTCGATTATTTTGCCAATCCAAAGGGGGAAGCGTTGCTTCCCCCTTTGGATTGGCGCACCCGGCGGGACTCGAACCCACTGCCTTATGCTCCGGAGGCATACGCTCTATCCGGGTGAGCTACGGGTGCACGCTTGGAAATTATAGCACATATGCAGTTCCATTACAACTCCTTTTTTCGGCCCGGCGTGATACGGTAAAGGAAAATATTATTTGTACGGCTAAAGAACCCGTTGACTATTCGGATCGACAGTCTTATAATAACATGGCTTTGGGAAAAAATAACTTTACAGAGGTAAACATATGAAAAAATCAACAAAAATACTTACCGTAATACTCTCGGCTTTGCTTTTGATCGCTTCGTTCGGAGCCGCCGCGGTGGGCGCGCTCTCATACGTGAACGTGAACAAGCTTGCCGCATCTCTTGAGATGATCTCGCAGACGTCTGAGACCACTAAGGTCTCCGTAAAGACCGTCGGCGAAGATCTCGATGAGCTCTCTGCGGTCGTCGAGGACGTCAAAACGAAGCTTTCCGTGGGCGAAGACGTCGCACAGGAGAACGATGTTTGCATAGCGAACGATTACTGGATCAGGGATACGAGCGCCGTTTCGGACGCCTATAAGTCCGGCTCATCCGAGGGCCTCGACGACCGTCAGAAGGAGACCCTCAAGATGGCATCGGATCTTCTTGACAAGCTTATCAAGAAGAACATGACCTCCTACGACAAGGAAAAGGCCGTTTACGAATGGCTCACGAACAACATCAACAGCGAGCTCGGCATGCTCACCGTCATCCCCACTTCGTCCGAGAGCAGCGACGAGCCTTTCGGCGTTCTGAAATACAAGAGCGCGGTATGCGTCGGCTATGCGACGACTTTCCGCCTTTTGATGCAGATGCTCGGCATGGAATGCATGGTCGTACACGATACCAGCCTCACCCATTCGTGGGATCTTGTGAAGCTTGATGACGAGTGGTATCACGTCGACTGCTATTTCGATTCCGACTGCGCTTACAGGCATTTTAATCTCGACGACGCCGCATTCGAGCAGGATCACGATTGGAACAAGGATTTCTTCCCCAAGGCGAAGGGAAAGAAATACAGCTACGCCCTGCAGAACGCCGTGCAGCTCGACGATATCTGCTCGCTGCCCGAGCTCGTTATGGACAAGGTCAAAGCGAACGAAAGCGTTTTTGCCTGCATACTGAAAGACATTGGGAAGGACGACGAGGCGTTGGCGGTCTATATGGTAAACAGGATTGAGGAGATCATCAATTCGGGCAGCGACGAAATATCGTTCGATCATTACTGGGCGGAAGGCGAAGGACAGTACACGCTCTGCATGTTCGTCACGCGTATCTCCGACACTATCGAGGATGTGATAGATGAGGAGACCCTGGAGACCGCCGAGGAAGCGCTTGAAAAGGCGTTCGGAGATCTGTATTCTCCTTCCGACTTGTACGATGACGATCACGTACTGAGGGTGGGCTGAAAATGAAAAAGTTTGTTATATTACTGATAACTGTCCTTGCTTCGGCTTTCGTTCTGGGATGCGGCGGGGAGCCGTCTGCGCCGGAGATCACCGAAGAACCCGTTCAAACGCAGATCACGGAAGAACCGACCCAAAGCATGTTCGATCTGGCGGAGACCTTGAGAGCCGCGCATAACGGCAAGACCGAGCTCAGTTACGCAAGCTCGAGCGATGACGATCCCGAGAGCGAATTGGCTTACGTTTGCGATATCGATTACGGCAAGGTCAAGGATTTCCTTATGCTTTTCGCTGCCGACGGGAGCAAGAGCGCCGATGAGATCGTCGTTATCGTGCTCAAGGATCAGGCCGATGTGAAGACCGCCGTGGATATGCTCAGGACTCACGTTGAAAAAAGAAAGGCCCTTTACGACGCATACGAGCCCGCATTGGCTAAAGCGCTCAACAAGGCGGAGGTTTTCTCCGAGGGCCGCTGCGCGGTGCTTATCGTCAGCGAAAACGCCTATGACGTCAGGAACGCGTTTATGGAAAGCATAGGTTAACGGCGCTTCCGAAAATCAAAAAAGCACGCTTTTAAGCGTGCTTTTTGCATGCGATTTTTTACATCCTCTCAGGCACCTTGGCGTTGACGGCCTCGGTCAGCTCGCGGATCTTTGCGATAACGGCTTCCTTAGCGTCTGCGATCGCAACGTCGCCTCCGAAGGACTTATCGCGGGCGTTAAGCTCGAAACAGCCGCGGGCGATGGCCTTGGGGCTGATGACGACACGGATGGGCGCGCCAAGAAGATCGGCGTCGGAGAACATGAATCCGGCGGAAACTGAGCGGTCGTCATACAGGACTTCCACGCCGGCGTCCTCGAGCTCCTTATAGAGCTTGTCGGCGGCGGCCTTCACGTTTTCGTCGTTTGCGCGCAGAGCGCAGATCTCCACCTGCCAGGGCGCGATGGTGATAGGCCACAAGGGACCGTAATCATCATGGTGCGCTTCACAGACGGAGGCGATAAGGCGCCCGACGCCGATGCCGTAGCAGCCCATGATGGGGTTCTTGCGCTCGCCGTTTTCGGTGTCATAGGTCATGCCCATGGCTTCGGTGTAACGGGTGCCGAGCTGGAAGATATTGCCAACCTCGATACCGCGGCTGATGCTGAGGGAGCGCTTGCCACACTTGGGGCAGATACCGCCGGCCACGGCCTTGGTGAGGTCGACGAACTGCGTGTTCCCGGGCAGATCGCGCGAGGGCGTGAAGCCCTTGATATGATACTCGGCCTTGTTCGCGCCGCAGACAAGGTTGGTGCAGCCGACGAGCGAGCGGTCATAGAGCACGGTCGCCTTGGTATCAAGGCCAACGGGGCCGATATTGCCGGCGGCAAGGTTGGCGTTTTCGATATCCACTGCGGGATGTATCTTGGACTTCAGATAATTGGTGAGCTTGGTCTCGTTCAGTTCGAGATCGCCGCGGCAGAACACGAGCACGTAGGAATCATCCTCGTTCCTCTGGTAGACGATCGCCTTGCAGGTCTTGTCGTTCGTTATGCCGAGAAGGGAAGCGACCTCGTCAATGGTTTTGGCGTCGCCGGTGAATACTTCTTCAAGGGGCATGAGCTCGGGATCGGAAACGTTCTCGATGATATTATCGCAGGCCTCCATATTGGCGCGGAAGCCGCACTCGGGGCAGGTGACGATGGTATCCTCGCCGATATCGGTGAGGAGCATGTATTCGTGGCTCACCTTGCCGCCCATCATGCCGGAATCGGATTTGACGGCGATGACCTCGGGCACGCCGGCGCGGGCGTAAATGCGCTCGTATGCGCGGTAGGCGCGCTCGTAATAACGATCCAGATCCTCCTGAGAGGTATGGAAGGAATAAGCGTCCTTCATTGTGAATTCGCGAACGCGGATGAGGCCGCCGCGGGCCCTGGGCTCGTCGCGGAACTTGGTCTGTATCTGATAGATCATGAAGGGGTACTTCTGATAGGTGCCCGCAACGTTCATGGCCATCTGCACGGCCGCTTCCTCGTGGGTCATGCCAAGCACCATGTCGGCGCCGGAGCGGTCCTTGAAGCGAAGAAGCTCGCTTCCAATGGAATCGTACCTGCCCGAGGACTGCCAAAGTGTGGCGGGCATTACGACGGGGAAGAGCACCTCCTGACCGTCTATGGCGTCCATCTCCTCGCGGAGTATGGCTTCGATCTTGTTCTGAATGCGCTTGGCGGGGGTGAAGAGCGAATAGATGCCGTTGCCGACCTGCTTCATGTAACCGCCGCGGGTCATAAGGTTCTGGCTCTCGATATCGAAAGCGCGCTCCTTGAACCTTTCGCCGAGTATGTTTTTGACCTTCATATGTTTACCTCTGAAAAATAATGTTAGAAAAACAAAGCTTTGCAAATTATAACCTCGACCCGCGAATATGTCAACGGGCCGAGGCTGAAATATACCTTGGGATTTATCAGGAAGCGGGGATTATCTCGGCAACAAGCTCCTCAAGCGTCGCCTCATGGGGCTTTTCGGGCTTGTTCATCTGATCCTCAAAGCTTATGCCGCCCTCGGGAACGGGATCGCTCAGCTCCTGCTTTTCGGAAACGCCGGGGAAGAGGCTGATATTGGGGATATCGCGCTTCTGCAGATAATAGATGTTCTTCATGAGCTCGGCGGGATCCTTATAATCCTCGGGAAGCTTGGAGGGGTCAACGGGCTCGTCGCCGTCAAGGAAAGCCGCCGCGTCCTCCGAGGGCGTTTCGGCGGGCTCGGGTTCGGGCTCGCTCACGGCTTCGGCTTCGGTCTCTTCGCCTTCGCCGCCGTCCTCATCCTCGTCCTCTCCGTCGTCGTCCTTCTTGTTCTCGCAGGGATTCTTGCAGTCCTTGCAGGAGCAGGAGCATTTGTTGACGTCCTTGCATATCTCCTTGGACTGCTCCTCGTTTTCGTCGATCACGGATTTGAGCATGGCGTTGAAGGCCTCGGTCTGCTCGTTAAGATAGGCGGTGGTCTTCCTGAGCATCTCGTTCATTTCCTTAACGACGTCCTCGCGCTTGCGCACCTCGGATTGGGAGGCGAAAATGGTGCGCTCGACGTAAATGTTCGCGTCGGTGCGTACGTTCTCGGAGTAATCGTCGGCTTCCCTGCGCACGTTCTGAGCGTCCTCGTCGGCCTTCTGCATGATGTCGCTCGCCTTATCCTTTGCGTCGCGCACTCTGTCCTCGGCCTCGGCCACAAGCTCGTCACGCTTGTCGTTCGCCTCGCGCTCGATGCGGTTTGCGGTGCGGTTCGCCTCGGTGATCGCGCGCACGACCAGCTCCTCCTGATCCCTGAGCTTTTTGACCTCGGCCTCAAGCTCTTCAACGCGCTTCCTGAGCTGTTCGTTTTCGGCGCCGCTTTTATCAAGCTGCTCCTTAAGCTCCTTTGCCTTTCTTCCAAACATACAGATCCCTCCAGATCAATTGAAAAATGATTGTTGATTGTTGTTCATGTCCTGCGGCACGGGATAGCCCATATGCTCATATGCACCGGGCATCAGTATGCGGCCGCGCGGGGTCCTTGCAATGAATCCAAGCTGCATAAGATAGGGCTCGTAAACGTCCTCGATCGTAGTCGCGTCTTCGCCGGTCGACGCGGCGATGGTGTCGAGCCCCACGGGCCTTCCGCGAAACTTGGTTATCATGGCGTCGAGCATGCGCCTGTCGACGGAATCGAGCCCCAGCTCGTCCACGCCTAACATATCCAGCCCGCGCATTGCGGTATCGCAGTCGATCACGCCGCTTCCCTTGACCTGCGCAAAATCGCGCACGCGCTTGAGCAGCCGATTGGCAACGCGCGGAGTGCCCCTTGAACGGGAGGCGATCTCAAGCGCGCCGTCTTCGGTGATATCCACGCCGAGTATGCCCGCGCTGCGCACGATTATCTCCTTAAGATCCTCCGGCGAATACAGCTCAAGCTGTTCCTTTATGCCGAAGCGGTCGCGAAGGGGCGAGGTCAAAAGCCCCAGCCTTGTGGTGGCGCCGACGAGCGTGAACTTGGGAAGCTCCATTCGTATCGAGCGCGCGCCGGGGCCCTTGCCGATGACGATATCGTAAGCGAAATCCTCCATGGCGGGGTAGAGTATCTCCTCAACGGAGGCGTTAAGCCTGTGTATCTCGTCGATGAAGAGTATGTCGCCCTCGTTGATGTTGGAAAGTATCGCGGCAAGGTCACGGCTGTGGGTGATCGCGGGGCCGCTGGTGACGGAAAGCTTGCCGCCCATCTCGTTTGAGATTATGGAGGCCAGAGTGGTCTTTCCAAGACCCGGCGGGCCGTAGAGCAGCACGTGATCGAGCGCTTCGCCGCGCAGCTTCGCCGCGTGGATATAGACGCTCACGTGCTCCTTGACCTTGCTTTGACCTATGTATTCGTTAAGGAATTTGGGCCGCAGACTGTATTCTATTTTTTCGTCCTCCTCCTGAAAAGAGGAAGAGATGATTCTTTCTTCGAAATCCATTGCTTATCTCTTTGAAATCTCCCTGAGTGCGGCCTTGATCATGTCCTCGACACTGTCCTTTTCGGGAAGGTCGGCAACGACCCTGCCTGCAAGAGCGCCGTCATAGCCCAGCGAAACCAGCGCAGCTATGGCCTCCGTGCGTATTGCCGAGGACGAGCCTTCGTCTTTCTTTCCGCCCGCACCGACCATCTCGGCGGCCTCGACCTTTTCTTTAAGCTCCAGTATAACGCGCGCGGCGGTCTTCCTGCCCATGCCCTGCACCCGGTCGAACGCGGCGGCGTTATCGGTGATGACGGCCAGCGAAACGTCCTCGGGAGTGAGCACGGAAAGCACGTTCAGCGCCACCTTGGGCCCGATGCGCGATACGCCTATCAGCTTGCGGAACATTGCGCGCTCTTCCTCCGAGCGGAATCCGTAAAGCGCCACGGCGTCCTGTGCAACGTGGAAATGCGAATAGAGCTTTGCCTGCCTGCCCGGCAGGAGCTCGCGCAGGGTGAGCGAGCTGCAGAAAAGCTCGTAACCCACGCCGTTTGCTTCGATGACTGCACGGTCCAATGTGACCGAATCGATTATGCCTTTGATATGCGCGTACATTATTTTATCCTGAATTCCTCCGATGCGGGCCCCAGATTGCTCGCGTGGCATATGGCGGCGCCCAGGGCGTCAGCCGCGTCGTCGGGCTTGGGGACCTTCTGCAGCTTCAAAAGAAGCTTGACCATTGTCTGCACCTGCTGTTTTTCGGCATGACCGTCGCCCGTGACGGAAAGCTTTATCTGCATTGGCGTGTACTCATATAGGGGGAGCCCCGCCTCCTGCGCGGCAAGCAGCGCCACGCCGCGTCCGGCGGCAACGGGAATGACCGTCTTTGCGTTGTGATAGAAGAAAAGCTCCTCGAACGCGATATGATCGGGCTTGAACCTTTCGATAAGGAGCTGCATACCGCGATGAAGTATTTCGAGCCTTTCGGGAAAGGTCTTGTCGGGCTTGGTCTCGATCACGCCGTAATCGAGCACGGTCAGACTGCCGCGGTCGTACTTAACCAGACCGTAGCCGAGGATCGCATAGCCCGGATCGATGCCAAGAATGATCATCCCATAATCTCCTCATTATAATCCATCTTTATATTAACATGAAAACAAATATTTTTCAAGCTTATGAAGCAAACTATATTCAAATAATTGGGGAGGAAGCGCCCTTGTCCGTTTTCAAGACAGTCGTGATAATTGCACTCAGTCTGCTTTTCAAAAGAAGCGTTCACATAACGGCGGCGCTTTGCGGGTTTAAGCTCCATGGCAGCTTCGGGCTGGATATAATACCCAAGCTCCTGCCGTTATACGTCGAGTATTCGCTTTCTTTCTCGCTGGAAGGCGGCGCGGAGCTCTTGCTTGACGGAGGCAGGACGAAAAAACTCAAAAAAAGAAGGAAGCGCGGGCGCGGGATAAGGTTCGTAAACGCGCTTAAAGTTAAGCTGGCGCGCGTTAAGGGCGCTGTGGGGATCGCCGAAAGGCCCGATCTGGGGGTGATCTGCGCGGGCGCGCTTCAAATGCTTTTTGTTAGCGCCGCCGCGGTGCTGACCGGCAAAAGACCCGAAGTGAGCATTGTCCCCGAGCTGAAAAGATCGGTATTCGACCTGTATGTGGAAGGTATCGTTTGCATAAGCTCGGGCAGACTTATAAGAGAAGTAATATTATCAAGAAGGAGAACAGTATGAATCACCCGATAGAAAACATTATGCAGACTTCGATGGAGCACATTAAGGCGCTTGCAGACGTGAACACCGTGATCGGCACGCCCATCATGACGGACGACGAGACGATGATACTTCCCGTATCGAAGGTCGCGCTCGGTATGCTCGTGGGCGGAGGAGAGTACGAAGCCGCGTGCGCGGACAAGAAGGACCGCTTCGATGAAACGAACGGCAAATACCCGTTCATAGGCGCGTCCACACTGGGCATGAGCCTTACGCCGCTCGCGTTCCTTTCGGTATCCCAAGGCGCGGTGCGCGTGCTGCCCGCAAAGCAGGAATGCCCCGCCGACAGGCTGATAGAGATGATACCTCACGTTATGGAGACCGCGGAGAGGATCGTTTCCGAGCTTTCAGCGGACGGGAAAAGATCCCGCGGAAGATGCGGATGCGGTGGGAGCGCGCGCACGAGTCGGACCGGAACCGAAGGCGCGTCGTTGAAGCATGACGCCGAATACGACGGGCATGAGGAAGGCGCTGAATGAACCGGCTGTGGATCAGAGCGTGCGCCGCGCTGCTGCTGGCCGTGATGACGCTCATGCTTATGACGGCCCCGAAGGCGGAACCGGCGATGAACGTTCGGGCCTCCGCCTTTGCGTTGATCGACTCGGAAAGCGGACGGCTGCTTTTCGGCAAAAACGAGAACCTTCGTCTGCCCATGGCGAGCACTACCAAGATAATGACGGCGCTTGTGACGCTGGAAAGCTGCGCGCTTGACGAGATGGTCGGGATCCCGGATGAAGCCGTGGGCGCGGAGGGCTCGTCGATGTATCTTGAGCGGGGAGAGTCGCTGTCCGTTCGCGATCTGCTCTATGGGCTGATGCTTGCCTCCGGCAACGACGCGGCGGTGGCGCTTGCGGTGCACGTAGGAGGATCGGTCAAGGATTTTGTAGGGCTTATGAACGTGCGGGCTGATTCGATGGGACTTAGAAGCACGCATTTCATCACCCCGAACGGGCTCAGCGCGGAAGGTCATTTGACCACCGCGCGCGAGCTCTGCCTTATCGCGCGCGAGGCAATGAAGAACGAGGATTTTGCGCAGATCGTTTCGACCAAATATTACCGCACCGAGACCGGCGGCGCGGTTCGGTCGTTCAAAAACAAAAACAGCCTGCTGTGGAGCTATGACGGCGCCTTCGGCATAAAGACGGGCTATACCATGGCGGCGGGACGATGCCTCGTTTTCGGAGCCGAAAGGAACGGTATGCGTGTCATAGGCGCGGTGCTCAACTGCCGTCCGATGTTTGATGAAGCGGCAAGACTCATGGACTTGGCCTTTGAAAGCTTTGTTCCGGTGACCGTGATCGGGAAGGGAACGAGAGTTTTTGACGTATATGTGGAAAACAGTGAAGAATGCCTCTTGGAAGTCAGCGCAAAAGATAGTATAATAAGATTGATGCGAAGCAACGAAAGCGCACTTCTTTGTACGGAGTATGAGCTTTATCCAGATCTGTCGCCTCCGATACGCGCGGGCGACGAGGTGGGCGTTCTCCGGATCCGTGAGAACGGGGAAACGATAGGCTCGACCGCACTTGTCGCCTCGAACACCGTGCTCCCTTACGGTTACGGCTATTGGTGGAAGCTGCTTTCAAAACGCTTCGCGGCATGAACGGAGCATCATTTATGAGATTACAGAAATACCTTGCCGACGCGGGCATAGCTTCCCGCAGGAAATGTGAAGAGATAATCGAGGCGGGCCGCGTGAAGATCAACGGGGTCACCGCCTCTCTCGGAATGAGCGTGGGAGAGGGCGATTCGGTCACGCTCGACGGCAGCCCGGTCGCTCCCGTCTCCGAAAAGCTCGTTTACGCCTTCTATAAGCCCAAAAACGTCATCTGCACTTCGTCAAAGGATGAGGACAGGGTGAAGGCGGTCGATTATTTTGCCGACGTTCCCCATCGCCTTTACACCGTCGGAAGGCTGGATTATGATTCCGAGGGTCTGATATTCGTGACCAACGACGGAGAGTTTGCGGACAAGCTCATGCATCCGCGCTATATGAAGTCAAAGACCTATCGCGTGCTGTGCACGGGCGAGATATCTAAGCATGACGAGCGCACTCTTATGAACGGCGTTGAGCTTGAGGATGGCAGGACGGCGCCCGCCGTAGTGCGCGTGCTCAAAAACGGAAAGGATCGCTCGGAGCTGCTTCTTTCGATACACGAGGGGCGCAACAGGCAGGTAAGGCGCATGATGTCGGCATTGGGTCACGACACCTTAAGGCTTACGAGGATCGCGATAGGTCAGGTGCGGCTGAACGGCCTGAAGCCCGGAGAAAAACGCTTGCTCACCCGTGAGGAGATAGACGGCTTTTTGAACGATCCCGGGGACTGACCACAGCATATTGTGGCAGGCGGCGCTCTCTGTTGATAATATATTTTTATTTCTCCGAAAATCATGCAGGAGAATAGGGAGAAAGGTCGAATAGAATAAATTAGGAGCAGAAGAGGCAGGGCGGCAACAGCGCCTTGCATGATGCAGTTTTCGGAGGTATCTTTCACAATGGGAGACTCTTTATTGGTCCTGATGACCGGGTTCGGAGTGGTATTCTTCGGGCTTATTTGCCTTATCGGCATAATTTATCTTATGAGCTGGCTTGTAAAGCTCTTCAATCACGAAGGCTCCCGGCGCAAGGTATCGCATGAGGAGGTCGCTCCGATCACGCAGAGCCGCGCTCCCATTACCCTGGCGGGGCTTGAACCTTCGGTAACGCCCGAGCAGCGCAGGGAGAGGATGGCCGTTATTTCCGCCGCCATAGCCGAATACCTTGGCACGGATATTTCCGGGCTTCGCATCCGCTCCATAAAGCGCGTCGGCGAAACCGAGCTGACCGCATCCCAGCGGCGTGAGCTGATCGCCGTTATTTCCGCCGCCATCGCGACGGAGCTCGATACGGACGTATCCGGCATCCGCATCCATTCGATCCGCAAGGCGTCCTGAGCCCTGCAAATAAACAGTAAATAATCGGCATTTCGCCGTTTTGGAGGTTATAATGCGTAAATTCTTAGTTAATGTCAACGGCACCTCTTATGAAGTGGAAGTAGAAGAGCTCAAGGGCGAAGTCAAGCCCGCCGCGGCTCCCGCTGCTGCTCCCGCGCCCGCGCCCGCTCCCGCGGCTTCCGGCGCCGCCGAGACCATACCCGCTCCCATGCCCGGCACGATAGTGGCGGTAAACGTCAAGACGGGCGACAGCTTCAAGCGCGGACAAGTCCTGCTCGTGCTCGAGGCCATGAAGATGGAGAACGAGATACTGGCTCCCCGCGACGGACGCGTGCTCACGATCAATACTACCAAGGGTTCGACAGTCAATTCCGGTGATATCCTTATAGCGTTCGAATGATCAAGGTTTCGTTATGGGATCCATTCTTGAATTTTTAAAACAATCGGGCTTTTATCAGCTCTTCACATCGGGGTTCCCGGATTGGCTGAAAACGGTCGTGATGATCGGGTTGGCCTGTGTTTTGCTGTACCTTGCGATAGTCAAGAAGTTTGAGCCGATGCTCCTTCTGCCCATCGCGTTCGGCATGCTGCTGACCAATCTTCCCGGAGCGGATATGTATCATCCCGCGCTGTTCGAAGGCGGGCACGTTGCTTGGGAGGGCTTCTCCGAAAAGGCGGGCCTTATAGATTACCTTTATTTGGGCGTCAAGCTCGGTATCTACCCGTGCCTCATATTCCTGGGAGTCGGCGCGATGACGGATTTCGGTCCCCTGATCGCCAATCCCAAGAGCCTTCTTCTGGGAGCTGCCGCGCAGGCGGGCATATTCGTTGCGTTCATCGGCGCAAAGCTCATCGGCTTCACCGACGGCGTTGCGGCGTCCATCGGCATCATCGGCGGCGCGGACGGACCCACGGCCATATTCGTCACCAGCAAGCTCGCTCCCGAATATCTGGGCTCCATCGCGATCGCGGCATATTCCTATATGGCGCTCGTTCCGCTCATACAGCCCCCGTTCATGAAGCTCCTCACAACAAAAAAGGAGCGCATGATAGTAATGCAGCAGCTTCGTCCCGTTTCGAAGACCGAGAAGATAATATTCCCGATAGTCGTTACGATATTCACCGCGCTGCTCGTTCCCTCGGCCGCAAGCCTTGTGGGTATGCTGATGCTTGGCAACCTGCTGCGTGAAAGCGGAGTGGTCGACAGGCTCTCCAAGACCGCGCAGAACGAGCTGATGAACATAGTCACCATATTCCTCGGCATCTCCGTTGGCGCCACCGCGACCGCGCAGATGTTCTTAAGGCTCGATACCCTGGGCATATTCGCAATGGGCATCGCGGCGTTCATATTCGGCACGATGGGCGGTCTGCTCCTGGGCAAGCTCATGTGCCTGATCACCAAGGGCAAGATCAATCCCCTTATCGGCTCCGCGGGCGTTTCCGCCGTTCCCATGGCGGCGCGCGTTTCCCAGGTTGTCGGCCAGAAGGAGAATCCCTCCAACTTCCTGCTCATGCACGCCATGGGCCCGAACGTTGCGGGCGTTATAGGCTCCGCCATAGCGGCGGGCGTATTCCTTGCCCTGTTCAATTAAGAAAGGAACGGTCATATGGCAAAATTACTTATTACCGATACCATACTGCGTGACGCGCATCAGTCCCAGGCGGCAACCCGCATGCGCATCGAGGATATGCTCCCCGCGTGCGAGGTGCTCGATTCCATAGGCTACTGGTCCCTTGAATGCTGGGGCGGCGCGACTTTCGATTCCTGCCTGCGTTTCCTCAACGAGGACCCGTGGGAAAGGCTCCGCACGCTGCGCAAGGCTCTGCCCAATACCAAGCTGCAAATGCTCTTCCGCGGTCAGAATATCCTTGGCTATAAGCATTATGCGGACGACGTCGTTGAGCAGTTCTGCCGCAAAGCGATCGAGAACGGCATTGACGTCATAAGGATATTCGACGCGCTGAATGACGTGAGGAACCTTGAAGCCGCGATCAAATACACCAAGAAGTACGGCGGCTGGTGCGAGCCCGCGCTGAGCTATACGATCAGTCCCGTTCATTCCGAGGATTATTTCGTCAAGCTCGCCAAGGAGCTCGTTCAGATGGGCGCCGATTCCATCTGCATAAAGGATATGGCGAACCTGCTCCTGCCCTATAATGCGTATTCCCTCGTTAAGCGCCTTAAGGCCGAGATCGACGTGCCCATTCACCTGCACACGCACAATACCACCGGCACGGGCGATATGACGATCCTGAAGGCCGTCGAGGCGGGCGTCGATATAGTCGATACCGCGCTTTCACCCATGGGCAACGGCACAAGCCAGCCCGCAACCGAGCCCCTTGTGGCGACCTTGAAGGGTACCGAGCGCGATACGGGCCTCGATCTCAATAAAATGGCCGAGGCGGCAAAGCATTTCCGCGGCGTCGCCGCAAGGCTCAAAAAGGAGGGCGTGCTCGATCCCAAGGTGCTTTCGGTCGATACAAACACGCTTATGTATCAGGTGCCCGGCGGCATGCTTTCAAACCTTATAAACCAGCTAAAGCAGGCGAACGCCGAGGATAAATACTATGACGTGCTTGCCGAGATCCCCCGTGTAAGGGAGGACTTCGGCTTCCCGCCGCTCGTAACCCCCACAAGCCAGATCGTCGGATCCCAGGCGGTGCTTAACGTGATCTCCGGCGAGCGCTACAAGATGTTCACCAAGGAATCAAAGGGCCTGCTCGCAGGCGAATACGGCAGGTTGCCCGGCAAGGTGAACGAGGAAGTGCGTAAAAAGGCGCTTGGCGAGAACGGAAAGGTGATCACCTGCCGTCCCGCCGACCTGCTCGAGCCCGAGCTTGAGAAGTACACCGAGGAGCTCAAGGGTATCGCCAAATCCGAGGAGGACGTGCTGAGCTATGCGCTGTTCCCCCAGGTGGCGATGAAGTTCTTCGAGAACCGCGACAAGAAGGCGGAGCCCGCGCCCGCGCCCGCACCCGCACCGGTCCCCGTGAAGACCGCGCCCGTTCCCGCGGCGGCGGATAACGGCGTCAGAACGCTTTACGTGGAGGACCTTACTGAAAACATGTAATAAAGATCTTCGCGATCGGCTGTTCCGAATGAAGGAACAGCCGATTTTTGTATTGAAGAACCGCGCCGTTTTTGCTATAATGTAAATTAGGTAAATTTAGGCGGTGAATATGAGGATATTACTGACAAACGACGACGGCATCGAGGCCGCGGGTCTCATCGAGCTTGCGCACGCGCTGTATAAAAAGGGGCATGAGCTGCTTGTTTCCGCGCCCGATTCCAACATGAGCTGTGTGAGCCACAGCCTTACCTTGAGGCGTCCGCTTCATGCGAAAAAAACCGTGATCGCGGGGCTTGAAGGCGTAAGGGCGTATGCTGTGGACGGCACGCCGAGCGACTGCGTAAGGCTTGCGCTCGGCAATTTCGGCTTCGACGCCGAGCTGATTGTTTCGGGCATAAACGACGCTCCCAATCTCGGCACCGACGCAGTCTATTCCGGCACCGTATCCGCGGCTATAGAAGCGCTCATGGTCGGAAAACCCGCTGTCGCCGTCGCTAAGGATACATTCACCCTCGAGCATATGGACGACGCCGCGGCCTATTTTGCCGACGTGCTTCCCGAGCTCATGCGTTTTTTCGATCGCGGTCCCGGCGTGCTCAGCGTTAACGTTCCTTCGACCGTGCGTGAGGAATACAGGGGCGTGAAGGTCGCGCCGCTTGCCCTGCAGAGCTATGATCTGCGCTTCGACGAGAAGGAGGAGGATGGGCGCACGGCATATTACGTCCGCAAGGGCAAGCTGACCGTCTGCGCCGATGATGAGGACACCGACGAGAAGCATATGCGCGACGGCTTCGTCGTGATCACCCCGCTTACATATGACATTACCGATAGGGACAGGCTTACGCTTGCAAAGCGGCTGTTCGAGAAGGGATCTTCGATATGAAAAGTATAGCAGTAATAGGCGCGGGACCGGCCGGTATGCTGGCTGCCGCCTTTGCCAAAACAGACGCGACAAAGGTCGATCTTTATGACCGCAACGAGAAGGCGGGGAAGAAGCTGTTTTTGACCGGCAAGGGGCGCTGCAACATCACCAACGACAAGAGCATGGATGAATTCATGCAGAATATCCCCCGTAATCCGCGCTTCCTTTACAGCGCTTTCGACGGTTTTTTCAATTACGACATAATCGACCTTATCGAGGGCGAGGGCATACCCACCAAGGTCGAGCGCGGAGGCAGGGTATTTCCCTCGAGCGATAAATCGAGCGACGTGATAAAAGCGCTGCTCAGATTCCTTGAAAAGCGCGGCGTTAAGCCCATACTCAACACGCGCATCAAATCGGTCGAAAAGCCGAATGACAGGTTCATCCTGAGCTTTTATGAAGGCGCGCCAAAGGAATATGACTCGGTCATAATCGCCACGGGCGGGCTGAGCTATCCTTCAACGGGCTCCACGGGCGACGGATATGAATTCGCAAGGAGCTTCGGGCATACGGTCACCAAAACACTCCCCTCGCTGATCTCGCTTGTGACGGAGGAGAGCTGGTGCGCCGAGCTTGCCGGGCTTTCCCTTAAGAACGTTGCGCTGTCCGCGTTTAATGGCAAAACGAAGGTGTATTCGGAGCTCGGCGAGATGCTCTTCACCCATACCGGAGTGAGCGGTCCTTTGGTGCTCAGCGCAAGCACCCGCATAGCGGACGCGCCTGAGGGATGCAGGCTCAGCATAGATATGAAGCCCGCGCTCGATGAGGAGACCCTTGAAAACCGCGTGCTTCGGGATATGGAGCAGAACAAGCACAAGCAGATGAAAAACGCCATATTGGGGCTTCTTCCCTCGCGCATGGTGCCAATAGTGCTTGGGATCGCGGGAATAGACCCCGAAAAGACCACGGACAGCTTTACAAAAGCCGAGCGCAAGCGCCTTGTGCAGACGCTTAAGGCCATACCGCTGACCGTTGCGCGCGCGTCCGATATCTCCGAGGCGATAATCACACGCGGCGGCGTGAACGTTAAGGAGATCGATCCCAGAACGATGGGCTCAAAACTCGTTCCCGGGCTCTATTTCGCGGGAGAGGTGATCGACGTGGACGCCTACACGGGCGGATTCAATTTACAGATAGCTTATTCAACGGGCGTTGCCGCGGGACGGGCGGCAGCCGGGATATAAACATTACGGAAAGAGGTGTTCGTTTTATGAAAGGCATTTTTTCTGTTGCGATAGACGGGCCCGCCGGCGCGGGCAAGAGCACCGTTGCAAAGGGCGTTGCAAAACGCCTGGGGATCGTGTACGTTGACACGGGAGCGATGTACCGCGCTGTCGGCTTAAAGACGATCAGGCTCGGGATACCTTCCGACGACGAGGAGCGGGTCGTTCCCATACTCGACGATACCGACATTTCACTTGTATTTTCCGACGGGCTCCAGCATATCCTGCTTGACGGCGAGGACGTGACGGGGCTGATACGCACGCAGGAGGTTTCCAACGCAGCCTCCAAGGTCAGCGCCATTCCCGCCGTGCGTCATAAGATGGTGAAGCTTCAGCAAAAGCTTGCCGAAAACACCTCGCTCACCATGGACGGACGCGATATATGTATGTACGTGCTGCCAAACGCCCAATACAAATTCTTCGTCACCGCGTCTCCCGAGGCTCGCACCCTGCGCCGCTATAAGGAGCTTGAAGAAAAAGGCAAGCTTGAGGGCATGAATTTCAACGAGCTTCTTCTGGAGATGGCAGAGAGGGATAAACGCGATTCCGGACGCGACTGTATGCCGCTGAAAAAAGCTCCGGACGCCATACTCATCGACACAACTTACATGGACGTCGAAACCTCGATCCAAACCGTGCTTAACCATATAGGTGGCTGATATGCTTTACTATTTCTTCTATCTGTTCAAGCCCATAGTGTGGCTGTTTTTCAGACCCAAGGTTCGCGGCAACAAGCGCGCTTTGGCAACAAAAGGCGGCGTGATTTTCATCTGCAACCACATCTCGATGGCTGACCCCATAATACTCGGGCTCATCTCCCCGCGTGTGATCCATTTCATGGCAAAGAAGGAGCTTTTCGAGAACAAGATAGCAAACGCCGTGTTCAAGGCGTTCCACGCTTTCCCCGTGGACAGGGGCGCGGCCGATATCAAGTCCATAAAAAGCGCAATAAAGGTGCTTGAAAAGGGCTGTGCCTTCGGCATTTTCCCCGAGGGCAGGAGGATGATAGCCGACCGCATGGACGCTTTCGAGCCCGGCACCTCAATGATCGCCATGCGCTCGGGCGTGCCCGTGGTGCCGATCTATATGCACAACAAGTCATACAGTATGGGAAGGGCGCAGGTTATCGTGGGAGACCCGATCTATTCAAAGGATTCCGAGATGCCCAACGCCTCAAGGCGTGAAAACGAAAAGGTATTCACACAGCGCATAATGAATTCGATGAACGCCCTTAAAAAGGAGCTGGATTCGATATGCGGGTGATCGAGGCAAAGAACATGGGCTTCTGCTTCGGCGTGCGCAGAGCGGTCAACATGGCCGTGGCCGAGGCGAAGAGGCGGGGGAAGGTGTATTCCCTCGGCGAGCTCATCCATAACGGCACTGCCGTCAGGGAGCTGGCGCGGGACGGCGTGATACCCATTTCATGTCTGGACGAGCTGCCGGAAGGCGAAACGCTTGTGATCCGTTCGCACGGCGTGCCACCCGCGGTATACGAGGAATGCGCAAAGCGGGGGATAGGTTACATTGACTGCACCTGCCCCTTTGTGATGAAGATACACGATATAGTCACTTCTGAGCATTCAGCGGGCAGAACGATCGTGATATGCGGCTCGCCCGACCATCCCGAGACCATCGGCATAAACGGATGCTGCGGTGGAAAAGCGCTTTTCATAAGCTCGGTCGACGACGCAGAGCGGCTGCTTGACAGCTTAGGCCCCGACGCCGAGCTCAGCCTTGTTTCGCAAACGACCTTTGACGTTGAGACTTTCAAACGCATCGAGGCTTTTTTCCGTGAGCATTTTACAAACAGCCGCGTATTCAACACGGTATGCAGCACGACAGATCAGAGGCAGAAGGAGGCCTTCGAGCTGAGCGGGAAATGCGACGTTATGCTTGTGTTGGGGGACAAGCACAGCTCCAACACACAAAAATTAGCCCGAATTTGTGAATTTCGGTGCAAAAAAGTCAAAAGAATTTCAAATATAACCGAAATTCCTATTGAAATTCTGCGTGGAAATGGTATAATAATAGGAGTTGTTGCCGGTGCATCGACACCGGATTCGCTGATTAGGGAGGTTATTACAAGAATGAGCGAACTGGATAAGGCTAACGTAGAAAACACCATAGCCGAAAACACTGAGACCGTGGCCGATATGGTCACAGAAACCGTACAGCCCGTTGCGGAAGCCGTCTGCGAAGCTGCTGCTCCCGTTGTGGAAGCTGCCTGCGAAGCCGCTCCCGCTGCCTGCGAAGCTGCCGAGGCCGTTTCCGAAGCTTGCGAGGCTGTTAAAGAAGAGCCCGTCGTTGAAGAGGGCGAAACCACCTTTGAGGAGGCTTTCGAAAAGACGCTGGTACGCATCCGTAATGGTCAGATACTTACCGGTTCCGTCGTTCAGATCGTCGATGGAGAGGTTTGTGTTAACATTGGATACAAGTCCGACGGCTTCATTCCCCGTGACGAGTTCTCCAACGATCCCGATGTTGACCCTGCAACCGTTGTTTCCGTAGGCGACAAGATCGAGGTTGAGGTTTTGAAGGTCAACGACGGTGAAGGCAACGTCCTGCTCTCCCGCAAGAACGTCGAGAGCAAGAAGGTGTGGGAGCAGTTCTCTGCCGATGCCGAGTCCGAAGGCAAGGTCGTCGAGGCAGTAGGCAAAGAGGTCGTCAAGGGCGGCCTGATCGCCACCATCAACGGCATCAGGGCTTTCATCCCCGCTTCCCATGTTTCCAACAAGTACGTCGAAAAGCTCGATGAGTTCATCGGCAAGCCCCTCAAGGTCAAGATCATTGAGGTAGACAAGCAGCGCAAGCGCGTCGTCGCTTCCCGCAAGGAAGTCCTCATTGCCGAGGCCGAGGAAGCCAAGCGTCAGAAGTGGGCCAGCCTCGAGGTCGGCTCCAAGGTGAAGGGCGTTGTACGCCGTCTCACCGATTTCGGCGCTTTCGTTGACATCGGCGGTATCGACGGTCTCGTTCACGTGACCGACGCCGCATGGGGCCGTGTTAAGGACGTTAACGAGGTCTTTAAGGTCGGTCAGGAGATCGAAGTCCTGATCCTCAACGTCGACACCGAGAAGCAGCGCGTATCCCTCGGTTACAAGCAGCTCCAGCCCAAGCCCTGGACCAAGGCCGCCGAGAAGTATCCCGTCGGTTCCATCGTAGAGGGCAAGGTCGTCCGCATCGTGACCTTCGGCGCATTCGTTGCCCTTGAGCCCACGATCGACGGTCTGATCCACATTTCCCAGGTCGGTCCCCGCCGCGTGACCAAGGTCGAAGACGAGATCAACGTCGGAGACATCGTTCGCTGCAAGGTGCTCGAGGTCAATCCCGAGCAGCGCCGCATCTCCCTCTCCCGCAAGGAAGTCATCCTTGAGGAGAATCCCGAGATCGCAGAGGAGATCGCCAAGGAGCGTGAGGAGCGCAACCGTGAGCGTGCGGAGCGTGCCGAGAGGCGTGCTCAGGAGGAGCAGAACCGTCAGCAGCAGGCTCAGCAGCGCGAGGATCGTCGCCGTGAGCGTGCGGAGCGCAGCGGTGAGCCCAGGCCCGAGAGGCGCCGTCGTGAGGATGCCGATTACGAGCTTCCTCCCGTACAGTCCTCCACCACTTCCCTTGCCAACCTGTTCGGTGTGCTTTCTTCCATCAACACCGAGGAAGAGAATAACTGAGCAAATAAGCTATAAAAATACTGCCCGCCTTCGATCGAAGGCGGGCAGCTTTTATTGTTCCGTCAGCCGTTATCGGCGTCGTCGCCCGAGGGAGCGTCTGTTTCTTCGGGGGCATATTTGGCCTTGATGGTGGCGCGGTCAATGTCAATAACATACTTGTCGTTCCATTCCTCGATAAGCCGTTCATATAGCTCTTCCGCGTTGCTTTCAGAAGCGGCGGTGCGCCAGGATTCCCAGATCTCGTCGCCGATCTCGTATTCAACGGGACCCTTCTTGTACTCCTTGTTAACGATGATGTAATGGACGCCGGATTCGGTGCAGACCTTGACGACTTTCTCGCCGTCCTTGAGCTCGAAATAGCTGAGATTGGGCATGGCCACACTGCCTTCGCCCTCCTTGGGAGGCGGGCTCCAAATGCCTTCATGCAGGTTCATGGCGGCGTAGACGAAACCCTCGAAATAGCTGTCGAGCATATCGGGGTGGATGATATAGCCGTTCTCACGATAGGGCGAACCCTCGTCCATGCCCGGATCCTCGCCGATCTCCTTTTCATATTCCATAAAAGCGTCGAAATCGGCAAGCTCGGGAAGCTTTGCCTCAACGGCGGCTTCGTCATCCTTGCGGCTGTCCGTGAGATATTCGATGTCGTTATCTGACGTGACCTTTGTTTCGAACGCAAGATAGATATGATTCACGGAGAAGCAGTCGTCGACTATGTAAACGGGATAGGCGCCGTTTCCCTCAAAATAGGCGTTCATGGCGTCCACAAAATCAGGAACGGTGTATTCCGCTGCAGCGGCGCTGTTGTCGTCAACGTATTTTCTGACCTCGTCGTCCGAAACCTTTACCTGTTCAATAAGTGTGTTATAGTATTTTTCGGCCTGCTTGTGCAGACGAAGATTGTTCTTTGCCAGCCTGATAAAGGAATCGTAAGTAAGGCCGTCCTCGGCAAGATCGGCTTCAAACTGCTTTCTGCCCTCGGCGTCTTTGTCGACTCCTTCTTCCTCGATGCTCTCGGCATAGCTTTTGAGCACCTGCTCAAGATGCTGATCGATCACGGTGTCGACCTCGACTATCTCGTCCTCGGTAAGCTCAACGCCGTTGGCCTTGGCCTCGTTAACAAGGTAAACGAGCGTTGAAAGCTCGTCAAGGACCATGTTGTAATACTGTTCAGTCGACATCATGCCGTACATATAGTACTGCAGATATTGGCTGGAATAGAAAGCCTGACCGTAATCATACATAGTGATCTCGGTATCGCCGCAGCGCATCACAACGGAGGTTCCGTCATATTCGAGGTTTTCGGGCCAGGGAGTGCCCACGGGCACGTCGGTGGGCTCGGGTGTTTCCGTCACCATCGAGATGGGAGGATCGTTGGGGGCGGAGGTCTCTTCGGCAGGGTCCGGCTCATCCTCGGTAAGCTTACATGCGCCGAACATGCTTATAGCCATTATCACCGCCAGCAGGGCGGCTATAATGCGTATACTTTCGGTCTTTATATGCATCGCACAGTTCTCCTTTAACAAAAAAGTCTTTCTCTATTATACCAAAGCTTTTCGTCAATTCAAGCATTTTTCGGGTAAACTTCGGTTCATTCTTGAAAAACACCGGTAAAGGTAGTATAATTATAATGAAATAATATGGTTCGGAGGAAAGAATGGAACCCAGATACGTAGACAATGCAATAATCGAGGAATCCTACCGTGCGATCGATCGCCTGAAGGCGGGCTTGGGAAACGCACATCCTCTTTATTATATCGAGACCTATGGCTGCCAGATGAACGAGCATGATTCGGAAAAGATCGCGGGCATGTTGGAGAGCATAGGTTACAGGAAGGCCGCCTCAAAAACAGAGGCTGACATAATCATATTCAACACCTGCTGCATAAGGGATCACGCAGAGAAGCGCACCTTCGGCAACGTGGGATTTATCAAGGAATTAAAGGCGCAGAATCCCGCGCTCATCACCGGCGTATGCGGCTGCATGATGCAGCAGCGCGAGGTGGCAAAGCGCTTGTCGCAGAGATTTCCCTTCGTCGATATGATATTCGGCACGAACGAACTGCACGTATTCCCTCAGCTGCTTGAAAAGGTCGTAAACGGCGGCAGGGTGTTCGAGATAAGGGATACGGACGGCGAGATAGCCGAAGGTCTTCCCGTAAAGCGGAACGAGGGCTTCTCGACTTTTGTAAACATAATGTATGGGTGCAACAATTTCTGCTCTTACTGCATAGTGCCTTACGTGCGCGGCAGGGAGCGCTCCAGACGCGCCGAGGACATAGTTGAGGAAGTGAGGAACGTCGTGCGCGAGGGCTTCACCGAGGTAACGCTCCTGGGTCAGAACGTCAATTCATACAACGGCGGCGGCGTAAGGTTTCCCGAGCTTCTCCGCATGGTGAACGAGGTGGAAGGCCTCAAACGCCTGCGCTTTATGACTTCCCATCCAAAGGATCTGTCTCATGAGCTTGTTATGGCCATGGCCGAATGCGATAAGGTCTGCGAGCATATCCATCTTCCCGTGCAGTCGGGCAGCAACAGGATACTGCAGCTAATGAACCGCCGCTATACGAGAGAGCATTATCTGGAGCTTGTGCGGGATCTTCGCGAGAACGTAAAGGGCGTTGAGATCACGACTGATATAATTGTCGGTTTCCCGACCGAGACGGAGGAGGATCTTGAAGACACGCTTTCGCTCGTGCGCGAGGTGGGCTATTCGGCGGCATATTCCTTTGCTTATTCCGTGAGGGAGGGCACAAAGGCCGCCGTGATGGATGGGCAGATCCCCGAAGAGGTAAAGAAGGAAAGGCTTAAGAGGCTCAACGAGGTCATTGCGGAATCCGTAACCGGCGCAAATGACAAGTATATGGGGCTTGAGGGCGAGATACTCGTCGAAGGCCGGGATATGCGCGGAGAGCCCATGATGTTCGGCAAGCTGCCCTCACTGAAAATGGTCTACGTGAAGGGTGACGAATCCATGATCGGCAATTATTATAAAGTAAGGATCACCGGAACGAGATTCAATTCGCTCGTGGGTGAGATAATCGACTAAGAGCCTTTTGAGGCGGGGAGATATTATGGCTTCATTGACTCCGATGATGCAGCAATACCTTGAACTCAAGGAAAAATACAGCGATTGCCTGCTCTTCTTCAGGCTGGGCGATTTCTATGAGATGTTCTTTGACGACGCTCTTACAGCCTCGCGTGAGCTTGAGATAGTGCTCACCGGGCGTGACTGCGGCATGAAGGAGCGCGCGCCCATGTGCGGGGTTCCGTATCATTCCGTAAACAGCTATATCAATAAACTGATCGACAAGGGCTATAAGGTGGCGATCTGCGAACAGCTCGAGGATCCCGCGCTGGCAAAGGGGCTTGTGGAAAGGGACGTCATCCGAGTGATCACCCCCGGCACGGTGATAGAGGAGCAGATGCTTCCGGACAACGCCAACAGCTACATACTTTCGATATTCGCAACGAACGGCGTTTTCGAGCTGGCATACTGCGACGTTTCCACGGGCGATTTCTTTACCGAGGAGCTGCTCGGCGATCATTACGTGCAGGAGCTGATGGATCAGCTGACCAGGATAGAACCGCGCGAGATAATTGCGAACGATTTCCTTTTCACCAAGGAACAGCTTATAAAATGGATCCGCTCGAAATACTACGTCGAACAGAAGGAACCGAAATTCTTTGACATCGAACGCGGTCAGCGAGCGCTTTGCGAGCATTTTTCCGTTGCGACCCTTTCGGGATTCGGCATCAATGACAAGTCCATGCCCGTATCCGCAGCGGGAGCGCTCATACGCTATCTTGAGGACACGCAGAAGAATTCCCTCTCGCATATCTCGTCCATCAAGGTGGTGATCCCGCGCGAATACATGGGCATCGACGCCGCAACAAGGCGAAATCTTGAGCTCACCGCGCCTCTTCGCAGCGACGGGAACAAGCGCTATACGCTGCTTGGCGTGCTTGATAAGACGAAGACCTCCATGGGCGCAAGGCTGCTTCGTTCGTGGATAGATCAGCCCCTGCAGTCCGTCGAGGCGATAGACCGCAGGCTGAACGCTGTGGAAGCCTTAGCCGGCAACACCAGAGCACGCGGCCTTATAAGGGAAGCGCTGGACGGCGTCTATGATATCGAAAGGCTTTGTTCGAGGATCGCTTACGGCACTGTTAACGCGAGGGACTGTGACGCGCTGAGAAGGACGCTCAAGCGCATACCCGTTTTGAAGGCCGTCATGGGTGCGCTCGATTCCTGTGATACGATTTCGCAGATAGAACGCTCGATAGACCCTATGGAGGATATCGAGGAGCTTTTGCAGCGGGCGATAGTCGACGAACCGCCGCTTTCCGTAAAGGACGGAGGCGTGATCCGCGAGGGCTACAACGCCGAAGTGGACGAGCTCCGCTCGCTTTCGCACGGGGGCAGGGGCAGTCTTGCGGCGCTTGAGGCAAGCGAGCGCGAGCGCACCGGCATAAAGAATCTGAAGGTCGGCTATAACCGCGTATTCGGATACTATATCGAGGTCACAAACTCATATAAGCAGCTCGTGCCGCTGACCTATCAGCGCAAGCAGACTCTGGCAAACGCCGAGCGCTACGTAACGCCCGAGCTTAAAGAGCTTGAAGAAAAGATAATAGGCGCCGAGGAAAAGAGCGTTGCGCTCGAATACTCGCTCTTCTGCGATATCCGCGAAGTGCTCTTAAAATGTATCGACAGGCTCAAATCCGATTCGGCGCTCATTGCCGAGCTCGATTGCTATTGCTCTCTTGCGCAGGCGGCGTCCGATTACGATTACTGCCGACCCAAAATGACCAAGAGCGGCAGAATAAAGATCGTCGACGGCAGACATCCCGTTGTCGAGCGAAGCATGAAGGATGAATTCATTTCGAACTCTACCGAGCTTGACGACAAGGAAGAGCGCATAGTGATACTGACTGGCCCCAATATGGCGGGCAAGAGCACTTATATGCGTCAGGTAGCGCTTATCGTGCTGATGGCGCATATGGGCTCGTTCGTTCCGGCAAAGCAGGCGCAGATAAGCCTTACCGACAAGATATTCACCCGTGTGGGCGCGTCCGACAGTCTTTCGACAGGCCAATCGACTTTCATGGTCGAAATGAGCGAGATGGCGAACATACTGAACAACGCAACCAGGCGCAGCCTGCTGATAATCGACGAGATAGGCCGCGGCACATCGACGTTCGACGGGCTGAGCATTGCGTGGGCGGTAGTCGAACATATCTCGGACGTAAAGAAATGCGGCGCCAAGACGCTTTTTGCGACGCATTATCACGAGCTGACCGAGCTTGAGGGCAAGCTTGACGGCGTCAAGAACTACCGAATCACGGTAAAGGAGCACGGCGACAGCATCATATTCCTGCGCCGCATAATGCGCGGAGGAGCGGATAAGAGCTTCGGCATACAGGTGGCAAGGCTTGCGGGGCTCCCTTACAGCCTCATCGAGCGCGCAAAGGAGATACTGCAGCAGCTTGAGGATTCGGATATAAACAACGCCGCCTCGAGGGTCAAAAAGGCCGTACAGCAGCAGGTGAGCCTTTTGGGTTCTACCGACGATAACGATATCCTTGAAGAACTTCGCTCCATCGACGTCAATTCCATGACGCCCATGGATGCGCTTTCCAAGCTTTATGAGCTGAGTACGAGGGCAAAGCTATGATTATAAGAAGGATACAGGTGCTCGATCCGCAGCTTGCAAACAAGATCGCCGCGGGCGAGGTGGTCGAAAGGCCCGCTTCGGTGGTCAAGGAGCTGGTCGAAAACTCGCTTGACGCGGGAGCTACCGCGGTCACAGTCGAGATCAACGAGGGCGGCACCGAATACATAAGAGTCACCGACAATGGCTGCGGCATCCCTTCGGAGGACGTCAAAACGGCCTTCCTTCGCCATGCAACCAGCAAGCTTCGTTCCGCCGAAGGGCTTGACGGCATCGAGACCCTAGGCTTTCGAGGCGAGGCTCTGGCTTCCATCGCGGCAGTCGCGCACGTTGTAATGCGCACGCGCACGGAGGAGGAAGAGCACGGCACGCTTATTTCGATCGACGGCGGCGAGGTGAAGGATATTCAGCCCTGCGGATGCCCCGTTGGCACGAATATCGAGATACGCGAGCTTTTCTATAACGTTCCCGCAAGGCTCAAATTCCTGAAATCCCCCAGAGCGGAAGCCGCCGCAGTGGGCGACTACATACTGCGGCTCATACTGTCCAATACGGAGGTTTCGTTCAAATTCATCAACAACGGCAAACCGGTATATCACAGTGCGGGCGACGGCTCGCTTGAAAACGCGCTCATATGCGTTTACGGCAGCGAGATAGCGGAGCACATAAAGCCCGTAAGCTTTGATGACGGCTATATGCTTATTTCCGGCTTCTGCGGCGATGAGGAGATAGCCAAGGCCAACCGCATTCATCAGAGCGTTTTCGTCAACGGCCGCTACATAAGGTCGCAGCAGATCGCATTCGCCGCGCAGCGGGCTTACACCACAAGGCTAATGGCCGGAAGGTTCCCGTTCCTTGCGCTCAATATTCGTCTTTCCCCGCGCGAGGTGGACGTCAACGTGCATCCCAACAAGCTCACAGTGCGCTTCCGCGATGAGGAGCGTGTTTCCTCCGCAGTTATGCTTGCGGTAAAGGACGCGCTTGAGGGAAACACGTTGTTTGAAAGCAAGCCCGCGGAAGAGCCTAAGACTGCCGAGCCCGTAAGAGACGTCTATTCCGTATTTCACAAATCGGATGATAAGCCCGCGCAGATAGATATCACACCGCTTACTGAGCCCGAAAAGCCCGCACCCGCGGCAGTTGATACGCCCAAGCCCTCTCCCGAAAGGGAACCCGTAATACTGCACGACAGCGCATCGGAGGGTGCGGCGGCCGAGGAAAAGGATTTCAACGGCGTGCTGCATTACAGCTTCGCTCCGAAGAATAAGCCCGAGCCCGAGGCTTACGAGCCCATAGCGTTCGGCGTGGATCCCTACACGGTGACGGGCGTGATATTCGATACTTACATAGTCGTCGAACAGGGCGATCAGGTTTTCTTTATAGATCAGCACGCCGCGCACGAGCGGATACTCTATGAGAGACTTATAAGAAATGAACTGAGATTCGATTCACAGCTGCTGTTCACTTCGGAGATAATAACCCTTTCTCCCACCGAATTCGCCTGCGTTGCGGAGAACGCGGAGCGCTTCCGCGAGCTCGGCTTCGATATCGAAGAATTCGGGCCGCTGTCGGTATCCGTTCACGCGGTTCCCACGGGCGTTAAGAAGGAGTCAGTCGAAAGGCTCGTGCATGATATGACGGATATCCTGCTGCGGCAGGGAAGCGTAACCGAGCTCGATATCGTGCGCGGATCGCTCATACAGGCCTCGTGCAAGCACGCTATAAAGGGCGGCAGAGCGCTGAATCACACGGAGATAGAGGAGATACTTAGCCATTATGCCGATGGCTCGACTCCGCTCACCTGCCCGCATGGGCGGCCCGTGATGCTGCGCCGCACCAAGCGCGATTTCGAAAAGCTGTTCAAGCGTATAGTATGATGAGCTGGGAAGAGAAATCAAAAGCCAAGCCCAAGGTGTTCTTCGTCGTGGGCCCCACCGCGTCCGGTAAAACGGACGCGGCTGTTGAGTGCGCTTTGGCATTAAACGGCGAAGTGATCTCGGCCGACGCAATACAGATCTACCGCGGGCTCGACAAGGGCTCGGCAAAGCCCACGCCCGATGAAATGCGCGGGGTGCCGCACCATCTTATCGACACAGTCGACTATACCGATTCAAGCTATAACGTCGCCTGCTTCGCGCGGGACGCGGGGAAGTGCATACGCGATATCATCTCACGCGGCAGGACCCCGATAGTTTGCGGCGGCACGGGGCTGTATGTCAACTCGCTCGTATTTCCTCTCGATTTCACAGAGGTCAAGCCCGATAAGGAGCTGCGCGAAAAGCTCCTGTCGGATGAGGATAAGGCTCCCGGAAGCCTGTATAAAAGGCTTTTAACAGTTGATCCGGTATCGGCCGAAAGGCTCCATCCCAACGATATCAAGCGCATCGTGCGCGCACTGGAGGTCTACGAGCTCACGGGACGCAGTCTGACCGACAACGGGGGAGACTTTATGAATTCACGCGGAGCCGATATCCCTTATGAACCGGTCATTGCGGGTCTTGCGATGGATCGGGCACGGCTTTATGACAGGATCGGCCAAAGGGTCGATATGATGATCGCGAACGGGCTTTTTGAAGAAGCCGATGCGCTTTACAAGTCTGTAAGCGTCGATCCGCCGCTTTCACTGCAGGCCATCGGGTATAAGCAGTTTTCGGCGTTTTTCGAGGGCTTATGCACCTTTGACGAAGCGGTGCAGCTTATTAAACGCGATACGAGACGCTTTGCCAAAAGGCAGATATCATGGTTCAAACGGGATGAAAGGATAAGATGGTTCAATGTGGACGATTATCCCGACCGGGCCGCGCTCCATGAGGACATTATTGAGTATTTTAAAGGAGAAATGATAAAATGAGCACGATCAAAAGCATTCAGGACGGTTTTTTGAACGCCGTGAGGAAGGGGAACGTGCCCGTTTCGATATACGTCACGAACGGCTATCTTATCAACGACGCGAAGGTGTTGAGCTTTGATAACTATGCAGTGCTCGTTGAATCGGGCGGCAGGCAGATGCTTATTTACAAGCACGCGATATCGACCGTCACTCCGCAGAAGGAGATCACAATACTTACAGAGGAAGAATGATATGAGCAATAAAGCTGTAAAACTGATAGAGGAAACCGAAAAGGAGCTTGCTCCGGTATTCAGGAGGATGGAGAACGTCGAGCTTATTTGCCAGCGCCGCGTGCTCGAAGCCTTCCGCAGCAATCGAATAGCCGCCAGGCATTTTGCCGGAACGACAGGATACGGATATGACGACGAGGGCAGGGATAAGCTTGACAGAGTCTTTGCCGAAGTGATGCAGGCAGAGAAGGCCGTGGTCGTGCCGCAGCTCTCGTCCGGAACGCATACGATTTTCGCGGCGCTTTCGGCGATACTTAGGCCCGGGGACGTGATACTTTCCGCCGTCGGCACGCCTTACGAGACGCTTCTTGAGGCGATAGGCATAACCGGAAACGCAAAGGGCTCCCTCAAGGAATTCGGCATAGAATACCGGCAGATAGAGCTTGACGCAAACGGAGGCGTCGACCTTGACAGCTTAAAGCGCGAGCTTGCCGGAAAGCCGAGGATAGTTTATTTCCAGCGCTCAAGGGGCTATGCTTGGCGCAATTCGCTTCTGCCTTCGGAAATGAAGCCCGCGTTCGATCTGGTCAAGGAGTTGGCGCCCGAAAGCGTGATAATGGTCGATAACTGTTACGGCGAATTCACGCAGGCCGACGAGCCGACGGCGTTCGGCGCGGACATAATAATGGGCTCGCTCATTAAAAATCCGGGCGGCGGCATAGCGCATACCGGAGGCTATATCGCAGGTCGGGCGGATCTCATGGAAATGGTCGAAAACCGCATAACAGTTCCCGGCATAGGCAGGGAGGCGGGGTGCTATCCGGCGGGCTATCTGCCTTACTATCAGGGCATATTCCTTGCCCCGCACGTTGTCTGCCAGGCATTGAAGACCGCCGCGCTCTTTGCCGGGGCTTTTGAAAAACTGGGGCTTATGTCAATGCCCGCGAGCGATTCCGAACGCTCGGATATCGTGCAGGCACTCAGGTTCAATAAAAAAGAACAGCTCATAGAGTTTTGCAGGATCATACAATCCGTTTCACCCGTTGACAGCTTTGTGGTGCCCGAGCCTTGGGCAATGCCCGGCTACACCGACGAGGTGATCATGGCCGCCGGAACGTTTATACAGGGTGCGTCAATAGAACTTACCGCGGACGCGCCCATAAGGGAGCCATACACGGCTTACATACAGGGCGGGCTGACGTATTCTCATGGCAGGATCGCCGCCGAGACGGTGCTGAAAAGCTTAATAAACGAATAAAGAAAAAGGCGGCTCAGGGTGAATACCACGGCCGCCTTTGATAATCCCGCAATATCAGTATGACCTTATAAGTCCGATGACCTTGCCGACGATCTCTACCTCGGATCTTTTGACTATGATGGGATCCATGGTGGAGTTTTCGGGCTGGAGCCTTATATGGCCGTTCTCGTCATAAAAACGCTTGACCGTTGCGGTATCGCCGTTGATGCGGGCGACAACGATATCGCCATCGCGCACCTCGAACGAGCGGGTGACGATTATCATGTCGCCGGTGTACATGCCGGCTTCGATCATGCTTTCGCCGTCGACCGTAAGCATGAACGTTTCGGAAGGTTCCGCGCTGCGTAAAAGCTCCTTGGGAAGCTCGTAACCATCCTGATAATCGTCAAAAGCAAGTATAGGCTGACCGGCGGCAACGGTGCCTATAAGAGGCACTCTGCACGAGGAGCCCGCGCGGCGATTGCGCTCCTTCTCCTCGGCTGCATGCTTGCGGAAGGCCTTGGAATTGGGCGGGATGGAATCGGTAAGACGCACCGTGCGCTGCAGGTTCTTGTCAAAATCGATATAGCCCTCCTTCTGCAGATTGGTCAGATGCAGGTGGGCCGTGGAGGTGGATTTCAGTTTCAGTGCGGTGCAGATCTCGCGCACCGTCGGCGCGGGCTTGCCGTCCTTGATGCGGTTGTAGATAAAGTCATAGACTGCCGTTCTGGTTTCGCCGTTTTTGCTCATATTCCCCTCCGAAAAATAGATTGAATGAATGCTTTGAATCCCAATCAAAAAGTGGTATAATAACCATAAGAGTTCTTTCGACGGTATTATAACATATGTTCGAAGAATTTGCAAACATTTGTACTTAAAATTTTGGAGTTTTTTATGAAAAACATAAAAGTATGCGTACTTGATGAGAATAAGATATGCGATGACTGCGGCGAATGCAATCGCTGCGATCTCGATCCGAATAAGATCTGCGACAACTGCTGCAAGTGCATCGCGATCGAAGACGACGGGAACGAATTCCGATCCCGGGTATTAAAGCGCGATGGTTCCGTTGAAGTCGAAGGTGGCATCAAGCCGCCAAAGCTTTCCGCCCGCAGAAAGGAAAGCCCAAAGCCAAAGACGCCCAAGGAGGAGTTCGAGACCGTGGATCTTACCGGCGAACCGGAAGAGCTCACGCCGGAGCTTGTTGCATACTGGGAAAAGATACTGATAGAGCACGGCGAAGCGCCGGCTGACGACGGCTTCGGCGAGATCGAGGTCGACACAAGGGTGCCGGTTTACGGCAAAAGACCCGCCTCGACCCGCAGAAAAAGACGCGAATAAAATGAATGGCGGAGCCGTGAATGGCTCCGCCGCGTTTTTATCTGCCCAGCTCCTTCAACGCTTTTTCGGCAAAGCTGTTGTCGACCAACTCTTTGAAATCCACGCGCGCTTTCAGCTCGCCGTTGAATTCTATTATATCGAGAAGTCTTGAGAACGCGTCGTCAGTCATAACGGGATTATCCATCCACGAATCCGTTTCACGGTAGCTTTTGGCAACGGCGCTGAGCGTTGGGATATCGGTATCGGGAAAGAAGGGGAGCATCGCCTCGGCAATATCCGCGTCGCTCGCGTTCTTTACCCAGGCTTGGGCTTTGGCAATGGCGTTGATAAAGCTCTGTACCAGCGCGGGATCGTTCTTCAGTATCTTGGGAGACGTCATAAAAGCCGTATAGGGCACTTCGCCGGATTCCAGCCCTATATTGGCTATGATATGTCCGGAGCCGTTCGCTTCGAATTTTGAAGCCGTGGGCTCGAAAAGAGTTACAAAATCGCCTGTGCCGCTTTCAAACGCGCCTCCCATAAGGTTGAACTGGATATTGCTTATGACCTCGACGTCCTCGCCCGGAGTGAGACCGTTTTTATTGAGCACGTACATGAGCGTCATGTACGGCATACCTCCCGGCCGCCCGCCTATGACCGATTTGCCCTTAAGCATTTCCCATGAGAAGCTTTCGACCGGCTCTCTTCCAAGCAGAAACGAGCCGTCGCGCTTGGTCAGCTGACCTATTATCATGGGATGATCGGTCTTGCCTTCGTTGATGACGTAAACGCCCGTTTCGGGACCCATGAGCGCAAAATCGGCTTCGCCCGCGAGCAGCGCCGTCATGCTGGCGTCGCTGCCGCCGCCGGTCACTATCTCAAGCTCGACGCCCTCCTTTTCAAAGAAGCCCCGCGAGACCGCAACGTAGAGCGGAGCATAGAATACCGACCGCGTCACCTCGTTGAGCGTGACCCTGCGAAGACCCGTCTTACTTTCGGAGCATGCCGCAAGAGACGCCGTGATCACGAGCATCAGAAAGCATAAAACAAAAGCAACAATTCTTTTCATTATTACCTCCAAAAAGATTTGCTGCTTTAATTTATTCGGTTAATTTTAAAATGGTTACTGCTTATTATCGGTCTCGTAAGCGTTGCTTTCGCGGTATTTCCTGCCGATGAAGCCGCCCTTATAGGCATAATGGAAGAGGGAATAGATGCTCATTGCGACAGCGGCGATATAGAGCACGGTGAGAACCGTGTCGAATATGCCGAGCGCGGCGGCGGGAATGAGATCGGTAAATGCCAGCTTGACGAGTGAAAGTGTGATGGAGGCGAAGAAAAGGCCCGTGGCGATCTTGCCGGAGAAATCGGCATAGACGGTGACGTTCTTCTTTTTGAGCAGGAAAAGCCCTCCGAACACCATCAAAAGCTCCTTGACGGCGAGTATGATCATAAGATAGAGGGGAAAAGCACCAACGGAAACAAGACAAATGAGCGCCGAAAGGAGCATGAATTTGTCGGCGAAGGGATCGACGAGCTTGCCGAAATCGGACACCCAGTTGAATCTGCGCGCAAGGAACCCGTCGAGCACGTCGGTAACGAATGCAAGCACGTAAAGAATGAGACAGATCATGTATTGCTGATGCACGAACAGAATTATGAACGCGATAACCATCAGTATTCGTAAGCAGGTGAGAATGTTGGGAATATGCCTCATGTGAACCTCCTGATCAACAAAAGGTATTATAATACAAAACAAAGGAAATTTCCATATTATTTTGATCCTTAAATGAATTTTTTCTCAAAAGCGATGGGTAAAAAATAGGGGGTGACAAATCCCGCCCATTGTGGTATACTGAATATATGAAAAGAAGCTTTGCATTTGTATTATTGATGATCCTCGCCGCGTTCATTTGCACGGCGCCGTTTTTGAGCGCCGAGGCTTCATCGTCGGCGGGCATTTACGATAAGACTTCTACAGGCGCCATGGTAGTGCGTATCCAGAAACGCCTGCGTGAATTGGGCTATCTCAATTTCAAGCCCACCGGTTCGTACAAATCCATGACCGTCAGCGCGGTCAAAGCCTTCCAGACAAGCTACAGGGACAAGGGCTATAGCATGCAGGTTGACGGCAAGATGGGGCCGGAATCGCTCGATCTGCTGTTCAAATATGACGCGATCAGGATATCGCTGAGCGGTATCTCGATCCCGTCCGGCCCCAAGCACGGCGCAAGCAAGCTGCAGGCGACGGGGAGCCTGATCCCGTGGGAAATGGTCAAGACGCGTCTTGTGCCGGGCGAGAGCATAAAGATGGTCGACTGTTACACCGGAAAGGAGCTAAGCCTGACCTTCACCGGAGGCGTGAATCATGCCGAGGCAGAGGCCGCCGATAAGGCGGAGCTTGACAGCTTTACGGCCATTTGCGGAAGCGAATACAATTATTTAAAACGCCCTGTTGTAGTGATATTGGGCGAGGAGCAGATCGCCGCTTCGATCCAATGCTGGCCTCACGGGAACGACGTCATACCCGATAACGATATGAACGGGCACGTATGCCTTTTCTTTGACGGGAGCACATCGAACGTCGGCAATCTTCCCGACGTTGAGCATACCGAAAACGTGTATAAGGCCGCCGGGCAATGATCGCGGCAATATAAAAGGATCGGGCGTGACCCGATCCTATTTCGTGTTGTTTATTTAAACTCAACGACGAATTTATTCACCATCGCGCAGGGCCGGTATTCGGTCTTGGAGTATCTGAGACCGAGGTCGCCCGAATCATCCTCGCGGTTGATGAAGGCCGCTCCCGAGTTTTGCATCTGCTTTGCATACAGCGAAGCAAGCATGGGATATGCTCCCGCATATTCCGACAGGGCTTTTTCGATATGTACATAGAGCGTATCGCCTATCAGCTCTCCTGCGGTAAAGCCTATCGTCTTGCCGTCCACCTTGAGAAGACCGCCGGTGAAACCGAAAAGCCCGAAATAGTCGAGCACCTCAAGCGTGCGGACGTAATCCTCGTCGGAGATGGGGTTGGCCTTGCGGAACACGTTCTCGTTGACGGTCAGGAAGGCGCGGGCTTCATCCATATTGGCTGACGTAAGGGGAACATATTCAAACTGCGGGTATTCCCGCATGAAACGGTTGCAGTGATTGCGCTGCGTGGTGAGCTTCTTACCGTGATATCCGAGAAAATTCTCATAAGGATAAAGATAATCCGCCCAATCGCGGTATTCAATGGATTCGTACGGCCGTCCGATACCGTCGGTCAATCGTGCGACAGCCTCCTCGGGGATACAACAGAAGCGAAGCGGGATGTTCCTTTCAGCAGCGTCGGCTTTGATCGCTTCAAGCGCGGAGCCCGGATCGCCGCTGCCGACCGGAAAGGAATAGCATCTGCCCTTGTCAAAGTATTCGGCGGTGCATATCAGCATACCGTTATAAACGGTGTATTCCTGCTTGAAGAAATTTCGCCAGATATAAAGTCCGCCTATCGTAAAATCGCAGCTCCTGAAGCTTTGCAAATCAAGCAATGGCCGTATTTCGACCATTGCTTGAGGAGTCAGTTTTTTAAAATCGAGCATATGCGGGGATCAGGCGTTGTTTTCTTCGGCCTTTTTCTCATCCATGCGCTTGTGGTAATCGTCAACGGCGGCCTTTACGGCTTCCTCGGCGAGCACGGAGCAATGGATCTTTACGGGGGGCAGACCCTCGAGCGCTTCGACGACGGCCTCGTTTGAAAGCTTGAGCGCTTCGTCAACGGATTTGCCCTTGATCATTTCGGTAGCCATGGAGCTTGTGGCGACTGCGGCGCCGCAGCCGAAGGTTTTGAAGCCGACGTCCTCGATGATGCCTTCGTCGTTGACCCTTATGAACATCTGCATGATATCGCCGCACTTTGCGTTGCCGACCATACCCATGCCGTTATAATTCTCGATCTCGCCCATGTTGCGGGGATTCTGAAAATGATCCAATACTTTTTCGGTGTACATTGCTTTTACCTCCTATGGTTATTCGTGATACAGGGGCGACATCTTGCGGAGCCTTTCGGCAACCTTGGGAAGCACCTCCAATACGTAATCGACGTCTTCTTCCGTCGTCTCATCGCAGAGCGTCATGCGGACGGAACCGTGCGCGACCTCGTGAGTAAGGCCCATTGCAAGCAGCACGTGGCTGGGATCGAGCGATCCGCTGGTGCAGGCCGAGCCGCTGGAAGCGGCTATACCGTTAAGATCCAGCATCAGAAGGATGGATTCGCCTTCGATGTATTTGATGGAGAAGTTGACGTTGTTGGGAAGACGCTTGGTGGGATGGCCGTTGAGCTTTATCTCGGGAATGCGCTTGGGCAGCTCCGTTATGAGCTTATCGCGAAGCGCGCTCATGGAGGCCATCTTTTTATCGAGATCAGTGCAGGCAAGCTCGATCGCCTTGCCCATGCCGACTATGCCGGGGACGTTTTCGGTGCCCGCCCTGCGGTTGCGCTCCTGTGCGCCGCCGTAGATCAGCGGGGGAAGCACGATGCCCTTGCGCAGATACAGAGCGCCAACGCCCTTGGGTCCGTGGAACTTATGCGCCGACATGGAGAGCATGTCGATGTTCATCGCTTTGACGTCGATGGGCAGATGACCTATCGCCTGGACCGCGTCCGTATGGAAGAACACCTTTCTTTCGTGACAGAGGGCGCCGATCTCGGGAATGGGCATGATCGTGCCGACTTCGTTGTTTGCAAACATGACCGTGACGAGCACTGTGTCGTCGCGCATGGCTTCTCTGACCTGATCGACAGTCACCATACCGTATTCATCAACGGGAAGATACGTCACCTCAAAGCCCTGCTTTTCAAGCATCTGGCAGGTGTGCAGCACGGCGTGATGCTCAACGGCGGTGGTGATGATATGCCTGCCCTTTTTGGCATATCGTTCGGCAATGCCGCGGATCGCGGTGTTGTCGGCCTCGGAACCGCCGCTCATGAAAATGATCTCGGAGGGATCGGCGTTGATCGCGTCGGCGACCCGGCGCCTTGCCTTGTCAAGGCCCATTGCGGACTGCTGCCCGAAATAATGGGGGCTCGAGGGATTGCCGTAGACCTCGGTCATGTAGGGGATCATCTCGTTCATGACTTCGGGGATGAGCTTGGTCGTTGCGGCGTTGTCAAGATAAACTCGCTTCATTTATTCATCCTTTCCAGCTGGATCTGATAATCATCAGCCATATCCTTTATCGTAGTGGTATTCAGCACGTCGTCTATCCTGCGCTGAAGCTTGAGCCACAGAGGCCTTGCGGAGCAGGAGCAGGCGTTCTCGCATTTTGAGCCCTCGACGTCCACGCAGTCGACTATAGCGGTGGTCTTCTCAAGCGCCCTCAAAACCTCGCCCACCGAAATCTCCTCGGGGGAACGGGAGAGGGTATAGCCGCCGGAAACGCCCCTTGCGGAATCAACAAGCCCGGCTTTTTTGAGCGCGGCGATAAGCTGTTCCAGATAGGCGACGCTGACGCCCTGCTTTTCGGCAAGCTGATTAACGGAGAGACGGCCCTTGCCGTACTCCGAGGCGATGTCGACCATCGCTTTAATGCCGTATCTGCCTTTGGTTGAGAGCATCATTTTTTATCTCCGTGATATCCTACTGATTTACTTGGTGTTTGTATTCTATCACCGGTTTTTAGCATTGTCAACAATTCCGACTAAAATACTCGGATATATTTTTGAGTATAAAAAACCGCCTCTTTCGTCATAAAAGAAGCGGCTTGAGCTTGATGATTTATGCCCTTGGGCTTGCGGGAGCTCTCGTCACGGGAGCGGGCAGGGGGATATCGTTATGCCCGGGCTTGCCCGGCTGAGGCCGGCGGGTGAGCGCGCGGGCGAGCACCTCGTCCGCCGTCCTGACGTAAACGATATTGAGCTTTTTGACGATATCCTCGGGCACGTCTTCGATATCCTTTCGGTTGGAGTCGGGAATGAGCACCTCGATAATGCCCGCACGCACGGCTGCGAGCAGCTTTTCACGAAGACCGCCTATCGCAAGCACGCGGCCGCGTATCGTGATCTCGCCCGTCATGGCGATACCGGCTCTTACGGGGATACCGGTAAGAGCGCTCGTTACGGCGGTGAGCAGCGCGATACCTGCCGAGGGACCGTCCTTGGGTACCGCGCCTTCGGGAACGTGGATATGTATATCCGTGGTCTTCATAAGATCCTTATCGAGCGCAAGCTCGTCCGCATGCGCACGGATATAGGTGATGGCGGCTTTCGCGCTCTCCTGCATCACGTCGCCGAGTTTGCCGGTGAGCTGAAGCTGACCGGAGCCGGGGAGCGAGGCGACTTCGATCTCCATGGTAGTGCCGCCGACGGAAGTCCACGCAAGCCCGTTCACAAGGCCGACAGAAGGCGTTTTCTCTATGCTTTCATCGGTATACTTGGGAATGCCGAGGTATTCGTGCAGCTTCGAGGCGGAAACGCGTATGCGCTTCTTACCCTCGGCAAATTCGCATGCGGCCTTGCGGCAGATGGACGCGATGCACCTTTCGAGCGAGCGCACGCCCGCTTCCTTGGTGTATTCGGAAACGATCTTTTCAACTACCTGCTCGGGTATGGTAAGCATCGATTTCTTTATCCCGTGCTTTTCAAGCTGCTTGGGGATCAAGTGCCGTATCGCGATCTGTACCTTTTCGGTTGCGAGATAGCTGGGCACCTCGATGATCTCCATTCGGTCGCGCAGGGGATTGGGGATATCGTAAAGGCTGTTCGCCGTGGTAATGAACATCACCTTGGAAAGGTCATAGGGCATCTCGAGGAAGTGATCGCGGAACGCAAAATTCTGCGCGCTGTCAAGCACCTCAAGCATAGCCGCGGAAGGATCGCCCTGATAATCATTGGAGAGCTTGTCTATCTCGTCAAAGAGCAGCACGGGATTTATCGTTCCCGCGGTGCGCATCGCGGCGATTATTCTACCGGGCATGGCGCCTATATACGTGCGCCTGTGACCGCGTATTTCGGCTTCGTCCTTTATGCCGCCAAGGCTCATGCGAACGAATTTTCTTCCGAGCGCTTCCGCTATGGAGGAGGAGATGGAGGTCTTGCCGACGCCGGGAGGGCCTACGAAGCAGATTATCTGCCCGTTCACTTTGCCGGTAAGCTGAGCTACGGCCAAATGCTCGAGCACGCGCTCCTTGACCTTTTCCAAGCCGAAATGATCGCGGTCGAGTATCGCTCTTGCGTTCTCGACGTCAAGATTATCCTCGCTCGTTTCGCTGAAGGGCAGATCGAGCACACATTCGATGAAGGTGCGCATGGAGGGCATCTCGTGCGAGCCTGCGGGAAGTGTCGAAAAGCGCTCTATTTCCCGGGAAATACGCTCGCGCACATCGTCGGGGAGCACCTTCTTTTTAAGCCTGTCGCGGAACTCGTCCGCTTCGTTCTGCTCGCTTTCGCCCAGCTCCTTGCGAATGGCTTTGATCTGTTCGCGCAGGAAGTACTCCTTCTGATTCCTTTCAAGCTGTTCGTGCACCTCGCTGTCGATCTTTTGCATGACCTTGGCGAATTCGGCCTCGCGGTTCATTATCTGCAGAAGATGCAGGCATCTTGCGGACTGATCCTCTTTTTCGATAAATTCCTCGCGGTCCTCATAATGCATCATGACCACGTTTGCCACGCTGTAAACGTAGCGGATGTCGTCGGGAATGAGCTCGACCGCGTCGATTATGCTCTTGACGGGAGATTTGCCGTTGCCGAAGGTGAAATCCTTGAACTTGCGGGATATCATCTGACGCAGAGTGAGCGCCTCGCCATAGGGGCCGGGATAGTCGGAAAGCTCGGTATAGACCGCGCTTAAGTAAGGATGATCGGTCTCATAGCCTTCGATCTTGACCCTGGTCACGCCGTCGACGAATACACGGCGTTTTCCGTCGGCAAGTTTGAATATCTTGGTTATGCGGCACAAACAGCCGTGATCGTAGATATCAGCCGCGGAGATCTCGTTCAGCTTGGGATCTCGCGTGCAGGCCACGATCAAACGGTTGTCGGATTCCAAAGCGGCGTCCACCGCTGCGGAATTATTGTTGTTGACGATATCAAAGCTCATTATCACATAGGGCATCGCAACGATGCCGCGCAGCGCGACAAGAGGCTTTTTTTCATTGTGTTCTTCGTTCATTTAAGATTGCTCCTGTTGAAACGTTCTTTATTGGGGATTATACAGGATTCGTGTCGATTTGGCAACTGGTATTTATTCGGAAGCCTTTTTCGATGCCGAAAAATGCATATATAACCGAAAAGATTTTAAAAAAATACTTCCAATCCACGCTGCCTTGTGTTATAATTTAAAGGTTAAATGGTAATGGGGGAAAGTATTGTATGGCAAACAGCATGACAGGCTTTGGCCGAGCCAACGTCCTGATCGACGGAAGGGAACTCACGGTCGAGCTAAAGAGCGTAAATCACCGCTATCTCGATCTGACGTTCAGGATGCCCAGGCATATCTCCTTTTTAGAGGATGAGATCCGCAGGATACTCACGGCAAGGCTCACAAGGGGCCACGTGGACGTGTTCGTATCCTATCGCAACACGCGTGAGGACGCCCGCACCGCCGTTTTCGACGCCGCGCTTTTGAAGGCGTATCTTGCCGCCGCCGCTGAATGTGCCGACAGCTTCGGCCTGCGAAACGATCTTACCGTCACGAGCGCGCTCAGGCTGCCCGACGTTATGGATGTTGTTGAAGCCGAGGAGGACAGGGACGCTGTGATAGAGCTGCTCAGGGCTGCGATGGACAGTGCTGTGGACGAGCTGATAGGCATGCGCAGGGTGGAAGGCGAAAGGCTGTGCACAGACCTTCTCGCAAGGCTCGAGGTCGTGCTCTCTCTCAGAGCCGATATCGAGAAGCGCGCGCCTCTCGTCGTCGAAGATTACCGGGCAAAGCTCAGGGAACGTATTGCCGCGATACTCGAAAACACCGAGGTGGATCAGAACCGCCTTGCGCAGGAGGTAGCCTTCTTTGCCGACAAAGCCAATATCGACGAGGAGCTTGTAAGGCTTAAAAGCCACGTCTGTGCCGCAAGGGAGCTTTTATCCAATGGAGAAGCCGTGGGCCGTAAGATGGACTTTATCGTGCAGGAAATGAACAGGGAATTCAACACGATAGGCTCCAAGGCCAACGATAAGGATATCACGGCGCTTGTCATCGAGGGCAAGGCCGAGATAGAGAAGATACGCGAACAAGTCCAGAATCTTGAATAAAGAGGGGTAAATCGAATGAGAAGGGGCATTTTGTTGATCATCTCGGGACCTTCGGGCGTTGGCAAGGGCACCGTGTCAAAAGCGCTGCTTGAGGGCAGCGGGGGAAACATGGTATTCTCCGTTTCCGCCACCACGCGTGACCCCAGACCGGGCGAAATGCACGGCAGGGAGTATTTCTTCGTTACGAAGGAAGAATTCGACCGCATGATCGACGATGGCGAATTTCTTGAGTATATGCACGTGTTCGGCAGGAATTATTACGGCACACCCAAGAAATACGTCATGGATCAGCTCGAGATGGGGCATGACGTATTGCTCGATATCGACGTCAACGGCGCGATGAAGGTCAAGGAGAACTGCCCGGAGGCGATCGCGCTGATGCTTGCCCCGCCCACCATGAAGGAGCTTCGCCGCAGGCTCGAGACCAGGGGCACCGAGGAACAGCCCGTTATCGAGCGCAGACTTGCCGAGGCCAAATCCGAGCTTTCGCGCATGAAGGAATATGATTTCGTGGTCGTGAACGACGACCTTGACGCCGCGATAGAGCAGTGCAGGAACATCGTCGAATGCTGCAAGCATACGCCCGACTACTGCGTGGATTTCGTGAACACCCTCATCGATGAGGATTTTTAAGAAAAATAATTGCTATCACATATAGGAGGAACACTTTTATGATGAATCAACCGCCCGTAAACGAGATCGAGGTTAAGGCAGGCTGCCGCTATATGCTCGTAACTTCCGTAGCCAAGCGCGCCAGGCAGATCATGGTCTCCGGCGAGGATATCGGCAATGAAAAGCCCGTTTCGATCGCCGTAGAGGAGCTCAATGCCGATAAGCTTGAGATACACTATCCCGATGAATACAGGAAGACTTCCGAGTATTGATCTGAAACGGCATTAGGGGTGGAGCCTTGTTTGCAAAGCTGATCATAGATATAGCAAACTCCAATGTGGACAGGCTTTTTACCTACCGCATACCGGAGGAACTCGACGTCCGTGCAGGGCATCGGGTTCTTGTGCCTTTTGGGCGGGGAAACAAGCCCGTAGAGGGATTTGTTCTGGAGCTCTGCGAGGAATACGACGCAAGGTTTGAGATAAAGACCATAATCAGGACGATGGAGCCGTATACGGCGCTGCTCCCCGATCAGCTCGAGCTGGCAAAATGGCTTGCCAAAGCCTATCACTGCACGCTGTGCGACGCGCTGAGGCTCATGCTTCCCGCACAGCTCCGAGGCTCCAGAATAAAGGAAAAGACCGTCCGCACGGTCGTCATATCTCAGGAGATCTCATTGGAGGAAGCGCGCGCTTCCATGCTCAAAAAGGACGGTTCGCCGCGCTCGCCAAAGCAGCTTGAGATATTCGACCTGCTTGCAAAAAGCGGCATGCCCATGTCGGTCGAGGACCTGAACGCATACGTGCCTTCGGCAGGGCCGGCTATATCGGCGCTCCTTAAAAAGGGCCTGATAACGGAGCGGGGATTTGTAACGTTCCGCAGTCCCTTCACGAACGAGCTCAAACGCGATTCCTCTCCCGTGCTGACCGACGCGCAGAAAAAAGCCGTCGAGAGCATAGAGGCGGGAGAGCCGCGAAGCGTATTCCTGCTTCACGGCGTTACGGGAAGCGGAAAGACCGAGGTGTATCTCAACACGATCCAAAGCGTGCTGGATTCCGGCGGCGGAGCGATAGTGCTCGTCCCCGAGATATCGCTCACTCCTCAGACTACGGATCGCTTCCGCAGGCGGTTCGGCGATACCGTGGCCGTGATGCACAGCCATTTATCCGCCGGCGAGCGCTATGACGAGTGGCGCAGGGTGAGGCTGGGCAAAGCAAGGGTCGTCGTCGGCGCGAGATCGGCGGTGTTCGCCCCCGTTGAGGGGCTTAAAATAATCATTATCGACGAGGAGCACGAGCCTTCGTACAGATCCGAGATGAGGCCGGAATATTCCGCGGACGAGGTGGCCGTAAGGCGCGCCCGCCTGGTCGGAGGCAAGCTGGTATTGGGCAGCGCAACTCCGCAGATGATATCATACCTTCGCGCCAAGCAGGGCGCCTATAAGCTGATAAAGCTTCCCGAACGCATAAACGGCATTCCCATGCCCGAGGTGGATATAGTCGATCTCAGAACGGAATTCATGTCGGGCAACAACAGCATCTTTTCTCGCGATCTTGCGGAAAAGCTCAAAAAATGCGTTTCGTCCGGCGAGCAGGCGATACTGTTTTTGAACCGCCGCGGCTATTCGTATCACGGCGAGTGCCGTGCCTGCGGATTCGTTTTCAAATGCCCGCACTGCGACGTGGCGATGACCTATCACAAATTCGACAACACGCTCAGGTGCCATTACTGCGGTTATCGCGTCAGCGTGCCGCGCACATGCCCGTCCTGCGGCTCTGTCTATATCAAGTATACCGGCATAGGCACTCAGCAGGTAGAGGAGCAGTTGAAGAAGCTGATACCGGGCGTGCGATGCCTGCGAATGGACACCGATACAACGGGAGGCAAGACCTCGCACAGGGATATACTCGACGCGTTCTCGCAAGGCGAAGCGGACGTGCTGATAGGCACTCAGATGGTCGCAAAAGGGCTCGATATCCCCGGCGTAACGCTTGTCGGCGTGGTGTTTGCCGACGCCTCGCTTTTCCACTCCGATTACAGGAGCGGGGAGAGGACGTTCCAGCTTTTGACGCAGGTCGCAGGACGCGCGGGCAGGGCGGTAAACGGCGATGAACCGAAACCCGGCCGGGTCGTGATTCAGACCAACGCTCCGAATCACAGGGCGGTAAGGCTTGCCGCCGAACACAATTACGAGAAGTTCTATGAGTTGGAGATACAGGACAGGCTGCGCACACTGTTCCCACCATTCTCGGTGTTTGCAAGAGCGCTCTTTGAATGCATCGATGAAAAGAAGGCTTTCGAATCCGCAGAAAGATTCGCGGGGGAAGCCGAAGCGGTGATCGGAAAAACGCTTTCCGCGTTATCGCCCGAGGCGCAGAGCGAGCTGCTGTTCGTCTCCTGCGGCGCCGCTCCGATAAGGAAAAGAGAGAATCGGTACCGATATGCGGTCATAATCAAGCTCGCCCGCACAAAACACACCTCCGACGTTATAAAGGCCCTGTGGGAGCTTTCGGACGGGTTCAATGTCGAAGGCTTCCGGGGGCTTGAGCTCAACCCGAACGATCTTTTGTAGCGTCTTCGGCGTGGATCCAATTCAATGCAAGCTTAAGGAACTCATCCTTATAGCTTGCTTTTTTAATTTCATAAGCTGCGATCAACGGCGCTTCCGCAAGGATGTCTCCCGAGGAGTTCTTTATTATTAGCCTGCCTATCGCCGCGCCTTCATCGATCGGAGCTTCAAGCTCATCGGGCAGTACGGCTTCCTTCACGATGCGCGTATCGTTCACGGGGAGCAGCAGGCATGCGCCGCTTCCGAGAACGGCCTCTGCTTTACGGGGTTCGCCGCCCCGCACGCTGACGGATCCGAAGGAGCGCCCGCTTTCATCCACGCTCACGGCGCGATATGCGGCGAAGCCCGCGTCGAGCATGTCGGATACCAGCCTGAAACGCGATGAGGAATCCGGCAGTCCCGCCGCAAGGGCAAGAAAAGTGGTCGTGCCGCGCCGGGCTATTACGGCGGCGGAATACAGGCTCGCACCCACAGAACCGGTGGCAAGTCCGAAGCAACCGGAATAATGACGCACGAGACGATTGGGATTGGTGAGCTCGGTGGCCTTGGCGTTCTCGTGCGGGAGCGTATCTGTATATACGGAAGAATACCTTAAAAACGCGGGACTTTTTACAAGCTCGGATGATATTTTCATAAGCTCTCTTAACGTGAACTCCCGCCCTTCGCACAGACTGTTGTCGGCAGGTGATGCTCCCGATGCGCAAAGCAAGTTATTCACTGCGCCGAGAGCGCCGTACTCATCGTGATACGCGGATAAAAGCAGGGCGTAGATCGCGTCGCCGGCAGTCAGCATTACCGCGGCTTTCAATAGTCCGCCCGCGGCAATGCGCTCGTTAGGCGCTATGAAGGCCGTCGTACCGCGGATACCTGCGGCTTCGGCGGACACGGTAACGACCGTTTCTTCCGCAATGATCCCATCGTCGAATGCTCTGCATACGGCAAGCAGGGCGGGCAGACGTTTAAGCCCCGCGGCGTCAACGGGTGCATCCGCGTTCTTTTCAAACAGCACGGTCCCGGTCTCTGTATTTACGAGCAGCGCGGCGGCGGCGTCGGCCGCGTCGACAGCAGTGAGAGGCTCCGCCTTGACTGCGCTGCACAGCAGCAAAAGCATAAGAATAGAGCATACGATCCTTTTCATGGTTCCCTCCGATATGGCTTTGTAATCTATATTCGCGCGATTGCCCGATTATCTGTATTCGATATGATTTTCGATTATTGCCATGGAGCCTGTTTTGTATTATAATGATAATATGAAAAGTATGTGCGCATGAGCGCCGGAGGTTGATTTGGATATTTCCAAGCTTAACAGCATATTGAAGAAGGTCGAAAAGCCCACCCGCTATACCGGCGGTGAACTAAACATGCGCGTGAAGCCGCTCGAGACCGAGGACGGCCGCAGGCGCTTCCGCTTTGCGCTCTGCTTCCCGGACGTTTACGAGATAGGCATGAGCCATCTGGGCTCCAGGATAATCTATAACGTGCTCAACGAGAGGGACGACACCTACTGCGAAAGATCCTTCGCACCGTGGTTCGACATGGAACAGGCGCTTCGTGAAAACCGCATTCCCATATACTCGCTCGAGACCAAAACACCGCTTGCGGATTTCGATATAATAGGCTTCTCGCTTCTGTACGAGATGTGCTACACGAATATCCTCACTATGCTCGAGCTTGCCGGCATTCCCAAGAGAAGCCGCGAGAGAGGCGAAAACGATCCGCTTATCATAGCCGGAGGGCCGTGCGTCTGCAATCCCGAGCCGGTGGCCGATATCATGGACGCTTTTGTTTTCGGCGACGGCGAGGAGGTCATGAACGAGCTCATGGACGTTTATGCCGAGTGCCGCAGGAGGGGACTTGACAAACGCGCGACGCTGCTTGAGCTTTCGAGGATCAAGGGGATCTACGTTCCCGCTTTTTATGAACCGTGCTGTAAAAACGGCGTTTTTGCTTCGCTGAAAAAGCTCGAGGAGCAGGCGCCCGACCGTATAGAACGCAGGATCGTTAAGGATCTCGATCACGCCGCGTATACGGGCAAGCTCGTCGTGCCTTATATGAGCATAGTGCATGACAGGGTTGCGCTCGAGGTGTTCCGCGGCTGCACGCGCGGCTGCAGATTCTGTCAGGCAGGTTTCATCTATCGCCCGATCCGCGAAAGAGAGCCCGACACGATCATAAAACAGGCCGATGAATCGCTCGACTGCACGGGATATGACGAGATCTCCGTGTTTTCGCTCTCGAGCGGCGATTATTCGCATATTCACGAGCTCGTTCCGATAATACTCGACAGGTATGAAAAGGACAGGGTATCGGTATCGCTTCCTTCCCTTCGCATAGATTCGTTCCTCAAGGACGATCTCGAAAAGATCCAGAAGGTCCGTAAGACCGGGCTTACTTTCGCGCCTGAGGCGGGCACGCAGCGGCTCCGCGACGTGATAAACAAGGGCGTTTCGGAGGAGGATCTTCTCAGGTCCGTGCATGACGCGTTCGTCGCGGGCTGGCACGGCGTAAAGCTGTATTTCATGTTAGGGCTTCCCACCGAGACCGACGATGACGTGCTGGGCATTGCGGAGCTTGCCCGCAAGGTGAGCAGGGAGTTTTATTCTATGCCCAAGGAGCTGCGCGGCAAGGGCTTGAGATGCACCGTTTCGGCGTCGACGTTCGTTCCCAAGCCGTTCACTCCGTTCCAGTGGGAGCCTCAGATAGAGGTTTCTGAGGTGCTGAGGCGTCAGGCGCTCTTAAGGAACGCGCTGAAGGGCATACGGGGCGTTGAGTTTTCGTGCCATTTCTCCGAAACGAGCCGCCTGGAGGCCGCGTTTGCAAGGGGCGACAGGCGTTTGGGAGAGGTGCTGATCTCGGCTTACGAGCATGGCGCAAGGCTCGATTCATGGGACGAGCATTTCAATAAAGAGGCATGGGAGCTTGCTTTCTCCGAAAACGGTCTTACCTGCGAGCAATTCGCAAACAGGAGGATAGGGGAGGACGAGCCGCTTCCCTGGGCGCATATGGACGCCGTCGTCGAGCAGAGGTATTTACTCAACGAATATAAAAAGGCTTACAATGCCGAGACCACCCGCGACTGCCGCAAGGGGTGCAACGGGTGCTTCGGCGCAAGATGCCGCGAATTCTGCGGCAGGACGGAGGCTTTATGAGGCTGGCTGTGGTTTTCACAAAGGAAGCGCCGGTAAGGTTCGTTTCGCATCTCGACGTGCAGAGATTGTTTCAGCGCGCTTTCAGACGCGCCAAGCTTCCTCTGGCATATTCGCAGGGCTTCAATCCGCATCCGCTCGTGGCGTTCGCCACGGCGCTTTCGGTGGGCTCCACGAGCTGCGGAGAGTATCTTGACGTAACGCTTACCGAGGATATGGCGCCCGAGGAATTCATTGAAAGGGTCGGCCCAGAGCTCCCCGAAGGCGTGCGCATAGTCGAGGCTTTTGATATAAGCTATTCCCGAAAGAGTCTGACATCCGCGATGAGGAGCGCCAAATATTCCGCACGAGCGGAATTCGATAAAGCTCCCGGCGAAGACGCGATCAGGAATGCCGTAAGCGAGCTGCTTTCTTCGGAAATAGTCGTGATGAAGCGCACGAAGGGCGGTATAAAGCCTGTCGATATAAGACCCATGCTGATCTCGTTTGAATTGGTAAAAGCGGAAGCCGATACAGCCGTGTTCGCGATCTGCGGGGTGCTGTCTGCGGAAGGAGGTCTGAATCCGGATACGCTTTTGAACGTGCTTTTTGAAAAGCTTGGAGTTACGGGAACGACCGACGTATCAAGGCTCGAGACGGTTCTCGATCGTGAAGCGCTTGCGTGATAACGGATTTAATGATGAACGAATTGCCGGAAAAATCCATATTGGTCGACGTGAACCCCTTCAGGACGCGTGCGGTGCTGCTCGAAAACGGGCAGCCGGTCGAGCTGTACCTTGAGCGGCGCGACAAGCGAAGGATCGTTGGCAATATCTATAAAGGGCGCGTGCAGAACGTGCTTCCGGGCATGTTTGCGTCCTTCGTAAACATCAACGAGGAAAAGAACGCATTCCTGTATGCGGGCGATATAAAGCCCGACGCCGAAATGCTCGGCGGAGAACAGTTCGAAGGCAAGCTGACCCCGTCGATGATATGCGATATAATTCGCGTGGGTCAGGACATAATGGTGCAGATCGTGAAAGATCCCATCGGCACCAAGGGCGCAAGAGCGACCACACAGATATCACTTCCCGGGCATATGCTCGTATTTATGCCCAATTATGAATTCATAGGCATATCCAAGCGCATCACCGACGATGACGAGCGAAAAAGGCTCAAGAGCATAGCCTCCGAGGTACTGCCAAAGGGCAGCGGCGTAATTATCAGGACTGCAGCCGAAGCGATCGAAGAGGAAGTACTGAAGAAGGAGCTGCTTTCGCTCATAGCCGAATGGAAGCATATAGAACTGCTTTACAGGAGCGCGCCCTCACCGAGTCTCATACACGAGGAGCATTCGCTGATCTTCAGGATAGTGCGCGACGTATTCACGCCGAACGTGCACAAACTGATCGTAAACGACAAAACACAGTATGAGCTTTTGAAAAGAATAATCGAACCGGGCAAAACGGAAAGGCTCGAGCTTTATGATGAGCCGGAGGATATGTTCACCCGATACGGGGTGGAGGAAGCGATAGACGAAGCGCTTTCGCGCCGTGTGACTTTAAAGAGCGGCGCTTACATAGTGATCGACAGGACCGAGGCGCTGACCTGCATCGACGTCAACACGGGCAAATACGTTGGGCTTTACAGCCTGGATAAGACCATCGTCGAGACCAACAAGGAGGCTGCCGTTGAGATCGCAAGACAGCTCAGGCTTCGCGATATAGGCGGCATTATCATAATCGACTTCATCGATATGAAGGATCCCGCCGACAGGGACGCCGTGATAAGGACACTGAATCAGGCGCTTCGACGCGACAGCACCAAGACGGTTGTCGTGGGGATGACGGGCCTGGGCCTTGTTGAAGTAACGAGGAAGAAGGTGGGCGACAGCATATCATCGTGGCTCCAGCAGCCCTGCCCATACTGCGGCGGGACCGGGCTCGTGCTCTCGGAAGAGACGGTCGCGCTGAGGCTCAGAAGGGACCTTCTCGACAGGCTGTCAAGCGACGACGGCAGGACCTCGTATGAGATAACGGCGCATCCCAACGTTATGAAACTGATATCGGAATTCGGCGAAGATGAGTATAAGGCACATCCCGAACTCAAGAAGATCAGCATCAGGCACAGGGCCGATCCTTCGCTGCATATCTCGGAGTATCATATTAAAAATATATAGTTAAAACTTAGGTTTTTTACGAAAATAGGGCTTGACAGAGCACAGGGGCAGCGGTATAATAATCCTTGTGCTTTGTTTATGGTGGAGTAACACGGTCATTAGCCCCGAACGTGATTTTCCCGTAAGATAAGCAGATCAAACTAATTGTACTACCTATTGGAGGTCATTGCATGAAGAGCTATATGGCAAAGGCAGAGACCGTGGAGCGTAAGTGGTATATCGTCGATGCAGAAGGCATGGTGCTCGGCCGTCTCGCATCCCAAGTTGCCGCTATTCTCCGTGGCAAGCATAAGCCGATTTTTACCCCGCATGTTGACTGCGGCGATCACGTTATCATCATCAACGCCGATAAGGTCGTTCTGACCGGCAAGAAGCTTGATGAGAAGCTTTATCGTCATCACAGCAGCTATCCCGGCGGACTTAAGGAAGTCAAGTATCGTGATCTCATGGCTAAGAAGCCCGAATTCGCCGTTTATGAAGCAATCCGCTGCATGATGCCCAAGGGCCCCCTCGGCAGGCAGATGCTCACCAAGGTCCGCATTTATCGCGGCACCGAGCATAAGCACGCCGCTCAGAAGCCCGAAGTCCTCGTGCTTAAGTAATTGGGAGGAGGAATAGATTATGGCAAGCACTACTCAGTATCTTGGTACAGGCAGACGTAAAAAGTCAGTTGCCAGGGTCCGCCTCGTTCCCGGCACCGGCGTCATCACCATCAACAAGAGGGATATCGACGATTACTTCGGTTATGAGACCTTGAAGATGATCGTTCGCGATCCCATGAAGCTCACCGATACCCTCGGCAAGTTCGACGTTATCGTCAACGTTTACGGCGGCGGTTTCACCGGCCAGGCGGGCGCTATCCGTCACGGCATTTCCCGCGCGCTGCTCAACGTTGATCCCGAGCTCCGCGGCCAGCTTAAGAAGGCAGGCTTCCTTACCCGCGATCCTCGCATGAAGGAAAGGAAGAAGTACGGTCTCAAGGCCGCCCGTCGCGCACCTCAGTTCAGCAAGCGCTGATCGAGACTTCAAAATGCCCAAAAACCCCGGAACCATGCGGTTTTCCGGGGTTTTTCTTTTTGTCCTGTTCTGGCTCAACCTGACCCAACCAAATCGTTTTTACCGGGG
>JAFXZJ010000056.1 GCA_017541305.1 Clostridia bacterium | reverse complement strand
GTCCCTTAAAGGGACGGATATTGTTTGCCGGTATCATGACCGGCGCATTGTTTGTGTTTTGCATATTTGTTTCCTTTCGTTTTTTTGATAAATAATAGGAGCGCCCTTTCGGACGCTCCCGGTGAAATTGTGTTATCGTTCTTCTTCATAATACAGCGGCTTACCGTCGATCATGGGCACATCCTCGAACGCCGCCCGCATCTTCGGGATATCGGCCTTGATATCCTCGCAGATGCGCAGTTCCCGGCGGACGAAGCGCAGCTGCTCTGTCAGCTCGGCGATCTCTGGGATTGGTTCTTTCGTTCTGCGCTGTTCCTCTCGGAGCGCGTCGCGCCTTTCTTCCAGCTCGGCATATTCAGCGGTGCGTATCGCGGCGTGAGCGTCAAGCTGATCCTCGTTGTCTATGCCGTACCTAGTGAGAAGGTCATTCTGCCGTATGTACCGCTTGAGCCTTTTGACCTCTTCGGGATCCACCCGGTAAGCGACCTTCTTGCCCTTCTTGATAAACCCGAGGATGTACATCCACGAATACACCAGAGCCATAAAGCCCTTCTGTTTCTGATACGGAACGAAAGGCTTTTCCGCCCTCGGGATGACAAGGACGTCCGTCTGACGCTCGAAGCTGTCCCAAAGCATTTCCTCTATATCGTCCTCGGTCATGCTTTGGCCCTTGTTCTTGAGGCGCAGGGGTTTTTGTGCGCCCCTCGGCAGGAAGGTCGGGTACTTGCTACGGAAGCTTATCTCATACCCGCGCTCCTCCATCTTCTGATAGAAGTGCGGCACGCTGATAGCCGAATCGATGCACTCCCGCATATCGAGCGCGAGCTTTTCCTTTCTCGTCATAAAGCCGTATTTGCGCGCCTGATACTCGCCGTTCCGCTCTCCGCGCGGCTTGTGATGATCGATGACGGACAGCCCGTGCGCACGGCAGAGCTCGTCCGATATGCGGCGGATGTCGATATGCTGTCCCTTGCTGTTGCGGTACTTGTATCCGTCGCGGAACGAGACCGAGTTTATGATGAAATGGTTATGCACGTTATCCGTATTGAGATGCGTGGTGACGACCACCTGGAACCTGTCGCCCCACATTCGGCGGGCAAGCTCCATGCCTATCGCGTGCGCCTCGGCGGGAGTGACCTCGCCCTCCGCAAAGCTCTGATACCCGTGATAGGCGACCACCTTCCCGCGCTCGCCGAACTTCCTTTTGACCGCGGTCATCTGCTCATACGCCTGCGATTTCGAGCAGTTGATACCGGACACGAACATCTTCTTATCGGTCTTGTCGTCGTTTTCAACGTACCGGAGCGCGGCGTAAAGATCGCTGTCGAGGTATTCGGGGTTCGTAGTCTTATCGGGGTTGGCGGCATACTCTATCAGCTGTTTCAGCTTTCCCCTGAGGGGCCAGAAGCCTGTTGTTGCCATACGTCACCATCCTTTTGAGGTACTATCAGCGCTGCGTCCATATCGTGGATCAGCTTTATCGCCGCATCGTTTATCGCCTCCGAAAACGGCGGCTCGGTCAGCCGGTCGAGCTTTTCGCAGAGAACAAAATAGGCATCGGGCTGAACCGCTTTCGGTTCAAATCCCAACGCCCTCTGCCTGAGGTATTCGCTTAACGTGAGCCCGCAGCGTGAGGCAAGCCCCAGCACCTGCTTCTTTTCTCTCTCCGTCAGCCGAAACGCTATGCGGGGAGATTCTTTTTTCTTTGCCATGGCATCACATCCTTTCTAATGATTTTGGCAACAAAAAAGCGCCCGATGTTCGGACGCTGTCAAAATACATTGAAGCACTATTCGGTTATTGATATTCCTTGATCGTCCCTTATGCGCATTATACGTTCAAACGAACGTCAATGATATCCACATATTCAAGAGACGGCAATTCGCTAAGGAAACCGAGATCATTGACCTTGATCGTGGCATTCAAATAAGTCGGATAAGAACATATCCCGAGCACCTTCAAGCTTTTCAGCGCGGCAATGGCGGAGTAGTCATGAACGTTCTTGGTCTGTCCGAGTAACAGCACCTCAAGCCCGATCAGCTTGGCAAGTGGAGAAATATCGGCAAGCGAGCTTCCGCACTCGATAAACAGCTTTTTGAGCGAACGCAGATTGACTATCGCATCGATTTGCTTACACGTCAGCCTTTTGATACGCAGGGATTCGATGGTGTTCTGTCTGCACAGAGCGTCGAAAACCTTTTGATTCACACTTGAGCAGATGTGCACCTCTTTGACAGGAAGCGTTTCGGTCTGCAAAAACCGCACCCATTCAGCCGTATAGCGGCGCTGCATGCGCTCATACTCCTTCGAATCGTCTGCCGAAAGATACTCAAATACGCTTTCGCACATCCGGTGTTGGGAGCAAACGAGCTTTATGGATTCCTGCCCGGAGTATTCCTGCGGGTGCTCAACTGTTAGATCGTCCCCGCACCACATAAGGCTGCGGACGAAATCGTCGTAGATCCTGCTGTGATCCGCTGCGAACTCGACATCAGGCAATGACTTCCTTAATTCAGCAAAAGACAAATCAGCTTTCATTTTCCGTTTCTTCCAAACAGGATTTCCCTGATCCTCGATAATAATAGGGGCTTCTTCTCGTGTTTTGCTTGACCTTGATCGGCTTTCCACGGATAAACATTCTCACCTCTGTATAGAAAAGCAATCAGGCGTTCTCTGAAGTCGTCAATATTCATGGAGCGATCCTCAACGCAGACATAGTATTCGCCGATCATCCATAGCTGGTACCATGGCTCTTCGAGCTCATGTCCTGTCCTCTCACTGATACGGTACATTAGGTCCGACAGCCGTTTGAGGTTATCCGGCGCGGCTTCGTATTCTTTTCGGAAGTATTCTCTCAGCTTTTCAAACACTGCATTTGTATCAATGCTCTCGAAAGGAACGCCGGCCAAGTATTCGTTCAGCGCGGAAAGCTGTTCATTGGGATCGCCATGACAATAAGCAAGCCTGAGCGCTACGTCACTCAGCGGCTCTTCCTCGGCGAGCAGTCGGTCAACGACTGGATCAAGCTCTTCCGTTACGCCAGCCTCAAGCAGCAGTTTATGATAAAAAGCTTCTTCGTTTGTCAGCATTTTTCGAGCTCCGCGAATCCTTTTTGTACTTCACGGTCATTATACCATCCAAATCCCACACAAGCAATACCGCTATGGCATCACGTTTTTCACCGGGGGTATTAGGGGGCATCCCCCTAAAGATGAGCCCTGCGGGCTCCCCACGACGTTTGCGGCACACAAACGTCCTGCTGGTTACGAAGTTGATCCTATGCCATAAGTTATTCGCGGGCGTCGGGTTATCGCCCGCGGCCTGTTTATCGCCATGCGGACCTTTGGCATCATCGGTTTATCGGACGCAGGCCGGATGATGCCAAATACGGTTGTTTTGGCGTCATGAAAACATATCGAGCGTTTCGAGCACGTTTCGGTCATTCGCTTCCTTTTCTTTCTCGGTCATTTCGGCGGGCGGGGTGAATGCGGACGCTTGTTCCCTCGGGGCGAAGTCCATATCCCGCAGCTCCTCGCGGAACAGCGCGCGGATATCGTCAAGCGTGAAATCGTGCTCGCGGGGACGCAAAAGGCGGTCGAGGTGTTCCCCGATCGCCCTTACCGCGATTGAGTTTATCGAGCCGATCTCCTTTCGGTCGAGCCCGCGCAGCTCGTCGGCGATGCGCTTCTGCCCGGGATCATTGAGATCGAACCGGATGTTCAGCCGGTACTCGCTGCCCTTCATACGCTCCTCTCCGCTGTCAGCTGCAGCTCGGCAAGGTATTCATAACCCTTTGCCGCTGCGCGGATGTCGTCGATAAACCGAACGCGGCTGCCCTTCGTGCGATAGAAGTTCTTCACAAGGCACCCGCCGCCTCCCGTGACGATGAGGTCCATCGTGCTCCCGTCGTACCCGTGCTCGCGCAGCCTGCGGAATATGCCGCCGACGTATTCCTCCGCGACCGTGCGGACGAGCTTCAGCCTGTCCTTCGGGATATTCGCCGTGCCGGTGATAAGTATGCTCTCGGTCGTCGCTTCGTCCAGCTCTGTACCGTACTCCCTCATATACGCCTCGCGGATCGCCAGCGTGCATTGGTGTGTGCCGAACTTCTCCGTGAACATTCGCCCGAGCTGCGGCCTGCCGTCGATTATGAACAGCGTGTTCATCGTGCCGTTGCCGATGTCCGCGATCACGTTCACGCCCTTCATAGACGGCGCGTACTCCGCAACGGCGGCATAGCCCTGCGGGTAGATCCTCGCCCCGAGTATGCGGATGTGGTAATCCACCTTGCGGAACGTGAAGCTGACCTCCGCATTCCGCGTGAGATACGCGGCGAACTCCGCCTTCTGTCCGCTCGTCCACGTGAGCGGCAGTCCCGCGGCGATGATAACGTCCGCTTCGGTCAGCCCTTCGCTCTTAAGCTCCATCGCGATGCCCGCCAGCGTGAGCAGGTAATAATCCTCATCTCCGTACTTCTGAGGCACGAATTCCTTGTGCCCTTCGCCGATGACGTAGTACTTCCCGCCGTACACGAGCATATCCCCGGTGAACAGCGGCTCGTGATCGTACCCCGCGATTCCGGTCCTGAAGATGTGGTTCGCGGTCTTGATGTTCCCGTAACCGTGGTCGACGCCGATGATGTATTTGTCATCAAGCTTTATCATTGGCGTCACCTTCGCTTTTCGACATCATTATCCCAAGCTTGCGGATAGTCACAAGGCCTTTCTTCATTGAGAACGAAGTCTCGAAGTACATGGTGAAGTCGGGATCGGTCGCATAGCAGCGCCTAAGCTTCCACCAATCCTTGGCGGCAAGCGGCATCCACCAGTGCCCGTCGTATTCGGAGTCGATGAGCGCTCCGCAATCTTTTGTCTCCTCATCGAAGTACAGGGACCGTATCTTGCCTACGGTCTGACCGGTGTACTCCGCGCGGGCGTACTCGACGCCCTCATACTCGATACCGGGTACGGTATCGCCGTAAAGTTCTGTTGTGATGTAGTTGGGTTTCATTTAATTTCTCCTTGATAGTTTTATTTCCCCATATCGCCGGGGATGGGCGGTCCTTTGAGTCCTCTTCCCGCATGGCTGCGGTGCGAAACAGGTTGTCAGATCATAAGATCACCTCCTAAAATGTACCGTTCGTTCAAAAAGTGGTACTAGTTATTATAAATAAAATCTTGACTTTCCCTTCCGGATAAACTATTATTGTTTACTGGGAAGGGGGAGCGTGATACGCTCCTTTGAATAACCCAATTTACCGTAAGGCTTACTGGAAAAGGAACAGAGATCGTATCTCTCCTTGTTATATTAAAGAGAGCGGCTTAGCCGCTCCCGTAGTATCCTTCCAGATAAACCAAAGGGTTAATTAACGCCCACCACCCGGTCCCTCCTCCCAAAGGGAACGAAAAAATGGTACTAGTTATTATAAATAAAAAAGTGAGTTCGGAAAGGTAAGAAAAGAGCCTTGGACCAATACACGATACCCAAGATACGCGCCTTGCTGCTGCTTGCGTCGAACGAGACGGAGGTCTCCTTTGACACGGCTTCTCCGGCAATGGACAGGCTGATCGAATACACGAAGCAGGATCCATGCGCCATGTTCACTCAGGCGCAGTTCGTATTGGGCATACCGTATTCCGAGGACTGTCTCGCCGACGTTATCGTCTATATCGATTTCTCCGGGATTTTCGACAGAGCCCCCAAGGGTCGTGTGCTTGAATCACAGGAACGGGCAAAGACTATGTTCCGTCCGCAGGGGATAACCCTCGATCTCGGGAAAGGCGCGAGCCGTTACGTCGCCTTCGAGCGTTCTGCGAGCATGAGCCGGAGCAATGTGCTGTCGTTCGTGCGTGAGGACGTATATGCTCCGCTTAAGGAACGGATACAGCTCGGGATGAGTATAGGCGAATGCCAGCTGTCGAAGCTGTACGCATATAACGGCCTTATGTACACGAGCGGTGAAAGATACGAGATCCCCGGCCTGCTTTGCTCGGACAGGATCGTTGTTATCGACAATCCGAAAACTGTCGTTAACGCCGACGTAATAACCGTTGAGGATGACGGAACGAGCGCACCCGTGCGGAAGTATCATCGTGTGCGAAAAACGATGGACGTTGAGGTTAAGGAGTTCGACGGCGAGGGCCTGATCTCGAAGGAGCTTTCAAAGCTGCTTAGCGGAGGTCATCATTCCTTCCAGATCCGTTTACCGTACATCAAGGGAGTCGTGCACGAGGTCGATATTAAAAGGCTGTTCAGCAACATGGGCATGACGCATGTGACAGATATGTGGGGCGAGCGGCATCCTGTTGAGGCCGTCGATATGATACTGACCTCGAGCATGTTCAAGGGCGTGAAGTGGATGGAGGCGAACGGGCTTTCATGGGCGGAGTATCTTGAACGCTGCGAGAAGTACGGTCATACGCTTTACATCTCGGGGACGGATAACCCGAAACGGGAGAACACCACGACCTTCAACTATCAGTTCCTCAATACCGCCGCCATGCCGGCAGAGGATTTCCGCCCGCTCGATCTTCCGCTCGGTTGGGAGACTTCACCCGAGAACGATCCCCGCGAGTGGATGACGAAGACCACGGAAACGGCGTACTATAATATCGTCGCCGACCGTAACGCGCAGATAGATTATCTCAAGAACAACAATAACAGGTTCATTTTCTGCGATGAGCGGGAATGGACGCTCCGGTATCAGATCGCGGAGAAGAATCCACTGTTATTCGGCGAGCGCATTTTCGTTCGCGAGCTTGAAACGAGGGCGAAGAGGATACTCGATGAATACGGAGTCGGGCATCTGATGGTATCGGGAGATAACAGATATCTTTCCGATGACCTGATGAGGCTGTTTGTCGTGATAGGCGAGCAGTCCGGAGCAAAGCGTGATATGCTGAACAGGCTCCGCTCGGAATTGTTGTCCGGAAACGAGTTCTATGCACCCGATTCAAGCGGAAGGAAGCCCGCCGATTACGGCAGGCCCATGCAGGATAAATACCTGCTGCTCCGCAGCCCGCATATATCGAGGAATGAGGAAGCCATAGCGGTCCCCGCAAAGTTTCACACCCCATATCGCGATATGTACCTGGCGCACCTCGGCTATGTCGTCATGGTCGATTCCCGTTCGCTCATTCCCGAGCGTTTGGGCGGAGCGGATTACGACGGCGATATGGTCAAAACGATTGCGGAGCCCGTCATCCTGAAGCATACGGTCGACAGCGAAAAGCTGCCCGTCCTTAAGATACCCGTGGCCGAGCCTTTGATCTCCGACGCGAACGATTGGGAGGCGAGGTTCGAGAGCGTCAGAAACACCTTCTCGTCCCGCGTGGGGCTGATAAGCAACGCCGCGCTCAAAAGGGGCATTATGGCGTATAACGAAAACGCCGATCCCGCTGACAGACAACGGTATGCCGAGGAAGCCGAAACGCTCGCGATACTGACGGGGCTTGAGATCGACTCCGCAAAGAGCGGGATAAAGCCCGATTTGACCGAGTATTTCGATGATGAAAGCAGGACCGACAGCCTGTTCCTCAAGTATTTGAAGATAGTGGAGACCGCGCATCCTTCCGAGAAGAGGCTCAAGAGTTATTTCGCCTCGGTCGATTGGGACAGCGTTACCTCCAACATGGAGCGACTGCCGTATTACGCGCGGATGCTTGGCGTAAATACTCCAAGGCATTTCCCGGAAACGCCCGATCCGAAGCACCTCTTCAATTTTGCGGGTTACGATAATTGGGAGACCTTCCATCGGCCGCATGAGATAGAGTTCATGAATTCGCTCGTCCGTGATTATGAGACGGCGAAGCGCCGCTGCCGCGCGCGGGAATATGACGAGACAAAGCTCGCTCGCCTTGGGGACATAAAGCGGATACTGTACGCGAAGGGGAAGGATGCGGAGATCGATCCTCTCGAGCTTTACCGCGCTGTTGACAACGATTCGGCAGCCGACATCCGCACCGCGCTTTCGGAGCTGAAGGCCTCCGAATGGCAGTTCACTCCTCCGGAAAAGAGAGATGAAGCTTTTGACAGGATCGCCGCGCATATAAACGAAAAAGCGTATGATTACCGTGAGCTTTTCTGTGACTTCCGTGGGAGCGGGTATCGCATACTGGGGGATATTCTGCTCGACCTCGATAACGTATATCGGAGGGAGATAGGTCTTTCGACTTGGACAAGAGCGGACGACAGCGATATCCTGAAAAAGCTGGTCACGGGTTGCGAGGACTCAAAGGATCCGTATTGGACCATCCACAACAATCTTATCGAGATCCTGCGTGAAAACGGTCTCGCGAATTTCAAATGGCGATTCTTCTCCGCGGTCTCGCTCGCGTATGCAACCGGCAACCGTAACTTTGCGATCGAAGCCCTGCTCGGCTCGACTATGGGGCTGCTGAAAGAGCTTCCCAAGGATGAAAAGGACGGTGAAAAGCATGACTGATGAATGGAGCGAATTCCTCGCGTACACTCATTTCCCCGAGTATAAATCCGATAAGAGCACGGATACGACCTATATGGGGCGGTT
>JAFXZJ010000055.1 GCA_017541305.1 Clostridia bacterium | reverse complement strand
CGCCCGAGCCCACTTGAGAGCCCACTCCCGAGCCCACTTTGGAGCCCACTCCCGAGCCCACTCTGGAGCCCACTCCCGAACCCACGCTTGAGCCCACTCCCGAACCCACGCCCGAGCCCGTTCCCGGCGACATCACCGGTGACGGCGAGACCACGACCGAGGACGCTCTGCTCGTGCTGCGCGCGGCTCTCGGCACGGTCGAGCTCGATCCCGAGCTGGAAGCCGTTGCGGACGTTAACGGCGACGGCGTGGTCAATACAGAGGACGCGCTTTTGATCCTCCGTATGGCTCTCGGCCTGTAACACTATTCGGAATCGATAAAGCGGAGGGGCGACCCTCCGCTTTTTCATTGCTTCTTACGGCGCATATCCAGCGCTGTTTTTTTGAGCTTTTCCCTTGTATTATCCTGAGGCCTCACCGCGCAGTGCGCAAGCAGCGCCGCCTTTATTTCGCCTATTCGCGGGGAGGGCGGCTCGTTGAGCCATTCCATTATATCCCGCCCGGTGCAGGCAAGCTCGTTCTCGGAAAAGGGCGTTCCCTTTGCCTGCATCTCATCAAGCACGCGCCGCCATCTTATTGCCGACTTTACCTCGATGTATTCGCCTATGGAGCCTCTGAAATCCGCCTCGCGGATATCCGCAAGCGCAAGCACGCGCCGCTCGCCCCATTTGACGAAGCGTTTTTTAAGCGTCGGTTCCTTTGCCCGCCCGTCCAGATCGAACATGTGATTCCGCACCAGCCACGAGACCTCGTCGGTGCACGCATTGTCGAAGCGCAGCCTGTGCATTATCTCGCGCGATATGCTCTCGCCCAGCACGTCATGCCCGTGCATATTGCCCTGCGCCTGTAAAACGACGGGCTTTGCGACGTCGTGAAGCAGGCAGCCCAGGCGCAGATCGAGATCGGCCCTTGCCATGAACACGGTGTGGAAAATATGCTCGAGCACGTTGAAGCGGTGGAAGCGCGGGCTTTGCTCAACGCCGCGGCAGCGGGCGAGCTCCGGCAGCGCCACGTCCAAAAGCCCCGTTTCGTCCAGCATTTTAAGCCCGCGATACACGCTTTTTCGGGGCTCGACGCCATATTTCGTATCGGCCATGAGTATTTTGCACAGCTCGTCGCGCACCCTTTCGGCGGAGATATCCGCAAGCAGGGGGGCGCATTTTTTCGCGGCTTCGAGCGTGCGTTTTTCGATATCGAAGTCCAGCTCGGAAGCAAACCTCACGAGCCGCATAAGCCTTAGCCCGTCGTCGCGCAGGATGATTTCGGGATCGGAAGAGGTGGCCCTTATCACGCGCTTTTCAAGATCGCTCATGCCGCCTGTGGGATCCGTTATCTCGCCCGTCAGCACGCTTGCATAGAGCGCGTTGACCGTGAAATCCCTGCGGAACGCATCCTTAATGGGCGAATCCGAAAACTCCACCGCGGTCGGCCTGTGCGCGCCGCCTTCGGCATATTTATCCGCGCGGAAGGTGGTGTGCTCATACTTCTTGTCCCCTATATGCACCTCCACCATGCCGAACGCGATCCCCTTTGGCACGACCTTGAAGCCCGCCTCATCGCAGAGAGCGATCATCTCATCCGGCCTGAGGCGGCTGGTAACGTCGGTATCGGATATGGGCAGGCCCAGCAGCGTGTTGCGCACGTGCCCGCCCACGACAAAGAGCTCCGCGCCCCTGCAGCGCACGAGCCGTGCCAGTCTTTTCAGTTCGGGATCGAAATCGAAATCCATTTTCTATCAAGAGGGCGGAGCCTGCGCCCCGCCCCTTATTCGTTATTCTTCGGTCTCCTCGGGCTCGACCTCGGTAAAGCCGAGCTCGTCGGCGGTTTCCGCCTCCGCACGCGGCGCCGCGGGATAGCTTTGCGCCTCGGCCTCGTGTTCGTGCGCTGCCTTTTCAAAGGCCTCCTCCTCGTTGTGAGGGGCGCGGGCGATCGAAACAACGCGATGCTCGTCGTCCACGCGCATGAGCTTGACGCCCTGCGTATTGCGTGAGATTATGCTGATATCCTTTGCGGGAACGCGGATTATAACGCCGTCGTCGCGGACGAGCATTATATCCTCCTCGTCGGTGCACATGCGCAGGCACACGAGCCTGCCCGTCTTTTCGGTCAGCTTCAGGGTCTTAACGCCCTTGCCGCCCCTGCCCTGAGTGCCGTATTCGCACTCCTCGGTGCGCTTGCCAAGGCCGCGCTCGGTGATGGCCAGCACGTAGCAGCCCTTTTCGACCTTGGTCATATCGATCACCTCGTCATCATCGTCGAGCTTGATCGCGCGCACGCCGGTCGCCGTCCTGCCCATGGGGCGCACGTCGTCCTCATGGAAGCGTATGCTCATGCCGTTCGCGGTGCCGATCATTATATCGTCGCTGCCGGAGGTCAGCTGCACGCCGATCAGCTCGTCGTCCTCCCTGAGGCCCAGAGCGATTATGCCGCCCTTGTGGATATTGTCGAAATCGGAGAGCGCGGTCTTCTTTATAACGCCCTGCTTCGTTGCCATAACGAGGTATTTGCCGCCGTTGGTGTATTCGTTGACGGGGAACGCGGCGGCGACCTTTTCGCCGTTTTTGAGCTGCAGCAGGTTGACTATCGCGGTGCCCTTGGCGGTCCTGCCGGCTTCGGGTATCGAATAGCATTTTATGCGGAACGCCCTGCCCGTATTGGTGAAGAACAGTATGTAGGAATGGGTGGACGTGACGAAGATATCCTTTACAAAATCCTCGTCCCTTGTGGTGTGGCCCGAAACGCCCACGCCGCCCTTGTGCTGAGTGCGGTAGGTATCCTCGTTGATGCGCTTGATATAGCCCAAACGCGTCATAGTTACGGCCATGTCCTCTTCCTGAATTATATCGTCCATGTCGATATCCTCGATCACCTGCGTGATCTCAGTGCGGCGCGCGTCGGAATAGCGGGCCTTGATATCGAGCAGCTCGTTCTTGATGATTGAGAGCAGCAGCCCCTCGTCGGAAAGTATGCGCTTATAGTATTCAACCTTGGCGGCAAGCTCCTGCTCCTCGTTCTGCAGCTTTTCGCGCTCGAGGCCGGTCAGACGCTGGAGGCGCATATCGAGTATCGCCTGCGCCTGCTTTTCGGAGAAGCCGAAGCGCTCCATAAGGTTGGTCCTTGCCTCCTGCACGTTGGGGCTGGCCTTGATTATCGCAATGACCTCGTCGATATTATCGAGCGCCTTCAAAAGACCCTCGATTATGTGCAGGCGCTCCTCGGCCTTTTCAAGATCGTACCTGGTGCGCCTTGTGACGACGTCCTTCTGATGCTCGAGGTAATAATAGAGTATCTCGCGCAGATTGAGCACCTTGGGCTCGCCGTCGACAAGGGCAAGCATTATCACGCCGAAGGTATCCTGCAGCTGTGTGTGCTTGTAGAGGCGGTTGAGGACGACGTTGGCGTTGACGTCCTTCTTGAGCTCTATCACGATGCGCATGCCCGCCCTGGAGCTTTCGTCGCGCAGATCGGATATGCCGTCCACGCGCTTTTCGTGCACGAGCTCGGCGATCTTTTCGACCAGCCTTGCCTTGTTGACCATGTAGGGTATCTCGGTCACGACGATGCGGGATTTATCGTTCTTCATGGGCTCTATCTCGGTCTTTGCGCGCACGATTATGCGGCCGCGGCCCGTGAAATACGCATGGCGTATGCCGGCGTCGCCCATTATCACGCCGCCCGTGGGGAAGTCGGGCCCGGGAACGTAATTCATAAGCTCGTCGATCGAGATCTCGGGATCGTCGATCATCGCAACGACGGCGTCGATCGTCTCGCCCAGATTATGGGGAGGGATATTTGTTGCCATGCCGACCGCTATGCCGTTGGAGCCGTTGACCAAAAGGTTCGGATAGCGCGAGGGCAGCACGGAAGGCTGCATCAGCGTTTCATCGAAGTTGGGATAAAAATCGACCGTGTTCTTGTCGATATCCGAAAGCATCTCCGTTGCAAGCCTGCTCATCCTGCACTCGGTGTATCGCATGGCCGCCGCGGGATCGCCGTCGACGGAGCCGAAATTGCCGTGGCCTTCCACAAGCGGATAGCGCGTGGAAAAGGGCTGTGCAAGGCGCACCGTTGCGTCATAGACGGATGAATCGCCGTGGGGGTGGTATTTGCCCAGCACGTCGCCGACCAGCCTTGCGCATTTTCTGAAGGGCTTGTCGGGCTGCATGCCCAATTCGTCCATCGCATAGAGTATGCGCCTGTGCACGGGCTTTAAGCCGTCGCGCACGTCGGGCAGCGCGCGGCTGATAATGACCGCCATCGCGTATGAAATGAAGCTGCGCTTCATCTCGCCCACAAGATTTATGGGCAGTATGCGCCCGCCCTCGATATCGGTGGGAAGCTCGTTGGTGCCGAGCATTTCAAGGTTTCTCTTATTCTTCTTATCTTCCATTCTCAAACTCCTTTGAGATACTTTTTCATATTATCATCAGCGGGCGATCCCTTTGACCCCGCTTTGTTCGGCTGCCATCTGCGGATATGTCTCGCAGGAGCGGTGAATTATGCTTGACTCATCGCGTTCCGCGCCTGTCGCGGCGCGGCGCACAGCTCGCAGGATGCCCCCTAAGCTTCTTGGGCTCAGATGTCCAGATCCGCAACGAGCTTGGAATTGAGCTCTATGAATTCGCGCCTGGGCTCCACCTGGTCGCCCATGAGCACGGTGAATATCTGATCCGCGGCGATGGCGTCGTCCATAGTCACCTGCAGCATTATGCGCTTGTCGGGATCCATGGTGGTGTCCCAAAGCTGCTCGGGGTTCATCTCGCCCAGGCCTTTATAGCGCTGCACGGTGATCCTATCGCGCCCGATCTCGTCAAGCGTGCGCTCCAGCTCCTCGTCCGAATAGACGTACTTTTCAAGATTGCCCTTTTTGATGAGGTAGAGCGGCGGCTGCGCGATATACACGTAGCCCTTTTCGATCATGGGACGCATGTGGCGGAAGAAGAACGTGAGCAGCAGCGTGCGGATATGCGAGCCGTCGACGTCCGCATCGGTCATGCAGATTATCTTGTGATAGCGCAGCTTGCTTTCGTCGAATTCCGAATCCATTCCCGCGCCGAAGGCGGTTATCATGCAGCGTATCTCCGCATTGCCCAGCATCTTATCGAGCCTGGTCTTTTCGACGTTGAGTATCTTGCCTCGAAGCGGCAGTATCGCCTGGAAGTGCCTGTCGCGCCCCTCCTTGGCGGAGCCGCCCGCGGAATCGCCCTCGACTATGAATAGCTCGCATTTGGTGGGATCCTTTTCGGAGCAGTCGGCCAGCTTGCCGGGAAGCGCCGTGGAATCGAGCGCCGTCTTGCGGCGGGTCAGATCCCTCGCCTTGCGCGCCGCTTCACGCGCGCGGGAGGCCTGCAGGCATTTGTCGATCATAAGCTTGGATTCGGCCGGGTGCTCCTCCATATAGATGGAAAGCCCCTCGGAAACGGCGGAATCCACCATGCCCTTTATGTACGCGTTGCCCAGCTTGGTCTTGGTCTGGCCCTCGAACTGCGGCTCAACGAGCTTGACGGAGATTATCGCGGTCAGGCCCTCGCGAACGTCGTCGCCGGTGAGGTTGGCGTCGTTATCCTTCAATATCTTGTTCTTTCTGGCGTAATCGTTTATCGCCCTTGTCAGCGCGGTCTTGAAGCCCACAAGATGGCTCCCGCCCTCGGTCGTGCAGATATTGTTGGCATAGGTATAGATGTTCTCGGTGTAATCGTCGTTATACTGCATCGCCACCTCCACGCTTGCGGTCTCAAGCGGGTTGTCGCTCTGCGAGGCGGAGAAATAGATGGGCTCGCTTTCAAGCACGGTCTTGTTCTTGTTCAGATAGCCCACGAATTCGCGTATGCCGCCCATGAAATGGAACGTCCTCTCAAGCTTTTCATCGGGGCGCTCGTCCGTCACGACGATCGTCACGCCCGCGTTGAGGAACGCAAGCTCCCTCAAGCGCTTTATGAGGATATCGTAAACGTAATCCACCTCGTCGAAAATCTCGGGATCGGGATGGAACGTGATGGAGGTGCCGTGCTCATCGGGCCCGCATTCGCCCACGATCTCGACCTCGGTCTTTTTTATGCCGCGCTCGCAGATCTGGCGATAGACGCTTCCGTTTCGCCTGACCTCGGCTATGAGCTTAACGGAGAGCGCGTTGACGACGGAAAGGCCCACTCCGTGCAGACCGCCGGAGACCTTATAGCCGGATCCGCCGAATTTGCCGCCCGCGTGGAGCATCGTCAGCGCGACCTCGAGCGCGGATTTGCCCGTCTGCTGCTGAGTGTCGACGGGTATGCCGCGCCCGTTGTCGATAACGGTAACGGAATTATCGGGATGGATGGTGACGTAGATATGCGTGCAGAAGCCCGCCATGGCCTCGTCGATGGCGTTATCCACTATCTCGTAAACGAGATGGTGCAGGCCCCGCGAATCGGTGGAGCCGATATACATGCCGGGGCGGCGGCGGACCGCCTCAAGTCCTTCCAGGACCTGTATTTGGGAGGCGTCGTAAGTGTTTTGTTCCATAATCTATATTCCTTTTAATTATTTATTCTGTTATGGGGCTCATTTCCCGTCCGAACGCATAGCGCGAAGCTTGGTCAGCGCGGAAAGCACGTCGGAATCATGCTTGATGAACGTGATATCCTCTATCCTGAAGCAGGTGAAGCCGTCGTCGGCGCCGTAAAGATCGATCTGCCTTACCGTCACGGTATCGCGTTCTATGCACTCGATAACGCCCGTAACGTCGTCATTGCCGCTTCGGTCAAGCTCGAACGCCGTCACCCTTCCGTTCGCCTCGCAGTGCTCAAGCATCGAAAGCAGCACCGGCTCGGTCACTCCGCTGGGCACGCCTGTCACGTTGCCTATAAGCTTCTTCATCCTTTCGGAATACGGATCGCCGTATTCCACCCTTATCACGTCGTCGAGCGGCAGCATATAGAGCCCCGCCGTCATGCCGACGTTGTTATAGGCGCGCAGCAGCACGAAAAATTCGTCGAGCGCGTCGATCGTGCCGAACAGGAACTTTTCCCTGTCCTGCGAGTCATAATAGATCGAAACGAGCTGATCCTTCCTCTTGAGCTCAAAAAGCTTTTGATACACGGTCATATCTCCTTTTCATTCCGTCCGGGGGATTATCGCGCCGTCCTTCACCTCGAATACCGCCGCGCCCTTTCTTGTAACGGCGCTTTCCACGCCCGTGGCTGTAAGCAGGCACTGGCAGTCGAATGCGGATTCCATCAGCGCTCTCTGGCGGTCGTCATCGAGCTCGGAGAGCACGTCGTCCAGCAGGAGCACCGGGCTTTCGCCCACCACTTCCCTTATCAGCGCGATCTCGGAAAGCTTCAGCGACAGCGCCGCCGTGCGCTGCTGCCCCTGCGAGCCATAGACCTTAACGTCGGTATCGCCGAGCTTTATGCCTATATCGTCCCTGTGAGGCCCGCGCGAGGTGAAGCCGCGCCTTATATCCTCCTCGCGGGAGGCCGCCAGCGCTTCGTAAATGGCGTATTCGGCCTCGTTTTCATCGAACGGCACGTTGGGCTGATAGAAGGTGAAAAGCTGTTCACGCCCGCCTGTGAGGCGCCTGTGCATATCGGAAGCGATGGTTGACAGCTCGTCCATGAACCGGCGGCGGGAGCGCATCACCTCGGCGCCCGTGCGCGCAAGCTGCGCGTTCCACATATCGAGCATTTCGGGATCGATTGGATCGGCAAACGCCTCCTTGATGAGCGCGTTGCGCTGCCTGAGCGCGGCGTTATACATCGCCGCCTTGCGGTAATACGCGGGGCGCAGCTGGCAAAGCTCCATATCCATGAACCGGCGGCGCACCTCGGGCGAGGCCTTGACCAGCGCCAGATCCTCCGGCGAGAACATCACCACGTTAAGCACGCCCATCAGCTCGCCCGCCTTTTCGGCCCGCTGACGGTCGATGAACACCTGCTTTTTATCCCGGGGATTCCGGTTCACGTCGTCGCCCGCGCGCAGCTTTATCTCGATCACGCGATTGCCGCTTTGCGTTTCAAGCTCCAGCCCGACGTAAGCCCCCGCAAGCCCATGCCCTATCAGCTCGGGATCCCTGCTCGTCCTGTGACTGCGGCCGAGCGCGCAGAGGAACACCGCCTCAAGCACGTTCGTTTTGCCCGCGGCGTTCGCTCCGTAAAGGAGATTCAGCCCCTTGTCGGGCTCGAATTCCGCCCTTTGGTAGCTCCTGAAGCCGTTCAATATGAGCTTCTTGATCCGCAAAGTCACAGACCCCCAATTTTCAAAATTATACATAATGATTATAGCATATGTTTCACATTTTTGCAAGGTGTTTTATTATAATAATGTAGAAAGTCTTGTCAAAAGACGGCGCCCGCACGCATCGAACCGTGCGAAGCTGCGCCGCAATAATATATTTTATTTGTGCTTCCGCTTTTGGCCTTCCCGTGCGTCTATATGATGGAAGGCGGCGTGAAGCGCCTTTCGCCCCGTCTTTACACCCGTTTTACACGATGCTATAATATGATCCGTAAAGGTCAAGTTAAAGGAGTCCGCCCATGAAAAGATCCCGATCCGCCGCGTGCATAGCGGCGCTCATACTCTTCGCCCTGTTCACATCGGGCTGCCTGCCTTTACTGCCGCTTTCCTGCCTGCCTTTTTCGACCTGCACGATCGCTTTTCCGCTGACGGAGGAGACCCCCGCGCCCTCTGCGAAGCCGGCGCCGACCGTCCTTCCGACGGTGGGGCCTGTTACCGACGCCGAGGCAAGGGAGCGCGCCGTATCGCTTGCTGCCCTGCACGGCATAGGCGAGGAGAGGCTTTTCGGCGAATACGCGCTCTTCCTGCGCTATATGGACACGATCGACCGCAATCCTTTGCTGGGGAAATATAAAGAATTCGTCATACGCGCCTTCCCCGCGCTGGCCGACAACGCGGGATTCCTTGACGAGGAATACTTCTTCCCGCGGCTCGGATCGCTTGTGATACGCGAGATCGGCCCGGATGATTACTATTCCGGCTTCTATTATGACGACGAAAACGTGATACTCGTTACCGAGGAAGACCGGCGCGAGCTTTGTTTCACCCTCTATCACGAGCTGATGCATTTCTTTGACGCTTCCATCGGCGAGGAGCCCGAGGAATGCCGCATACTGCAGGGCAGGATACTGACCGAGGAGGAATACGAAGCGCTTTCCGCCGGCGACAGGCTGTTATCGCGCACCACGCCCACCGTCAAGATCTATTCCGATTTCATATGCGAGGCCGGCGCGGAGCTTTTTACCGCCAAATACTTCACCGGCTGCGTCACGTCCTATTCGGATATCGCCTCTTTCCTCATCGGTATCGAATACGTATACGGCAGCGACGCCGTCAAGGCTATGTTCTTCTCGCCCGATTCCACCGTGCTTGCGGCCAAGGTGCTGCAGGACACGGGCATGGATTACAACGAATTGCTTGCGCTGAACCGATATCTTTCCTATATGACCGATCCCGATTATTATTACGAGACAGAAGCTTATTCCCTGGAGGATCTGCTGATCGAAATGTATGAGCAGCGCATGGAGGGCGATTGGCGCGAAGATAAGCGCTTCCGCTATATACTCGCCTGCGTGAACGGAGTTGCCGAAAGGGGCTATATTGAGTCGAAGCACGCCGACGAGCTTGAAAAGTCCGACTTTTTAAGCTATTCCGCCTATGACAGATTCGAGTCCGACCTGTTGAGCGGCGCCGGCGTCAAGGCCGATATCAATTTTGCGCCGCCCATACCCGTCATCGACGGCGAACGCTTCCTGCTCTGCGCTCAGGGGCTTTGGCGCGATCCCGAAACGGGCGCGGTAAAGTACGGCGCCCTGCGATTCGATTACGATTTTGATAATGAGAAGGTCGTCGGGTTCGATACCGTGGAATGCGAAATGCCCGAAGGCTGAAAACTAAAAGGGACCTCCCGCGCGGGGAGATCCCTTTTTCGGTTTTCAGATCGCTCAGTCGGCCTTGGGGCCGGCGTCGATTATGTTCTGCGGCATATTGCCGTACTTCTTGAAGTTGTTGATGAAGAGCTGAGCGAGCTCCTTGGCGGCCTTGTCATAGGCCTCCTTATCGGCCCACATCTGCCTGGGATCGAGCACCTCGTCAGGCACCTCGGGGCAGGTCTTGGGAACCCACACGTTGAATACGGGATGGAGCACATACTCGACGTCGCTGAGCGCGCCGGTAAGGGCGGCGGTGACCATCGCGCGGGTGTACTTGATCTTCATGCGGGAGCCGACGCCATAGGGGCCGCCGGACCAGCCGGTGTTGATAAGGAACGCGTTGGCGTTATGCTCATCCATCCTCTTGCCCAGCATCTCGGCATACTCGGAGGGATGACGGATGAAGAAGGGCGCGCCGAACAGTGTGGAGAAGGTGGCCTGGGGCTCCTTGATGCCGCGCTCGGTGCCGGCCAGCTTTGCGGTGTAGCCGGTGACGAAGTGATACATTGCCATATCCTTATCGAGCTTTGCGATGGGAGGCAGCACGCCGAACGCATCGGCAGTGAGGAATATGACCGTCTTGGGATGCTCGGCTACGCCGGGAATGAGCGCGTTGGGGATGTAATCCACGGGGTAAGCCACGCGGGTGTTCTCGGTGATGGAGCCATCGTTATAATCGAGCTCGCGGGTGTTCTCATCCATGATGACGTTCTCGACAAGGGAGCCGAAGCGGATCGCGTTCCAGATCTCGGGCTCGTGCTCCTTGGAAAGGTTGATGCACTTGGCATAGCAGCCGCCCTCGAAATTGAACACGCCGTCGTTCGACCAGCCGTGCTCGTCGTCGCCGATAAGGAAGCGGTTGGGATCGGCGGAAAGGGTGGTCTTGCCGGTGCCGGAAAGGCCGAAGAATATGGCAGTGTCGCCCTCCTTGCCGACGTTGGCGGAGCAGTGCATGGGGAACACGCTGCGCTCGGGCATCAGGAAGTTCATAACGGAGAACATGCCCTTCTTGATCTCGCCGGAATACATGGAGCAGGCGACGGTGACGCGGCGATACTCGAAATCGAGTATTATAGCGGCTTCGGAATTGGTGCCGTCACGCTCGGGGATGCACTTGAAGCCGGGGCAGCAGAGCACGGTGAATTCGGGCTTGAAATTATCGAGCTGCTCCTTGGTGGGGCGCACGAACGCCTGGGTGGCGAACAGAGCGGAGGCGGCGTTTTCACACACCACACGGATGGGAAGGCTGTAAGTATCGTCGGCGCCGACGAAGGCGTCCACAACGAAAGCCTCGCGGTTCTGCATATAGGCGCACATCTTGCCGTAAATGGAATCGGCCTTCGCACGCTCTATGGGCATATTGATCTTGCCCCAATCCACCTTGTTGTGGATATCGGGGGTGTCCACTATGAAGCGGTCGTTAGGCGACCTGCCAGTGTACTTGCCCGTCTTGATAACGAGCGCGCCGTTGTTCGCCAGCTTGCCCTCGCCGCGGGCGAGCGCCCTTTCGGTCAGCTCGGCGGGAGTGAGGTTGCGGTAGATCGCGGAAAGCTCCGTGATACCCATTGCGTCAAGATAGTTTTTCATGATTAGCTCCTTTGAAATATGTATTTTTCTTAGGGTTTACTTGTGGATGAAAAGCACGCCGATCGTATTCGGCCCGCAGTGCGAGGAAACGGTGCAGGCGGCCTCGGTGATGAGTATCTCCTTGAAGTAATTCAGCTTGGAGACTTCCTCATACGCCGCGTCGATGTATTCCTGCCTGCAGTGCGCGCTGGTGATGAATATCCTGTCGGGACGGATATCGTCTATATTCGCCAGACGGTCGTTCACATACTGCCTTACAACGCGGTTGTATTTGCCCTTGTACTTCTTGCCGACGCGCATTCCGCCGTCGACGACCTCGATGCAGGGCTTGAGCTGCAGAAGGTTTGCGCCGAGCGCCGCAACGGTGGAGCAGCGGCCGCCCTTGGCCATGTACTTGAGCGTGTCGAGGGTGAAGCTGGCGTCCACCTTGGGGATGATATCCTCTTCGGCTATACGGACGATCTCGGACGCTTCCATGCCCTTGGCCGCCATTTCGCAGGCCTCGATGACGGTCTGACCGATGCCCGAGGAAAGATTCCTCGAATCGACCACGTACACGCCCTCCATTTCCTGCGCGGCGATGGAAGCGACGTTGTAGGTGGTGGAGAAGCCGGACGAGATGGTGAAATGGATTATTTCACAGCCGGGATTCTCCTCCCTGATGCCGTTAAGATACTTTGTGAAATCCTCGATGCTCTGCGCGGCGGTGGTGGGCAGCTCGCCCGTTTCGTCCACCAGCTTGAAGAGCTGCTCCGAGGTGAGGTCTACGCCATCGATGTATTCCTTGCCGCCGATATTGATATAGAGCGGCAGCTTGGAGATGTTGTAGCGCTCATACAGCTCCGGCGAAAGATCCGCCGTGCTGTCGCAGGAGATTTTGATCATATGATACCTCAATAAAAAAGAATAATAGACAGCAGGCATACGCCTTTTTTGCCGTCTATATTCTATCACAAGGTATTTAAAATGTAAAGCCATTTGGATAAATTCGAGTTCGTCTGCGCATTTTCGCCTCAGTCCGAGGCCGCCAGCAGATCGATCACGGCTATCTCGGGCGGGTTGAACACCCGCGGTATGGGCGGATGCCCGTCGAAGCCCGAGGTGATCACCATCTTCATGCTCCCCAGATCGAACAGCCCGCGGTCATGCTCGGGGAAGAGCCCCTCGCTGGTCCATATCGCTCTGTGGATGAACGGAAGCGCTATCACGCCGTTATGCGTGTGCCCGGAAAGCACCAGATCGATATCCCACGCGCTGCCCGCGCCGGAATAGATGAAGCTGTCCGGACGGTGCGAGAGCATCAGCTTGAACGAATCCGTGCCGCAGAAATCCTCAAGGAAGGGCCTGCGCCTTGCCCAGCTCTCGTCCGTGTCGTATTCGGAAAGGTAGGCGAACTCGTAGAAACCGCCTATCCTTATATTATTATCATTTATTACAACATCTCTGTAATTCTCTTCCATGAACACTGCGCCCGTGGCCTCAAGCCTGTCCAGCAGCTCCGATCTCCCCAGCATGCCGTCGTATTCCGTCTCCTGCTTTTGCGCCGAAGCACAGTAAGCCATGTAGTCGTGATTGCCCGGCGCGAAATAGGTGGGAGCTATTTCCGCAAGGCGGGCAAGGAGCGAAACGAATTCCTCGTCCTCGCTTTCAGTGTGGCCGCGCTCGAGCATATCTCCATCAACACAGATGAGATCAGGCTCCTTTGCCGCGATGAGATCTACGAGCGTCTGATTTGTATCATCGAATTTCTTTCGGTGCAGGTCGCTGATGAGCACAATGCGCATGTCACGTGTGAGCTTGGGGGAGGCGACAGTGTAATATGCCTCGGTGATAGTGTTGTTCCATGTTAAAGAAATTAATGCGCCGATCAGGAAGAATAGCACTATCGCAAGCAGCGGGATCAAAACAAATAGCCGCAGACGGCGCTTTTTCACACCGCCCGCGGCCTTATGCTTGTTTCTGATATGCGCCTTCACAGCTTGACTATCACACCGTCCTTATAGCAGGGGACGGTATCGGTCGTGTCGGGAGTGAAGCAGAACTTAACGTCCTCGTCAAAGCCCAGCCCGACAAGGCGCGAATAGTGGAACGTCTTGGAGATATCAAAGCTTTCGGCGTTCCAATCCTTATAGAGCGTTTCGCAGATTATGCCCATATCGGAAAGCTCGCCCTCGCGCACGTCGGCATAGATCCTGACTGCGTCGATTATAGCTCCGGCAGTCAAAAGATCGTCCGCCGAGGGCTGCCCGTCGGTGCCCGCGCACACGATGAGGATATCGTTCCCATCGCAGGCGGCCGCCTTGGCGACGGCGGTGCGGTTGATCATGGCGCCGATCAGTATCTTATCGGCTGATTTGACTGAGTGCAGCGCGCCTGTGCCGTTGGTGGTGGAGACGATGACCGTCTTGTTCTTGACCGTGCGGGTGAGGTATTCCTTGGGCGAATTGCCCAGATCGAACCCGTTGATCTTGATACCGCCGCGCTCGCCGCCGAGCACGCATTCACGCGCGCCCAGCCTTGAGGCAAGCGCCACCGCGTCGCCGGGATCGATGGTGGGAACGACCTTGATCGCTCCTCCGTTGATCGCGGAGATTATGGAAGTCGTCGCTCGCAAAACATCCACGACTATCACCGTGGTGTCCTTGAGCTGATAATCCGTTTGTTTGCCGAATACCGGCAGGACGTCGATCTTCATAATGGACCTCGAATGCTTTTTTTCTTATTATATCACATCCGGGCCGAAAATGCAAATAAGACCGTTTTTGCTTGAAAAATCGCTTTCAAAACACGCTTGTGAGCAGCGCTCCCGCCGCCGTTCCGACGATACCCGAAATGAGCGCGGCGGGTATCGAGTGGCGCGTCCTTGTCACTCCCACCGAACCGAAATAGACCGAAACGGTGTAAAAGACCGTCTCCGTTGAGCCCAGTATGACCGAGGCCGTGCGCCCCGCGGGGGAATCCGGCCCATGCTCGGTAAGGATATCCTTGAGCAGGGCGAGCGACGCGCTGCCCGAAAAGGGTCTGAGCAGTATGAGCGGCGCCGTGCCCGCGGGCAGGCCCACGCTTTCAAGTGCGGGTCCCACGAGCTTTACCACTGCGTCAAGCGCTCCGGAGCCGCGGAATATCTCTATCGCCGCAAGCATTGCCGCAAGATAGGGAAGTATGTTCAAAAGCCGGGGGAGCGCTTCCGCCGCCCCCTCGACGAACGCCTTGTAAACGTTCACCCTTCTTATAAGCGCGTACACGATAAGCGCAAACACGGCAACGGGCATTATAAGCTCCGCCGCTTTCATTTGAATACCCTTTCAAGCAGCTTACAGCTAAGCACAGCCGCCGCGGCCGCCGCGATCGACGCCAAAAAGGTGGGAAGGACAATATCGTAAGGCGCCGCAGACCCGCAGGCCGTGCGCAGCGCGATCACGCCCGTGGGAAGAAGCTCTATCGCCGATGAGTTGAGCGCGATGAACATCACCATATTATTCGACGCACGCCCGTCGCCCCTGTCGAGCCTTTGCATCGCCTCTATCCCGAAGGGCGTTGCCGCCGCTCCCAGGCCGAAGAAATTTGCCGCCAGATTCAGCGCCACCGGCGCCGCCGCGTCCCCGCATCCCGGCATCAGGAAGGAAAGAGGCTTTTGCATTCGTTTGGCGAGCTTTTCGATGAGGCCGGCTTTTTCGGCTATGCGCATAAGGCCCGACCACAAAATATACGCCCCCGCAAGCGTCACCGTCAGGCTAACCGCGCCGTCACAGCCCTTCACGAGCGCTTCAAGCGCCCCCGACCCATCGCCGTTTATCATAAATATCAGCAGTCCCGCCGCTGTCATTATGCCGAATACCCATGCCATCATGGTTCATTCTATTAGCGCGTATTCCCGTTTATACAAAAAAAGCGGCAAAAGCCGCAATAAGAATGTCACATCGGATCACAGCCCGTCCCGCAGTTCGTTCGCGCGCGCATACGCCTCGCTCTTGGATACGTCCATTATGAGCGCGGCCTGCTTTGCCGCGTCCTTCACGCTCATCCCATCGCGCAGGAGGCGCATCAGCAGCTCGTCGAGCGTTTCGGCCTGAGCCTCCGCTTCGCCCTCGCCCGAGATCACTATCACGCATTCGCCCTTGGGGTCATCCTCCGCGTATCTTTCGGCCAGGCTCGCCACCGTCCCGCGCACCGCTTCCTCGTGCAGCTTCGTTATCTCGCGCACGACCGCCGCACGCCTGTCGCCCAACACGCGCAGAAGCTCCTTAAGCGTCGCGCCGACGCGGTAGGGGCTCTCGTAAAGCACCACCGTTGCCTTGACGCGCTTTATCTCGGCCAACAGCTCGTTGCGCTCGCGATTCTCGCGGGGGAGGAAGCCGGCAAAAAATATGCGCTTTGTGGGCAGCCCGCTCATTATCGCGGCGGTAAGGCTTGCCGAAGCTCCTGGAAGCACCTCGAAGGGTATTCCGTTTTCGATGCACGCCGCCACAAGCCTCTCTCCGGGATCCGAAATGCACGGCATGCCTGCGTCGGATACGTATGCCACGGGCTTTCCGCTCCGCACAAGGCTCATCACGCGCTCAGCCGCGGCCGCCTCGTTGTGCTCATGACAGCTTTCGAGCGGCTTTTTAATACCCAGCTTGCTCAGCATCGCGCCCGAATTACGCGTATCCTCGCAGAAGATCACCTCCGCGGCTTTCAGCGTTTCGAGCACGCGCAGGGTGATATCGCCCATATTTCCTATGGGCGTTGCACACAGATAAAGCTTTGCGGGCAGGGTCACGTTTGTTTCAGCACTCATTCCCGTTCCTCTTCCTCATGGTAGATACGCCGCACCTCGGGCGTATGGTTCCCGTCCGCGTCACACACGATCAGCGGCGTTTCGATCCTGAGGCCCTTGGACGCGCCCTTCTTGGCCTCAATCAGCGCAAGGTAGGGGAGCTTATCAGCCCGCGACGATACAAGGCGCAGGCGCTTGGGCTCCAATCCGTTTGCGGTCAGTGAACAGAACATTTCGGATAGCCTTCCCGCTGGGCAGCAGATAAACAGCTTGCCGCCGTACTTTATGAGCCTTGATGCGGTCAGGGACACCTCTTCAAGCGTGCAGTAAAGCTCGTGCGTGGCCGCGCCTTCGAATTCGCCCTCGCCCTTTCGGCTCACCTCTCCGGCATTCTGCGGATAATAGGGTGGGTTGCATATTGCCGCGTCGAACACACCCGTCCCGATGAGCTCGTGCGCTTTGCGCATATCCGCATTTATGAAATCGATCTTTTGGCCGTTAAGCTCAGCCGAGCGCGAGGCCATATCGCACTGCACGGCCTGTATCTCGATCCCGGTCAGGCGCGCGCCCGTCCTGCCCTCGAGCAGTATCGCCATGACGCCCGTTCCGCTGCCCAGATCCGCCACGCGGTCCTTGGATCCCACGTTCGCAAAGCCCGCAAGCAGTACCGAATCCGTGCCGAAACGAAACCCGCTCTCGCTCTGGATTATGCGCAGGCCCTTAAACTGAAGATCCTCTATGCGTTCGCCGCTTTTGAGCTGCGGGCTCATTCCTCGCCACCCATTATGATATCATAAACGGTTTGCAGCGATTCATCGGTATAATACTCTATTATGATCTTGCCCTTCTTTTCATCGCCCTGTATCTCCACGCGGGTGCCAAGGCGCTCGCGCAGCCTGCTCCTTGCGGCCGAAAGGTCGTTGGAAAGCCGCCTGCGCTTGTGAGGACGCTTGTGCAGTTCGGCAAGCGTGATCGCCTTTCTGACCTGTTCCTCCGTCTCGCGGACGGACCAGCCGCTTTCCGCGCACTTGGCGGCAAGCTTTTCAAGCAATTCCTCATCCTCGACGGAGGCGAGCACCCTTGCGTGGCCGGGAAGGAGCTTACCATCGCGCAGATGATCCTGCACGGCCTCGGGCAGCTGCAGGAGACGCACGGAATTCGCTATTGCGGGCCTGCTCTTTGAGAGGCGTTTTGCGACCTCCTCCTGGGTGAGATCATGCTCGTTCATGAGAAAGCGTATCGCCGCCGCTTCTTCGATGGGGTTGAGGTTTTCGCGCTGTATGTTCTCGATGAGCGCGACCTCCATCACCTCGCGTCCGTCCATATCGCGAACTATGGCGGGCACTTCGGTTAGCCCCGCCAAACGCGCCGCGCGGAAACGCCTTTCACCGGCAATGATGGTGTAGCGATCGCCATTGCGATTAACGATAAGGGGCTGCACTATGCCGTGCTCTCTGATCGATTCCGCAAGCTCGGCAAGCTTTTCCTCATCAAATATCTTGCGGGGCTGATCGGGATTGTTGTCGATCAGATTCACCGAAATATTCTTCACCACGTCGGTTTCGTGCTGCTCGAAATTGCCGAACAGCGAATCGAGCCCCTTTCCAAGGGTCTTGTTTTTCTTATTTGTTGCCATCTCTTTCAAGCAGCTCCTTTGCTAGATTCACGTAAGCCTTCGCGCCCGCGCTCTTGGGATCGTAAAGCGTTATGGGCAGCCCGAAGCTGGGCGCTTCGCCAAGGCGCACCGAGCGGGGTATCACCGTTTCATACACCTTGTTCTTAAAGAATTTTTTGACCTCTCCAACGACCATCGGCGAAAGGTTCGTCCTGGCGTCATACATCGTCATCACAACGCCCTCGACCTCAAGATCCTCATTGAGATGCTGGCGCACAAGCTTCACCGTGTTCATAAGCTGAGCGAGACCTTCGAGCGCGTAATATTCACACTGAATGGGCACGAGCAAAGTGTTCGCGGCGGTAAGCGCGTTCAGCGTAAGCAATCCCAGCGATGGCGGGCAATCGATGAATATGTAATCATACTGTTTTGCGATGCCCTTCAGCGCCGCGCGCAGCTTCCTTTCACGCGCGATCATGGGCACCAGCTCTACTTCCGCGCCGGCAAGCTCTATGCGCGAGGGTATGACGTCAAGCGTATCGATCCTCGTTTTTCTTATAGCCCTTATAGGGTCGACTTCATTTATAAGCACGTCGTAAACGCTGTATTCGCAGGCGTCCTTGTCAACGCCGACTCCGCTGGTGGCGTTGCCCTGCGGATCCACGTCCACAAGCAGCACTTTATTGCCCTCCTGCGCGGTGCAGGCGGCTAAATTAACGGCGGTGGTGGTCTTTCCCACGCCGCCCTTCTGATTGGCTACAGCAACTATCTTACTCATAGCGACCTCTTGAATCGTATTTGACCATACGGTCGCTTTTATTATAAATGAAATCCACCGTGCGCGCAACCTCTTTTTAAATGTTTCACGTGAAACAATACGGTTCGGACATAATAAAAGGATGTTTCACGTGAAACATCCCCTCGTGCCGCACACTTATTTCTGCGTGACCCTTATCATAATATCGACCCCGTTCTCGAATTCGCTGCTTTCGACGCGGACGTTCATTCCGCTTTCGCGCAGCTGGCCGCAGGCCGAATTGATAGTGTTAATAAACAGGCGATAATCCTTGAACACCCTGATGATGCGCGGCTTGTGTGCCGCGGCCTTGCGCTGCGGCTCCTCGGAGATCAGCTTTTCAATAAGCCTTTCGCTCTCCTTTACGGAAAGCTGTCCCCGGGCGATGCGCTCCGCCGCCGTAACGCGCAGCCCCGGATCGTCAAGCGCCAGCAGCGCTCTTGCGTGACGCTCGGACAGGCCCTTGTCACGGATCGCCCTGCGCGCCGCCGGATCGAGCCGAAGAAGGCGCAGCTTGTTTGCAATGAAGCTCTGGCTCTTGCCAAGGCTCTGCGCCAACTCCTCCTGAGTGAGGCCGTGCTTGCTTATCAGCGCGGCATAGCATTCGGCTTCCTCGAAAAAATGCAGATCCTTGCGCTGCAGGTTTTCGATTATCGCCATCAGCGCCGAATCCTTTTCGGCACGGGCTTCGATCATGCAGGGGATGCGCCTCATTCCAAGCAGCTTTGCCGCCCTCAACCGGCGTTCACCCGCGATAAGCTCGAAACGGTTTCCGCGCCGTCTTACGACAAGGGGCTGAATGAGCCCGACCTGGGCGATCGAAGCCGCAAGCTCGCGGATCGAAGCCTCGTCAAAGCTCTTTCGCGGCTGATCGGGATTAGGCGCTATCAACTCGATAGGTATCTCGGCATAATCGTTGGCGTCGGAATAGGCCCCGCTTGAAGCGGCTTTATCTTTTCTGTTGAAGATCGACATAAAAAAACCTCCGAATGAGATCGAACGTGCTGTTCCCGCTGTTCAATTCTTCGGAGATCGGTACATTCCTGCCTTATGCGCAAACAAAGTGCTTTTGCGATAAAATTTTTATAACGGCTTCTTTTGAGGCACGCCCGCCTTGCGGGGATACTTCGGCGGAGTTTTAGAAAGCTTTTCCGCGATCACGATCGTCCTTTCGCCCCACGGTACGTCGAAGCTGTGCTGTGTGAGCGAACAGGAAAGCTCCTTCACGGCGTTCGCGCAAAGCGCGATCTCCTCGGCGGCTCCCGCAGACTTGTACATCAGCGAGCGCCCGCCGACCTTGAGGAACGGGACGGTGAGCTCAAGCAGAAGGTTCATGGGCGCTACCGCGCGTGAAAGCGCGATATCGAAATGCCCCCTCAGGCCGTCCATGCGCGCTCCGTCTTCGGCCCGGGCGTGTATCGTTTTGGCCTTTATGCCTATTGAAGCGCAGACTTCATCGAGGAAGGCGACGCGCTTTGCGAGCGAATCGAGCAAAACGAGCTCGATATCCGGACGCATTATCTTTAAGGGTATCCCGGGGAAGCCCGCGCCGGTGCCGACGTCAATCACAAGCGCCCCTTCGGGAATGAGCGCCGATCCCTGCGCGCTGTCGGCAAAATGCTTCTGCGCCGCTTCCTGCGGAGAGGTGATGCGCGTGAGGTTCATCACCTTGTTGCGCTCTATGAGCATATTGTAATAGCTTATAAATTGTTCTGTTTGTTTTTCCGTCAAGCCGCTCAATTGCTCGCGAATAAGCTCGGGGGTCATTGCCGCGGGCTGTTCGATGATCGAATTCTCGTTTTTCTGCTCCATATTAGCTCCTCTGCGCCTTAAGATAAACCGCCAGCACCGCGATATCCGCTGGGCTCACGCCCGATATGCGCGACGCGCGCCCCAGGTCCTCCGGCCTTATGCTCGAAAGCTTCTGCCTGGCCTCGGTGCGAAGATTGGTAATTGCATAATAATCGATATCGGCGGGGATCTTCTCGTTCTCAAGCCGGGCGAGCCGCGTGATCTCCTCTTCCTGCCGCTTTATGTAGCCGCCGTAAAGCGCTTCGATCTCTACCTCCTCGCGCGCTTCCGGCCCGATATCGGGCAGATCGTACAGCCGCAGAAGATCGGTATAGCGCACGCCCTTCCTTTTCAGCAGGGTGGACAGCTTAACGGAGCCATCGACCTGCGTAAGCTCGCGCGAGCTTAACAGCTCGTTCAGCTTTACCGAGGCGCGAACGGTCCTCTCAAGCGCGGCCTCCGCTTCGTTTATGTCTCCCAGCTTTCTCATCAGGCGGTCATACCGCGCGGGCGATATAAGCCCTGTGCGCATGGCTTTTTCGGTAAGGCGCAGATCGGCGTTGTCCTGGCGCAGCAGCATGCGGTATTCCGCGCGGCAGGTCATCATCCTGTAAGGCTCGTTGGTGCCCTTCATGGTCAGATCGTCGCAGAGCACACCGATATAGGCGTCGCTTCGACCTATATAGAAGGGTTCCTCGGCCTTCATATAAAGCGCGGCGTTAAGTCCCGCGTAAACGCCCTGCGCGGCGGCTTCCTCATAGCCCGAGCTTCCGTTGATCTGCCCTGCAAAAAACAACCCCGGTATGCGCTTGCTCATGAGGCAGGGCGTAAGCTCGGTCGGATCGATGCAGTCGTATTCGATCGCATAGCCATAGCGCATTATCACGCAGTTTTCCATGCCCTCGATCGTGCGCAGCATCGCCTCCTGCACGTCCCGCGGAAGGCTCGTTGAAAGCCCCTGCACGTACATCTCGTCGGTCGAAAGGCCCTCCGGCTCGATGAAGAGCTGATGGCGGTCCTTGCCCTCAAAGCGCACTATCTTGTCCTCGATAGAGGGGCAGTAGCGCGTGCCCGTGGCGTGTATCGCGCCTGTGAACATGGGCGAGCGATCGAGATTTTCCTTGATTATTTCATGGGTTTCCCGGTTGGTGTAGGTGAGATAGCAGGGGGCCTGAGTCCTTTCCAGCAGATCCGTCATGAATGAGAAATGCGGTATAGGTTCATCCCCGAACTGAGGCTGCATCCTGTCAAAGTCAAGCGACGAGCCCTTCACCCTTGGGGGCGTGCCCGTCTTGAAGCGCCGCAGCTCAAAGCCCATATCCTTCAGAGAATCGGAAAGAAGGGTCGCCGCGGAAAGCCCGGACGGGCCTCTGTCGCGGTGAAACTCGCCGGTGTGCACACGCGCTTTAAGATAGACGCCGGAGCAGATCACCACCGCTCCGCAGTCGTATTCGGCGCCGAGAGCGGTGCGTATACCGCAGATGCTTCCGTTATAAGTCAGTATTTCGGCGCATTCATCCTGTCTCAGCGTGATGTTTCGCTCGTTTTCAAGAGCGGCCTTCATGCGCTCGTGATAGCGGCGCTTGTCCATCTGCGCGCGCAGCGAATGCACCGCGGGGCCCTTGCCGGTATTAAGCATGCGCATTTGAATGAAGCATTCATCGGCCGCTATGCCCATTTCGCCGCCAAGCGCGTCTACCTCGCGCACCAGATGCCCCTTTGAAGTGCCGCCTATGGACGGATTGCACGCCATCAGCGCGACGGAATCAAGATCCATGCAGAGCACCAGCACCTTCATGCCCATGCGCGCCGAAGCGAGCGCGGCCTCGCAGCCCGCGTGGCCCGCTCCTATCACGGCAACGTCGTATTTTTCCTTTTCGGCATAAATTCTCATATGATCGCTGTCATTTTCCAACGCAGAAGCCCGCGAAGACCGAGTTTATAAGATCCTCGGACGGATCCTCCCGGCCCGTCACGGCGGCAATATCGTCCATAGCCGCCCGCATTTCGAGGAATGCGATATCCGTTTCGCCGTTTTTGAGCATTTCGGAAGCGGCTCCCAACCTTTTCGCGGCCTGTTCGAGCAGCGCGATATGACGCGTGTTGGTCAGCGCGGGATCCCTCTCGTCGGGAGCGATAGCTGCTGCTATGCGCTTTTTCAGCTCGGTCATGCCTTCGCCCGTAAGCGAGCTAATTCTCATAGCGTCAAGCCCGCAAAACGCTTCGGCATCCGCCTCAACAAGCTGAGGAAGGTCGGATTTTGTGATCAAAACAAGTATTTTTCGGTTTTGCTGAGTATCGAGCCCTTTTATAATCGCGCAGTCCTCTTCAGATATACTGCGCGAGCCGTCGATGAGCAGAAGCACCATATCGGCGTTTTCCTTCTCCCTTTCGGAGCGCTCTATGCCGAGTTTTTCCACGGTGTCGCTCGTTTCGTGTATGCCCGCGGTGTCAATGAATACCACCGGTATGCCGTCGATATCGGCCGATTCCTCTACCGTATCGCGCGTGGTGCCGGGAATATTGGTAACGATGGAACGCTCGCGGCAGATGAGCGCGTTCAGAAGCGAGCTTTTGCCCACGTTCGGGCTGCCTATTATCGCAATGCGCGCGCCCTCGCGCAGCACCTTTGCCCTCATACCGCCCTCTATCATTCGGTCGATATCGGCCTTTATCAGGGCTGTTTCCGCAGAGGCTGCGTGCTCATCATACTCTATCTCGTCGGTATCGTCATCCATCGCGGCGGAAAGCAGCGCGCAGGAGGCTTTGACCCTGTCATAGATCCCGCCTATCATTGCGGAAAGCCGGCCCTCCAGCTGGAGCTGCGCCGCTCTGCGCTGACGTTCGGCGGTGGAAGATATCAGGTCCATAACGGCTTCGGCCTGAGCAAGATCCATCTTGCCGTTGAGATAAGCCCTTTTTGTGAATTCGCCCGGCTCGGCCTGCACAGCAAGCCCGCTTGCGGCAAGCATTTCGGTAAGCCTTTTCGCAACGGCATATGAACCGTGGGTGAATATCTCGGCCATATCCTCGCCGGTGTATGAATAAGGTGCGGAAAAGAACACTGCGGTGCAGTGATCGACCGTCTCTCCTTTATCGTCGACTATGCGGCCGTAGGAAACACGCCTGTGCTCTATCCTGCCTGTAAAAAACATTTGGAGCAGAGCGCGGGAATCAGGACCGCTTATCCTCATAATTGTAATTGCACCGCCCACGGGAGTGGACAGTGCAAATACCGTATCATTCATAGCTTATTCTTCTGCGTTTTCCACAGAGTTTTCAAAGTTTTCCACATTGATTTCCGCATCGTTGACTATTTCGGCGGCTTCCGCTGCGAAATTCCTTCTGTAATTGGAGCGTCTCTTGCTGCCGCGGCTCCTGTTGTAACCGCCCCTGCGCTTGGGGGTGACGATCACACGGCGATTGGGTTCCTCGCCCTCGGAATGAGTGGTGACGTCGGGATTGTTCTGCAGAGCGGAATGGAGCACGCGCCTCTCATAGGGGTTCATGGGCTCGAGCGCCCTGGGACGGCCGGTGGCGCGTACCTGAGCGGCGACCTTGCGCGCAAGACGCTTTAAGGTCTCCTCGCGCTTCTCGCGGTATTCCTCGGTGTTGAGGGTCACGCGGGTATAACCTTCGGTCTTGCGGTTCTTGTTGATAACAAGCCCGGTAAGGTACTGCATGGCGTCAAGGGTCTCGCCCCTGTGACCGATAAGCATACCCATCATTTCGGAGTCGATGCGGAGCCTTAAGCAATCCTCATCCTGCGCGGCAAGCACCTGTCCTTCGGCGCCCATGCGCTCGATGAGACCCTGCACGAATTCAGCGGCGGGATTGCCCTGAGCGGCCTCGAGAGTGTATTCAATGACCTTTGCGGAAGCCTTTTCGACCTCAGCGGCGGGAGCCTCCTCGCGCTCGATCTTCTCACGGCGGGGCTTCTCGCGCACGTCGGGCCTGGCGGCGGGAACGATCTCTTCCGCCTTCTCATTGATTTCGGCAGCGGGCTCGGGCCTTGCCTTTATCTCGGCGGCGGGCTTTAAGTTTTCAGCGGGTATTTCGCGCTTTTCCCTTTTCTCGGGCTTCTCGTTCCTTTCGTAACGCTTATTGTCGCGTCGGTCGTCGCGCCGCTTGTTGTCCCTTTCGCGGCGGTCGTTTCTGGAGCGGTCATAACGGTCCTCGCGCCTCTTCATGTAATCGGGGATCTCATACTCCTCGGGGGGACGCTGGGTGAGGCGCACCTTTGCGGGCTTTGCGCCGAAGCCGAGAATGCCCTTGGTTTCGGTCTGAATGATCTCGATCGATACCTCGTCAATGGAGATACCCATCTGCTGCAGTCCCTTGAATATAGCCTCGTCTACGGACTTGCCCGAAGACTCGATACACATCATTTCGTTATTTTCCATTATGCTATAACCTCCGGTTGATCTTTCTTTTTCCTATCGAACACCGCATTTATAATGAGCGAAGATATGATCTGGATCGCGCCGCTTACAGTCCAATAGAATGCGAATGCGGTGTTGGCGCTCATACAGATCAGTATACTCATGATGGGCATGAAGTACATCATGGTGTTCATCGACTTGGCCTGCTGATTGTTCTGGCCGTCCTTCTTGCTGCGCCTCATTATTATGATCGAGGACAGGAGCTGCATACCCGCCGCAAGGAAGGGCATTATCATAAGGCCGTTTGCGGGAGTATTGCCGTCCTTGGAGAGCGCGTCGGGATAACGCTTCATGATCGCCTTATAGATATCGCTGCCATTGGCGTTGGAAGAGGCGGTATCGGCGCCGGTCTCGGGATCGATCACCGCAACGGCGTGTTCGCCGCCGAGCATCTTATCGGCGATGGAGGGATCGACCTCATCGGGAAGAAGCATCATACCCGAACGGTCGGTGGAGCAGCTCGAGCAGCCATTGCAGCCGTCGGTCTTGCCGGGATCGCCGTATTCGCCGGCTGCCAGGCCGGATTCCACCAAGGTCTTCCAGATCTGTTCGCCGGAAATATGCTCGCCGTTCTTATTGGTATAGCCGTTCTGCAAAAGCGGCATATTGGCAAGCGACACCGAGTTGATCGCCGAAAGCGTGGTGGGCTTGGTTATCACCTCGCCGTCAAAGCGGAATATGAGGAACTGCGCGTCAAGGAAGCAGTCGGGCTGCCAGATATTCTTTGTCCACAGGAATTCAAAGCTCTTGAAGGTTTCCATAGCCTGATCTTCGGCCTTGGCGCGCTCTTCGGAGCCTTCCTCCATGGTCTGCGTGATGGCGGTCTCATACATGAGAGTGATGCTCTCCTCATTGCCCCAGGTGCGGAACGCAGCCAGGAAGCAGAAGAAGAGGGGGAGAGTGATGAGCATGGGCAGACAGCTTGAAAGCGTGTTGACGCCATACTTTTTCATAAGCTTGCTCTGCTCAAGGCGAAGCTTCTGAGGATCGTTCGCGTATTTCTTTTGAAGCTCGTTGATCTGAGGCTGAACGACGGCCATCTTGATCTGAGTTTTTCTGTTGGAGATATCCGGGAAGATCTGCACAAGACGCAGCAATACGGTGACAACGATTATAGTAAGCATATAACTGTTGTTGAAGAGACCGTAAAGGAACTGCATCAATGCATAGAACCATCGTGTGAGAAAAAATGTCATCGTGTATCCCTTTCCTGATTAAGCATCGATCCTGCAAAGGATCAACTGATTTTTCTGTTTGACCATCTTCCCTTTTCGGGAACGGGATCATATCCTCCTCTTGAGAACGGGTTGCATCTTAACACACGCCAAACAGCCAAGAGCATCCCCTTGGCCGCACCGTGCTTTTCTATGGCTTGTATGGCATATTCCGAGCATGACGGCTGATACCTGCAGCATGGAGCTCTGTCAGGTCTCAACTGTCTGTAACAACGGATAAGATATATAAGAAAGCTTTTTATCGCTTTTCCGACCGAAGTCATAATATCTGCCCGATCACGATGGAACGCGGCATTATCTGCATTATGCAGTTGGGCATCATGCCCCGTTCAAAGAAGCTCATTAAGAGCGAAAAACAACTCGACTGTCAGCCAATCAAGCCCGCCTTCTGCAACAGGCGGCGAACTGTGGACTCGATCTCTTTAAAGGAAGCCTCCGTAACGGCGGAACGCGCAATGAATATGAGGCGGCAGCCGGGAACTATCTCCGGCAAGAGAGGAGTGATTGCCTCCCTTAGTCTGCGTTTCACGCGGTTGCGGGTAACTGCGCTGCCTATCTTCTTCCCAACCGCAAATCCTATCCTTATTTCCGGCACGCCTGCCTGCATATGGATCAATACCAGTGTGCGGCTGCCTGTGGATCTGCCTTTATTGTACACACGGCGGAATTCCTTATTCCGCTTAAGGGAATAGCAACGCTTCATCGATAAATGGATGCGCGGCCTGAACAATGCTTGAAAAAGCCGCTTCTGCCCGATAAATTTCCCGATAAAACCTGACTTTTTCAAAAAAACGTCAAAATGACCGTTTCCCGAAAAAGTATCTGAACCACGGGTGATCGGGATCACACCGTGGTTCAGTCATCTGATTCGATTAAGCGGAAATAACTTTCCTGCCCTTTGCACGCCTCCTGGCCAGCACGTTCCTGCCGTTCTTGGTGGACATGCGCTGACGGAAACCGTGAACCTTCTTCCTCTGCCTGACTTTGGGCTGATATGTCATCTTCATGGATCAGTACCTCTTTCTTTCTGAATTCAGGATCTATCAGTTACCGAACCTGGTGCCGTTGAAACGGACGCCGGGGCCCATGGTGCTGGACAGAACGAGGGACTTGATATAGGTGCCCTTCGCTGCAGCGGGCTTTGCCTTGATGATGGCATCCATAAGGGTGTTGAGGTTTTCAACAAGCTTTTCCTTGCCAAAGCTGGCCTTGCCGATGGGGCAGTGGCAGATATTGGTCTTATCGACACGATACTCGACCTTACCGGCTTTGATATCGGCGATGGCCTTAGCCACGTCCATGGTAACGGTGCCGCTCTTGGGGTTAGGCATCAAGCCCTTGGGGCCGAGAACACGACCGATGCGGCCGACAACGCCCATCATATCAGGGGTCGCTACGCAGACGTCGAATCCAAACCAGTTTTCGGTCTGGATCTTCTTTACCATTTCCTCATCGCCTACGAAATCGGCGCCCGCTTCCTGAGCCTCACGGGCCTTATCGCCCTTGGCGAAAACGAGAACGCGAACTACGCGGCCGGTGCCGTGGGGCAGTACGACTGCGCCGCGGACCTGCTGATCGGCATGACGGGAGTCAACGCCGAGGCGGATATGAGCCTCAATGGTCTCATCAAACTTGGCCTTTGCGGTGCCAAGAACAACTTCGATACCCTCAGCGGGATCATACAGCTTGGACTTTTCGATGGTCTTTACGCTGTCATTATACTTCTTACCGTGCTTCATAATATCACCTCATCAGTCAACAACTACAACGCCCATGGAGCGAGCGGTGCCGGCTACCATGCTCATAGCGGCTTCGATGGAAGCGGCGTTAAGATCGGGCATCTTCATTTCGGCGATCTCGCGGATCTGAGCCTTGGTGATGTTGGCAACCTTGGTCTTGTTGGGGACGCCGGAGCCGGACTCGATACCGCAGGCCTTCTTGATAAGAACGGATGCGGGAGGGGTCTTGGTGATAAAGGTGAAGGAGCGATCCTGATAAACCGTGATAACAACGGGGATGATCAGGCCCGCCTGCTTGGCGGTGCGCTCGTTGAACTCCTTACAGAAGCCCATGATGTTCAGACCGTGCTGGCCCAGAGCGGGACCTACGGGCGGTGCGGGTGTAGCCTTACCTGCAGGAATCTGCAGCTTGACAAAGCCGGTTATCTTCTTTGCCATTTTGTTTTTCCTCCTAAAATAATGTGGTACTTGCGGAGTATAGAGACGATAAGTCTCCGTTCCTCCCACTTATGAAAACCCCGGATGGGGAAACCATACGTGTCAGCTGATCTTACAGCTTTTGAATGTCGATAAAGTCAAGCTCCATAGGAGTTTCTTTACCGAAGAGTGAAACGAGAAGCTTGACCTTCTGCGTTTCGGGGTTGATGTCCGTGACAGTGCCGATAAAGTTAGCGAAGGGCCCGTTCACTACGCGGACATTTTCGCCGACCTCCACATCGAGCTTGAGGCTGATGCGCTCAACGCCCATTGCGGTAACTTCTTCATCCGTCAGGGGAATGGGTTTGTTGCCCGAGCCTACAAAGCTTGTAACGCCCCTTGTGTTCCTGACGATGTACCAGGTGCTGTCGGTCATTATCATCTTTACCATGACGTAGCCGGGATAGACCTTGCGCTGATAGGTCTTGGGCTTTTTGGCTCCCTCGGGAGTTTCCGTCACGGTCTCGGTAGGATACTTTACTTCGAAAATGAGATTCTGAAGGTTTCTGTTCTCGATCGTTTTTTCAAGATCTTCCTTGACTTTATTCTCATATCCGGAATAGGTATGCACCACGTACCAGCGGGGCTCGGTGGGAGTTTCGTCATCGTAATGGGTGCGATCCTCGTTAACGGAAGCCGCGTCGGGATTTTCGCTCAGCTCGACAGCCTTTTCGATTTTATTCTTTACCTCATCTGTCATCTCGAGATACCTTATTTACCGAGTTCTGCAAGAGCATTGATGCCGGAACCGAAGGCAAGGTCAAGAAGACCTATAATGATCGCCATCAGCGCACAGAATGCTATAACGGCAAGAGTATAGTTGATGAGCTCTTTCTTGGTGGGCCAAGTGAGCTGCTTTACTTCCGCCCAGACATCCTTGAAATACTTGCCGATTCCCTTGAAGAAATTTCCGACCTTGGTGAAGAAGCCGACCTTATTCTTCTTTTCTACTTCTTTTTTAGCCATGATCCTTAACCTCTTGAAGAATTACTTGGCTTCCCTATGAAGGGTGTGTTTACGGCAGAAACGGCAATACTTGTTGAACTCGAGACGATCGGGATCGTTCTTCTTGTTCTTGAAGGTATTGTAGTTCCTCTGCTTGCATTCGGTGCAGGCAAGTGTGATCTTTACTCGCATTTTCTGATCCTCCTTAAAGATTGCGGTAATATCGACCGTTTTTTGCGGCCTTCCGCTTATTCAGCTCGACGCAATGTACAAGCTAAATAATACCCCTTCACAGGGGCTTTAGTATTTTAGCTTAATCACTTTGTTTTGTCAAGTAAAAATAAGAGGTTTTTTAAATATATTATTGCAAAAAATACAGCGTATACATAGCTTTTTTTATGCTTTCATATATAGCTCAAACTAAAACAGACACAATATTTTGATAATCATGTCTGTTTTATTACCATATCTTGTTCTAAAGCCCTTATCAGCTCCTCATGAGCCTTATCGGAAGTATGAGATAGAAGAAGCTTTCGCCGTTCACGGGCTCTACCACGCAGGGAGTTACCGAGGTATTGAAGTTCAAAGCTATCATCTCGTCTTCCACCGATTTTGCTATGTCGATGAAATATTTGGCGTTGAAGGCGATCTCGATGGGAGTGCCGGTTATGTTCACAGCCACGTTTTCGTTGATGCTGCCGGCTTCGCTCCTTGCCGAGATATACATCATTCCGTCGTCGAACTCCAGCTTTATAACGTTATTGTTGTTCTCCTTGGCGATCAGCCAGACGAGATCGAGGCTTTCAATGAATTCATTCCTGTTTACTATCACCCTGGAAGCGGATTTTCTTGAAATGATATTCTTGTAATTTATGTAATCGCCCTTGATCAGCCTTGCCTTTATCTTGGTATTGCCGAGATCCACGGTGATATGAGTGGCGGAAAGGGTGATGGTCACCTCGTCTTCGGTGTCGGAAAGAATATTCGATATGTCGTTCATCGTCTTTGCGGGAACGACCGCGTTGCGCATTTCGCCGTTGACGCTGACCCTTTCGCTTCGCTTTGCAAGACGGAAGCCGTCGAGCGCGATCAGATTGAGGAAGCCTTCCTCAGTGAACTCCATCAGCACTCCGCGAAGAATGGGTTTTGCGTCCTCGTCGCCGCAGCTGAAGGCGGTCTGCTTTATCATTGAACGGAACAGATTTTGCTTTATATTGAACGAAATATCGCTCCTGATCTCCTCCATTTTGGGATAGGTGTCGGGGCTGAAGAACTGGAGCACGCTTTTGGATTTGCCGTTCTCTATCTTCATCGAATATTCGTCGATCGTCTCAAAATCTATCTTGTCTCCCCTCATCCTGCGGACGAGATCCGCCATAAGTCGGCCGGGCATAACAGCGGCGCCGTCCTCTTCGACAAGGGCGGGAATGGTGGTCTCTATCTGAACGGAAGAATCGGAGCATTTCAAATAAAGCTCGTTATCGAATGCGCTGATATAGATGCCCCTTAAAACCGGGGTCTCGTTGCTTGAGGACAGCGCTTTGGTCACAACAGCCAGCGCCTCGTTGAGTTCGCCGGATTCTACGCAAAATTTCATTTTCGGCCTCCTGTATTGATCTCTTTGAATATAATTAAATTATCAGCAGTATCAGGTGTTGAGGAAAACGTGGATTTCCCGTTTTCGGTCAACCCGCGCAAGGAAAATACGCTGTTGAAAATCGATGGAAAATATTATTGAAAAGCGATGAGTTTTCAATAATTTCCACATTTTAGGAATAATACTTTTCCATATTCGAATTATAAATATGGAAAAGTAGGAAAAATCCGTCAGAAATTCTCTGTCTCGTCATCTTCATAGCCGCAGGGAATGAACATCTTTATAAGCTGCGCCACCCTTTCGGCCTTTTCCTCGTGAGCGAGGTGACCTGCGTTGCGCACAAGGGTGAAGTTCACCTTGGGCATAACGGCCTTGAACATATTGGACATTTCAACGGGATGCCATTTATCCTCGTTACCCCAAAGGATGAGGGTGTCGGCATTCACGTCGCGCAGGGAATGGATGACCTCTTCATCATCATAATTCATTATACAGGCCCTTATCACACGCTTGGTTTCGGGATTGGCAATGGGCTTGTAATATTCCTCGATCACTTCGTCGGTATGATTGGTAAGATCGAAATAGCATTCCGAAAGCATCTTTTTAACGGATTTGAGATTTATCATCCTGACGGAAAGCCCGCCGAATATCCTGCCTTCGATTGAGCGTATGGATGAAGGCATCTCGGGAGTGAGGCCGCCCGGGGAAAGGAGCACTATCTTGCCCACTCTGTCGGGATAACGCTTTGCGAAATTGATCACGTAGCCGGCGCCCATCGAGAAGCCGAAGAGATGAGCGGTCTCCATCTCCATTGCGTCCATGAAACGTGCGATGAAATCGGACATCTCATCAAGGGTGTAGTTGAAATAGTAGGGCTTTTGAGAATAGCCGAAGCCCACCAGATCCAGCGCGGTAACGCGGAATTTGGAGCTGAGCTTTGAGATAAGCTCCCTGTAAGTATAAAGGGATTGACCTATCGAGTGGATGAGGATAAGATCCTCTCCCTTGCCCTGCTGCATGAAATGGATCTTAGCCGTCTCGTTCTTTGTGTTGATGGTGCGGACGGAAAGCCTCCTGCGCTCCGCCTCGGAAGCGCTCATTTCAGCATCTTCCTCGGCAGCGTCGCGCGAAGCGATATCATCCTCGAGCTGTGTGGATAATATCTTAAGCTCGGTCTTAAGCCTTTCGCAGATATTCTTCTGAGTCTTCCTGTCCCTTTCGGCCATCTGATAGGAGTTATTGATGTTGTTAAAGGAAGATTTGAGGGTGTTGTATTTTGCCTCGCTCTGCTGCATAACGGCGCGCTTTTCATCCATAACGGCGCGGGCCTTTTCCATCTCGTTCCTTGTATAGGTCACGTCGTCATGGCGCTTTGCGACGTCGGTCTCGGCGTTGAGAAGCGCTTTTTTGGAGGAGATGAGTTCGGATTCGAAGCTCTTCACGTCGCGCTCGGAGGAAGCGAGATCGTTCTGAGATTTTTCAAAGCTGGAGCTGAAGGAGGAATACTTTGCCTCGGCTTCCGCGGCCCTTGAGGAAGCGGCGGAGGATTTTTCTCTGAGATCGTCAAGCTCCTTGCGGCAGGCGCTCATCAGCTCGAATACTTTGTTGTATTCCATCTCGGCGGCGGCGTTGGATTCCTGTGCGGAGGAAAGATTTTTTTCCGCCGCTACTCGATCCGACTCGGCGGTATCGACCCTTATTTCGGCGTTGGAAAGCCTTGCGCGAAGGGAGGCGGCCTTTGCCTTTACCGAATCGTTATCGGCTTTGGAGGGATCGTTTGCAAGATCCTCGGCGGCGGCAAGCGCTTCCTTTACGGAGGCGAGCTCCGTCTTGGAACGGTTGCATTCCTTCAATGCGGAATTAAGCGCCCTTTGCGCATCGGAAAGGCGCTTGTTTTCGCGCTTGAACACGGCAAGCTTCTGCGCGGTCTCCTGAGAGAGTGAATTGAACTGAACGGTTTTTTCCGCTTCGAGCCTTGAAGCCTCGCGGGCCTCGACTGCGGCGTTTTCGGAAAGCACCTTGGATTCGGCCACCTCGCTCCTTGTGGATGAAAGCTTGCCCTCGTGACGAAGGCCCTGCTCCTTTGCTGAAGCCAGCGCGTTTTCCGCTCCGCTGTAATTGGCGCGGCAGTCGTTAAGCACAAGGTTTGCCGCCCTTTCGGCGTCGACCGCGGCGTTATAGGCCCTTTCCATGGCCTCGAAGGATTCGCGCTTCAAAAGATAGGCGGCGTTCTTTTCGTCATAATCCGCTTCCGCCTCTTCAAATATCTCGCGCTTTTCATTGAGCTCCGGCTGCATCGCCTTCTGCTGGGAAACTATATCGTCAAGAATGGCGTTGGCCTCGTCAAGCTCCTCCTGCTTGAGAGAATGAAGCTTTTCGGTGTTTTTGACCCTGTCCCTTGCCTTTTGCGCTATGCGCGCCTTGTTGTCGGCAAGATTTTTTGCGGAATGAGCGGCGGAACGATCCCTGTTGACCTCGCGCACCTCGGAACGCTCCACGGGGAGCTCGGAAGGCAGCACGACCGTAACGTAATCGCCGGTATGCTCGTTGTTGATGAATTTTTTGACTTCGAGTGAAAGGTTCATAAAAAAACTCCTTTCATTATTAAGCCCTTATCAAGGGAGTGATTTTTGTTTTAGGCGGGATATTTTGTAAGAAAGCGCAAGCTTAATAAGCGATACTCCCCTTAGATTATATCCCATCATTTTATTTTACCCAATTTTTGGAGCACATGCAACCTTTTTTTAAAATTTTTTATTAAATATGAAAGGATGGATGAGCTAAAAGGTTTTTTGCTTGAATTTCAGTACATATCATGGTACTATATAGGGGTAACAGTATCGTCCTTTCGGAGGTTTGATTTGGAAGTCATCATTGAAATATTCAAAAGCGTGTTCTACGGGCTCGTGCAGGGTCTGGGCGAATTCCTTCCCATTTCATCAAGCGGACATCTGCTTTTGGTGCAGCGCATGTTCGGCGACAGCGAGGGCTCGCATTTGAGCACCGTGCTTCTTCACGTGGCGACTCTTGCCGCGGTATGCATCGTTTACAGAGATCAGATATGGGACATCATTAAAAAACCATTCCAGAAGAAAACCCTGTGGCTGATCGTTTCCACCGCAGCAACGGTGGTTGTGATGCTGATCATGAAAAAGCTGCTCAACGTGGACGGCGAGACGGAATACAAAATCCTGGGCTTCTGCTTCCTTGCAACCGCGCTGATACTTGCCGCGGCTGAATTCGCAAGGAAGAACGTGCGCCGAATCTATACGGCCGATACGATGAATTGGGCTCAGTCGATATTCATAGGCGTCCTGCAGGGAATAGCGATACTTCCCGGCGTATCCAGATCGGGCTCGACCATCACCGGCGCGCTCTTCTGCGGAGTGAAGAAAAAATCCGCGGCGGAGTTTTCGTTCCTGCTTTCTATACCCGCGATTGTCGGCGGCGCGATACTCGAGATACCCGATCTTGTCAAGAACGGGCTTGGCGATTTCTCGTGGTACGGCACGCTTATTTCAATGGTCGTCGCCGGTGTATCGGGCTATTTCGCCGTGCGCTATATGATAAGCATAATCACCAAAAAGAGCTTTAAGGGCTTTATAATTTATATGATAATTATAGGGCTGTTCGTGATACTCAATCAGTACGTGCTTAAGCTTTTCTGATATCAAAAGGAGAAATATATGGGTGCAAATACGAAGGAAACCTCAGGCAAAATCAAAAAAGAAAAGCATCACTTCGATCCTTATGAAAAGAAATTCGTTCCGCGGCACGATATCGCGACCCTTATAATAATCGCCGCGGTGTGCTTTCTTCACTGCTGTGTGCTGTCGTATTTTTATGTGCCTTTCCATTTCCTTTCGGGCGGTGTGACGGGCGTTTCGCTGCTGTTCAATTATCTGTGGGGAATACCCAAATGGGCGGTACTGTTGGGGCTGAATATACCCATATCAATCTATGGCATAAAGCAGCAGGGATGGAAATTCACCCTGTTCAGCCTGTTTGCCACAGTATGCTATTCGCTCATGTTCGAGCTGCCCATAATGGCAAGGATCACCGAGGCTTCGGCGCTGGGCAATAACGCGCTGCTTTCGGCGATAGTCGGCTCCGCCATAATAGGCATCACCTGCGCATTCGTCGTAAAAAGGGGCGCTTCGCTCGGCGGCATAGACGTCATCACAGTCGTGCTGAGCCGCAAGCTTTCCATACCGGCCGGCTCGTTCAATATTGTTTTCAACCTTGTTATAATGAGCTTCCTGATCCCCACATACGGCATAGAGGTGGCGCTTCTTTCAATGGTGGCGATGTTCGTAACCAATACGGCGTATAACTTTGCGTTAAGGGGCATCAACCACAATATGACGGTGTTCATTATCAGCGAAAAATGGGACGATATCGCTCCTCAGGTGATGCAGGAGATGCGCCGCGGCGTGACTTATATAAACGCGGAAGGCGCCTATACCGGCCAGCCAAGGAAGCTCGTATACTGCATAGTGAAGACCACCGAGCTTGCCAAGCTCAAGGCGATAGTTAAGGAAAACGATCCGAAAGCGCTCTTTGCGATAACCGAGACTCAGGAGGTAGTCGGGCGCGGCTTCGGCGCAATAAACTGATAATAATTCAAAGGAGATACACAAATGAACAAGCTCGTTGATTCCATTATCGAACGCGATAAGGATAAGCTCATCGCGTCCCTTCAGGAAAACATCCGCATCCCCAGCACCGAGGGAGAGCCCCTTCCGGGAATGCCCTTCGGCAAGAACGTATCCGACGCGCTCCATCACGCGCTTGAGACCGCCGATAAGCTCGGTCTTAAAACCACCGATATGGAAGGTTACGTAGGCTGTGCGGAGCTGGGCGAGGGCGAAGAGATGCTGGGCGTCATCTGCCATCTGGACGTCGTGCCCGAGGGTACCGGCTGGAAGCATCCCCCCTATGGAGCGGTGCTTGAGGACGGCATACTCTACGGCCGCGGCACTCTTGACGACAAGGGCCCCGCGTTCGCCGCTCTCTATGCGCTTGCTGCGATCAAGGAAGCGGGCATACCCCTTCGCCGCCGCGTGCGCGTGATACTCGGCACCAATGAGGAGACCGGCTGGGGCTGCATGAATTATTATAAGGAGCATGGCGAGGCGCCCACGCTGGCGTTCACTCCCGACGGCGAATACCCCGTGGTCAATTCAGAAAAGGGCATACTGCACACCACTTTTGAAAAGCGCTTTGAAAGCAGGCTGCGCATAAAGGCCGGCACAAGGCCCAACGTGGTGCCCGGCAGGCTCGAGGCGTTCATACCCTGCTGCCCCTGCAAGGTGAAGGCCGCGGCAGAAGAAGCGGGACTTGATAAGTTCAAATTCGAGATCGAGGAGAAGGACGGCGGCACTCAGCTCACCGTGATAGGTCTTGACGCGCACGCCTCAATGCCCGAGCATGGCTTGAATTCCATACAGGCCGCGTTCACCGTGCTTGCCAAGCTCCCGCTTGAGGGCGAGGACAAGGTGATGGTGGACACAATGCATAAAGCGCTTGGCATGGGGCTGCACGGCGAGGATATGGGGCTTGATATAACCGACGCATCCGGCAGGCTCACTCTCAATCCCGGCGTGATCGACTGGAACGAGAACGGCATAGTCGATTTCAAGATAGACGTTCGCCATCCCATCACGCTTTCCGCCGACGACGTAAAGGCGGCTCAGACCAAGGCGCTGGGCATGGAGATCACCCATGAGCACGCGCAGCACGGTCTTTTCGTGCCCGCCGATTCCGAGCTCGTTTCCAAGCTCCTCGACGTCTATTCCGAGCGCACCGGAATAAAGGCCAAGCCTCTTGCGATCGGCGGCGGCACGTATGCGCGCGCCTTCGACAACGCGGTGGCATTCGGCGTGGAGATACCCGGGCATCCCGCTCCCGTGCATATGCCCAATGAGTTCATATCCATAGAGGATCTTATGTTCAACGCCCATATGATCGCCGACGCAATACTCGCGCTGGCCGAGTAAAAAACAAAAAAACAAGGCTCCGCGATCGCGGAGCCTTTGTTGTTATGATCCTTTACAGAAGGGAATCGATTATGCCAAGGGCAAGACGCAGTATCCTGAGCGCGTCGTCGGAGCGTACGTCGCCGCTGAAATCGATATCCGCGGCGGCCTGCTGCCTGGCGCTGAGCTCGACTATGCCGAGCGAGCCTCTGAGGGTTATAAGGGCGTCCTCGGAATCGACTCGGCCATCAAAAGTCACGTCGCCGAACAGGGTGTAAAGGGGATGCACCTCGATATCCTCGGTCACGTTATCGAATTCAACGTCCCAGCCGTAGAAGATGTAGGGCCCGTTCTCCTGCATCACGACCCTGTCAAGGGTGGGAGCGGTTGCCGCGCCGCCGTCTTCGACGGTCTGAGTGGAGACGACGCTGCCGTTGATATCATAGAAGGTGACGGTGTGGGTATTGCCGACGTTGACATACACCTTGCCGTTTATTACGGTGATGTTCTCGTGATCGTGGTTGTATTCGCCAACGCCGATCTCAGCGCCGGGCACCCAATAGCGGCTCTCGCGAACGGTTATGGGGATCTCGAAATAATAGCCGTTGGCGTCGTGCATGAGATCAGCGGCGTCGGGTATGGAATTGAGACGATACCTGATCCTGACGAAATTGCCGCCCATCTGCAGCCCGCCGTAATCGAACGTGCGCAGATACATGCCCACCACGGTGTAAAGGTTGCCCTCCTCGCCATAGGGGTTGCTGCCGGTCATGCCCTCGTAAGAAAGCTCGCAGACGAACTTGGGCTTATCGGAAGTGGGATTGCCGCTGTTATAGGTCTGCTGAACGGCATACTCGAGCCCGCCGCTCCATGTGGTGCTGGAGGAGGTGGGAGTGACGTATTCTTCGGGATAGTCGATGAGCCAATGACCGCTCCACATGCTGGATCCTTCGGATACGCTTACGTAGAAGTAAAACTGATCGCCCGGATTAAGCGCGGTCGCGTCAACGACGGAACCGGTATAGGTCACGGAGATATCCTCCGCACCGACCTCGCGGGCAATAGCCGCGGGAACTGCCGACGCGGCCATTATCAAGGCAATGATTACAGCAATGATTCTTTTCATAGTCGTTCCTTTCCGGTCGTCCCAAAATGGGAGCCTGTATATACAGTATAATAATAGCACAAAAATCCTTCAAGGAAAAGAGAATTGCACAAAGTGCCACAATATATTATTTCTTCCGATATGAATTCGGGCATTTGTCTGCTAAAATAATCCTTATGATAATGAAGGGGATCGGCATATGGAAAAGCGCTTCAAATCGCTGACGCTCATCGTATACATAATAGCGTTCATGTTCGTTGCCGCGGCTTCAGTCACGGTAACTCTTTTAAACGTGCCTCAGCCGTGGATATTCGTGATAATAGGCGCCGTGATACTTGCGGCAACGGTGCTTTTGTATCTGTTCATATCGGCTATCATGAAGGCCGAAAAGGAATATCACAGCGCGGATTATGCCGCCATGATAGACAGCATCACGGGCGGGATACTCGTTTTCGACGGAAATTCGCGCGTCTACACCGTCAGCGAAGACGCGGCGGGATATCTTGATCTGCCCGATTACGCGACGGGTATGTATAAGACCGACGCGATACACGATCCCGAGCTTTTAAGGTGCATCGAGCTTGCCGAAAAGGGCGAGAGCAGCCTTACCGAATACACCGCGCACGGGGTGACGCTGCGGGTGCTCGTCGATCCCGTCATATTCGATCACAAGATAGTCGGCACGATGCTGCTGCTGCTGGATATGGGCGAACAGCTCACCCTGCAGAAGCTGAAGCGTGAATTCACGGCGAACGTGAGCCACGAGCTGAAGACCCCGCTGACCTCGATTTCGGGCTATGCGGAGATGATCGCCGCGGGGATAGCCGCGCCGAAGGACGTGCCCGAATTTGCCTTGCGCATACAGAAGGAATCCAAGCGGCTGCTTGCGCTGATTTCCGACATAATAAGGCTGTCGAGCCTTGACGAGGGCGGCGCGGAGGACGAGAAGGAAGCGGTCGATATTTTCGAGATCGCCGACGAGAGCAGGGACGTGCTTTTAAAATCCGCCGAGGATCACGGCGTTTCGCTTGAGGTGACGGGTGAGGAGCTCACGGTGGAAGGCTCGCGCAGCCTTTTATCCGAGCTCGTCTATAACCTTATGGACAACGCGATACGCTATAATAAGGAAGGCGGCAGCGTGCGCGTGGAGACCAAGGGCCGCACGCTTACCGTTGAGGACACGGGCATAGGCATTCCCGAGGAGCATATCCCGCACATATTCGAGCGCTTCTACCGCGTGGACAAATCCCGATCCAAGCAGACCGGAGGCACGGGGCTTGGGCTTGCGATAGTCAAGCATATCGCCGAAAAATACGGCGCGGAGACCCGGCTTCAAAGCAGGGAGGGCGAAGGCACCCGCATAACCGTAAAATTCCCGTAAACCCAAGAAAACGATCATTTTATATTTTTAACGCCAATGTGATTTCGATTGACAAAAAGAGGAGATTTGCTTAAAATATACGGGTGTTTTCAACACGGCCCGGCGCAAGGCGGATTCGGCTTGGCGCCGCGTGAATTATATTTTTATTGGAGGAACACATGAAGAAGTTTATCGCGCTCATGCTCTGCGCACTGATGGCTCTCGCGCTGGTCGCCTGCGGCGGCTCCGAGACCGCAAAGCCCGAAGGCGGCGACAACGACCCCTCCGGCGCGTCTGACCTCAAGATCGGCGTCATTCTCATCGGCGACGAGAACGAGGGTTACACCTATGCCCATATCGAGGGCTTCAAGGAGGCCATGAAGGCCTGCGGCATCAAGGACGAGCAGGTCACCTGGAAGTACAGCATCGGCGAGAACGCCGTCTGCTATGACACCGCCGTGGATCTTGCCGAGGCCGGCTGCAACATCATCATCTCCAACAGCTATGGCCATCAGTCCCACATGGTCAGGGCTGCCGAGGAGTATCCCAACGTCATCTTCTGCCCCGCCACCGGCGATACCGCCAACGTGTGCGGCCTTAAGAACGTTGTCAACCTCTTCCCCCAGACCTATCAGTCCCGTTACGTTTCCGGCGTTGTTGCCGGCATGAAGCTCAAGGAGCTCATGGATAACGGCACCGTTACCGATCCCTACGTCGGTTACGTCGGCGCTTATCCCTATGCGGAGGTCGTTTCCGGCTACACCGCGTTCTTCCTCGGCATCCGCTCCATCGTTCCCGAGGCGCACATGGACGTCATGTACACCTCCTCGTGGTTCGATCTGAATAAGGAGAGCGAGACCGCCAAGGCGCTCATGGCCAAGGGCTGCGTTATAATCGGTCAGCACGCCGATTCCACCGGCGCTCCCTCCGCTGTCGAGGCCGCTCTTGCCGAGGGCAAGGTCGCTTACTCCGTCGGTTACAATATCGACATGCTCAGCGTTGCGCCCAACGCCGCGCTCACCTCCTCTCAGAACAACTGGGGCGCTCTTTACACCATGGTACTCAAGGACGTGATCGAGGGCAAGGAAGTGAAGCACGATTACACCGCCGGTTATGAAGCCGACGCGGTCATGATCTCCAAGCTGGGCGATTCCTGCGCCGCGGGCACCGCCGAAAAGGTCGACGAGGTCATCAAGGCCATCAAGGACGGCTCCTTCCACGTGTTCGATATCAACACCTTCACCAAGGACGGCGCCAAGGTCGAATCCTATGATTACAACTTCTCCACCTGGAATTCCGATTTCACCGCGTTCCAGTATGAGGGCGAGACCATCAACGTGATCGGCGACGGTTACTTCCACGAGTCCGAGTATCGCAGCGCGCCCTATTTCGATATCCGCATCGACGGCATCACCGAATTCACCGAGGCCGGAAACTGATAAAGTATATTGCTTAAAACACCGATTACCCGCTTTTAATCAGGCGGGTAATTTGGTATAATCCACTTGTAAACTCTATAATAAAAAGGAGATAAAACCATGCCCGTTAATCTTAAAGGCCGTCACCTCTTGACTCTCAAGGATTTCACTCCCGAAGAGATCATGTATCTTCTGAACCTCGCCGCCGATCTTAAGGCCAAGAAGCGCGCCGGTATCAAAGGCGATCTGATGGCAGGCAAGAACATCGTTCTTCTTTTCGAAAAGACCTCCACCCGTACCCGCTGTGCGTTCGAAGTCGCCGCTTATGACGAGGGCGCCAACGTCACATTCCTTTCCAACTCCCAGATGGGCAAGAAGGAATCCATGGAGGATACCGCAAAGGTCCTCGGCCGCTTCTATGACGGCATCGAGTTCCGCGGCTTCAAGCAGGAGACCGTTGAGCTGCTGGCCAAGTATGCCGGCGTTCCCGTATGGAACGGTCTCACCGATATGTATCATCCCACCCAGGTGCTTGCCGATCTGCTCACCATCCGTGAGAACATCGCAAAGCCCGTCAACAAGGTCAAGCTCGTCTACGTCGGCGACGCCCGCAATAACATGGGCAACTCCCTTATGATCATCTCCGCCAAGCTCGGCATGCACTTTGTGGGCATCGCGCCCAAGTGCCTCTGGCCCGAGGAAGGTCTGGTAAGCGAGATGCGTGAGCTGGCCGAAAAGACCGGCGCCAAGATCGACTTCTCCGATAAGATCGAGGACGTTGACGGCGCTGACGCCATCTATACCGACGTGTGGGTATCCATGGGCGAAGAGGCTCAGTTCGAAGAGCGCATAAAGCTCCTCGAGCCCTATCGCGTAACCATGGACATGATGAAGATGACCCATAATCCCGACGTCATCTTCCTGCACTGCCTGCCCAGCTTCCACGATCTTGAAACCTCCGTCGGCCGCGACATCTATGAGAAGTACGGCCTGAAGGAGCAGGAAGTGAGCGACGAGGTGTTCCGTTCCTCCATGAGCAAGGTGTTCGACGAGGCCGAGAACCGCATGCACACCATCAAGGCCGTCATGGTCGCCACCATCGGCAAATAATTATTGAACAGGAAAAAGCACGGATTCCGCTCCGTGCTTTTCTAATTGCAAATAAACAATTAAGGAGGCAAAAATGGGTGAATTCTTGGGCGTCGGAGGCTACGCGCGTAAGCCCGAGGGCTGGTTTTCGTGGCAGCACATAGTGTTTGTGACGGCGCTCCTGGCGGTCACGGTATCGCTTGCGGTCATTCTCGGAAAGCGGAACAGGCAGAAGCCGCTGCGGGAAAGGAACCGCGTGCTGATCGCTGCGGCGATACTTATCGACTCGATCGAGCTGTTCAAGCTTGCCGTGTTCTGCGTAAGGAGCGGGGGAGTTTCGACGCTGCTTTACAACCTGCCGCTGTTTTTGTGCAGCATACAGCTCATAACGATCCCGCTTGCCGCGTTCTCAAAGGGCAGGGTGAAGGAGGCCGCGCTCGATTTCGTTCTCATCTTCGGCATGCTCGGCGCAGTGCTTGGCACTTACGGCGCGGGTCAGAATTACGGAGCTTATCCCGTGATATCGATAGACAACGTTGCCTCGGGGATCACGCATTCCATATCGGGTTTCTGCGCCGTCTATATCGCGGTCTCGGGCATGGCGAGCATGAAGCGCAGGAATATCGGAATCACGTATGCCATATTGCTTGGGTTCTGCGCGGCGGCGTATGCGGTGAACAGGATCGTTGATTATAACTACATGTTCCTCATGCGGGGCGACGGCACGCCTTATGATATCCTCTACGGGATAGTCGGCGGAAGTCCCGTGCTGTACCCGATTTTTGTCGTGGTGTTGTTCCTTATCTATATCGCCGCGTTTTACCTGATCTATTTCCTGATAAAAAGGCGCAAAGGCTGAGCGTTCCGCTTTATTTCACTAAAACCCTGCCTTAAATACGAACGGCTGCTGTCCCGAGTTTTTACCGCTTGAAGGTCGAGGATACCGTTTTGCCGATAGAAGGTCGATCAATATCCTCCGCGATTCGTTTGTCCTCCCCCTTTGCGGGAAATCTCCGCGAAGCGGTGATGAGGGGGTGTGATCGACGGTTTCCCGCACCCCTTTATTTTTATCACGGAATGTTGTATAATGATCGCATCAACCCGAAAGGAATCATTAACATGAACGCAAAGATGCTTTGGCAATACGCGCGCCTCGTGGTCGAGGTGGGCATCAACGTGCAGAAGGGGCAGCCTGTGATGATCAACTGCCCGGTGGAAAGCGCGGCTTTTGCAAGGATGCTGACCACCGCGGCCTTTGACGCGGGCGCATCCGACGTGCACATCAACTGGCGCGACGATTACTGCTCCCGTCAGCATTGGCTGCACGCCGAGGACGCGGCCTTTGACGCCGTGGCTCCCTGGGAAGTGATGAAGCGCATGGAGTTGGCCAAAAAGGGAGTTGGCATAATCTCGATCGCCGCCTCCGATCCCGAGAATTTGAAGGGGGTCGATCCCGAAAGGCTCCGCCGCTACAATTCCGCCGCCGGACGCGATTTGAAGGAATTCTCGAGACTGCAGATGTCCAACGCCATACCCTGGTGCGTGGTGAGCGTGCCCGTTGTGAGCTGGGCGAAGAAGGTTTTCCCCGAGCTTGACGAGGAGGCCGCAATGGAGCGCCTGTGGGAGGAGATTTTCAAGTCCGTGCGCATCACCGAGGACGGCGACGCCGTGGCCGAGTGGCGCGCGCACTGCGAGCGCATAGAGGGCTATGCCAAGCGCATGACCGAATATGATTTTGCCGAGCTGCATTACAAAAACTCCATCGGCACCGACCTTACCGTGAAGATGCCCGAAAACCATATGTGGCTTGCGGGGGGCGATTACTGCAAGGGAGTGAAGTTTGTTGCCAACATGCCCACCGAGGAGGTGTTCTCGGCGCCCCTGCGCACGGGCGTTGACGGCACGCTGGTTGCCGCAAAGCCCCTTGTGCTCAACGGCAACGTGGTGGAGGGCATCCGCTTCCGCTTCGAGAACGGCCGCATAGTCGATATCCACGCCGATACCAACGAGGAAACGCTGCGCGGCGAGGTGGGCCTGGACGAAGGCTCGCATTACCTTGGCGAGATCGCGCTGGTGCCGTATGATTCGCCCATATCCAACAGCGGCATACTCTTTTTCAACACACTGTTCGATGAGAACGCGGCCTGCCATTTCGCATTCGGCGAGGCTTATCCCGCCTGCATAAAGGGCGGCGACGATCTTTCCGTCGAGGAGCTCAAGGCCGCCGGCATCAATGCCGAAAGCGATACGCACGTCGACTTCATGGTCGGCACCGCGGACCTTGAGATAGTCGGAAAGACCCGCGACGGGAGACTTGTAAAGGTGTTCGAGAACGGCAATTTCGCTATTTGATATGTATGAGATTCTGAATATGTTGGATGCTCAGATGGAGACCCCGGCGCCTTACGGGGTCTTCCATTTGAGCGCGTTTGCCGCCGTGATACTTATCACGGTGCTGCTGTGCGTAAAGGGCAGGGACGTAAAGGACGGCGCTTTCCGCGGTATCTGCGCGTTTGCATGGGCCGTGCTCATAGTTTTCGAGACTTATAAGCAGATCAATTTCTCGTTCAACTATAACGGCGGCGAGCCCTATTGGGATTATCAGTGGTACGCCTTCCCGTTCCAGCTCTGCTCCGCGCCTATTTACATACTCCCCTTCGTGTTCCTCTCGAGGGAGGGCAGCGCGGTGCGCCTGGCGACGGTTGCGTTCATGGGGACTTACGTGCTGTTTGCGGGGCTGGCGGTGATGTTCTATCCCGTCAGCGTGTTCATCACCACGATCGGCATCAATATCCAGACCATGGTGTGGCACGGCACGCAGGTGATACTGGGCTGTTTCTTCCTGACAAGGTACAGAAAGGAGCTTTCGGCGCGCTTCTTCGCGCGGGGGATATTCGTGTTCCTGCTTATGGTCGGCGCCGCGCTGGCGCTCGATATGCTGATACCGAATATAACGGACGAGACCTTTAATATGTACTATATCTCGCCCAAATTCCCATCCACGCTGCCGATACTCTCCATGCTTTACGGCGAAACGCCCGTCGTTCCGTGGTGGCTGTTCCTCGTGATATACCTTGTGGGTTACACGATCGCGGCGTTCCTCGTCTTTATCGCCGCAAAATGGCTTGCCGGAAGCAAAAGGGGCAAAAAGAAAAAAGCCTGAGCTCAGGCTTTTTCAAGGTGATTCCGCTTAGTCAGCACCCGCATCATTTCGGCCTCGTACCTTCCTGCGGCGGTGCGGATATAGCTTAAGGCGCATGGGCGGAACCCGCATTTTTCCTGCACTCTCGCCGAGCGCGCGTTGCGCAGGAAGTGCCCGCATACGACGGCGTCAAGGCCGACGTCCTCAAACAGGAAGCGTATCACCCCGCGCACGGCTTCGGTCATGAGCCCCATGCCCCAGCATTCGCGGCTGAGCACGAAGCCTATTTCGCGGCAGCGGAGCGCGTCAGGCTGCGGCAAAAGCTTTTCGTTATAATTCTCGATCCCGACGGATCCCACGACCTTCCCCTCGTATTCGATGGCGAAGGTCTTTTTTTCGGTGATGAACCTTAAAAGTATGGGCACGGAATGATCGCGGCTTGGGTGCGCGGGCCAGCCCGCGTTGGGGCCCACCTCGGGATCGCGCGCGTAAGCGAAGAGGTCGTCCAGATCGCGCAGCCTCCATGGGCGCAGCGTGAGGCGGGGCGTGTGCAGCACGGTATTCGAAACGTCTATCGGGTAATTCATGGTCGTCAGAGGGTGCCCATCACGGGCAGCTTGGGGCCTATCGCCTGCACGATCCTGTAATAGGCCGGGGAGAAGGAGGAGTGCGCGTTATCCTTGCGGTAGGGATAGGTGAGGGGGATTACGGGGTAATTGCGCCCGTTATAGCTTTGGAGCAGATGCGCGGGCACGTAGCCCTCCCTTGCGAGCACGACCTTACCGTTAGGATCCCTGGTCAGCACCACGCGAAGCACTATCGTGTCCCTTGTGATATTGCGCTGCTGATGCGAGACGAAATTGCCGAGGGAATAGATGACGGGCACGCGCCTGCCGTCGGAGGCGGTGATGACGTCATAGGGCTGGAGGGCGTGCGGATGCGAGCCTAATATGTAATCGACGCCCGCGTCGGCAAGCTCTTGAGCGATGCGGGGCTGATCGTTGGTCTTGACGAGCAGCCTTAATGGGCGGTCGGTGAATTTTATGGCTGCGGGGATGGTGAAGGTGGCGTTGGGATCCTGCTGATACTCGACGCCCCAGTGAATGTAGCAGAATATGTATTCCGCTCCCGCCGCGCGCGCAAGGGCCGCGTCGCGCGATACGCGCTCGGGGGAATAGTAATTGAGCATTGCGTTCTGCCCCTCGCGGGTGATGCGCTCGTCCTTGTGATTGAAATAGGTCGCATAGCTGATAAGGCCGATCCTGATGCCGTCCACGTCTATCACCACGAAGCGGGGCTCCTCGGTATTGCGGAAGGTGCCGGTGTGAATGAGCCCGTATTCTTCGACCCGATCGAGCGTCTCGTAAATGCCGCGCACGCCCGCGTCGCAGGCGTGGTTGTTGGCCATGACCACCGCGTCAAAGCCCGCGCTGCGAACGGTCTCGAGGAAAACGGAGGGAGCGTTGAGATGGGGGCTGTCGTCCACGCGGGGCACCTCGCACATATAGGGAGCGGAGGCGGATGAAACGCCCTCGAGATTGCCCACGAGCAGGTCGGACTTGCTGAAAAGATCCTTCATATAATAGAAGAAATCGTTGAAATCGAAGGTAGAGCCCTTGCGGCAGGCGATCTGCTGACGCTCCTGGCACATAAGGTCGCCGGTGAACATGATGGAGGCCTCGTTATCATTCGTCGCGGCGGACGAATGATAGATCCCGTCGGCGCCGAGCGTGTAGCGGGGCGGGACGATGGGCGCGTTGGGGGGAAGGGGATCGCGGTATACGCGGTCATAGCCCAGATAATAGCCCTGATACCTTGCCTCGGCCTCATCCGCGTTCGCGGCGATGAAGGGCTCCTCGGTGGGAAGCACGGGCGCATCGGTGGCGGCGGGTATCGGAACTGCCGTGGGCGACGCGGGATCGGTATTATCGGGCGCGGCTGTGTGCGCGGCCTGATCGGGATCAGGGGCGCCGGATGGCGCGGGAGTGTGTATGGATATCACTTCCCTGTCGGGATCGGTTTTATCGCCTCCGCAGCCGAACAGCGCGGCCGCCAACAGCAGGCAGAGGACAAGGGCAAGGGTCTTTTTCATATCAGGCTCTTTCGGGTTCGTAATTTTTGATGGCGGCAAGCTCGTTCTTTCTGAGCTTGGAGAAATAGAACAGACTGACGGCGAGCGAAGTGCACTCGGCGATTATGAACGACCACCACACGGCGTCGAGCGAGCCGGTGGTCAGCGCAAGTATCGCGGCGGCGGGCAGCAGCGCGACGAGCTGGCGTATGAGGGACACCATCATGCTGTAAAAGCCTCGGCCGGTCGCCTGGAAAAGGGTGCCCATAGTGATACACACGGCGGCGATCGGGAAGTGGAGCGAGATGGTGCGGAACGCGCGCACGCCCGCGTCGGAGAGCGTGCCCTTGGTGTCGAACACGGAAACGATCTGCTTTGGGAATATCTGGAAGAGTATAAGACCCAGCGTCATTATCATGACGCAGACTATCACAGTGCGCTTCCAGGTGCCCATCATGCGCTTGTAATCCTTTGCTCCGTAGTTATACGCGATTATGGACATTGAAGCGTTGGTTATTCCGAATAGGGGCATGAACACGAGCGACTGCATCTTATAATACACGTTCATTATCGCAACGCCCATGCCGTCGGTCAGGAAGCGCGAAAGCACGAAGTTCATGCCGGTGTTCATTACCGAGCCTATGCCCTGCATTATGATGGAGGGCAGGCCAACGCGATAGATCTCGCGTATGGAGGTGCGGTTAGGGCGGAAGCCGCGGAAGGAGACCTTGATCTCGTGCCTGCCAAGCAGCACGAGCAGCATGGCGATCACCATGCTCACCCACTGACCAATAACGGTCGCTATCGCAGCGCCGGCTATGCCCATTTTGGGGAAGCCGAGGTAGCCGAAAATGAGTATGGGATCGAGCACGATATTGGTCACCGCGCCGGCAAGCTGCGCGGCCATGGAAAGATTGGTCTTGCCCATGGACTGCAGTATGCGGTCAAAGCCCATATGGATGAACACGCCCAGGCCGAACACCATGCATATGCGAAGGTAAATCACGCCAAGCTCGTGCTGAGCGGGATCGTCGGTGAATATGCGGAAGAAGGGGCCGATCACGGTGAGGCCGAGTATGAGGAAAACTATCGCCGAAACGAATTCCAGGAATATGCCGTTGGAGGCTGCCGAGTTGGCCTCGTCAAAGCGCTTTTCGCCCAGCCTGCGGCTCATAAGCGAATTCATGCCCACCGCGGTGCCTATCGCGACCGAGAACATGAGGAACTGTATGGGATAGGCAAGGCCCACGGCGGTCAGCGCGTTGTTTACGCCCGCGGCGCTTATGGAATCCTCGATCCTGGCCACGAATATGCTGTCGACGACGTTATACAGCGCCTGCACCAGCATTGAAATGACCATGGGCAGGGACATATTGAACATCAGCCTGCCTATGGGCATGGAGCCCATCTTGTTTTGCTTAAGTGCTTTTTCCATGAAAACCTCTTTCAAACGCGGTTTTTACAGCAGGGAGGCATAGCTTATATCCTCGTGAAGCTCGCTCCCGTCATATCGAAGGCTCAGCGCGTAATCGCCCGCAGAGCCCGAAAGGACTATCGAATCGTGCCCGGCGTCGTAAATGAAGCGGGGCATTGTGGTGGAAAGGATCGGCGCGTTCTCAAGCCCGTTCACCGTGAGCACGGCGGGATCGAAAACGATCGATTCACGCTGACCGTCGCCGTTCATGTCGATGGAGAGAGTGCGCGTGTCGCCCGAAACGGATGTGTAGATCATGGGGTTGTGCAGCATTATCTCAAGCCCGTTTTTAACGTATTCCTCGTATGAGGAGCGGATGACGAGCGAGCTCGAGCTGCCGCTGCGGTCGATTCCGAAGAGACGGCAGAAGAGGTTGCCGCCCTCGTCGGGATAGAAGAGATAATAGCCTTCCTTATTGTGCTTTTCTGAGAGGAAGAGCATATTGCTGCCGTCGAGCGAAACGAGGCTGAGCTTAACGCCGATATCCATAAAGGGCCTGCCGTCTATGCAGAAAACGGGGCCGCCGTCGATATCGCGCACGTCAAGCGTTTCGGGGGAGCCGTCACCGTTTATGTCGACGGATTCGCCCTCGGTCCCGGCATTTATCACCCTGCCCCCGAAGAGCGGGTAGACGACGCCGGCGAGTATCCTGCCCTCGATCGTTGTGGGCTCCTCGGTCGGTACGGCGGTGGGCGCGGGAGTGGGCGCTTCGACGGGAGCGAGCGTTGCGCCGGGGATCACGTCGATCACTTCGGGCTCGCCCGGGGCGGGATCGGACGCCTTGCCGCAGCCGGTCAGCAGCGCCGATAACGCGGCCGCCGCAAGTGCGGCCGATATTACCCTGCGGAGCCCGCCGGAGGTTTTATTTGAGCCGATATTTTTATGCCTGTTCATAAGCCGGAAGCTGCCTTTCGTGAGTTGAACGCCGCGCTTCTTGCGCGCGGGCGCAGTCAATCAATCTATTATAGCAGAAAACCCGACAAATTTCAAATACGGACCGAAAAATAGTGCGGCTTTGCTCAAAAATATATTGCAAAAACAAGCGTTTTCGCGCTTGACTTGGGCCGGGGAATATGATATTCTAACAAATGGCAATCGAATATCCGCCGTAGACAGCCGGTGCAGAGCGAAAGCTTTGCTTAATATCCTGCCGAGGTGAAGATCATATAAACCGAAGGGAAAAAATGCCCGTCGGGAATCAGAATTCTTCATTCCCCTGTCGATAAGCGGCGAGGGGATATTTTATTGTTAATCTGATAAGGAGGAAGAACAAATGGCAAACGCTTCCATTATCGCCCAGAAGGAACAGCTGGTCAACGAGCTTTCCGAGAAGCTTCAGAAGGCACAGTCCGTAATCGTTTTCGATTATCGCGGCCTGACCGTTTCCGAAGTCACCGAGCTCCGCGCCCAGATGCGCAAGGCCGGCAACGAGTACGTTATCGTCAAGAATTCCATGGTTGAGCGCGCTTGCGACAAGATCGGCATTGACGCTTCCGTCAAGGAAATGCTCAAGGGTCCGTCCGCATTCGCTATCGGCTATGAAGACGCCGTATCTCCCGCCAAGATCCTGAAGGACGCCGTCAAGAAGCTCAAGAAGTGCGAGATCAAGGGTGGTATCGTCAACGGTAAGGTTTCCGATGCAGCCGCTATCGACGCTCTTGCTGAGCTGCCCCCCAAGGAGGTACTCATCGCCCGTATGCTCGGCAGCATGATGTCCCCCATCAGCGGTCTTGCGATCGTTCTCGATCAGATCGCCAAGAAGAACGGCGGAGAGACCGCCGAAGCCGCCGAATAATTTCGGCATGACCCGGGCGCAAAGCCCAAACATCAATCAAAAAATTATCTAAATCTTTTAGGAGGAAACTATCATGTTTAACAAGGAGCAGTTTATTGAAGACATTAAGGCCATGACTGTTCTCGAGCTTGCCGATCTCGTTAAGGCTCTCGAGGAGGAGTTTGGCGTATCCGCCGCCGCCACCGCCGTTGCCGTTGCCGGCCCCGCCGCCGCTGCTGAGGAAGTTGAAGAGAAGACCGAGTTCGACGTCGTTCTCAAGAGCTTCGGCACCGAGAAGATCAAGGTTATCAAGGTTGCCCGTGAGCAGCTGGGTCTCGGCCTCAAGGAGGCTAAGGAGATCGTTGACGGCGCTCCCTCCACCCTCAAAGAAGGCGTTTCCAAGGAAGAGGCCGAGAAGCTCGCTGAGGCTTTCAAGGCTGTTGGCGCCGAGATCGAGATCAAGTAATTTCGGTTCTGCTTTTTTACGAGTCTGCGGCTTGGCCGCAGGCTCGTTTCATTAAGGAAAGGGCAATACGATATGAAAAAGCTGATCGCGCTTATTTCAGCCGTGCTCATGCTGGCGGCCCTTGCGGCCTGCACGGGCGGGGCGGACGCGCCTGCGCCTACGGAAGCACCCACGGCAGCTCCCACCGAAGCGCCCACCGAAGCCCCCACCGAAGCGCCCACCGAGGCTCCCACCGAGGCGCCTGCGGAAACGGCCGATCCCGCGGAAGCGGCGGTTGAGGAGTATGCGAAAAAATTCCTGCCGCAGCTTGAATCCATGAAAGCGCTTTTTGCGGGCGTTATGGAGCTTGACTGCTATGCGGAGGGCAGGACGTTCGTGCTGGAGTATAAATACGTCGATAAATTCACCGGCACGCCCGAGCTGCTTCGCAAGAGCCTTGACGAGACCGCCGAGGGCTTTGTTTCAATGTACGAGGAGCTTTCCGGTTACGCGGATTCCGACGAGGTCATGATCGTGCTGCGCTATCTCGACAGCGACGGCAGCAAGATACTCGATTACTTGATCGACAAGGAATTTGCCGAGATCGCCGCCGCGGCGTCCGTAACCGAAAAGTTCGATTCGCTGGAGGCGTTCGTGAATTCCGATGAGCTTAAGCGGGAATTCGCCGAGGACGACGACGACGAGATGAGGACGGAGATCTCCGAAGAAAACGGCGATACGCTCGTTATCACCTACGTTTATCTTAACGACATGACCGACGAGGAGAAGACGCTCTTCGGCGATCTGTGGTATGCGGCCATGGCCGAGGACGGCGTGGAGCTTATCGCCGAATTCAGGGATATGGTGCTGTCCTGCGTCGATTTGAGCGACTGCGACGTCGTGTTCCGCGCGGCCGATAAGGACGGGAACTTGATGGCGCAGTATCCCGCAGAATAAGGAAAAGCAACTGTTGGCGCAGCCCCCGGGGACTGCGCCTTTTTCATCTTCCGAACCGCCTGTTTATGCGCTTCTCGAACGCGGCGACGGCATAATACATGACCGCCGCGAGCGCGCAGAGTATCACGATGCTTGCCATTACGAGATCGAGCTTGAACACCTGCCCGCCGTAGACTATGAGGTAGCCAAGGCCGCGCTTTGAAACGAGGTATTCGCCCACGATAACGCCCACCCAGCTCATGCCCACGCTGATCTTCAGTGCGCTCATGATCGTGGGGACGGAGGAGGGCAGCACCGCCTTTATAAAGGTCTGCGTGCGCGAGGCGCCCAGCGTGCGCATCAGGCGCATCAGCCCGGGAGGCGTTTCCATAAAGCCCGAGAGCACGGTCATCACGGTCACGACGGTGGAAACGAGCAGCGCCATCACGATTATGGCCTCGGCCCCCGCGCCCACCCAAACGATCAGTATGGGGCCGAGGGCGATCTTGGGCAGGGCGTTGAGCACCACCAGATATGGATCGAGCACCCGCTCGGCAAAGGGGCAGAACCACAGCAGCACCGCTATGCCGACGCCGATCGCCGTGCCCGAAAGAAAGCCCGCGGCGGTCTCTGAAAAAGTGGTCAGGATATGGGGAAACAGATCGTTTGCCGCGTACAGGCCGCCTATCGTTTCAAGCACCCTTGCCGGGGACGAGACTATGAAAGGGTCGCACAGGCCAAGGCGGCCCGCGCATTCCCACAGCGCGATCAGTGCGGCAAGCAGCAGCAGGCGCGTGATCAGCACCAGACGGTTTTTCCGCCGGAGCCGGGAGAGATATCTTCTATGCTCCGCGCTCATCATGGTCCAACTCCTTCCATATTTCGTCGAAAAGCCTTGAAAAGCCCTCGGCGGAGCGGCGCTCGAATGCCGAGCCGGGCAGGCGCACTTCGAATTCGCGCTTCACCCTTGCGGGGCGTGAGGAAAACACCGCCACGCGGTCGCTCATGGCGATGGCCTCGGAGATGTCGTGCGTGACGAGTATCGCCGTCAGGCCGCCCTGCTTTATGATGGTGCGCACCTCATCCTCCAGCATGAGGCGCGTCTGATAATCCAGCGCCGAAAAGGGCTCGTCTAAAAGGAGCAGCTCCGGCCCGAAGGCCAGCGTGCGTATCAGCGCCGCCTTCTGCCGCATGCCGCCCGAAAGGGCGGCGGGGTATGCGCGCTTAAAATCTCCCAAACCGTATTTTTCAAGCAGTTCCATGGCTTTTTCGCGGCTTTCCCTCGTCAGCCGCTTTTTTATTTCAAGCCCCAGCAGCACGTTCCTTTCAATGGTGCGCCATTCAAGCAGCTCATCGCGCTGCAGCATATAGCCCACCCGGCTCCGCGCCTCGGCGGGGGTAAGGCCAAGCACCCTCACGCTCCCCTCGGACGGCGGATAGAGGCCCGACAGAAGAGAGAGCACGCTCGTCTTTCCGCAGCCGGAAGGGCCCACGATGCTTACGAATTCGCCGCGCCGCACGGCAAGGCACAGGGAGCTCACCGCCTTTGTCTCACGCGAGGGCTCGTGATATATGAGGCTCACGTTATCGAGCTGAGCGATCATATCTTCAAGCATAAATGCCTCCAAGCTTTGTTATTCCGTTTAATCTATGCTCGGGCGCTTCGGGTTGTGAAGCGGGCTTGACAACGCGGCATGACGTATATATAATTATAATGAAGAAAAATGGGGCCTTGCCCCGAAAAGGAGAGTTATATGGAACTTAACGAAGCCGTTGCAAAGCTCAAGGAGAAGAACAAAAAGCTTGCCGCCTATTATCATGCGATGGGCGTGATGTATTACGATATCGAGACCGCAGCTCCGAAAAACGCCATCGGCGGCTTTTCGGATACCATGGCCGCTCTCTCGGAGATAACCTATAAGCTTGAAGTCAACGAAGAGAATTTCGAGCTGCTCGATTTCCTGAGCGCGCACGCGGACGAGCTTGACGAGATCACCCGCCGCGAGGTGGAGCAGGCGCAGAACGGCCTGAAGCTGCTGCGCAACGTGCCCATGGAGGAATACGTGGAATATCAGCGCATACAGTCCGAAGCCTCGGCGGTTTGGCACGAGGCCAAGGTCAAGAACGATTACGCCATGTTCGAGCCGCATCTTAAAAAGCTTGTGGAATACAATATCAAGTTCGCAAAATATGCCGCGCCCGAAAAGGATCCCTATGATTACTGGCTGAACGAGTTTGAGGAGGGCTTCACTCAGGACGTGCTGGACGGGTATTTCGACAAGGTGAAGGCCGCGCTGGTGCCCCTCATCCACAAAATCTGTGAAAAGGAAAAGCCCGACGACAGCTTTATTTACAAATTCTATCCCATCGACAAGCAGCGCGAGCTGTCGCAATATCTTATGGACGTTATCGGCATCAACAAGGACGACTGCTCGATAGGCGAGACCGAGCATCCCTTCACCACGGGCTTCAACAAGCACGATCTGCGCATCACGACCCATTATTATGAAAACGCGCTGACATACAGCATGTATTCCGTGATACACGAAGGCGGCCATGCCACCTATGAGATGGGCAACTGCGACGAGCTGACAGGCTCCCCGCTCTTCGGCGGCGCTTCCTGCGGCATGCACGAGAGCCAGTCCCGCTTCTATGAGAACATCATTGGCCGTTCCAAGGCATTCTGCGAGCTCGTGTTCCCCAGGATAAAGGAGATATTCCCCGAACAGCTGAAGGACGTCGACGCGGAGAAATTCTATCGCGCCGTCAACCTCGCTCAGCCCTCGCTGGTGCGCACCGAGTCCGACGAGCTGACGTATTCGCTGCACGTGCTCATCCGCTATGAGATCGAGAAGAAGCTGATGCACGGCGAGCTTGACACAAAGGATCTGCCAGCCGAGTGGAACAGGCTCTATAAGGAGTATCTGGGCGTGGACGTGCCCTCCGACAAGGAAGGCTGTCTGCAGGATTCGCACTGGTCGGGCGGCAGCTTCGGTTATTTCCCCTCCTATTCGCTGGGCTCCGCCTATGGCGCGCAGATACTTGCCCACATGAACAAGGAGCTGGATATGGATGCGCTGATCGCCTCGGGCAATATCGGCAAAATCACCGAATGGCTGCGCGAGCACATCCACAAATACGGCCAGATCAAGAAGCCCGCCGAGCTCATACGCATCTGCTGCGGCGAGGACTTCGATCCCGATTATTACATCGATTATCTTACGGAGAAGTTCACAAAGCTCTATGAGCTGTAATGAAAAGGGCGCGGAGCAAAACCCGCGCCCCGTTTTTTCGAGGAGCGATATGGAAATTTCAAAAGCAAAAGAGGTATTTAAGGCGGGCCTTAAGCTGAGCGAGGCATACAGGCACGCGTCGGTCGTGATGAATTACGACAGCATGACCGCCGCCCCGAAGAACGCCGCGGCCTATTTCGGCGCGGATATGGCGCTGCTCTCCGGCGAGGCGCGAAAGGTAAAGCTGGATAAGGATTTTATCGAAGCCGTTGAAACGCTCTGCGCTCATGCGGGAGAGCTTGACGGGATCACCCGGCGAGAGGCGGAGGAGGAGATGCGCGGGCTGGAGAGGATACGCGCGATACCCGCGGAGGAGCACGCGGCTTACAGGCGGCTGCTGGGAGTTTCGTTTGCCAAATGGCAGGAGGCCAAGCGGAGGGACGATTTTGCGCTTTTCGAGCCCTATCTGGACGAGGTGATAAGCGACTGCCGCCGCATGGCGCAGCTTGCCGCGCCCGAAGCCGATCCTTACGACTACTGGCTCAACGAAAACGAGGAAGGCGCGTCGACGCAGATGCTCGACGGATTCTTCGCGCTTTTAAAGCGCGAGCTCGTGCCGCTCATCGCCGCCGTATCGGAATGCGAAAAGCCCGACGCAAGCTTCCTTCACGCGTATTTTCCCAAGGCGGAGCAGCAAAAATTCTCACTCGAGCTTATGGACTTAATGGGTATCGACCGCGATCGCTGCTCATTGGGCGAGGCGGAGCACCCCTACACCACGTTCATCAGCCGCAGCGACGTGCGCATGACGACGCATTATTACGAGCGCTATGCCGCGGCGAATATGTTCAGCGTGATACACGAGGGCGGGCACGCGCTTTATGAGCTGAACGTGGGGGAGGAGCTGAAGGGCTCGCCGCTTGCGCATGGGGCTTCCGCCGGCATGCACGAATCGCAGTCCCGCTTCTATGAGAACATAATCGGCCGATCAAGGGAATTCGCGGAGCTTGTGCTTCCCCTGATGAAAAAGCACTTCCCCGAGCAGTTTTCGGGCGTTGACGCGGAGGGATTCTACCGCGCGGTAAACCGCGTGGAGCCGAGCTTGAAACGCACCGAGGCGGACGAGCTGACCTACTGCCTGCACATTATGATAAGGTATGAGCTGGAAAAGCGCCTGCTGCACGGCGAGCTGAAGGCTGCGGATGTTCCCGCTGAGTGGAACAGGCTCTACAAGGAGTATCTGGGGCTCGACGTTCCCAACGACCGCGAGGGGTGCCTGCAGGATATGCACTGGGGCTCGGGGCTGATAGGGTATTTTCCGACCTATGCCCTGGGCAACGCTTACGGCGCGCAGATCGCGGCGGCGCTCGAAAAGAGAGTGAACGTATGGGAGCTTGTCCGCAGGGGCGGCCTGCCCGAGATTACCGCCGTGCTGACGGAGGGGATCTACCGCTTCGGCAAGCTCAAAACCCCCGCCCAGCTCATCGAGGGCTTCTGCGGGGAGGGCTTTGAGCCGAGATACTACATCGAGTATCTGAAGAAAAAGTACGGCGCACTGTAAGTTTAATGAATGCAGCTGAAAATGTTTTTTGGCATTGAAAACAACAAAAAAACATGTGGTAAAATATAGTTATATCTACACGGACATGGATGGTGAAGTGAACGATCCGTTCGACGCGTTCTTTGCGCTTCCTTCCGTTCAGGAGAAGCTGGAAAAAGCAAGGGAGAACTATCGCGCAGGTCAGTGATACCCCGAGCCGCCTTGGAAGCGGCATTGATACCCCCTCCGTTCTTTAAACCCCGGCGGACGGCCCATTGCGCAGGCCACCGCCGGGGGCTTTTTTTTGCTAAAATATATCCTCTGCTCCTCTTTAACTGCTTGGAAAATTGTTTTATAATAAAGAAGATAATGCGAGTATGCCGTGCTTTTGCGGCATCCGGCGCTGAAAGTTAACAAAATCTTTAATAAGAGAAAGGGCAAAACATGGACGAACTCAAGAAAACTCCGCTTTATGAGGCGCATATCGCTCTCGGCGGCAAGATGGTCGATTTCGGCGGCTGGGCTCTGCCCGTTCAGTACAGCTCCATAATCGAGGAGCACAAGGCGGTCCGCACCGCGTGCGGTCTGTTCGACGTCTCCCACATGGGCGAGGTGTTCGTAGTCGGCAATTCCGCTTTCGATTACATACAGAACCTCGTCACCAACGATATCACCACCATGACTCCCGGCCGCTGCCGCTATGCGGTGATGTGCTATGAGGACGGCGGCGCCGTTGACGACGTGCTCATCTACAAGTTCGCCGACGATCGCTATATGCTGGTCGTGAACGCCGCGAACACCGCCAAGGATATCGAGTGGATGAAGAAGAACGTGTTCGGCGACGTGCAGATAATCGACGAGAGCCCCCTTTGGGCGCAGCTTGCCCTGCAGGGCCCCAGGTTTGAGGAAGTGCTGAAGGCCGCCGGTTATTACGGCGAGATCCCCGCCAAGAACTATACCTTCACCGAAAACAACATCGTTGCGGGCGTAAGGTGCCTTGTTTCCCGCACCGGCTACACCGGTGAGGACGGCGTTGAGCTCTACTGCGCCGCGGGCAACGCGATGAAGCTTCATGCCGCTCTGCTCGAGGCCGGCAAGGAGATGGGTCTTCTGCCCTGTGCTCTCGGTGCGCGCGACACGCTCCGCTTCGAGGCGTCCATGCCCCTTTACGGTCACGAGATGAGCGACAAGATCAACCCCGTTGAGTGCGGAGTGGATTTTGCCATCAAGTTCAAGAAGCCCGCCTTCATAGGCCGTGAGGCGCTCATGCGGGAAAAGACCCGCCAGCGCATCGGCCTTAAGGTGTTGAAGGGCCTTGCGCGCGAGCATATGCCCGTGCTGATGAACGGCGAAGAGGTCGGCTTCACCACAAGCGGCGGTCCCGCGCCCTCCCTTGGCGGCAACTACGCAATGGCGATCGTTCCCGCCAACGTTCCCGACGACGCCGTGTGGACCATCGACGTACGCGGCCGTCAGATCCCCTGCGAGCGCGTTGAGCTGCCCTTCTATAAAAGAGCGTAAGCACCGTTCGATCCCCTGCTTACGAGTGCCGCTGTCGGTGCGAAAAAGCAGTTAATGAAACAAAAAATCAACCTGAGGAGGTATTTATTATGGTTCCCAATGATCGTAAGTACACCCGTGACCACGAGTGGGTCATGGTAGAAGGCAATGTTGCAAAGATGGGCATCACCGCTCACGCTGCCGAGGCTCTGGGCGATATCGTTTACGTCGAGCTTCCCGCCGTCGGCGACGAGGTCGCAATGGGCGAAAGCTACTGCGTAGTCGAGTCCGTCAAGGCCAGCTCCTCCGTATTCTCCGCCGTTAACGGCACCGTCGTTGAGATCAATGAAGAGCTTGACGGCGCTCCCGAGAAGCTCAACGAGGACGCTTTCGAAAACTTCATCGCCGCCGTCGAGTTCACCGAGATCACCGAGGATCTCATGGACGCCGATGAGTATGAGAAGTTCTGCGAAGAAGAAGCATAATCAAGACCATGCGCGCTCCGATGGGGATATCCTCATCGGAGCCGCGTTATAAGGTAATAAGGAGACCGTTTATGAAATCTTACGTCCCCAATACGGAAAAAGAGCGTCTTGAGATGCTTGCCGAAATAGGCATGCAGTCGATGGACGATCTTTTTGTCGATATCCCCGAGGATCTCAAGCTCTCAAGGCCGCTCGATCTGCCCAAGGCGCTGACCGAGACCGAGCTTCGCGAGCTTATAAGCTGCTACACCATAATGAACGAGGAGGGCGGCCCCGTGCTTCGCGGCGCCGGCGCTTACCGTCATTACATCCCCTCGGTGATCCCTCAGCTTGCCATGCGTTCCGAGTTCTACACCGCCTACACTCCCTATCAGGCCGAGATGAGCCAGGGCATGCTGCAGAGCCTTTTTGAGTATCAGACCATGATCTGCCGTTTGACCGGCCTTGACGCCGCGAACGCCTCCGTATATGACGGCGCGACCGCCGCCGCGGAATCCATGCTGATGCTGCGCGACAACAAGCGCAAGAAGAAGATACTCTATTCCGCCGGTCTCAATCCCGACGTGATCACCGTTATGAAAACCTATGCCCACTGCGCGGAGCTCGAGCTTGTCGAGATCCCGCTCACCGATAAGGGCGTGACCGACGTCAGCGCCATTGCCGAAAATATGGACGGCGCGGCGGGCGTGATAGCCGCCAGCCCCAACTATTTCGGCTGCATCGAGCCCATGGCGGCAATAGCCGAGGCCGCGCATGCAAAGAACGGTCTGCTCGTGGCTTACGTCAATCCCATCACGCTGGGCGTGCTGGCCCGTCCCGCCGATTACGGCGCGGATATCGCCATTGGCGACGGTCAGCCTCTCGGCCTGCCCCTTGCTTTCGGCGGTCCGTACGTCGGATTCATGGCGGCAACCAAAAAGCTCATGCGCAATCTGCCCGGCCGTATCGCCGGCGAGACCCGCGACGCCGAGGGCAACCGCGTGTTCGTGCTCACCCTGCAGGCGCGCGAGCAGCATATAAGGCGCGAAATGGCCTCGTCCAATATCTGCTCCAACCAGATGCTTTGCGCCATAATGGCCTCCATGTACTGCGCGGTAATGGGCCCCAAGGGCATGAAGGAAGTCGGCGAGCAGAACGTTAACAAGGCGCACCTGCTTGCCAAGAAGCTTACCGCCATCGATGGCGTAAAGCTTCGCTGGCCGGATACCCCGTTCTTCAACGAGTTCGTCATCGATCTGCCCGATGCGGAAAAGGTCGATAAGCTGCTTGCCGATTACTCCATCACCGGCGGCCTTGTGCTGCCCGACGGCGGCATGCTGTGGTGCGCGACCGAGATGAACAGGGCCGATGAATTCGACTTTATCTGCGACGTTATCGAAAACAAGGGAGGTGAAGAGTGATGCGTTCCGAATATAAGCTGATTTTTGAACGTTCCCATGAGGGACGCAGGGCGTACGATCTGCCCGAGTGCGACGCACCCGATGCAATGGATCAGATCCCCGAGGAGCTGAAGGCGAATTCCGAGCTCGCTCTGCCCGAGATCGCCGAGGTCGACCTCGTCCGCCATTATACCAATCTCTCCCGCCGCAATTTCGGCGTTGACAACGGCTTCTATCCCCTTGGCTCCTGTACCATGAAGTACAATCCCAAGATCAACGAGGAGCTTGCCGTTGCGTTCGACGATATGCACCCCCTGCTTGACGCTTCCATGAGCCAGGGCTGCCTTGCCCTGATGAAGGATATGGAGGATATGCTCTGCGAGATCTGCGGCATGGACGCCTTCACGCTCCAGCCCGCAGCCGGCGCTCACGGCGAGCTCACCGGTCTCATGCACATCCGCGCCTATCATGAGCACCGCGGCGATTTCGAGCGCAAGGTGATGATCGTTCCCGACGCCGCTCACGGCACCAACCCCGCTTCCGCGGCCATGGCCGGCTTCAAGGTCAAGGAGATCAAGTCCGCTCCCGACGGCGGCGTCGATCTTGACGCTCTGCGCGCGGCGGTCGGCCCCGATACCGCGGGCCTGATGCTCACCAACCCCTCCACGCTCGGCCTCTTCGAGCGCAATATCAAGGAGATCGCCAAGATAGTCCACGAGGCGGGCGGCCTGCTGTATTACGACGGAGCCAACCTCAACGCCATCATGGGCATCGTGCGCCCCGGCGACATGGGCTTTGACGTGATGCATATCAATCTGCACAAGACGTTCTCGACTCCTCACGGCGGCGGCGGCCCCGGCAGCGGTCCCGTTGGCGTAAAGAAGCACCTCATCCCCTTCATGCCCGTTCCGCGCATCGAGGAGGACGAAAACGAGATGTATTATCTTGATTACAACAAGCCCGAATCCATCGGCAAGATCAAGAGCTTCTACGGCAACTTCGGCGTGATCGTAAAGGCGTTCTGCTACATCCGCTCCCTGGGCGGCGAGGGCCTCAAGGAGGCCTCCGAAAACGCTGTGCTCAACGCGAATTACGTCATGAACAAGCTGCGCGGCGTTTACGATATCCCCCACGACCGCATCTGCATGCATGAGTGCGTCGTCACTCCCACCGAGGAGATGATGAAGAACGAGGTGCACACCTCCGATATCGCCAAGGCGCTGATAGACCGCGGGTATCATCCCCCGACGATCTATTTCCCCCTCATCGTGCACGAGGCGATGATGATCGAGCCCACCGAATCCGAAGCCCGCGAGACGCTCGACGAATTCGTCGAGGCCATGAAGGGCATTGCCGAGCAGGTGAAGACGGATCCCGCCGCGATACACGCGGCGCCCGTGACCACGCCCGTAGGCCGTCCCGACGAGGTGACGGCGGCAAGGAAGCCCATAGTCAAGTACGAGGGCTGAACGGCATAGAACAAACGAAAAGAGGATCGCGGCTGCGGTCCTCTTTATGATTTTAGGGGCGAAAGGAGCCGCGGATATGTCTCGCGGGAGCGGCAAAAAAATGCTTGGTTTATCGCAGTTTCGCGCTTATCGCAGCGCGATCGTGCTGACCCGCACGGCTCCCTTTGTCCTCTTTTTTACTCCCCGGGCTCGGTGAATTCGAGCGAGGCGAGCTCGGTGCCGGTATAGAAATGCTTCAATATCTCCTCGAAATCCGCGCCCTCCTTGGCCATCTGATTGGCTCCGGTCTGGCTCATGCCCACGCCGTGCCCATAGCCCAGACAGGTGAAAATGACGGCGGAGCCCTCCTTTTTCACCTCGAACGCGGTGCTTTTGAGGCCCAGCACTTTTCGCAGAGCACCGCCGGGGATGACGGTTTCGCCAATGCGTATCAGCTGCACGCGCCCGCTCTCCGTGCGGCCCCACACGTCAAGATCGCCGGGCGTCAGCGGCAGCGACATATTCGCCTCGGGATAGGCGGCGTTTATGCGGCGCACAAGGTCGGCGGCGGAGAACTCCTGCTTTGTGACCATCTCGGAATTCCCCTCGCGGCTGTCGACCGAAACGAGGTAGGGGAGCGCGACGGCGAACACCTCCTCGCTCGATTCCGTGGCGGGCCCGCTCGAGGCGTGGTAAAGCGCGCTTATCAGCTTGCCGTCATAAATCGCGACAAGTCCCTCGGTGCCCTCGACGGCGGAGCGGATATTTTCCATGTATTCGCTGTATTTTTCGCCCCATAGCGCGGGCAGCTCGTCGGGGCTTTTATATGCCTGGCAGCAGCCCGGATCGTCGCAGACCGTGCAGCCGCTTTTGCAGCTTGCCCGCCCCTGCATGTGGAGCGCGGTGAAGGTCCTTGCCGCCACGGCCTGAGCCTTGAGCGCGGCGGGCTCGGACGAGGCCGACATCTCGCCCGCTACCACGCCGATCAGATAGTCCTCAAGCTTCATCTCCACCGGCGAACCGTTCACGCTCACGGTTATGAGCGGGGAGGGGAGCGTGACCGCCCCGCCGGGAGCGGCGGTGCAGTCGGGAGCGGGCGATGGGGCCTGCGCGCCAGGAAGCTCCTGCGTGGGAGCGGGCGCTTCGCTTGCCGGCACAAGGGGAAGCAGCGCGGCAGGACTGCTGCTTTGCGGCTGCGGCTCGGCGGATGAAAACAGCAGCGCGCCTGCGATCAGGCCAATCAGCAGGGAAAGGAGCATGCCCGGCATGCGGGCGTTATTGGGTTTTGTTCTTGAAGTGTACATGTTCCTTATTATGCGCAAGGAAGGCAGGATATGCGTGCAAATGAAAAGCTCCTGCGGAATACAGGAGCCGTTTTGCTTATGCCGGTAATCACGGCCCGGGCGGGGGAGTGCCGTCCGGACGCTCGCCGGGCGCCGATCCGCCGGGACCTCCGGGGAAGCCTTGCCCTCCGGGGAAGCCCTGCCCTCCGGGGAAGCCCTGACTTCCGGGGAAGCCCTGTCCGTGACCTTCCTGACCTATGTGATCTCCGGGGCCGCCATGGGAGCCCATGGAGCTTATGTCGATATCGGAGGCGTCCACCCTGGCGGCGGGATCCTGCGCGAGGGTGTCGGCGGCAAGCGAACCGTCAAGCTGAAGGCTTATGCTCTGCGCGCGCTTTAAAATGAAGCTTTTGAGCGTCTTTATAGCCGTTTCGAACTCGTCCGCCGTATAGAACGCGGAGGGGTCCTTTTTTACGTACGGGCGGATCAGGGAGACGAGCGAATCGAATTGCTTGGCAAACTCGCCCGAATCGAAATAATCGGAGATGAGCTTTGCGCAGACCTCGTGATATTCGGCAAGATACTCATCGTTTTCGGCGATGAAGGCCCACATGGGGCGCGCGCTCTCGTCCGCGCCTGAAAGGGGCGTGTCGAGGCCGAGGTTGACCATATCGGTCGCGCTGCCGTCCGGCCCGCCGCCCATGAAGGCGCCGAAGGCCAGGTTGTAATCCCACGGCAGCATCGAGAGGCGCCCGCCGCGCTCGTAAAGATAGTAATTGTGCAGCATATTGCCCGTGTAGCTGTCGTAATTCAGCACGAAATTATGCGCGGCGAAATACCTTATCACCTGATCGGTATCGACGTATTTATCGACGTCCTCGCCCGAGGCAAGGCCCTTGAGCGCCGCGATCACCCGGCGCGCGTCATCCTCGTCGGCGTCCGTCACCGCGTTATCGAATATGTCGGGATAGCTCGAGGGCTCGTCGTCGGAATAGATCAGCGCCGCGCCGCCGGAGGGATCGTCCAAGTCCGCTTTGCCGTGGCTGCCGGGCCCGCCCTGACCGCTCTGATCGGGGAATTGCGGCATGCCTGAGCCTTCGGGCATTTGGGGCATACCGGAGCCTTCGGGCATTTGGGGCATACCGGGGGCATCGGGCGCCTGCGGCATACCGGAGCCCTCGGGCATTTGCGGCATACCGGAGGCATCGGGCGCCTGCGGCATACCGGAGCCTTCCGGCCTGCCGGCGTTGTCCATATCAAGGCGGTCGCTTTCGGGCTTATAGAGCTTGCCTTCGCCGCTTGCCGTGCGCTCGAGGTAGCTTTCGGAGATATCCTCGATGGCGATATAGAGCCCGTGCGCCTCGCCGTTTACGGTCAGCCAGACGAAGCTTACAAGGGGAGCGTCCACGCCGACCCTGCGGAAGAGCTCGTAGCTGAGATAATCCTTCATATAGGTCGCGTCGGCATAGAGATTGTTGAGATTGAGCTTGTTCAGGCCGCGGTAGGTTTGGGATTTGTTGTATTTGCCGAAATTGAGCTTGAAGCTGTATCGGTCGCTTGCGGAGTCGCCCGCTACGGAAGCGAGGCTCGTGTTGCCCTTGGTCGAAAAGCTCACGCTGCGGAATTCCTCGCCGTCGATCGTGACGGCGGTTTCGTATTTGGTCTTGCTCAATGGGTTGGCGCGCAGATCGGCCCAGTCGGCTTTGGCGATCGAAACGTCTATCGTGTGCACGCGCGAGGTATCGAAGAGGGTTTCGGCATAGGTCATTTCGTCGGTATAGGCGGGCACGCTTTCGCCGTCCGAACAGCCCGCCGGGAGGGCGGACAGCAGGAGCGCGAGCGCGAGAAATGCGCATATGGGGCTGAAGTATTTTTTAACGGATCTCATTTCCGGTTCTCCTTGATCGTTATACCCGCTTATTATATCACGGCGCATATGAAAAATTGCGTATCAAAAATGAACGGTATTTGACCAAATTGAAACAAAACGTTCCCAAGAAGTATTTTTTGACGAAAAAAGAGCTGGACTTGAAACCGATATGTTGGTATAATATATACGTGAAGGTATGCGGGCGGGTTTGCGTCCGCGAATAACCGAATGATTGGAGGCAGAAGAATGAAGTACTGTAAAAACTGTGGCGCTCCCATCACCCCGGGAGCCAAATTCTGCAAGGGCTGCGGCACGCCCGTGCCGGCGGAGCCCGAGATTGGCGGCTTCTGCAAAAAGTGCGGCGCTCCGCTCATGAAGGGTGACCGCTTCTGCAAGAAATGCGGTCAGCCGATCGCCGTGCCCGCGCCCGTACCGACTCCCGCGCCTGCGCCGACTCCCGCGCCCGTGCCGGCTCCCGCGCCCGTGCCCGCGCCCGTCGACGCGGATAACGCGCAGACCGTGCAGCTTGAGCCGTTTGCGCCCAAGCAGGAAGAGCCCAAGCCCGCGCCCTCTTTAAGGTGCCGAAGCTGCGGGGCGATCATGATGAAGAACCACGTATTCTGCCCCATCTGCGGCAAGCCCGCCGATACCGAGGGCCTGCGCAAATGCGCCTCCTGCGGGGAGGAGCTGCTGCCGCGCTTCAAATTCTGCCCCATCTGCGGCAAGTCTGCCGAGGCCGAGGAGGAAAAGCCCCTGGCCGAGGAGCATGAAGAGCCCGATATCTGCGGCCGCATCGCTCCGGAGCCCGAGCCCATCCCCGAAGTGAAGCTTCCGGAGCCCGAAGTGCCCGAAGTGGAGCTTCCGGAGCCCGAAAAGCCCGAAGCCTTCGATGAGCCCGAAGCGCCCCTTGTGCTCACCTGCACCAGCTGCGGCGCGGTGATAAAGGCCGGCAGAAAGTTCTGCTCCATGTGCGGCACCCCCGTAAAGGCGCCCGTCAGCGACGACACGCCCACGGTCGCATCCTTTGTCGATGAGGACGCGCCCATCGTCATCCCGCCCGTTGTGAACGAAGCGCCCGAGCCCGAAGCGCCGGTCGTGAACGAACCGGAAAAGCCCGAGCCCGTGCTTGAAAAGGCAGTGGCCGACGAGGAAAAGCCCGTTCTTAACGTGCCCGCCGCGCCCGTATGCGCCGCGTGCGGGGCACAGCTAAAGCCCGGCGTAAGGTTCTGCACTTCCTGCGGGGCAAAGCTGCCCGCTCCCGCCGCGCTTGAGGATGCGCCCACCGTGGCGTCCTTCGAGGATGAAAAGACGCCGGAAGGCCCCGCCGCTCCTGTGATGAGCGAGCCGCCCAAGCCCGTGATGGATGAGCCCGAGCCCTTGCGCACCTGCCCCAGGTGCGGCGCCGAGGTCAAGCCCGGCAGGAATTTCTGCTCCAAGTGCGGCGAATACGTGTTCTCCGCGCCGGCTCCCGCGCCCAAGCCCGCGCCGATCCCCGAGGTGAAGCCCATTCCCGTGCCCGAGGTGAAGCCCGAGCCCATCCCCGAAGTGAAGCCCATTCCCGTGCCCGAAGTGAAGCCCGAGCCCGCCGCGGCGGTAAACGAGGGCTTGAAGGGATTCTCCATCTGCTCCGGCTGCGGAAGCGTTGTCGCTCCGGGCAGAAAGTTCTGCACCAAATGCGGCAAGCCCGTTGAGACGCCCGATCTTGAGGATATGCCCACGATCGCCATAATGCCCGAACCCGAGCCCATGCCCGAGCCCGAGCCCATGCCCGAGCCCGCTCCTGCGCCCGTGCCCGAACCCGCCCCGGCGCCCGCGCCCGCTCCGGCGCCCGAGCCCGCTCCTGCGCCCGTGCCCGAGGATTTCGATATCTGCGCCTACTGCGGCGCGGCGGTCAAGCCCGGCACCAAGTTCTGCACCAGATGCGGCAAGGAGATGCTCCCCCTGCCTCCCGTAAGCGCGTTCAAGCCCGCGGCGCCCGCGCCCGGCTTCTGTAAAAAATGCGGAGCAAAGCTTATGCCCGGCAAAAAATTCTGCGCCAACTGCGGGACGCCCACCGGAGTTCAATAAGATACGGATCAGACGCCAAAGGGGTGCGGTCGGCACCCCTTTTTAATTGCCCGCATATTATATCGTGAACGGCAAGCCGTTCGGAATTATCCTTTAAAGGAGGCATATAATATGTGTAACGGCAATTTCGGCGACAACTGGTGGTGGATCATAATCCTCATCATACTGTTCGGCAACGGCGGCTGCGGCTGTGACAACAACCGCTTCGATAACTGCGGCTGCGGGAACAACGCGTGGTGGATCGTCATTCTCGCCCTGCTCGGCGCGTTCGGCGGCGGCTGCGGCAGCGACAACTGCGGCTGCTCCGGCAACTGCGGCTGCTGATGAGCGAGGGGGGGCGTGAGCCTCCCTTTTTTTATTGATAAAACGCTTTCAAAATGCTATCATTATTATGAGGTGATATTTTGACGGCGGAAGAAAAGACGGACGTTTTCGAAAGCGTTCCGATAAAAAGAGCGGTTCTCAGGCAGATCGTCCCCGCTGCGGCGGCCCAGCTGATCGCGCTTGTTTACAGCCTTGCGGATACCTGGTTCGTGGGTCTTTTGAACGATCCCAGGGAAACCGCCGCGGTGACGGTGGCCTATCCCTCGTTCCTCATGCTCACGGCGCTTTCCAATCTGTTCGGCGTGGGCGGAGCGGCGGCGCTTGCGCGTGCGCTGGGTAAAAAGAAGCCGCAGGAGGGAGCCGAGACCGCATCGGTATCGTTCTGGTCGGGGCTTGTGCTTGCCGCCGCCTTCGTGGGCGTATTCGCGCTGCTCAAGCTGCCCATACTCACGCTCTGCGGTGCGAAGGCCGAAACGCTTAAGGCGGCCGCGGGCTATGCCGACACGGCGGTCGTCATGGGCGGCGTTTTCACGGTGCTTTCGGCGCTTATGGCAAACCTGGTGCGGGCGGAGGGCTCGTCCTTTGCGGCCTCGCTGGGGCTGTCGATAGGCGGGCTTTTGAATATCGCGCTCGATCCCCTGTTCATACTGCCGCGTTTTATGGGCATGGGAGCCGCCGGCGCGGGCGCGGCGACCGCGATATCCAACGCCGTTTCATTCGGCTTCTTCCTGATCTATATACGGATAAAGCGCAGGGAGACGGCAATAAGCCTTGATCCCAAGAAGCTTTCTTCGTTCAAATCGCATATCGGCGGGATATTGAAAACGGGCTTTCCTTCGGCCGTGCAGTATGCGCTCACGGTGGTCGCGGTGGCGGCGCAGGCGCGATTCGTCTCAAAAGACGGCTCCGCGGCCGTGGCCGGACTGGGGATAGTGAAAAAGCTCGATCAGCTTCCGCTCTATCTGTCAATAGGCGTTTCGACGGGCCTTCTTCCGCTTCTGGCCTATAACCACGCGGCGGGCAATGAAAAACGCCTTAGCGAGGGATTTCGCTTCGGCGTTCTCATATCGCTGGGATCGAGCCTGATCTGCCTTGCGGCATACGAGCTTTTCGCCCCGCAGCTTGCCGGGCTGTTCATAAAGGATGCGCAGACCGTTTCCTATGCCGCGTCGTTCCTGCGGCGCATGGTGACGGCCATGCCGCTTATGAGCGTGTGCTATCCGCTGATAATCCGCTTCCAGGCAACGGGCCGCAGCCGCGAGGCGCTTATCTGCTCGGTGCTTCGCAAGGGCGTGATCGACGTACCCCTGCTGTTTTTGATGGATGCGCTTTTGCCGCTTTACGGCCTGATGTGGGTGCAGCCCATTGTGGACGGGATATCGCTCGTCACCGCGCTGCTGCTTCTTAAAGCCGCCGATAAGGGCTGATCAGGCGCTCTCGTCCTTCAGCGCGTCGATGGGCGAGCCCTTCTTCAGCTTGTTGGTGGAATAAAGCATCGAGGCGAACACAACGGCGAACACGCTTATCACAGCTATTGCGGCCGCGCCCCAGGGAAGGGTGAAGGGCATCACGACCGCGGATTCCACGACTTTGTAGATCAGATACGTGACCGCGGCTGCAATGGGAAGCCCTATCATGAGCGCCTTCGCACCGTAGATGATGCATTCGTAATTGCTCATTCGGCGCAGGCCCTTTTCCGTCATGCCCATAGAGCGGAGCATCGCGTAATCGCGTCTTCTGAGCGCAATGTTGGTCGAGATGGTGTTGAACACGTTCGCCACGCAGATGAGGGATATGAGCGTGATAAAGCCATAGCTGAACACGTTCACTACCATGATCGCATTGTCATCGTTACGCGCGCCCGCCGTGAGGTCTAAGAAGCCGTCGCTTATGACCGTTACTCCCGCTCCTTCCATTGCTTCCGTCATTTTTCGGATACTCGTCGGAACGTCGCCGCTCTTGAAATAGAACCCGGCAGTTGAAGCGTTTCCTTTATAAACCGAGGCGGGGAAGTAGAGCAAGAGATCACCGAAAATGAATCCGCCTACGGGCGGTTCGTAAATCATCGCTCCGATGGAGATCTCGTCGAATTCAAGCTTGACGGGAGGTATGGAGTGCGCGCCGGTAACGATCTGCGTGGAACCGTCGCCCACGTAAGTGAATTCCACGATGAGTTCTCCGTCGCCCCATTCTTTTCCCGACCATCTGGGGCCGTTGGCACGGTACCCGTCGGGCGCTTCCGTCTCGCGCGAGATCATGATCGAGCTCGTTCCCGGCTTAAAATAATCGTATGAGTAGGTCACGCGGTCACCGTCGGCATAGCTCGTATAACAGCCGCGGTTAAGCATGATCGCCTTGGGATGATCGGGATCGAAATACCCTTCTTCCGAAAGGCCGTTTTTTGCAAGCAGCTCGCGGAATGAAACGTCATCCATGTAATGCAGCTCAACTATGCGGTCGTAGTAATTTCGTATGTTGCCCGAATCCTTTATCTGCGCGGCGCGGCTCGCCTTGTATTCGTCGGTGTACGCGGATTCCGGAGCATAGTAATAGGGGCGGTCGCCCGAATCGTCGGAGATAAAGCCAGCAAGCTCGTCCGCATACCGCGCAAGCTCCCCGCGCAGCCGCGCGAAGGCTTCCATATCCATCACCCCATAATAGCAATCATAATTCATACCGGGCTCTGTGACCGTATCCGCCGAACGCGAAGCGAACATTATGAAGCCGCTTGCCGCGATAAAGAGTATCACGCTCATGGAAAGCGAAGCGATCGTGGAGCGGTATTTCCTTTTGCTCCGCTTATAATACTTCTTTGCAAGCATACCCTCCGCGCCGAAAAGCTTCAGCGCAAGCGGCGATATCCTCACGTTCTTATCCTTTGCTTTGATATCCCGCGATTGGCGAATCGCCTCCATGGGAGTGATCCGCTGAGCGCGGGCCGAGGGGATCCATGCCGATATGAGCACCGTTACGAGGGTAAGAAGCGCTCCGCCGGCAACGCCGAGCCAAGTAACGTGAGTGCGGAAGGGGAGCCCATAGGATGAGAGCATGCTCGAGAGCTTGTCGCCGAGCAGGAGCACTACGACGGCGATGCCTCCCACGCCCGCAAGCACGCCTATCGGAATTCCTATCGCGGAGACGGAAAGCGCCTCGAATATCACCGAACGGCGTATCTGCCGCTTTGTAGCTCCGACGGAGGCAAGGAGCCCGAATTGCCTGGTCCTCTCGGAAACGGATATCGAGAAAGCGTTGTGTATGAGCGAAACGGAGCCTGCGAATATGAGCAGGGAGAGTATGGCCGCCATGCCGTAAAGCACCTGATTGACGTTATCATAGATCGAAGCGCCCTCCAGCGTGAGCAGCATGGAGTTTTCCTCGAACCCGTTTGCGCGGAAAGCGGGGTGATCGGAAAGGAAGCGGTCGAGATTTCTGTTCGGGTCCTTGACGCGAAAATAGCATTCGTAAACGCAGTCTTCCTCGATCCCGCCCTCCCTATGCGTCAGCGCGGAGTAACCGGCAGCGCCATAGGGCTCGAAATCCGGACGGGAGCAGACGCCGACCACGGTTAGAGCAGTCTTCCTTTCCGGTATAAACTCCTCGCCGTCCTCAAGATAACCGTTCTCCTGATAGAGGATATCTTCCTCGCTTCCGGCAATCACGCGCATACCCAGTTCCGCTTCAATCGTGTCGCCTATGCCGTAGGTGCCGCCGCCCGGGAGCATAAGCTGTTCGGGCACGACGATCTCGCCGTTCTTCTCTGGCAGGCGGCCCTTAATGATATGCACGGGCATGTTCTCGAAAAACGTGCTGTCTGCGGCAATTAGGCAGATATACGGCCTCCTTGCGTCTGCGGAAGGTATCTGCGCATAGCCCTCAACGCGGCAAACGGCCATGTATTCAAGCCGCTCGTCGGCTTCGGCGGCCTTCACCGCGCTTGCCGGCACGTGCATGGAGCAGACGTGATAGCTGCCGCTCTGATAGATCTTTTCGGCGTGCAGGTGATTATAGATTGTCGTGCAGAGCGTCAGCACCGCGGTGAACATGGCGGCGGAGAGTATTATGCCTATTATCGTGACTATCGTGCGCGTGCGGTTTTTGCGCATGGATTTGAGCGTCACGCGGTTCATCACGTTCATGCGCTCACCCGATCCTTTCGTCGCGGGTGATGCGCCCGTCCTCAACGGTCATTATGCGCTTGGCCTGCAGGGCGATATGCTCGTCGTGCGTGATGATTATAAGCGTTTGCCCGTATTCGCGGTTGAACAGCTTCAAAAGCTCGACGATCTCCTGGCTGTTTTTGGAATCGAGGTTGCCGGTGGGCTCGTCGGCAAGTACAATGCCCGGCTGATTCATCAGAGCGCGGCCGATCGAAACGCGCTGCTGCTGCCCGCCCGAGAGCTGATTGGGCAGATGCTTTTCGCGGCCCTTGAGGTCAAGCACGTCAAGCAGCCGGTCAAGCCGTTCCTCGTTGACCTTGCGCCCGTCAAGCAGCACGGGCAGGGTCATATTCTCGCGCACGTTCAGCACGGGGATGAGATTGTAAAACTGGTATATGAGCCCCACTTCGCGGCGGCGGAATATCGCCAGCTGCTCCTCGGAGCCTGAGAAAACGCTCCTGCCGTTAAGGAATACCTCGCCGGAGGTGGGCCGGTCAACGCCGCCCAGTATGTGCAGGAGCGTGGATTTGCCGCTGCCGGAGGGGCCGACTATCGCAACGTGCTCGCCCTTTTCCACGGTGAAGCTCACGCCGTCCAGCGCGCGCACCTCGTTTTCGCCCTTTCCGTATACCTTGGTAAGGTTCTCTACTCGAAGCAGTTCCATATAAAGATCTCCTTTTCGGTCGTTACGGCATAATTATAGCCTGCCGGGCAGGCAGGCGCGTGACTTTTTCATTACAGTTCTGTCACAAAAGGCTTCATACGGAGCTTTTATAGAATCTTACGGTGAATTTCGCTCCGCCCTCCTTGGCGTTCTCGGCCTTTACGGAGCCGTTCTGCTTGACGACTATCGCGCGCATAAGCGCAAGCCCTATGCCGATCCCGGTTCCCGAGGAATTCCTGCCCTTATAGAAGCGCTCGAATATGTGCGGAAGATCCTCGGGAGCTATGCCGGGGCCGGAATCGCGAATCACTATTTCGGAATAGAGGGGGTTTTCATGCGCGCGGATCGTAAGCGTGCCCGCGCCCATGTGCTCGGAGCAGTTTTTGATCACGTTCGATATCGCCTCCGCCGTCCATGAGGGATCGCAGGCGACGCACCCCGAAATATCCATATCCACGCGCTGCTCGCGAAGCTCCATCTGAATGCTAACGGGCTCGAGCGCGTCGCGCATGAGCGCCTCGATGGGTATCGTTTTTTGCTCCATCGTGACGGCGTCCGCGTCGAGCCGGGCAAGCTTCAGCAGCGACATGACAAGGCGGTCGATGCGCGCGATCTGGCGGTGGAGCTCGGAAAGCAGCTCCGCACGCTTTGCTTCGTCGGCGTCGGGCGAATCGAGCGCGGCAAGCAGAAGGTTTATTGAGGTGAGCGGCGTGCGGATCTGATGTGAGATATCCGCGATGGAATCGGCAAGCAGGCGCTTGTCGTTTTTGAGCACGGTCTCCTGATGATCGATAAGCGCCATGAGCTTTTCAAGCTCGTTCTTCAAAATGCTCAGCTCGCCCTCGGAATAAGCGGTCACGTCCGCCCTGCGCTCGCCGGCAAGCATGCGGTCAATATCGTTCGAGAGCGCCGCGATACGCCTGTATCTGCGGCGGGCGTCGATGCAGATCGTTAGGCAGACGGCGGCGGTGAGCGCGATACAGACCATTGCCGCGCGCACGTCGAAAAAAAGGCATACGGCAAAGGCCAAAAGGCCCGCTCCGGCTGCCGAAACAAACAGCCTTACGAATTCTCCGTTCTTGAAAAGCTTCATTCTCCCAATTTATAGCCAACGCTGCGCACGGTTTTGATTATTCGGGGCTCCTGCGGATCGTCCTCGAGCTTGTCGCGCAGGCGCTTGATGTAAACTGTCAGGGTGTTGTCGTTCACAAAATCGCCCGCCGAATCCCAGATATGCTCCAGCAGCTGCGCTCTTGTCAGCGTGTTTCCGCGGGCGTTTATCAGCGCCAGCAGCAGCCTGTATTCAAGCGCGGTAAGGAAGATCTCCACGCCGTTTTTCTGCACCTTGCCCGTTTCCGTGTCCACGCGCACGCTGCCCAGCTCTATCACCGAGCGAGCATACCCCGCCCTTCGCATAACGGCGCGCATGCGCGAAACGAGCTCCCGCGGGCGAAAGGGCTTGGCGATGTAATCGTCGGCGCCGAGCTCAAGCCCCGTCACCACGCTGTGCTCATCGCCCGAGGCGGTGAGGAATATGACGGGCGTGCCGCGCATGCGCTTCATGGCGGAGCATACTACAAACCCGTTACCCTCGCGCAGAGCGACGTCCAAAAGCACCAGGTCATATTCGTTTTGCGAAAAGAGCTCCAGCGCGGCTTCCTGACCGTCGGCGGCCGCGCACGAAAAACCCTCGCTCTCGAGAAAGGCCGAGAGCGTCTTTACGATATAGGCGTCGTCCTCGACTATCAGCACCCGCGTTTCGGTATCCATCAGCTTAAGTATTCGAGTATTTCGGCGGCGTTGGTATCGGGCTTCACCTTGGGCATTACGCGCTCGATATTGCCGTTTTCATCTATAATGAATGTCGTGCGCACCACGCCGAAGCTCACCTTGCCGTAATTCTTCTTTTCCTGCCACACGCCATAGGCCTCGATCTCAAGCCTTTCGGGATCGGCAAGTAGCACGAAGGGCAGACCGTATTTCTCGGCAAAGCGCTGATGCGAGGCGACGGAATCGCGGCTTATGCCGATCACGGCAACGTTCTTTTCGCAAAAAGCGGCATAGCTGCCCGCAAAGGCACAGGCCTGACGCGTGCAGCCGGGGGTGTTGTCCTTGGGATAAAAATAGAGCACGACCTTCCTTCCCGCAAAATCCGAGAGGGAAACGGGCTTGCCGTCCTTGTCGGAAAGGGTGAAATCCGGCGCTTTCATTCCTGCTTCGAGCATGGAGACCTCCTTGATCATTTGCCCAGCTCGCCCTCGTCGGCAAGCGGGCAGAAATAGCGGAATTGCTTGTTGAATTTGGCAAATTTGATCGCTTTGTTCGGGCAGCGGTGATAGCAGCCCAGGCAGGCGACGCAGTTATCCTTGAAAACCACTCTGTCGCCGGCTGTTTCGATATTTCCGACGGGGCAGAGCGAAACGCATTTGCCGCACTTGACGCACGCGTCCGAAGCCCAAAGCTTGGCGCCCATTTGACGCCAGCCTTCGCGCATCTTTTCCGAATCGCGTCGGCCGCCCCTGCGCTTTTTGGGCTCGAACGCCGCGCCCTCGCGGATGCGGCTTATTATCTCGCCGAGCTTTGAAGGGGCCTTCTTCATGGTCTTTTTGATATAGAACTTGGGCACCGAGAGGAAAACGGTGAAGCTTTCCACCATTTTGAGGGTGAATACCGCCTTGATATCCAGCCCCGCTTCCTTTGCCTCGTCATATGCCGCACGGTCGGCGCCCATCACCGCTCCGCCGTAGGTGAGCACGATGTAAACGGGGGCGTGCGTTTTGAGACGCCGTATGAAATCGACCGTCGGAACGGGGAGCCCAAGGGCGTATTCGGGAGAAACGATCACAACGCGGTCGGCCTCCGTATCCCCGCCTTCGTATTTGGGGATATAGCGCAGCCTGCCCTCCAGCTCGTCCGCTATGCGTTTGGCGGCATACAGGCTGTTGCCCGTTGATGAAAAATAGAATACCTCGGTCATACTTTCACTGCCTTTCTTTTTTCGGGACGATCGTGCCCGCGGCGGATATCGTCTGCGGACGGGCGTTTGGATCCTCATCGGCGAGCCTCCTGCCGGGCCCGTATTTCCCGAGCGGTTAATTCAATTTTAATACCTCGAAAGAGCCGCGTCAAGTGCGAAGATCGGGATCGGCCGTAAGCGGAGAGGGATTTGTTTTGACCCTATCGCCTCGTTTAGCTTGCACTTCGTGCTGCGCAAAACGAGCAGGGATCAAAACCCGGGGCGGGCGAACCATCCACCGGATGGTTCGCTGACCCGCCCTTCAAATCCGTTCACATACAGCAGATGGAGGGATTTGTTTTGACCCTATCGCACATTTTTGTTTGTTCTTCGAACTGCACAAAAAGTGCAGGGATCAAAACCCGGGGCGGGCGAAAGCAACACCGTTGCTTTCGCTGACCCGCCCTTCAAATCCCTTCATTCATATATACCAATACCCCCATAGCCGATGGCTATGGGGGTATTGGTGCGAATCATCATAACGGATTTACAGAATTTGCACGCATATCCTTAAAAATCTGATTCGCACATTCGTCAAAGTGAACTCGGTCTGCTATCATATCCTTAGAAACCAAATGGAGGATATAATTATGGACATCACTTACACCAAGCACGGAGACTATTACTATCCCGACCTTGCTCTCCCTCCCCAGCCGACCGAGGACATCGGCCGCTTCGGACGGATGCGGAAGCGATTCATCAAAAATCATCAGCCGGACACCTTCGCGCTGATGCTGATGGAGAACACTCTGATGCAACATCTCATCGATATCGACCGCGAGGCAAATGAGCAGATAGATTTCATTACCTTCCAGCTCGCCCAAGCCGAAGGCGTGACCGAAGAGATCAAGGCCCGCGACCAACTCGAATGGATCCGGCGGATGAACTCCTGCCGGGCGAGAGCCGAGGAGTTGGTTATCAGAGAAATTGTACTTGAATAACAAATCAAGATGAGCCGGACAAGAGCGTCCGGCTCATCTTTGATAGGATCGTTCAATATTGCACAATAACGGCAAAAAGATAAAATCTGTATTTTCGTGCATAATTGTAGTAAGAAAACATGCACTTTCGTGATACTTGCGCTAAAGAAAACTTGCATTTTCGTGGAGCGAATGGTATAATCAATCAGAACAACGGGGATATTATCGTAGAGGTATAGCTATGTTAAAGAGGAAAATCTATGATGAACTTGTAAATTGGAAGCGTCGAAGCAACGGCCAGACTGCGCTTTTGATAGGCGGTGCGCGGCGTGTCGGCAAGAGCTATATTGCCGAGCTTTTTGCAAAGCAGGAATACAGAAGCCATATCATTATTGATTTCGGTAACGCCCCGAAGGATATTCTTGATCTCTTTGTGTATGACAGTGCGGACCTTGATCTGTTCTTTGCCAAGCTTGCAGCGTTTTATTCCACGGTTCTTTATAAGAGAGATTCGTTGATAGTATTCGATGAAGTGCAGCAATTTCCCCGAGCACGTCAATTGATCAAGTATCTTGTTAAGGACGGACGCTACGACTATCTGGAAACGGGTTCACTTATCCGCCTGAAAAAGAATACAGAGAATATCATTATTCCTTCGGAGGAGGAGCATATCGAGATATTTCCTCTTGATTTCGAAGAATTCCTTTGGGCCTTGGGGGACGAAGCAACTGTCCCGCTGATACAGCGATGCTTTGAGGAAAAGAAGCCGCTCGGGCAAACGCTCCACCGCAAAATAATGAACGACTTTCGGCAGTATATGCTCGTCGGCGGTATGCCGCAAGCAGTGACCGCGTATATAGATGGAAAAAACTTCGCAGCTGCGGATGAAGCAAAGCGAAGGATCCTAAAGCTGTACAGAGAGGATATCTCCAAGTTCGCCGCAGGATACGAAGAAAAGGTGTACGCTGTCTTTGACGGTATCCCGGGGCAATTGTCAAAGAAAGAGAAAAAGTATAAGCTGTCCTCCCTGGATAAGGATGCGCGTTTCAGAACGTACGAGGATTCGTTCATATGGCTTAATGAGGCAATGGTCGTCAATACTTGCTATAACTCCACCGATCCCAACGTAGGCCTTGCGCTCAGTGCGGACTATTCAATGCAAAAATGCTATATGGCCGATACTGGGCTGCTTGTCACGCATACCTTTATGGACCGATACTTTACGGAAAACGAGCTTTATAGGGCGATACTGTTCGATAAGCTCAATATCAACGAAGGCATGCTTATGGAGAATATCGTAGCGCAGTTGCTGAGACGCAGCGGACATAAGCTCTACTATTATTCGCGCAGCGATTCTGCGAACAGGGAAAACCACATGGAGATCGATTTTTTGATCACGGAAAACAAAAAGATCTCCCCCGTGGAAGTAAAATCCGCAAATTACCGTAAGCATTCCTCGCTCGATAAGTTCAGGAAAAAGTTTTCGGGAAAGCTTGGCACTTCCTATATCCTCTATACCAAGGACGTAATGGAGAAGGAAGGAGTTTGGCATCTGCCGCTCTATATGGCAATGTTTCTATGATTCTGGGGAAAGGGCATGTTTGTCGCCGCAAGCTATATTTCATTCGTTCCCGCGCAGGCGCAGAAGCTCATTCATGTTGAGAAGATAATTGTCGACGTATTTGATGCCTATGGATGAAAAAGAATTGCTTGATCGCATAAAAGAACTTGAGAAAGAAAATGCTGAGCTTAGGAAGCGGCTCGGCTTGATTGATGAGCCTCTGCATCCCGATTATGAAGAAGATAAATACCATATCGGGACAGAACTCGCCTCACAAGCGGCGTTTTCCGAGAGCAACTTCGATAAATATCGATCGCCCGAGGATAAGATCGCACTGTTCCGTTCGCTGTTTCGAGGCCGGGAGGATGTTTACGCGGTGCGATGGCAGAGCGTTGCGACCGGGAGAAGCGGCTATTCTCCGGCTTGTGCGAACGAGTGGCGTGCAGGCTTTTGCATAAAACCAAAGGGCAGCTGCACGAGCTGCACGCACAGGGAGCTCCTGCCTTTGACGGATGCAGTGATCGACCGCCATTTGCGGGGAAATGACAAGTACGGGCGGGACGTGGTTGGCGTTTTTCCGATCCTTTCGGGGGATACCTGCTTTTTCCTTGCGATGGATTTTGATGATGAGGGTTGGCAGGAAAACGTTTCCGCCGTACGGAACACCTGCGGGGAATGGGATATCCCGTGCGCAGTTGAGCTTTCACGCAGCGGCAGCGGCGCCCACCTTTGGATATTCTTTGAGGAGGCTGTACCTTGCGCGGATGCAAGGCGGCTCGGCACAGCGCTTCTCACCTATGCAATGGAGAAGGGCGGCGAGCTCAAGCTCAAGGCATATGACAGGATGTTTCCAAATCAGGATACGCTGCCCAAAGGAGGGTTTGGTAATCTCATCGCGCTTCCCCTGCAGGGAATGGCCAGACGGAACGGGAACAGCGTTTTTATCGATGAGAACTTTGAGCCATATCCCGATCAGTGGAAATTCCTTGCTTCGATCCATAGAATGACGCCGGAGGAGTTCGAGCTTGCCTGCCGCCTGCACGCAAGCGGCAATGTCTTGGGAGAGCTCGTGCCGTCGGAGGAGCAGACAAGACCGTGGGAAAGGAAAAAGCCCGTCGAGCTTTCGTCGATCGATTTTCCATCCGAGCTTGAAGTGATCAGGTCAAACCTGCTTTACTTACAAAAGGACGCCGTGTCCGCCCGCGCAAGGAATAGGATCGTGAGGCTTGCTGCATTCAAGAATCCGGAGTTTTACAAGGCCCAATCACTGCGCCTGCCAACATATAACAAACCTCGCATTTTGAGCACTGCGGAGGAGCGGGATGGGTATATTGCCCTTCCGAGGGGATGCGAGGAGCGCTTGACGGAGCTGCTGGACAGCGCGAAGGCCCGCTATCGTATTACCGACAAGAGGGAATGCGGGCGAACCATAAAGGTAAGGTTCAACGGGACATTGCGGCCGGAGCAGGACGAAGCGGCAAATGCGTTGCTGTCCTACGATATCGGCGTGCTTTCCGCAGCTACTGCTTTTGGCAAAACCGTAGTTGCGGCTTATCTGATCGGTCAGCGAAAGGTAAGCACGCTGATACTGGTACACACGCAGGCCCTTTTGAATCAATGGGGGAAATCACTTTCGGAATTCCTTATTATAGATGAAGCACTCGAGCCGCTGCCGAAAAACCGCGGCAGGCACAAGGAGCGCCCCCTCGTCGGTCAGCTCGGAGGGAACAAAAACACCCTCTCGGGTATCGTTGACGTTGCGATAATGCAGTCGCTGTTTTCGGGGGACGAGGTCAGCGAAGTTGTGAAGCAATACGGCATGGTCATAGTTGACGAATGCCACCACGTTTCCGCACTCACCTTTGAGCGGATAATGAAAGAAGTATATGCAAAGTATGTGTATGGTCTCAGTGCGACTCCGACGCGGCAGGACGGGCATCATCCGATAGTTTTTATGCAGTGCGGTCTGATACGGTATAGGGTGGACGCAAAAGAACAGGCGGTGAAGCGTAGCTTTACGCAGTTCGTCGTTCCGAGATTCACATCGTTCCGCACCGCTGCGGAAGAGAAGGTTATCTCCGCAGTCTATTCCGATCTTGCGGCGAACGAACAGAGAAATCTTCTAATCGTTCGGGACGTAAAGGATGCTTTGAAGCACGGCAAAAGCCCGATGGTCTTAACCGAGCGCCGGGAGCATGTTCAGCGATTGGCTGCCCTGCTGTCAAGCCATTGTTCGAACATAATCACGCTCTACGGCACTGCATCGGCAAAGCTGAGAAGAGAAACGATGGAGAGGCTGCAGGCGGTAAGGCCGGATGAGCCGCTTATCGTCATCGCAACCGGCAAATACGTCGGCGAAGGCTTCGACTGCCCGAGGCTCGATACGCTCTTCCTTACAATGCCGGTCGCATGGAAGGGGACCGTCGCTCAGTATGCCGGACGACTGCACAGGAGCTATCCCGGCAAGGATGAGGTCCTTATTTACGATTATGTGGATATTCACGTCCCCGTGCTCGAAAAAATGTATCAAAAAAGGCTCAAGGCATATGCTTCTATCGGCTGCCAGCTTAAGTCCGACGCCGAAGCCCCGATGACAAAGGATCTCATTTATGACGGAAAAAGCTTTTATCCGGTGTATTGCAATGATATCAGATCGGCACAAAAGGAGATATTGATCGTCAGCCCGTTCATGTCGAAAAACAGGCTGAAGCAGCTTGCCAAGGTCCTTTCCGAGCCCATCATTAAAGGCGTTACGGTAAAGGCTGTCGTACGGCCTTCGGACGATCTGCCGGAGAAGGATCGAGCCGCAGCAGATGAGAGCATAAAATACCTTGAGGAGTACGGAATTATCGTTGCGCTTCGTTCCGGATTTCACCAGAAGTTCACCGTTATCGACGGTCGTACAGCATGGTATGGCAGCATCAACTTTTTAAGCTTCGGCCGCTCGGAGGAAAGCGTTATGCGCCTTGAAAGTCCCGAGATCGCCGGGGAGCTCATCGACAGTATTACAAAGAAAAACAAATAAACGACGATCATAGCTTCTTTTGAAGGCGAGTCCCATTATTCTCGCCTTCATTTTTCATTTATTTTACAACTCCGTCACAACTTTGTGATATCTTTATCGTGTTAACAGCCGCGGTTGAACGCGGCGTGGTTATGGGGTATAATTACGGGGAGCAATAAAAGCTCCCGGCAGCCGAGGAGAAAGCATGATAAAGATACTGATAGTCGAAGACGAAAAAGCCATATCGAATCTGATAAACGTGAACCTGACGGCGCACGGATATCGCTGTTTCTGCGCGTACGACGGCAAGGAAGCGGCGGACCTGCTGGAAGAGAACACGTACGATCTCGTGCTGCTCGATATAATGCTGCCGGAGATCGACGGCTACGAGCTATTGGAATACGTAAAATACCAGGGCACGCCTGTCATTTTCGTCACGGCGAAGGGCACGCTCGAGGATAAGATAAAGGGCCTCCGCATGGGTGCGGACGACTATCTTGTGAAGCCCTTCCAGATAGGCGAGCTGATAGCTCGGGTGGAGGCGGTGCTCAGGCGCGCGGGCAAGGCTGAGACAGAGATCACGCTCTTCGGCGTCACGGTCAACACCGAATCGCGCACGGTGAAGAAGGACGGCGAGCTCATCGACCTGACCGTAAAGGAATTCGACCTTTTAGTCGAGCTTATCAGGAACAAAAACGTCGCGCTTTACCGCGACCGGCTTTACGAGCTGGTCTGGAATGAGCCGTTCTCCGGCGAGACGCGCACGCTCGACGCGCATATTCAGCGGCTTCGCAAGAAGCTCGGCTGGGAGGAGCATATCAAAACGGTATTCAGGATAGGTTACAGGCTGGAAGTCTAAGGGATGAAGCTGTTCGCGAAAATCTTCATATGCACCATCGCCGTGATCACCGCAGCGCTTGCGGTGGTCGGTTATGTAATGATCTCCGGCAGCTTCAAAAACGCCATGGAACATGAATACGAGAACGCCGAGGCGGAGTATCAGCTCGTGAAGTTCGCGCTGCAGTCGGGCATGCTGTCGGGCAGCGAGAACGGGAGTCTGACAGACGAGAAGCTTAAAGAGGCGGCGGAGCAGACGGTCTCCGCGGTGCAGCGGGATACGAGGATAATGGTGCTTTCGGAGGACGGGACGGCGGTATGTTCCACCTTTGCCGGTTTTCTTAATCTGCCCGGAGTGGACGAAGTCGGTGAGGGAAAGGTGGAGTTCCACACCGGCGCAGAGAACGGCTCGGAGCGGCTCTATTCCGCGGGTAAATTCTCACAGAGCGGGCGGATGGTAACGTTGGTTTTGAGCCGCGATATTTCAAGGATATTCGAAGAAAAACGCACTATGGAGCGGAGCTTTTTAAAGACCTTTGCCGTTGCCGAGCTTTTCGGCGCGCTGGTCACGCTCGGCTTCTCTCTCTACATCACGCGCCCGATCAACAGGCTGACGAAGAGCACCCGCGCATTCGCGGGCGGGAAGCTCGATGAGCGTTCAAATGTGAAGAGCGGCGACGAAATAGGCGAGCTTTCCGGCAGCTTCAATTCGATGGCAGAGACGATCGAAGAAACCATTCAAAAGTTAGAACTTTCCGCCAAGCAGCAAAAGGATTTCACTTCAAGCTTTGCGCATGAGATAAAGACGCCCATGACCTCGGTAATCGGCTACGCGGATATGATCTATCAATGCGAGGATATGACGCGAGAGGAAACGAAAAACGCGGCGGGCTACATCTTGAACGAGGGCCTGCGCTTGGAAGCGCTTTCACAGAAGCTGATGGAGCTGATCGTTCTGGAGAAGCAGGACTTTACGCTTTCCGAGATGCCCGCCGACGAGGTCATGCGGGATATAATCGAGACGATGCGTCCCGCTGCGGAGGCGAAAGGGATCAAGCTGGAAGGCGCGGCGCAGAGCGCGTACATCCGGATCGAGTTCGACCTTTTCAAAACGCTTATGATGAACCTTATCGACAACGCGATGAAGGCGGGAAGCGATAGGGTTTGCGTTTACGGCGAGCTTTGCGGGGATAAATACCGCGTATCCGTCGCCGACAACGGACGGGGCATCCCAAAGGATCAGATCGAGCGCATAACCGAGGCGTTCTACATGGTCGATAAATCCCGCTCAAGGAAAGCGCACGGCGCGGGGCTCGGGCTCAAGATAGCCGCGGAGATAGCCGCGATCCACGGTGCAGAGCTGCATTTTGAAAGCGAGCTCGGGGCAGGCACGACTGTGAGCTTTGAGCTGAAAGGAGCGGCGGAATGAAAAGCACGGTCTTTGAATTGCTGGTAATAGCCTCTGCTTTGTTCATAGTCCTATTAGCGATCCTCATCCCCATGGCGATCCGCAGAAGGAAAAACGGCGGAAAGGGAAACACTCTCTTTACCGTGCTCGGCATAGCCGCAGCATTGGATCTTATGCTCTTGGGCGTTCTTATCCCGAAAGCGCTTCTCGAAAGAGAAGAAGACAAATATCTCGCGGTCGAATGGACACAGGATTCAGGCGGAAGCTCCGCGATAGAGCCGCGGGCTACGGCAACTCCATTGCCCGGAGAGGGGCACGAGATAGACCTTGTTTGGTTGTGGGAGGCTCTTGCTCTTATTCAGGACGAAAATGAGCTTTCGCTTCGGGAGCCGCTCTCCTTCGAGATGAGCATGGAGCAGGCGGCGCAGACCGCCCGGAACGAATTGGATCTGTTATCGGCGCTCGGCGCTCTCACCGGCCTTGATAAGGACGACCTGCGCTTCAAATCGGGCGAGCTTCGCGGGCGCGCGGCGGGCTCGTATGAAGAAGAAATGGGTTCATCGCCCGGCATGCCGTGGGGGCTGTGGATGATCACGTTTGAAGACGGCGCGGGAAGGCCCGTCGAGGTGAAATGCGATTCGCAGAACGGCTGCGTTTACTCCGTCGCTTTCAGGCGCGACGCGGAGGTCTCTGATTTCGTTTGCTTCTCCGCACTCATAGGATACGCCAAATACTTCGGCCTGCCGATGCAGGGAGCCACGCTCGACAATTACAATGCGGAAACGTACTCGCTGACGGCAGCCGGTGTACCCCTTGGCTTTACCGAGGCAGACAGCCGGGGCATGACCGTACTCAGCTTATTCGTTCCGGGTGAACAAACGGTAGGAATGCCGACGCCTTTGCCGACCTGGGAGCCGGAACATTAAAAACGGGAAAGCATTTTACAACTCTGCAACAAGTATTCAATACCGCGTTGACAACTGCCCGCTATGCTTATAGAAAAAGCATGGAGGGCAGTCTTCATGAGGGAAAGGATATCCTTTGGGCTGTCAAAAGCCCTGTGCGTGGTATTGGCGCTTCTCTTCACTTGGGCGATAGCGGCAGTGTTCCTCGTGAACTATTATTCATATTGCCTTCCGATCTTGGCTGTGCTGGCGGCAGCGTCCCTATTCCTCATAGTACTTGTATGGCAGTTGATTAAGAAACACGAAGCGCTCCTCGGGGATAACCGTAAGGTCATCGCATGGGGCTTTTTTCTGTTCATAGGGATCGTGCAGATAATAATGATATTCCCGCTTCGCTATACGCCCAAATGGGACGTCGACGCGTTGTTCGGCGGTGCGTCGGAATGGGTCAAGATGGGAGATTTCGCATCCTATCACGAATACTTCGGTATGTTTCATAATAACTGGGGCGGGCTGATCTTATTCAGAGCCGTATTCGGAATTGCTCGGCTGTTTGGCGTAAAGGACTTTTTCATTGCCGCATCGCTGTTCAACTCCGCGCTGTCGCTTTCGACGATGTACTTGACCGGATCTGTCTGTGAAAAGCTCGTAGGCATACGCGGCAGGCTGATGGCGTATTTCATATTCTCCATCAGCCTGCCGTTTTATTTCATCGCTCCCGCTTTTTATACTGATGCTTTGACGATGGTCTTTCCGATACTCATATTCAGCCTCTATCTCGCTGCGCGTGAGCAGGAAAAACTGATAAAAAGGCTCCTCATATTTGCCCTTATGGGCCTTGCCGCGGGAGTGGGATACGGCATAAAGGCTACGGTCGTAATAATGCTGATAGCCGTGATCGTCGACGCTGTGCTAAATCAGGACCTGAAAAAGTTCGTCCCGATGCTGCCCATAACCGCAATATTGATGTTGGCTTGCTCCCTTGCCGCGCAGGGGATCATATTCCGACATCTTGACAGGAGGGAGGCTAAAAGGCTTGAAACGCCTATTCTCCATTGGGTGATGATGGGAACTGTGGGTAACGGTACGTACAATAGAAACGAGTACGCATTCACAAAGTCTTTTGAGGATACCGCGGAACGCAGGAACGCGGTGAAGGAAAGACTTCTTGAAAGGCTGAAAAGCTATGATATCGGCGATTATGCAGAGCTTTTCACGAGGAAGCTCGGGATAGACTTCGGCGACGGCACGTACGGACTTTCCGACTGTCTCGACTGTCCGCACGGAGATGACAACGCGCTCCAAAGCTTTCTCGTAAAGGACGGGGAGCATCATGCCGTCTACAAGCATATCTGCACCGGTGCGCTGATCGCGCTCTATATCCCGCTTATCGTATCATGCGTGCTCGACGTCAAAGGCAAACGCACCGCGCGGGATCTTTTCGCGCCGCGCCTTGCGCTGTTTGGGCTGATGCTCTTCCTGCTCTTCTGGGAGGCGAGATGGCGATACTTTTCAAACTACATGCCAATGATCATAGTTCTGACAATAGCCGGACTCGAAAGCATATTTAACAGATATTTGCCGAATAGTTAACATCCCGGCTACAACTTCAAAAAAACGATTTTACAACCGCCCCCTATGCTTTAAGCAAAGCAAGGAGGCGGTTTTATGAAGAAACTGTTTTTGATGGCGATAATATTGGTATCGGCGTTTATTCTTGCCGCATGCTCGGCAAAAGATACGTTAGGCATCTATCCGGAGGAGAACACTTCAGCAACGGAAGCCATACGCCCGTTTGAACTCGCTTCACCTTCGGATACGGCAGGCCCGACGGAAACTTGGTCCCCAATACCGTCGGGCGATCCGTTTCTGATTCTCGTCAATTTCGATCATCAGATCTATGAAGAGCCGCCCGTCGTACTCGTCTGCGACTATCTCACGGCAAACAACGTCTATTGCGATCCCCGCCGCCATGCGAACGAGACCGCGGTCAAGGCGCTTAATGAGATGCTTCTTGCCGCGGAGCAGGAGTGCGATTTCCATTTCATAATCGCAAGCGCGTTCCGCTATATCTGGGAGCAGCAGATGATGTGGGAGGGTAAGATCAAAGAGGATCCGACCTACGGCAGCGATCCGTACAACAATCCCGTAAAGCTGATGCCGACCAACTGCTCGGAGCACACCACAGGCCTTGCCTTCGACATCCTCTGCGAAAGCTGCCCTCACTCAAACCCCGGCTATGAGTTGACTCCCGAGGCGCAGTGGCTCGCGCAAAACGCTCACCGTTTCGGATTTATACTGCGTTACCCAAATGACAAGCAGCACATAACGGGCGTCCAGTACGAGCCCTGGCATTTCCGCTATGTAGGGAAGAATGCGGCGGAGTACATTTACGAGCACTCACTGTGTTTGGAGGAATATCTGAGTATAACAGATGAATATTGACGAAATGGTGTTTGAGCTCATTGCATATTCATGAACAATATGGAAGCGAATTGAATTAGTCGAAATCAAATGCTGTGCTTATAAAGCATGGCTTTTTTGATATTGCAAACCGATAAACTATTTTACTTGATTGATTTATACAGCATGATTTGTTGCATCAAACAATCGTACATAAAAACCAATTAAAATTGCCTAAAATTATCTTGATTGTTTCGAATTGATTAGTTGACTGATCGCATAATAAATGATATAATTAATATGAGGAGGTGCGTTTATGCCATTCCCTAACAATATGATAAACTCAATAATCGATGAGGCACGAAAGCACTTATACGAGCAGCCTTGGATTGAGTTCAAAACCAACATCGTCGATCCGCAGCAGATAGGCGAGTACATAAGCGCGCTGTCAAACACAGCAGCGCTGTTCAATCAGGAACACGCATTTATGATATGGGGCGTTGATGATACAACGCACGAGATCGTCGGGACGTCTTTCATCCCCCAGCAGACAAAGGTCGGGAACCAGGGCCTCGATTTGTGGATAAGTACACAGCTCGATCCGCAGGTACAGTTCTATTTCCACACAACGGAGATGGAAGGCAAAAGCGTAGTTTTGCTCGAGATCGCACGCGCCTCAAGCGTGCCCGTTAAGTTCAGGTCTGTCGATTACATCCGTATCGATTCATACAAAAAGAAGCTCAAGGATTATCCCGATACCGAGCGCGAGCTTTGGGCGATCTTCTCCAAGAAACCCTTTGAAACGCTCATCGCCATGGAAAACGTGTCGGGTGATTTCGTTCTGCGTGAGTTGGATTATTCTTCATACTTCGATCTGCTTTCGGCCGATCTTCCGTCGGACAAGAAGAAAATACTGGAAGCATTGCTGAATGATAAGCTCATTGCAAAAGCCGAAACCGGAAATTACAACATCACGAATCTCGGCGCGATACTTTTTGCAAAGAGACTCAGTGATTTCCCGTCGCTTGAGCGCAAAGCCGTCAGGGTAATCAAGTACGAGGGCAAGGACAGGATCAGCGCGGCAAGCAAGGAGCAGGTCGGCGGCAAGGGATATGCGAGTGGATTTGAAGGTCTGATCTCTTTCGTGACAAATCTCCTGCCGAATAATGAAATTATAGGTAAGGCTTTGAGGAAGGTCGTTCCGATGTATCCCGATATCGCCGTTCGCGAGCTTATCGCAAACGCTTTGATACACCAGAATTTCTATATGATCGGCACCGGCCCCATGATCGAGATATTCAGCGACCGCATGGAGATAACAAACCCCGGCGCGCCTCTCATTGATAAGGCAAGATTCGTCGATCATCCGCCAATCTCCCGCAATGAGCAGCTTGCGTCGTTTATGCGGCGCATAGGCGTCTGTGAGGAACGCGGCAGCGGATACGATAAGGTCGTTTTTGAAACCGAGTTTTACCAGCTTCCCGCGCCGGAGATCGAGATCTATAACGACCATACTAAGGTCGTTCTTTATGCGCATAAGGAATTCGCAAAGATGAGTCGGGACGACAGGCTGCGCGCTTGTTATCTTCACGCCTGCCTCAAACGAGTGAATCGCGAATACATGACGAATTCCTCGCTTCGGGAAAGATTCAATATCGACAAGAAGAACAGCTCCATGGTGTCGAGGCTTCTAACCGATACCTGCAACGCCGGGCTGATCTATATTTCGCCCGAATACACCTCCGATAAGAGCAGAAAATATCTGCCGTATTGGGCGTGAGTTTTAGTTGATCCATAGTTGATTTTGACGTGTGTCAGGCTATAAAAAGCATTGATATTAAAGGCTTTTTGATGATGACATTTAGTTGACTGGTGGTTGACTGGACTAACTTGATAAATGGAGATTATTATGAACGCCGAACTGAAAAGAATCGTGAGCACTGCCGTTGAAAGCTTTAACTCTTGCGAAAAGTACCTTTTGGAAAACGACTTGAGTGAGCGATGTGTTTGCGCCAGATTTGCAATGCATTTGTCAAAAGCTCTAATTGGAACGGATTATCATGACTATGTCGTTGATGTAGAGTATAACAGAGGTTATGACGGTAAAGACAGGGCTGAAAAACGCATGTACGATGCGCCGATAACAGTCGACTTGATCGTTCATAAAAGAGGGCAATCCTACGAGTATGGTTTTACAAATCTTATATGTGTTGAAATGAAAAAGAGTACCAATCGAAAAGGCTGCACAAGTGATGAAAGACGCCTTTCAAATATGGTGAGTTATGATTACGGCTTTGGATACAAGGCGGGGTTTATGATAGTTGCTAATATGAAAAGCAGAATGTTAGAAATTAAGAGGGAGTTCTATCTAAATGGTGACTAAATGCAGCATAAATTTGTTGGTTGCATTTGCTGGTATAGGCTGTTACTGTAATTGAAAAGTACTTTAACCCGCTCCTGCGGCATCGGGTCCAAGGGGGCTAACCTCTATCAAGCGGCCTTTTGGGTATAGAAAGGCGATGCTTGCAAGGACATTAACCGCAGGGAAAACTGGGAATAGTTGAAAATGAACATGGCATCACGGTTTGGATAAACGCCTTTCCGTGATGCCATTTTCATATGTTTTTGATGCCACAGGACAATACCGAAAGAAACGAGTTCTGTGTATCGCGCGACAAAATTGTCATTTCGCAAAAAAGTTTTCAAAAAGGTATTGACAGTGAAGATCGGGGTATGCATAATATGTGTGGTAATGAAACATATGTTTTATTTAATCGGAGGTGGCATGAGAAGCAAGGATAAGACGCTAATGGCTGCAATAGAGCGGTTCGTTTGCGAATATGCGGACAGGCACGGCTATTCCCCTTCGATGCAGGAGATCGCCGACGGCGTCGGAAGCTCCAAGCCTACGGTGTATCGGTACATCAGCCAGATGAACCGGGACGGCATACTGGAGTATTCCGGAGTAAGGAACGTCCGTGCGGCGAAGGATGATCCTCGCGTCACGAGAGTCGGAATCCCCGGCCGCGTCGCCTGCGGGCTGCCTAAGCTTGCGGAGGAGAATATCGAGGGATACGTCAAGCTCCCGGTGTCACTGTTTGGAGAGGGCCCCTTCTATCTGCTGTATGCCAACGGCGAAAGTATGATCGAGGCCGGTATCGACGACGGAGATATGGTGCTCGTCAGGAAACAGGATACCGCCGAGCCCGGGCAGATAGTCGTCGCTCTCATCGAGGATGAAGCAACACTCAAGCGCTATTACCCCGAGCCCGGGAAGCACCGGATAAGACTCCACCCGGAAAACAGCAGGCTGGAGGATATTTACGTCGACTCCTGTGAGATACAGGGCGTCGCGGTGAGTGTATTCAAGGATCTGACTTAAGGAGGCAAGAAGAATTGGAAGACGTTATGCTGTACGCTTGCTGTCCGAAATGCGGCAAGCATATCTGCAAGGCGAAAACTTGTGACGGAATGGAATTGAACTGCCCCAAGTGCGGAGCCGATCTTCATATAAGCGTGGACGAGAACAGCCGCGTGGAGGTCGAGCTTCTCCGCAGGGAGCGGGAAAGAAAACGGGCGTGACATGAAAAACAATTGAATACAAACTCCGCTGCGCATGAAGCGTCGGATTCGGCATGAACCGTCAGGGTCGCCGGCCGCAGCGGTAAGATCTGTTATGGGATCGGACTTGGCATTGAACCAAGAGGCTTCCGACAGATAGCCTACCCCACACGGGATAGGTCTATCGTCGGGAGCCTCTTTATTTACACTAAATGCCTTGAAGAGCATGGTGCCAAACACGCCGTTTTTGGCATCACAGGGCAGAACGGTGATGCCGCCGTGATGCCATGCATATGACCCGTGATTGTCCCCGCAAGCATGGGATTTGTGTCCCCAAATCCGCTTGTTGAGGCAAGCCCCAAGCCCCTATGCCGCACAGCGGTAGGAAGAACGATAAATAAACGGAGGTATAAATGAGAAAACGAGAGTACGACATGCACCTGCGGCTGAACGAAGCGGAGTACCGCAAGCTCGGCGAGCTGGCACAGAAAGCGGGCGTTACCCGATCGGTTGTGCTGCGAAAGTTCATAATGGGCACGGAGATAAAGGAACGTCCGAACGTCGATTTCATCGAACTTATTCAGTCGATCGACCATCTGGCGATAAACGTCAACCAGATCGCGCATCACGCGAACATGCAGGGCGGTATCACCGCGGAGGAAGCAGCCGAGGCAAAGCGATTGGTAATGGAGATCAGGAAAAGGCTATATTGGAAAAAGGAGATATGGATGTGAAGGAATTGAAAGAAATAAGGATAAGTGATTTGAGGCCCTTTGAGGGGCACCCGTACAAGGTGATCGACAATGAAGAAATGGACGCTCTGGCGGAGAGCATCCGGGAACACGGGATAATGACGCCGCTGATCGTGCGGCGAATTGGTGATAACAAGTATGAGATCGTATCCGGGCACAGGCGTGCGCATGCGGCGGAATTGGCGGGACTGGAGACTGTTCCGGCGATCGAGATGGATATGACAAAGGATGAGGCCGCCGTAGCTCTTGTTGACAGTAATCTTCACCGCGAACATCTGCTGCCGAGCGAAAAGGCGTTTGCTTACAAGCTTAGACTCGAAGCTCTATCCCGTCAGGGCAAGAGAACGGATTTAGCTTCGGTACAAGTTGTCCCGAAGTCGGATGGCAACCGAACGACTGCTGTCATCGGGGAGCAGACCGGTGAAAGCTACAAGACCGTGCAGCGCTACATACGTCTCACACACCTTATCCCCGCCCTGCTTGATATGGTCGATGATCAGCGCATCGCGTTCTCCGTAGGCGTTGAACTCTCCTTCCTTGACAGCGATCTGCAGGCCGCGCTCATGACTGCTATTGATCTGAACGACTGCACGCCGTCATATGCCCAGGCATGCCGTATGCACAAGGCCGTGAACGACGGGACTATCAGCGAGGAAATGATCGATAAGATCATGGCCGAGGAAAAACCGAATCAGAAGGAGAAGATCAGCATCTACGCGGATGAGCTTCGCGGTTATATTCCAAACGGCACGCCCTCCGAGATGAAGGCGTTTATCCGCAAGGCCTGTGAACACTACTCGGATTATCTCAAGCGGAAGCGTGAGGAAGTAAGATGAGCAGGAAAAGGAAAACCCTCTGTCGTATCTGTACCGGTTCGCGTTCTTACAGGATCGGCGGGATAAAGTACATCGTATCCGCTCATTTTGCCGCGTACGACTCAACGCTAACCGGCATTACCCTCCGCGACCGCATGACGCACAGCTTCAAAAACGGATTCGCAGAATTGCCGCCCGCCGCAGAGGATGATAATATGCCTTTGGGATATGCGTGCTCCGAGAACAGAGAGGAGGATGCAAATTGAAAAAGACATCGGAGCAAGGCATAACGGCGCTGTATTGCAGGCTTTCGCGCGACGACGGCGCGGAGGGCGACAGCAATTCGGTCGCCAATCAGAAGCGCATGCTTTCAAAGTATGCGAAAGAAAACGGTTTTCTCAATACAAGGTTCTATGTCGACGACGTTTACACGGGTACAAACTTCAACCGCCCCGGCTTCAAGCAGATGATGGAGGACGCCGAGCTGGGCTATATCACGACCATCATCGTGAAGGATATGTCCAGGTTCGGCAGGGACTACCTCGGCGTGGGCAAATACACCGAATCGGTTCTGCCCGATCTCGGCGTAAGGTTCATAGCCATCAACGACGGTGTGGACAGCGAGGACGGGGAGAACGAGCTTGCACCGTTCAAGAATATCATGAACGAGATGTACGCTCGTGATATCAGCCGCAAGGTGCGTTCAGCACACAGGATACGGGGCAACGCAGGTGAGCCGTTGGGCCCTCCGCCCTATGGTTACGTCAAAGATCCACAGAACCCCAAGCGATGGATCGTTGAGCCCGAAGCCGCTGCGGTCGTGAGAGAGATATTCAAAATGTCCCTTGAAGGAAAGGGGAGCGAGACGATCGCCCGGATCCTTCAGGAAAGGAAAGTTCTCAACTGTACCTATTACTGGAAGGCGAGGGGCGATAACAGAAACGGTCGCAAGTGGCAGGAAAATCCATATTATTGGAAGCCCGGTACTGTCGCGTCCATACTGAACCGCGTGGAATACTGCGGGGATCTCGTAAACTTCAAGACATATTCCAAGTCCTTCAAGAACAAGCAGCGGTTTATGAATCCGGATGAGAAGCGCGTTGTTTTCCGTGATGCACATGAGCCGATCATTGACCGTGAGACATTCGAGCTCGTTCAGAAAAAGCGGGGCAAAACGAAACGCCGCGCGCCAAAGAAGGAGAACGGCGAAAAGAGCATCTTTGCCGATCTGCTCACCTGTGCGGACTGCGGGCACAAGCTGTGGTTCCACGTCAACACGGTGAACAAGGCGATAAGGTTCTTCGCCTGTTCGAACTACGTGAAGGACTATCGTGGCACCTGCCCGACAAGACACTATATCCGCGAAGATGCTCTCTATGAGGTCGTTCGGCTTGAGTTAAGACGATTGTCAGCTTTTTTACAGGAGGATGAAACCGCTTTTGCCGAACTGCTTTCAAAGAAGACCGACGCAGAGGCACGAGCCGAGCGCACCGTTCTTGAGGAAGAGCTTCGCAAAGCCCGTCAGCGAAAGGAGCTTGTCGCAACCCTTTACGAAAAGCTCTACGAGGACAATGCTCTCGGCAAGGTGACCGATGAATGGTATTCGCATATGTCGCTGAAATACGATGTCGAGCGGGTCGAGCTGAAAGCGAAGATCGAGGAACTTGAACGGAAACTAGCGAACATTCGAACGGCAGCGAAAAACAATGAGTATTTCATCCGCGCTGTCCGCAGGTTCATGGAAATGGACACACTGACCGCTCCGCTTCTGAAAGAGCTTATCGACCGTATCGAGGTCTCCGAGGTCCAAGGCAAAGGTAAGAACCGTACCCAGCGTATCGTGATCCATTACCGCTTCGCCGGATACATTGATCTTGAAGACAATTATGTCGAAAGCAACTTCAAGCAGGATACAAGAAAAGGCGTTGCCGTCGAATACGTCCCGCACGCGGCGGGAGAATAAGCATTTTAGGCAAAAGAAAAGCGAGTATTGACTGAAATCCGTTGTCAATACTCGCTATGGTGCAGATGGAGGGATTTGTTTTGACCCTATTGCCACGTTTAGCTTGCACTTCGTGCTGCGCAAAACGGGCAGGGATCAAAACCCGGGGCGGGCGAAAGCAACACGGGGCATTCCGTATAAGGATACTTTTTGAGGGTTGGTGCAGGCGGTTAATGCCTGCACCGTTTTCATGCTGAATGCTTGGAAAATTCGGCGATCAAAGCGGACAGCTCGTCCGAATCGGGGACCGAGAACAGGCCGATCCCTGTGAAGAAGATATCCACAGCAACGGTTTTTTCGTTGCCGTTTTTTACGGCTTCGTGGATCTCGATCCGGCGAATTAGAGTATTCACCAGCTGCGGCGTCAGCTCTTTGATATCCGTTTGTTCCCTTATGGTTTTCAGAAGAAGGCGGAGGTCCGTTTTCCGTTCCTCTTCTTTTGCAAGCTCCGATTGAACAGCTTCCGTTTCGGTTTTGAGCAAGCGCTGTTCTTCCTCAAGCTTGCGGCTCATTGTCAGAAAACGCTCGTCGGTCAGCTTTTCTTTTACGTTGTCCTCATAGATGCGTTCGATCAGTACGTCTATTTCATCAATACGCTTTCTGTTGTTCTCAACAGCTCTTTTCATGCGTTTGAGATCAACGGAACGTGTTTTCGCATTCCGCTGTTCCAGCAGATAGACGAAAACCGATTCATATGAACGGACAAAATCCACGAACCTCGTTATGCTTTCCCAAACGATCTCCTTAAGGACTACCTCGCGGATATGGTGCGTCGTACAGCCATGATGTCCGTTTTTGTAACCGGAGCAAACAAAGTGCTGACTATTGGGACGATCCTTTTTCGGCGCAAGGAAGTATAGCTTCTTCCCGCAATCGGCACAGAAAACCAATCCGGAGAAAATACTGGTGAAACCGTACTTTGTCGGCCTGTGCTTATGTGACCTGAGTTCATGTACCCGAAGCCACGTTTCTTCGGGAATGATCGGTTCCTGCATATTGGGAATGATCTGGTATTCCTCTTCGGGGTGATAGATCATCTTATGTACCTTGTAGCTGACACGCGTCGTCTTGTGGTTCACAGCGCAGCCGGTGTACACCCGATTATCCAGTATATCCGCTACGCAGTCACCCGACCAATTATACGGAATAGCCGTGACCTTGCTGCAGGGATTCCGACCAATGGAGATAAAGTGCTCCGAAGGTGTCGGAATCCGGTCCGCCTCCAGTATTCGAGCGATCTGTGAAGGCCCTTTACCGGAAAGGCATAAGTCATAAATGCGTTTCACTACTTCCGCGGCTTCCGGGTCAATATGCCATTTCTCGATATCTTTTTCGTCCCGAACATATCCGTAAGGGATAATATGGCTGACGCGTTTTCCCTGAGCGGCTTTAGAAGCCCAAACGGCTCGAACCTTCTTGGACGTAGTAGCCGCATGCCATTCATTGAAGATGTTGGAGAACGGCATAAGCTCGGTGCCGGTGTTGCTCTCGGAATCGACGTTATCCTGTATGGCGATAAAACGGATTCCGAGCGTCGGATACTTGATCTCAAGGTATTGGCCGACTTCAAGATAATTCCTGCCGAAGCGGGAGAGGTCTTTCACAACTATCGTAGCTATCTCTCCGTTCTCGGCCATGGCTTCCATTTCGCGAAACGCGGGACGGTCGAAGGTCGTGCCGGAGTAGCCGTCGTCTACGAAGAACTTGGGATGCAGCAGCCCGTTCTTCTTGGCGTATGCCTGTAATATCTCCTTCTGATTGGAGATCGAGTTGCTTTCGCCCTCTCTGCCGTCGTCCTGAGAGAGACGGCAATACAGAGCTGTTATCTTTTCCTGCCCAGATGATTTGTTTTTCATATGGCTCCTTTCCACATCGGGCACAGTAAAGGCATATTTACGATACCGTGCCCGACGTAAAAACTCAAATGTACGGTCAATCAGGGAGCAGGAGCTTTTTCAGCTGATCGAATACGCTCTGCTTGCCGGAAGGATCAAAATGCGTGGTTACGGTATAGACAGTTCCGGCCGACTTTACGGTAAACTTCGCCTGTGAATTCGCTTCCTCAAGGTTTTCAAACGGCAGGATCACAGACAGCGGCGTACCTTTTATGTCGTTATCTCGCTTCATCGCTATTACGCTCCTTTCGCTTGAGATAATCCGAATAATGCTCACATGCTTTTCTGATAAACGCCTTCATCTCGGATGGAGTGCCGTTTGGCACGTACCCGCGAAGCTCATCCGCGGATATGCTGACCTTTTCCTTCTGATTCGGCTTTTCTTCCGCCATGATTTTATCGATCATTTCCTCGCTGATAGAGCCGTCGTTCACGGCCTTGTGCATCCGGCAGGCCTGGGCATATGACGGCGTACAGTCGTTCAGATCAATAGCGGTCATGAGCGCTGCCTGCAGATCGCTGTCAAGGAATGAAAGTTCAACACCGACGGAAAACGCGATACGTCCGTCATCTACCATATCGAGAAGAGCGGGGATAAGGTGTGTGAGGCGGATGTAGCGCTGCACGGTCTTGTAGCTTTCACCAGTCTGCCCCCCGATGACAGCAGTCGTTCGGTTGCCATCTGACTTCGGGACAACTTGTCCCGAAGTTAAGTCCGTCCGCCTGCCCTGACGGGACAGAGCTTCGAGTTTGAGCTTGTAAGCAAACGCCTTTTCGCTCGGCAGCAGATGTTCGCGGTGAAGATTACTGTCAACAAGAGCAACCTCTGCCTCATCCTTTGTCATATCCATCTCGATCGCCGGAACAGTCTCCAGTCCCGCCAATTCTGCCGCATGCGCGCGCCTGTGCCCGGATATGATCTCGTAACCGTTACCGACCCGCCGTACGATCAGTGGTGTCATTATCCCGTGTTCCAAGATGCTTTCTACCAATGCGTCCATCTCTTCATTGTCAAGCACCTTGTAAGGGTGTTCCTCAAAGGGCTTCAAATCACAGATCCTTATTTCTTTCAATTCCTTCACATCCAAATGTCCTTTTTCAAGTAAAGCCTTTTTCTGATCTCCGTCACCAACCGTTTTGCTTCAGTGGCCTCCTCTGCGGTGATACCGCCCTGCACGTTTGCGTGATGCGCGATCTGGTTCACGTTTATGCACAGATGGTCGATCGTGCTGACCAGATCAATGAAATCGACGTTAGGACGTTCCTTGATCTCCGTGCCCACGATCATTTTTCGCAGCACTACAGATCGGGTGACTCCCGCTTTTTGTGCCAGCTCGCCGAGCTTGCGGTACTCCGCTTCGTTCAGACGCAGGTGCATGTCATACTCTCGGTTTCTCATTTATACCTCCGTTTGATCATCATTCTCTCTCTCGCTGTGCGGAATAGGGGCTTGGGGCGTGCCTCGACAAGCGGATTTGGGGACACAAATCCCATGCTTGCAAGGACAATTGCACGCATGCAGACTTTGTGAACACAAAGGCGATGCTTGCAAGTCCGAACGCAAGCGGCCTTTGTCATGACAAAGGCGATGCTTGCAGGGACTCCCTCGAATAAACCGGTGAACTTTTTTGCATTTACGCTTGACACGGGGCTGCGGTTCAAGTATAATATGCATGATAGTTCAATATTGTTCATGCGTGATTGTATCACTGTGTTGAACTAATGTCAATAGGGTTCATTGAACTTTTATGAATAATTATAAGGTGGTGTTCCAATGAAGACCTTTTCTGAGAAAGTGAAGGAAGCGAGGGTATCCCTCGGAATCTCTCAACCGCAGCTTGGCAAGAAGATTGGCTTATCGGTCCGTTCCGTGATCGCATATGAGAAGGGCGAAAAAAAGCCCCGCCCGGCTTCTATGCTGAAGCTGGCAAAGGCTTTGGGTGTTTCGGTCAAATTCCTTTCCGATGATGAATGCGAGGATCCTATGGCGGATATCGAAAAGGACGATTACATCGCCGAAGCTCGAGAGCGTTACGGAGCCGCAGGAGCAAAGAATATGGATGAGCTACTGTCCGCCAATACAGCTCTGTTTGCAGGCGGTGAGCTTTCACAGGAGCAGAAGGACGCATTCTTTGAAGCCGTCATGAAGGCATACATCACCTGCAAGGAAGAGGCGCGAAGGAAGTTCGGCAAAAAGGATCAGGATTGATCTTCGGATATATTTGTCCAGTCGGTAAGTGAGTACCATTTTTTGTATTGCAGATCTGGAAGAATGCAGTATAATATCGGCGGATAACCTATGCGAAAGGGGTGAAGATAATGGCATGCGATAACATCGTTCGTTCTGTCGCAAAGCTCAAAGCGAAATGCGGCGAGACGGATCCCTTTGCTTTGTGTTCTCTCCTCGGCATCCCGGTATGCTGTTCCCCTATGGGCAAGGGCAAAGATGCGATAAAGGGTTTTTTCGTCAAAAGCAACCGCATCAAAGTGATCACGGTCAACTCCGATCTTCCCTACATGATACAGCGCATAATTACCGCACATGAGCTCGGGCACGCTATGTTGCACGCCGATTCGGGCATGCACGCTTTCCATGAGCTTGCACTTTTTGACGAAAGCAGCCGCTGTGAAAAGGAAGCGAACCTCTTCGCATCGGAACTCCTGATCTCCGACGATGATTTCTTCGGCGCGTTGGATGATGGTCAGTCTTTCTCCCAGGCCGCTTCATCCTTGAACGTTCCGGCTGAGTTTCTTGATTTCAAGGCAAGGCTCATGAAAGAAAAGGGCTATGAGCTCGGAGATTCGCCGATCACCGCAAACAGCAAATTCCTCAAAAGCATGACTGTTCCCGACTACTACGAATACGGTTGCTGACGTGAATCTGATAAAGCTACCAACAACCCGGTTAATGCCTTTGTTACTTTCTGCGAAAGTAACGCAAAAGCACTTTTGACGGAGCAAGTCCATCAAAAGTGCTTTGCGCTCTGCGAGGCCATATGAATTACCGATGGGTTAATGTCCCTGCAAGCATCGCCTTTTTATACCCAAACGGCCGCTTGCAAGGGCTGTGCCCTCTGACCCTATGCCGCGTCGCGGTAAAGAACCTTTTGCAGTTAACACTGATGCAGTAAGCATCCGCAGTAAAACTCCGCCTTGTTTTCTCTTGTGCGGAAGCATTAAAAACGGTATAATAACGTCAGTAATAATTTAGCTGAGGTGTTTCGCTGTGAAAACGTTCAAACAGGCCATTTGCATCCTGCTTGCTGCCATGTCCGTGCTGCTTTTGTTTTCGGGCTGCAATAAAGCCGCTAAGCCCTTTGTCGTGGAGATCGCGAACATCAAGAAGTCCGGAAACGTGATGCTGGACACGACGTTCGACGAGTTGAAGGCAAACGGAATTGAAATCGGCGATATCGTCACCGTGAAGATCGCGGACCGGGAATATGCGCTTCCAGTCGGAACGTCCTACACCGACGTCGACGCCGGGTGTATGATAATGAGATACGATCCCGAGGACGACGATATCACCCTCGCGATCAATATGGGGTCGTTCGCTCAGGAAACCGGTATCGGCGAAAAGCGGACGATCGAAGAGGATCCGGGCTACGAATGGGATCAGTCCGTCACCGAGGTCGCTGTTGCGCTGAAGGAAAAGCGCGGCTATCTTGACGAATACAACGCCCGCAACCTTGAGAGGACGAACGATCGCGACGATTACGCCGATCTTTCGGACGAGGATTATGCCAATTTCAGAGCGGTCGCGGTCTCGGGAATGAGGGAAGGCGTTCTCTATCGCAGCAGCTCGCCGATCGATCCGGATCTCGGCAGGAACGAGTTCGCCATGCAGGCGATGGAAAAAGCGGGGATCCGATCGGTGATAAACCTCGGCGACCCGGCTGACGGGATGAATGAGTTCGATACTTTCCCCGGAAGCTATTACAGCGATTGTACGATAGCAAATATCGAAATGAGCTATGATTTCGCCTCGGCGGAGTTCGGCGAAAAGGTCCGGGAGTGCGTGCTGTTTATCATCGGGAACGACGGACCGTATCTTATCCACTGCAAGGAGGGCAAGGACCGCAGCGGCATCCTGTGCGCGATCCTCGAATGCTTCGTCGGCGCAGACTATGATGAGGTCGCGGCAGATTATATGCTCACTTACCGAAACTTTTATCACGTCGGGCCCGACGACGCAACGTATGCGATCATCCTCAGGAACAACCTTATTAAGACGCTTTCCGCTCTGTTTGGAAAGTACGATCTTGAGACGGCCGACATGAAGGAAGCAGCAGCAGAATACCTGCTTTCGATCGGGCTCAGCCGCGAACAGCTCGATGCGCTGACCGCAAGGCTGGGGAAGTAAAGCCCGGTAAAGTCAAAGGAGCTGAAAAATGATACTTTTCATTGACGCCTGTGTTCGTGAAGCCTCCCGGACGAGGCGACTCGCGCTCCGCCTGCTTGATGTTCTCGGCGGTGCTTACGAGCACGTAAACCTTGAAAAATGCGATTTTCCGAAGGTCGACGAGGCTTTCCTTCAAAAACGGGACCGTCTTTTGCAGGAAGGGGATCTTGCGGATCCGATGTTCGGCTATGCAAGGCAGTTTGTACAAGCGGATGCGATCGTTATCGCCGCTCCGTTCTGGGATCTCTCGTTCCCGGCGGCATTTAAGACCTATTTTGAGCAGATCAACGTGGTCGGTATAACCTTCCGATACACGCCGGAGGGCGTGCCGGTCGGAATGTGCCGTGCGAAGAAGCTGTATTACGTCACGACAGCCGGAGGGGACTTCTTCCCGGAGGAATACGGGTTTGGATACGTCAGGGCGCTTGCGCAGAATTTCTACGGGATCGAGACCGTTGAGCTGATAAAGGCCGTCGGGCTCGATATTGAAGGCGCCCCGGTCGAGGAAATATTGCGCGAATGCGAAGAGGAGATCGAAAGAAGATTCCGCAAATAAAGTTGTGACAGTACGTGTTGCCGATAAGGCTCTAAACCACCCGGCAGCGGAATTGCTTCCGCCGCTTTTTCGCATAACTTCCCAAATTATTTTGAAGCCGCCCGTGTTTGTTGGACATTTGCTGGACACGGCGTTATAATATAAAGAATTCGGAAAGCGAGGATGATGAGAATGATATTCTTTCAGGATACGAAAAAACTGACGAACGAAGCAATCGATTCATGGTCGGAAAATGCCGTCAATGCGTACCGGGAATACGCCGGCAAACGAGCGGAAAGCACGGTAAAGCTGCGGCTTACCATTGAGGAGCTGCTTTTGCGTTTTCGTGATCTGTACGGAACAGATGAGCCATGCACCATTAAAGGTATTCGCAGGTTCGGGAGCATCTCGTTTGAACTGTCGCAAAAGGGCGCTCCGCGAAATCCTCTTGAGACAGATCCGGAAGCAAGCTTATCGTATAGCATTCTTGCCAAACTCAATCTTGATCCGCAATATGCCTACCGCCAGAACCGCGGTCTTAACGTCGTAACGGTCCCGGCGCCCCTAAGGAAACGAAAAAACTCGATGCTGATCGGGATTCTTCTTGCAGCAGTGCTGTCGGTCGTCACCTGGCTCGTATCGGGACTTCTCCCCGAGGCAGCTCTTAATGATTATATGATCCCGCTCGTTTCGGGGCTGTTCACCAAGCTTTCCGCCGTCTTTTCGGCTCTGGCAACTCCGCTGGTGTTCTGCGCGGTAATTCTTGGGATAAGCGGGATCGGTGACGTTTCCTCTTTTGGAAAACTCGGCGGAAGACTCCTGAAAAGAATGATGGTGACCTATGGGATCGCTATGATCGCTATGATCGCCGTTGGTCTGCCAATGGGCATCATCTCCCCGACCTCATCGGCGGGCGGAGGAAACGTATTCGGCGACCTCACAAATCTCATCCTCGATATCATCCCCGGCAACCTCATCGAGCCCTTCCGTATAGACAACGACCTGCAGGTCATAGTTATCGCCGTCTTCATAGGCGTGATCATGCTCGGCCTTGGCGACAAGGTGGGACATCTACGCACGTTCATCGACGAAGCCGGAACGCTCGTTAACCGTATGATGGCGGCGGTCTGCAAGCTGCTTCCGCTGTTCGTTTACCTCGGCTTTACGAATCTGCTTTTGAGCGGAAAGCTTTCGGAGCTGGGCGGCGTATCCAAGATCGTCATCATTTGCCTCGGCGCCTCCGCAATTACCGTCGCTGTGACTTTGGTCCGGGCTCTGATCGTCACAAAGCGTCCGTTCAAAGAGCTTTTCTCCGCACAGCTTCCGGCGCTTATCATCAACCTTACCACCAGCTCGCAGGTTTCGGCTCTTCCCGAGAGCATGAAATGCTGCAAGCAAAAGTGGGGTATCGACGAAAAGTTTGTCAATTTCGGACTGCCGCTCGGCATCGTCATATATATGCCCTGCGGCGCGATAATGCTCGGCTCGATAGTTTGGGTCCTCACATATATGTCCGCAGGGTCGGTCGACACGATTATGCTTGCAAAGCTGGTTTTCGTTTCGGTCATTGTTGCTATTGCCGCTCCGCCCATCCCAGGCTCGGCCTTTGCGGTCTTGCCGATCATGTTCTCATCCTGCGGAACGGATCTTTCCATGATGCCGCTCGCAGTCATCATCGGTTCCACGGTGGGATATCTGATGCCCGCACTGAACGGCTACTGCATGCAGCTCGAGCTTCTCATGAGCGCGCAAAAGTCCGGATGCATCAAAAAGGATCAAGCGCCTGAAACGGCTATCGAAGCCGCGGCTGACCTGTAACGCCATTCATAGAGCTGAGTACCAAGTCGGCACATGAATAAATTAAAGCACCGTTCTTTGCGGTGCTTTTTGCGTGAATATAATTGTACGGAATCGCTCCGCTTCCGTTATCGTTTCAGATACACGGAAGCGACCGGGAACTCGAAATACGTGTTTCATGCTTTGGGCAGACGCTTTACCGATGAGCTCGATGCTCATCACTTATTCAGTGCTCGGACCTCCGGCGGGTCATGCCCGCCGTCCCGGCTTCATTCGATCGTCAGTATCTCATTAAAGCCCGTGATCTCGAAGATCTCCATGATTATCGGACTCACGTTTATCAGCTTCAGTTCTCCGCACGCGGCCATTTTCTTCTGTGTGCGCAGCAGCACGCGAAGGCCCGCGGAGGAGATGTATTCAAGGCCTGCGCAGTCAAGCGTCAGCGTTTCGACGCCGCCGAGCCTGGAATTGATGTACTCCTCCAGTTCCGGCGCGGTCACGGTGTCCAGCCTGCCGGTGATGCCGATGACGGCGGCACTGTTGCTGCTTTCAAAATTCAGTTCCATGGTGGCTCCTTTCAGAATCTCTTGATAATGATGATCTCGACGTCGCGGCCCTTTATGCCGATCCTCACGTCGTCCGCAAGGTTCGCGACAACGGATCTTTCAAGCTCATCCCAGTTTTCATCCGGTTCGGAAGCCCTTTCAAGTGAAGCGCTGTAGCGGCGCAGGGACCAGTAATCATCCGGCATAAAATGCATCATGCCGAATTCCAGATCTATGTTATCACAGCAAAAGCCGGCTGCAAGCGACTGGCCGACGCTCATATCGCCGGGAGCCATGAACCTTTCGAACAGATCTCGCAGCTTTCCCGTTACGCCCCTGGCGGCGTTTTTGCCGCTTTGGGAAACGGCCAGCAGCTTTTTCCGCATTTCCGAATCCATCTCCGCTTTGGCTGTAAGATGCAGCGAGAACACTCCCTCTTCGTCATCTATCCAGAAATCGGCTTCCTTTTCGCCGGTCAGCGCGTGCATTATGCCCATCATCTCTTCGGTCAGCAGCCGAAGATGCATCGCGCTCTTTTCGGTCAGGTCCTTGAACGCCGCAACGCGCTCCGCCTGCTCAAGCGCCTTGCCGAAGCCGGCGCCTCCGTTCGTTACGTGGATCGTATCTGATCGCATCCTGCTTTCTCCTTTTCCGTTACCGTTTGTTTACCCGGATCGGCTCCGGTCTTATTATTCTGCCGTATGCACCGCTTTATTGCTGATCAAAACCGGAATAATCGAATTCGAAATGCTCCTGCGCATCGCCTTCGGCATACCGCCAGCAGCGGATCCTGTTCTCGTCCGGGAAAAGCTTTTCAAAGCGGTAATCCCATACCGGCGCGAAAAAGTCGTCGTCCGCCTTGTAGTCAGGATGAGGATGATCCTGCGCATAGTTGGAGACGTAGATAAAATTATCCTTACTGCAGCCGGTCGCGTCGCGCTGATCGTCCGTCATCATAAAATAGATCAGCTTATCCATCTCGCTGAGCACGTATGTCGGGTCGATATGGTAATTGCGGCCGTTTATGCGGACATAGCTCCATTCATGCAAGCTGCCCTTGACAGTGGCGGCGTCGACGCCGGCCTGCATCAAAAGGTAGGAATACGCCGGAGCGATCTCGCGGCAGATGCCCGTCCCCGTTTCGAAGAGGCGTAAGGTCGTGGTATAATCCACCTGATTTTCCATATCCACATGGTACGTATCCCAATCGTATTCATAGGTCCTCGAGAAGTAAACGTACAGCGCAAGCGCTTTTTCAACGTCCGACCAATCGGGTTCGAGCACCTCGTTTAGGATGCCTTCGATCTGCTCCGCGAACTCCGCGATCCTCGCCGCGGCTTCCTCGGGGGAAACGAGCCAGGTAAAGCTCCCGACGCCGTCTTTGACCGGATCGTTCCGGTCATACGCAAAGTCGATGAGCTCCACGAACACCGGGAAGCACTTATTCGGGAACTGTCCCATGACCCAATCGTAGGTGTGCTTATCGGGGCAGGCAAAGGTGTTTTCGCCCGCCATGACCGCATCCACAAGGTTGAACCAGGTCTCGCACATGGTCTCGCCGAATATCTCCTCAAGATACACGGAGCAGACCTTCGGCCGGAAAACGAAGCGTTCAGGCTCCGCCGTCGGCTCTTCCGGAACGGGCGTAGGAGCATTTTCCCCAAGATAATCGAACAGATCGAACGTTCCCGCTTCTTCCTCGATATTGAGCGACGGTATGCGCTCCACCATCCTCGTGGAGCCGCTCGTTTTATCGACGTAGAAATCAACAAAAGTATCGGTATAGCTGCGGAACAGCACCAGGTATTCCGTTTCCGTCTCTTCGCCCATCATCAGCGAGCAGTTTTCGGTGCCTTCTCTGCCCGTTCCCCAGCCGTACACGTACCGGCAGTAATTGCTTACACCTTCATACGCCATGCCTGCCGTTACAGCCTCCGGCGCTTCGGTCCCGGGAACGTCCGTGCCTGCAGCCTCGGTCGGCTGAGCGGCGTCGGTGCTCGCGGGCTCCGGCGGCTCGGTGGCGTCCGGGACGTCGTTCTTCGGAGCGCAGCCCCAAAGCATGCAGCACGCAAGGAGCAGCGCGATGATCGAGAAAAGCAGCCTTTTCATACTTGTTTCTCCAATAATGCAGTATTTATTGCTCATTCTTCATGAATAATGACGCGCATGCCGGGCTCGGCGTTCATAAGAACGAGCTTCATCAGCTCTTCATCGATGGCGATGCAGCCCCCGGTGAAGACCTTTGCGCCCTTGCAATGGAGGAAGATGGAAGAGCCGAGAGGCCATTCGCACGCCGGATTATAATCAAGCGCGATGCCGTAATTGTATTCGGGCGAATAGATGAACATCTCCTCGCCGCTGCAGTCATGGCCGGTCTCCCGGGTGTCGATGATCCGATTGTAATATTCGCACTCCTCATCGCAGGCATAGGTGGTCTCGGTCACGTTGATATAATCGAGCTTCGTTCCGGGATCGTACAGGATCCCGAACGCGCTTAAAACGCCGAAATCCCCGTAGGGCGTTTTGGCGTCTCCCTCCTGAGTTTTGCCGGCTCCGTTCTTGCCGATATAGGCGTCCGTTTCAAACAGGAGCGTCCATGCGTTGTTCTGATTGGTAAGCTTGGTATAAAACTGAACGGTCGCATTGCTGCCCTCCGTGCACCGAACGAGCATGATCTGGCGAACGCCGTCGTCCTTGCGGTAGTACTGAAGCCTTTCACGCCAGTACGCCTGGTTTTCGACGTTGAAAGCATACTCGTCCTCCTGCGGCCCGGTACCGCCTTTGGCATCATTTTTCGGAGCACAGCCCCAAAGCATTGCGCATACAAGAAGCAGCGCGATGATCGCATAAAAAAGCTTTTTCATAATAACCTCCGCAAAGACCGACGATCGATCTGAATGTATCATAAACGTTCTTCTTTTTCAAGAAAAACGGGGAATAACAGCCGCCGGCGGCGCTTTCGTTAGTGTAAAATAAATCTGGGAGAAAGAACGAAACCCTTCCCGCCGGGAGGCGGGGCCTCCGCCCCCGCGGGGGCGGAGCGGAAAACAGACGTGGTTTCGTTTTAGAAAAAAGAAATACGGGAACGCACCTTTCGTGATATTATTTGTTTACCCTACAAACATTACGAAAGTGAGGCGCGCCCCGTGAAAGACATTATAACACAAACAGCCTGTGGATTGGTAGAGGAAATTTTAAAAACGATCGAAAAAGTCGGTCTGTCTGACCTGGCAAAGATCGTTGAGAAGCTATCTTCGGTCGTGAAGTCCGGCACGTTGGAGATTGTATCCGCCGCTATAGGCGAAATAGATAACGCTGTTCTTGCCGCAAAGAAGGAGAGAAAGCTCGACGGGCTGACTGTGAAAGAACGGAATGTTCCCCGTGTGTTTACGACCGCATTGGGAGAGCTTCGTTTCAAGCGGACGTATTTCTCCTTTAAAGACGGAAGGAACATCTATCTTGTAGATCACCTTATCGGGATAGAGCCGAACGAGAGGCTGTCAAAGGAGCTCTGCGCTGAGCTCGTGCAGTATGCCGCATCCATGTCCATGCAGAAGTCTGCAAATGTTGCCGGAGGTCTTGTCAGCCGTCAGACTGTAAACAACAAGCTTCTGTCCATGAAAGCGCCTGTAACGGCAATGGAGAGAGCGAAGCACACTCCCTCCGAGCTTCACGTATTTGCCGATGAGGATCACGTTCATCTGCGTCCGAGGAAAAGCGCTTTCGTGCCTCTTGTTACCGTTACCGAGGGTATGGATACCTCGGACCCAAAGAGGCACAAAACGATAAACCCGGTGCATTTTCAGGGCTTCGGGATGGATAACGGAGCTTTTATTGAGAACGTTACTGCCGCCATATACGAGCGATATGACATGGACAAAGTAAAGAACGTTTATATCCACGCCGACGGCGGGAACTGGATCACGAATCTCGGAACGCTGATGCCGAACGCCGTATTCGTGATGGATGGCTTCCATTTGGAGAAATACTTCAAAAAGCTGTTCATGCTCAAGGGAGCCTCCTCCTATGCCGGAGTTATCAAGAAGGCTGTAAGAGAGAATGACTTCGATTCATTCGTCCGCTTCTGTGCTTCGATAGGCGAGAAGCAGGACGAGAAGGGGGAGAAAGCGCTCTCCGAGCTTGTCAACTACTTCCAAAATAACTGGGATTCGATAGTAGAACGCCTTACCGGCGATCATCCCGGAAGCTGCACAGAACCCCTCGTCAGTCATCTGCTTTCGGAGCGCCTTTCAAGGAATCCTCTCGCATGGACAAGGGAGGGTCTTGGCAAGATGGCAATGCTCCGCATCTTCACCGAAAACGGCGGCAAGGTCACCCCGGATCACATCCGCGTTTCAAGGAGCCGAAAGGAACGCACTAAGGATCACAATGCCCTTAAAAACGGGCTTGAGATATACAGCAAATACGCCGAAAAGCAGATCAACGAGGCTTTCGGCGGATATCACGATTGGAGCGTATTCGAGAACGAGCATGCTCCCGCTGGCCTGTCCTACGGCAAGCTCACCGGCACTACCGCCATCCTCAAGGCTTACGCGAAGCTCATGCCTCTCGATTCCGTCGTTTGATTTCTCCCAGAAGAACTTGACACGGTCGGCGCTTTCTCTTCCTGTTGACAGCAGCGGTTGGGGCATAGTATAATAACGTCGCTGTCAAATTAGACCTATCCGCCCCGGAGGAACAGAGAATGAGAAAAACCGTCTTACGGTACGTTCCGTATAAGGATCCCTTTTGAGGGGTGGTGCAGGCTTTCAAGGCCTGCACCGTTTTTTTATGCTGAATGTTTGGAAAATTCGGCGATCAAAGCGGACAGCTCTTCCGAATCGGGTACTGAGAACATTCCGATGCCGGTGAAGAAAATGTCAACGTTTACAGTTCGCTGACCGTCGATTAGCTGTGGTTCATGGATTTCGATTCGGCGGATGAGAGTATTCACAAGCTCGGGCGTCAGCTCTTTGATACTCAAACAGTTCGGCGATACTATAACTATCAGCATCAGTTTGAGAGTAGTGTAAATCTATGGGGTACTCAAACCGGCGGACGTCGCGGTGTACGCCGGGAAGGTTTGAGAGTAGTGTAAATCTATGGGGCAACCAAACAACTCGGGGAATCCTTTCGTTAGCTAGCAATTGATTCCAAATGGCGATACGGGAATGAAAAATGTGAGCTCTTGCGGAGCAACGGGGATACGTTTGGCTGCATAATGCAAAACTAATCTGTGAGGCTAAATCAGCCGATATACGCAGCCTTTGCGCACGAATATGCAACATTAAACGCAGCAATTGCGTGTAATTGTTGCATATAATGCGCAATTGTTGCGTATTGTTGCTTGCGAAGCGGACGCAAGTATGCTATAATCATACCGAGGTGAATGCTATGACACTAAAAGAACTAAGAAAAAGCAAGGGGTTGACGCAGGCGGAAAGCGCTGCTTTCCTCGGAATGCCCTTGCGAACATATCAAAACTACGAGAACGATGAGAGGAAGCGCACATCCTTCAAGTACCTTTACATTTTCCAAAAGCTCGAGCAGTACGGGTATATGGACGAAAGCCATGGAGTATTGAGTATTGAGGCCATCACTCAAAAATGCGCCGAGATACTTCCGGCTTATGAAGTCGAATACTGCTATCTTTTCGGCTCTTATGCGAAAGGCAAAGCCGGTGAAGAGAGCGACGTCGATCTGCTTCTCTCGACAAAGGTTTCCGGGATCCGGTTCTACGATCTCGTGGAAGCTCTTCGAGAAGGCTTGAAGAAGAAGGTGGATGTGCTTTCTTATTCGCAGCTTGCCGAAAACCCCGATCTTGTAAATGAAGTATTGAAGGATGGTATAAAGATCTATGGATAATGTCAAAAATGACCGCTACTATGTGAATCGGATCATTAACGATCTTGGCTTCATCGTCGCTCACACCGCGCGTATTACGAAAGAGGAGCTTGAAAAAGACGAAGTTTTGGCCGACTCCGCCATGTTCAGGCTTATTCAGGTCTCGGAAAGCGCGGACAAGCTTTCCGAGGATTTCAAAGCACAGAACACGGAGATCCCGTGGAGGGCGGTCAAGGGTCTGCGCAACAGGATCGTCCACGAATACGGCAGTGTTGATCTCACCATCATTTATGACACCGTCAAAAACGACGTCCCCGAACTGCTGAAGATACTATCGGATTTTATTGAGAAGCAATGACGTCAACATAGCATGACACTTTTGTTCAACTGAGTCGGCAAGGGTGCGCTGACAAATCCCGATCCCCCGGTGAAGAGTAAGCACCACGCGCAGTTCGATATCCGTATGGAATATGAGCTGCCGGATTATCAGCAGTATGATCTTGGGTTGACGAGGCAGAAGTAGACTGCTGCACACTATTACACCGATTTAATGCCGTAATGAGGCGAATCGAAGATTTCAACACAACTTTCAGGCAAATCGATTTTGGCAGCTACGCTTCGGGGCGTTTTTTAGAGTAGTGTAGATCTCTGTGGCCCTTATACTTGCATAGCGGAGATGGAAAATGACTATTAATCGAAATTAAATATAATTGGGTATTGCAAACAGAATACAATTGTGTTACAATGGAACAAGGACACGGAGGTACTGCATGACAGAGCAGAAGCTGATAATAACTCCGAAAAGATACACGGAGGAATCACAGGTGATCTCGGTTCGTATGCCAAAGGATATGCTGCACGACGTCGATAAGGTCGCGCAGGATACCGGGCGCACGCGAAACGAGATCATTTTGTTAGGGTTGGAGTTCGCGCTCCGTCATATGGAGATAACGGAAAAATAAACGTTCATATAGGAGGCTCATATGGCGATTATCAAATGCAAAATGTGCGGAGGCGATCTGATCCTGACGGAAGGCTCAACAGTAGCGGAATGCGAATACTGCGGCAGCGTTCAGACAGTTCCCACAGCTGATAATGACAAAAAAATGACGCTGTTTGCGAGGGCGAACAGGCTGCGTGCGGCGTGCGAGTTCGACAAGGCCGCCGGTGTTTTTGAGTCCGTCGTTGCGGACTTTCCCGAGGAAGCAGAGGCCTACTGGGGTCTCGTGCTTTGCCGCTACGGTATAGAGTATGTGGATGATCCTGCCACAGGAAAAAAGATCCCGACCTGTCACCGCTCGAGCTTTGACAGCGTGATGGACGACAAGGATTTTGAACAAGTCATGGAGAATTCCGACGCTCTTTCCCGTAAGGTCTATCGGGAGGAAGCCAAGCGGATAGAGGAACTGCGTAAAAGCATAATTGAAGTTTCGGGTAAAGAAGAGCCCTATGATATTTTCATCTGCTATAAGGAAACGGCAGAGGTCGGGCAGCGCACCATAGACTCAGTGCTTGCGCAAGATATCTACGATAAGCTGAACGATGCCGGCTATCGTGTGTTTTTCTCAAGGATAACGCTGGAGGACAAGCTCGGGCAGGAGTATGAGCCTTATGTTTTTGCTGCGCTCAACAGCGCAAAGATCATGCTTGTATTTGGAACTGATTATGAGTATTTCAATGCGGTCTGGGTCAAGAACGAATGGAGCCGCTTCCTCAAGCTCATGGAAAAGGACAAGACGAAACGGCTCATTCCTTGCTTCAAGGATATCGACGCATATGATATGCCCAAAGAGTTTTCGAAACTCCAATCTCAGGATATGGGCAAGGTCGGCGCAGATCAGGATCTTATTCGTGCAATAAAGAAACTGCTGCCAAAGGAAGATACGAAAGAAATAGCTCCTGTGCATTCGTTTGTCCAAAGTTCGCCTGGTGCAAATACTTCTGCGCTTTTGAACCGTGCGTTTCTGTATCTCGAAGACGGGGAATGGAAGAACGCAGACGAGTATGCTGAAAAGGTTCTTGACTATGAACCGGAGAATGCTAGAGCTTATCTCGTGAAACTGATGGCCGAGTTGAGAGTATCCCATCAAACAGAACTTGCAGGATGCAAGAGACCGTTTGAAGGAAACTATAATTATTTAAAAATAGCACGTTTTGGTGAACCAAGCATTGTATCAGAACTAAGCAACTATATTGATGTGATAAATGAACGCATTAAAGATGAAGAGGCGTTTAAAGAGAACAACATAGTTGAGCTAGTTGCTGATGCACTCATGAGAGCAAATCCTAGTGCGCCTACTCTCAAGGAACGCATTTCGTCTGCGAATAAAAGAATAGAATTCATTAAAGGAATACTAATCTGTTTTGATGATATTAAGGAACAGATTGGGCTGATGAATAATGAGATTCGCGACTACTCATCTAAGCAGACAGAGCTTACAGCGCAGAAATCAAAACTCGGCATTTTTGCTGGTAAAGAGAAGAAACAAATAGATTATCTGCTTTCTGATTATGAGAGGAAGAAGGATTCCGTTCGTTCACGACTTAACCAGTTAGAAACAAAACTTCAAGGCTATGCATCAAGAGAAGAAATCGAGCATGATCTTGAAAAAGCAACCGCGTTTGCGAAAAAACTTGAAACTCTATCTGAGACAAATCACAACAATACTACAAGCGCATATAGCTATAATGAAGCACTTGATATTTATAAAAAAAGGCGAGATGTTGCTCTTGCAGTGAAAGAGCTTTTTCCAGAAGCTCCGCCTATTTCGTATATGTTTGGTAGATACATTCAAAAAAAAGGGAGCCCTTCCGAACCTATCGAGTGGCAGGTGTACGCAGTAGAGAATGATTGTATGCTACTCATCAGCAAATATGCATTAGACTATAAGCAGTATAACTTTTGTGTCACGAGCGTTACATGGGAAACTTGCTCATTGAGAAAATGGCTGAATAATTCTTTCTATATCACCGCATTTACTTCGGAAGAACGTAGCCGTATTGTAGCATCTAAGGTTTCTGCTGATAAAAACCCTAAGTATAGTTCTACCCCAGGTAAAGGCACAACCGACAAGGTGTTTCTTCTTAGCGTCTTGGATGTTGAGAAGTATTATCGGTCAGAAACTGAAAGATTATGTGCCCCAACATATTATACAATATCGGAGGCAGAAGCTTATAACTCATATGTTTCTCCATATAAAATCGTAAATGGCAAGGCCAAATGGGTTGGCGGAAAAGCTAACGATGCAAGGATCGGATGGTGGCTGAGAACACCGGGTGAAGATCCAACAAAAGCAACAAAAGTCACGGATGAAGGTTGGATTAGCCCTCATTGCTCAGTTTCGGGCAATAACGGTTATGGTTATGCTGCTATTCGTCCTGCAATGTGGGTCAGGTTAGATAATAAGGTTGGAGATTAGAATGCATGTGCTTATGAAAACGTCTGTTTGGTAAAGAAGGATTGTGCTTCCGCTTGTTAGAAAAAGGGCAATAATAGGTATGCTGATTCAAGCTACTACTTGCGTTACACAACTTAATTAGTATAATACGTTTAGGAGGAAAGATTATGTATAACTGCCCAAGTTGCAATAAACCGTGTGAATGGAAGAACGAAGCTTTTCTTTGTGATGATTGCAAGATTGTGTTCTTTGGCATTGAAAACATTCAGAGGTTCACCAATTATGTGAATAATACTCTTAAAAGGGCGGATGATACAATTGCTAACATTAAAGCTTATGACCCGTTATTTCTTCATGATCTAATGCAGGAGTACATTAACAGCAAAGATCAAATGACAAAAGAGAGAGTCGAATTATACGATACTTTCTTTAAGAACCAATCTCTTAAGTCTGAAATACAAATCGAAATTAACAGACGAGGTGCATCCTATCCTTCAGATTCGGAGCTGTTACATAAACTGTATGTTTTTGAGTGTTCCACTCAGGAGACAGAGCAGATAGCAATAGACTTAGAACGTGATCGTAGAGTTTAGAAAAGTCAGTGTTAAAATGCTTAATTTGCTATAGGAGAATAGTATGGCGATTATCAAATGCAAAATGTGCGGTGGGGACATAGTCCTCAATGAAGAAAAGACCTTTGGGACCTGCGAATACTGCGGGTCGACGATGACTCTGCCTAAGGTATCGGACGAGCAGCGGGCGGCGCTGTTCAACAGGGGAAATCATTTCAGGCGCGCGGGCGAATTCGATAAGGCGCTTGCGATCTACGAGAACATCGTTCGTGAGGACGACGCCGACGCCGAGGCGCACTGGTGCTGCGCGCTGTGCAGGTTCGGTATAGAGTACGTTGAGGATCCGAACACGTATGAATACATCCCCACCTGCCACAGGGCGAGCTTTGACAGCTTCCTTGAGGACGTGGATTACATCGCCGCGCTCGAAAACTCCGATGGCATCACCCGCCGCCAGTATCAGAAGGACGGAGCGAAGATCGCGGAGGTACAGAAGGGCATACTCGCCACCTCGCAGAACGAGGAGCCTTTCGACGTTTTCATCTGCTATAAGGAGACCGACGACAACACCAAGGAGCGTACAAAGGACAGCATCGACGCGCAGGAGATCTACTATCAGCTCACAAGCGAAGGCTACCGCGTGTTCTTCTCGAGGATAACGCTCGAGGATAAGGTAGGCTCCGAGTACGAGCCCTATATCTTCGCCGCGCTCAATTCCGCAAAGGTTATGATCGCGATCGGCTCGAAGCCGGAATATTTCAACGCCGTCTGGGTCAAGAACGAGTGGAGCCGTTTTCTCGCGCTGATGCGCAAGGATCGCTCAAAGCTCCTTTTGCCATGCTACAAGGGCATGGATCCATACGATCTTCCCGAGCAGCTCTCCGTTCTGCAAAGCTATGATATGGCAAAGATCGGCTTTATACAGGACCTGATCCGCGGCATCAAAAAGGTGATCGGAAAGGACGAGCCCGAAAAGGCGCAGTCGGAGCAGCGGATAATTCAGCAGGTGATACAGCAGACGGACGCGGGTCCGAGCGTGGGTTCGCTGCTCAAGCGGGCGCAGCTCTTCCTTGAGGAGGGCGAGTTCGGGCAAGCCGAGGGATATTTCAACAAGGTGCTCGATATCGACCCGGAGAACAGCAGAGCCTATCTGGGCATTATGCTTGCAGAGGCAAACGTGAGGTCTAAGGAAGATTTTGAGCAGAATTTTTCTTCCTTGATACAACAGGGAAAGGAATACGAACGCGCTAAACGCTTCGCAGACAAGGAGACAGCCGAATGGTTCTCAAGAATCGAAAAGGAACAGAAAGATAGGGAGAAGGCAAGAATCGAGCAGGAAGAAAAAAGCATTGCTGCCGGGAAGCAGCGCCTTATCGATTTGAGAGCCAAGTATGCTTCGGCTCAAAACCTGGTCTGCTGTGGAAAAAACCATACGGTCGCATTGAATATCCAAGGTAAAGTATTTGCCACAAAATACAAAGAACATGTCCAAAACGATTATTCCCGTCTGCGCGGCGAATTGTATTCTTCCTATGATGGCCAATGCGAAGTCGGCGATTGGTCAGACATCGTTTCGATAGCTGCCGGTAACAGTTTTACCGCCGGATTAAGAGGCGACGGTACGGTTGCTTTCGCCTCGAAGAAGAGTTTTGACATTGATAAATGGCGAGGCATAGTCAAGTTAGCTGCCGGAGATAGATTCCTTATCGGACTGAGAAACGACGGTTCGGCTGTTTGCGCCGGGGATACTAAGACCGTCGCCTGGCGTGATATTACAGATGTGTTTGCCTCCGAATCTGATGTATTCGGTATCAGAAAGGATGGAACGGTCGTTTCTACCGATCCAGACGATACAGAAGCGTTTGCGAGTTGGAATAATATTGTTTCAGTTGCAAGCACCTATGATCTGATCGTCGGTATAAAGAACGATAAGAAGGTCGTCGTCTCTCCGTATCACTCCATCGAGTACGATGAGGATGATGAAGAATATGAAGATATTGTCAAAGGTCTCAACAAGCTTAAAAACCGGGTTTCAAAATGGGCGGACATCATCGCTGTTTCCGTTTTCTACGACGAACCGTATTCGTCCATCATCGGCTTAAAAGAGGACGGACGTGTTGTGTGTTCCGACGACTTCGGGTTCCTCTCACAGGTCAAAAAATGGAAAGGCATCCTATCGATTGCCGGATCCAGTGATGTCGGATGGGCTAACAAGGATGATTCCGATTATCATATTGTAGGCCTTAAGGAGGATGGAACTGTAGTAGCTGCAGGAAGTAATACTAACGGTCAGTGCAACGTCAAGAACTGGACGGATATTGTCGCGGTATTTGCGGCGCCAGGACGAACAGTCGGATTGAAATCAGACGGCACCGTTGTTGCGACTAAGTACATTGAGACTCGGAAAAGTAATGGGTTTGATTATGGACAATGCAATACAAAGGACTGGAAGCTTTTCGACGGTATCGATACTCTTGAACAGGAGCAAAAGTCCAAAGATGAGCAGAGAGAGCGTGAACGCCGGGAAGCCGCTGAGCGCGCAGAGCGTGAGCGCCGGGAAGCCGCGGAGCGTGCGGAAAACGAGCGCAGGCTTCTGCTCGAGACCCTTTTAAAGCGCCGTGCCGAAGCCGAAGCGGAGCTCAAAAACCTCAAGGGCCTCTTTACCGGCAAGCGCAGAAGGGAGCTCGAGGCGGAGATAGCGCAGCTCGATTCGCGGATAAGGGCAATGCAAAACTGACCGCCGAATACGCTGTAAGCCTTGTAAACAGAGGAGGAAAAATGGAACTGATCGGAACCGGTATAGCCGCTTTATCGCTCATGCTGACGACGGCAACGTTTATCTGGGATAAGCTGCTTTCGAGAAAGCAGAGGACGCTTGAAACGCTCAACAAGCTCAAGGACAGCTATCACAGAGAGATCGCCGGAAGGAACAGGAAGGATAATTCGGATTATTACAGAAACTGCGTCAATTACTTCGGGAAGCTTGAGAGCTTCTGCTCGGGCGTTCTTTCGGGGTACTATTCCTACCGCACCGTGAAGAGCAGCGGAAGCAGGTTGATAATCAGATTATACGATGATTTCAAGGTGTATCTGATCGACCAGAGAAGGAAGCAGTTCAAGGATGACGAATACTATATCAGCATAGAAAGGCTCGCCGAGAAATTCCGCAGATCGCGCGGCGCCGCAAACGGGCAGGAGACGAACAGCCCGTCGGAAAAAACAAATTCAACAGACAATATTCAAACGGAGGAATAAAACCATGGCAAAATTCGTAATCGAATGCCCCAACTGCGGGCGCTATGCTGAGGCGAAGGCTGGGTTCTTCGCAAGTAAAAAGATCAGCTGTGCGTGCGGGTATACTATTGATGTCCGCACGGACAAGCTGGCAAGCCGCGTTTGCCCGCACTGCGGGAACAACGTGGTATTTGATCAATCCAAGGGTGCCGGCGCTAAATGCCCCGTCTGCCATGAGCCCATCAATACGATGGCAGAGCAGGACAAGACTGTCGAGTTCTCCTGCGCGCAGTGCGGCGTCCGGCTCCAGACCTCGAAGGCCGCTTCGCACTACGTCTGCCCCGTGTGCGACCATGACAACGACGTCGCCGAGCGCGTTGAGAAGGAGCGCATCAAGGCGGAGGGCCTTGCATCCATAATCAAGTACGAGGGCGACAACTCTACCTTCATCTGGAAGCATCCCGTTGAGGACTTCAACTACGGCTCCCAGCTCATCGTCCATGAAAGTCAGGAAGCGGTATTCTTCCGTGACGGACAGGCGCTCGACCTGTTCGGGCCGGGCCGTTACACGCTTGAGACACAGCAGCTGCCGATGCTCGAAAAGCTGTATAAGCTTCCCACAAACGCGGAGAGGACCTTCCACAGCGAGATCTATTTCATAAACAAGACCGTTCAGATGGCCATCAAATGGGGTACGCCTGATAAGGTGCGTTTCATCGATCCTCTGACCGGGACGCCTCTTGAGATCGGCGCATCTGGAGAAATGAACATTGCCGTTGGCGATTCGAGGAAACTGCTTATTAAGCTTGTGGGAACGACGAGCGGCGTCGCTTGGGAAGATCGCGACAGTGCCGGATTCACAAAGAGCCTGCAGGCCTCCTTCCGTCCGATGATAGCAAGCGCAGTCAAAACCAATCTACCAACGGTAATAAAGACGAATGATATCGACATACTCGAGGTGGATGAAAAGCTGGAGATCATCTCCGATTCGCTCCGTCAAAAGGTAACAGAGGGCTTTGAGGAGTACGGCCTCACCGTTCCGCAGCTTTATGTTACGCATATCGTCCTTCCCGAGGACGATCCGAATTTCAAGCGCATCCGTGAACTGCATACCATCGTTCTGCAGACCCGCGTGGTTCAGGCACAGGCGACTGTGAAGACCGTTGAGGAGCAGGCAAAGGCGCAGGTCGAGGCGGCAAGGCGCGAAGCAGTCCTGCAGGGGGAAACGACAAAGACAGAGGTCGCAAGGCGTGAGGCTGAGCGCAAGATCATTGAGGCACAGGCGGAAGCACAGGCCGCGCGGGTGCATGGCTTGACCGAGGCGGAGATCATGGCCGCAAAGGGATACAACCAGAAGGACGTCCTGCAGACGGAAGTTCAGAAGGCATACGCCGAGGGCATCGGCAACATGGGCTCTGGAGTCAGCGTCGGCGGAGGCAGTGTGATGGGTGATATCATGGGTCTTGGCGTGGGTATGGCTGCAATGAGCGCAATGGCTCCGCAGATAGGCAATATAATGAATGGGATAAACCCGAATGCCCAGGAGCAGACCTCTGTCGCAGAAGGCACGCCTGTTCCTGCAGGCTGGACGTGCCCCGAATGCGGGACCCGAAACATAACAAGCAAGTTCTGCCCGGACTGCGGGGCAAAGAAGCCGGAACCAAAAGTCGGTTGGACGTGCCCTGTATGCGGAACAACAAACATATCAAGCAAATTCTGTCCCGAATGCGGAGCAAAAAAGCCAGATGAGACGGCAGGCTGGACATGCCCCGAATGCGGAACGAATGGAATCAAATCAAAATTCTGCCCGAATTGCGGCGCGAAGAAGCCTGAGGAAAAAAAGGGTTGGATCTGCCCGGAATGCGGAGCAAAGGACATAACAAGCAAGTTCTGCCCGGACTGCGGCTTTAAGAAGGGAGAATAATATGAAGCTCAGCAAAAAAATGATACGCGCGATCATCACGGTCGCAGTAATCCTGGTCGTTTATAACGTTCTTGCATTCGTGCTTCCTTTCAAACACAACTCCGTGTTCTGGGTGGGCTACGGGTTTGGCCTTCTCGCGATACTTACAAGTCTGCTCATATTTGCAGTTGCTTTCGGCAAGGGCGATTCGGCAAAGAGCCGCTTTTACGGTTTTCCGATCGCTCGCGTTGGTAGTATCTATGCGACGGTACAGCTGATACTGAGCTTTCTTGCAATGGGCCTTGCTGCCATTCCCGGCATTCCCGCGTGGCCTTTCGTGCTTGTGTTCATTCTTCTCTTTGCCGTAGCAATCCTCGGGGCCGTTGCGACCGACGCCACAAGAGATGAGATCGAGCGGCAGGATACGGTATTGAAAAAGGACGTCGAGAAGATCCGGGAGCTTCGCTCTATCGGCAACAGCCTTGCGGCCGGCTGCGAAAACGAAGAGGCAAGGGCGGAACTGAAAAAGCTTGCAGACGCGCTCAACTACTGCGATCCCGTTTCAAATGACGCGACAGCCGAAGCCGAAGGCGAGCTCAACGCCCTGATGCAGGAGATTCAGCGCGCAATAGTCGATGGCGATAACGAGAGCATAATGCCGCTATGCAAAAAAGCCCAGTCAGTTCTTTCGGAGAGGAACAGGCTTTGCAAACTGAATAAATAACTATATCCGGAGGGAACAATATGTCCATTTTCAAATGCAAAATGTGCGGGGGCGACCTGATCATCGACAAGGGCTCTACCGTTGCGGAGTGCGAGTACTGTGGTTCTAAGCAGACTTTGCCAAAGCTTGACTCCGAGCGTAAGGAAAATCTATACGACCGCGCGAACCATTTTCGCCGGAACAACGAGTTCGACAAGGCTGCGGGGATCTACGAGCAGATACTGAACGAGGACACGACGGACGCGGAGGCTTACTGGTCGCTGGTGCTCTGCCGCTACGGTATCGAATACGTGGAAGATCCTGCGACACGCAAACGTATGCCTACGGTCAACCGCGCGCAATTCACTTCCGTTTTTGATGACGACAACTACAAATCCGCCCTGCGGTACGCTGACGGGTATCAGCGATCCCTCTATGAAGCGGAAGCAAACGCCATAAATGAGATTCAAAAGGGCATCCTTGCCATATCGCAGAAGGAAGAGCCGTTCGATGTTTTCATTTGCTATAAGGAAACGGATGCAAACGGCAGGCGAACGATGGATTCCGTGCTGGCGAACGACCTCTACCATCAGCTCACGCAGGAGGGCTTCAAGGTCTTCTTCTCGCGCATCACACTGGAGGATAAGCTCGGCACGGCCTACGAGCCCTATATTTTCGCCGCGCTGAACAGCGCAAAGGTCATGGTCGTGCTCGGCACCAAGCCGGAGCATTTCAAAGCGGTGTGGGTAAAGAACGAATGGAGCCGCTACCTTTCGCTTGTCAAGCAGAGCGGCGGCAAGAAGGTGCTCATCCCCGCCTACCGCGATATGGATCCCTACGATCTGCCCGACGAGTTCTCCCATCTGCAGGCTCAGGATATGAGTAAGCTTGGCTTCATGCAGGATCTTATCCGCGGAATCAAGAAGATCGTCCGTGACGGCGAATCGAAGCCGGTCGTAAAGGAAACCACCGTGGTCACTGGCGGCAGTGCGAACATAGCGCCGCTTTTGAAGCGCGCTTTCATGTATCTGGAGGATGGCGAGTGGCAGAGCGCGGACGAATACGCCGAAAAGGTGCTGGATCAGGATCCTGAGAATGCGGAAGCATATGTTGCTAAGCTTATGGCGGAACTCAAGGTCACAACAAGAGCCGATCTTGTTTCCCGCACAGATGCTTTTGAACAACTCAGTAATTACAAAAAAGCACTCCGTTTTGGTGATAAAAAGCTGCAAGATGAGCTTATAGGGTATAATAATGCCATACTTTATCGCAAGGCTGACGGTCTCGCAAATTGCGCTAAGTCCGAATATGATTTTAAGCAGGCCGAAAAAGCATTTCTTGGCATCAACGGATTCAAGGATGCCGAACAGCGTGCTGCGGACTGCCGAGAAAAAGCCAATGCTGTATATATGGATTCTTTCTATAATGCGGCTTTCAGCAAAATGGGTAGTCATTATATTGACGATTATGAAAAAGCCATCAAGATATTTGAGTCGATTCCCGGATGGAAGGATTCGGAGCATCAGATAGAGATCTGCCGAAAAAAGATCGAGTCTCTGAAAGCTGAGAAAGAAGAAGAAGAGATAAATGCAAAGAAGAAAAACAAGAGGGAGAGGATTGTCCTCTTGATTGTTGCGGCAGTCATTATTGCTGCAATCACAATCGCGATTCTGATTACATAATTAGATGGAGGCATACAATGCTCATCGGAGAAATACTGACGGCTGTTTCGATACTTATTGGCGTCATCACATGCGTTGTCGACAAGATTCTGTTAAGGCGTGACAGAACGCTGAATGCATTGAATGAATTGCTCGATTCCTATCACAGAGATGTGCCCTGGGATAAGAAGGAGAAGGACCATTTTATAATGACTTGAAACTTCTTTGGAAGGGCGGAACGTCTGTGCACCGGCGTCAATCCGCACGTTTATTCAGAAAAGACAGTAAGAAAATACGGCTGCAAATTCATAATCAGTCTTTATAAAAATAACAAGGAATACGTTATTGATAGATCACGAAAGCAGCTTAGTGACAACGAAAAATACATCTATCTTGAAAGGCTCGCCGAAGGCGCTGATCTTAAGCGGGTGAAGCCCTTGCCTTATCCACCGTTAGGCGGTCGCGCGAATAATAAAACAGCGGTCCGGCTCTTGTAACAAAATCAATTTAGTGTTTAAGAAGGAGTGGTGATGAAATAATGAAACCATTCGTCTGCCCCATCTGTGGGGGAGATATGCATATCGTGATTGAGTCCGGACTTATGGTCTGTGATTCCTGCGGAAATGCATTTGACGCTGATTTGGCGGACGTACGGAAGTACGGCAGGATCCTACAGGAGGCGGACCGTTTGATGCAGCATAATACAACGGCGGGATGCGAGGACGCGATCCGTCTGACAGCTTCAATTCCGTTTGTCTCCGGAGCAAGAGAGAAACAGGCGGAATGTGAAAAGCGGCTAAAGGAACTGCAGGAAAAAGCAGAGCATCGAAGAGCGCTTGTTAGGCGAGAGGATGAAAAAAACACAAAGATCGGGATAGCCCTTTTGATCCTGACGGTATTTTTCGCTGCTGCGGCGATCGCAGGCGTCGTGTATCTTATTATACTTTGGAGCAAAGGCCAACTCTCGCGAAAGACGATCATCATCATCATCGCTTCCGTCGTTGTGAGTATTGCAGCGCTTGCGCTGTTCGGCAAAAGCAGAAGCAGAAGCTGAATTAATGTGAGGGCACATCTTCGGTTTGGCATGCCGGAAGGCATCCTCCTTTGACTTTTTGGAAATTCGATAGCAGACCGGATACGCTTTAACGGATGTGCAAAAATGTTTTCTAAAAAGATAATCGAGACAAGCCCGCTGCCTGTCTCGATTTCGTTCTGCCTTATACTGTGCTTATTGTTCTAGTGATGTATCCTTATCAGGAGCGCAACACCGTTGCTTTCGCTGACCCGCCCTTCAAATCCCTTCATTCATATATACCAATACCCCCATAGCCGATGGCTATGGGGGTATTGGTGCAGATGGAGGGATTTGAACCCTCAAGCTTTCGCCGGCGGATTTTAAGTCCGCTGTGTATGCCGTTCCACCACATCTGCAGTGTGATGATTATACATCCTTTTTTCCGGCAAGTCAATTCCAAAATGGGAACGAAAACGGACGGGTGGCCGTTATTCTATAATAAATATCGGCCCGTCGGTTCCGATCGACAGCAAAATGCCGATGATACTATCAGTGAAACACGATCTCTCCGGGGTTTTTGACCTTTTTCGGCAGCCCGGCGTAACCTATGGCGGCGCCCAGGCCGTCGCGAAGCATCCTGTCGTCAACGGTTATTTTTGAGCCGTCGCTCATTTTGATCTTTGAAATGTGAAAAATACGGGGGTTCGGAGAGGGTGCGGGCGCGCGGTTGTAAAAGCGGGTCTCGTTCACGGAGACGCAGTCGGAATACGCATAGCGCGTTCTTTTGCCCAAAGCGTTTCTGAATATGAAATGATCTCCGTAAAGCTCGACGCGGGCGTTTATGCCCACGAGCGCGGTGTGCAGGAAATACGCAGTGCCGCCGCAGCATAATAGCGCCCATAAGGCGATGAACAGAGCTTTTTCGGCAGGGGAGCCGTCGATATTGCCGCCGAGAAGAACGGGGCCGAGCCCAAACAGAACAAGCGCCGCCGAAAAACCGATCCCTATGCCCGCCATTCCTGCGCGGCCGCGGCGGTAAAGCACCCTTTTCGCCTGTTCGCCGGAATCGTCGAATACGCCGTCGGTCATTTTGGGATCATGATCGGGAACGCGGGCAGCGGCAAGCCGCTTTATCACTGCGGGGCCGTTTGCCTCGTCAATATCTATCGTGAGCTTTTTTCCGCGCACGCCGATATGGGCGGTGGAATTATCGTTAACGGTGTACCATTCGACCTCGTCATAGCGGTATTCGCTCTCGGCGCCGAGCCACGTGCGGTAAACGAAGCCGTCTTCTCCGGGCGTTGTCCTGCGGTTGAGCACGGCGATGAGCAGGAGCGCGGAAGCAAGAGCGAAGCTGCCGAACAAGGCGAGAATCGGAATCGTTCGGGAGTTGAACGCCCATCCGTCGGACGCGAACGCGGCGATCGTTATCCCAACGCAGACCGTGATGAATACTATGCAGACTGCGGCGGCGGCCTTTTTCGAATACCCGTATTTCACAATTACAAATCAACCTTTCCCCGAAGCGATGCGGTTTGCGGATCTCCGAAGGAGGGACGGTATCGCGCATCGGACGGCATTATCGTTCATATTCACCCGCGTCCTTCGGACTCTTCGTTCAGCTTTATCTCGATCTTGTTCAGCGTATCGAAGAACCTTTCGGTGGCGATCATAGCTCCGAAGGTGAAGCAGCCGAGCATGTTCCACCAAAAAAGATGCCGCCACGAGGTGTGCGGACCCTCTATGCCGAGTGCGATCGCCCTGGCCTTTAGCTCCTCGGCGATCCTTGACATCCACACGAGGGTGTAGACGAAGAAGGTGGGAATGCCCAAAAGGTATGCGAGCCAATAGGGCTGCAGCTTGTGCCCCAACACGTCCTCCAGCTCATCCTGCAGGCCGCCGAAGGGTATGTAGTAAAGAAAGAACAGCCCGGCGGTGAAGAAATCGATAAAGCCGAGCCAGAAGCCCTTCCTGTTTGTGTGCGTGAATCTCATATCGCTTTATTCGTGCTCCGTCCCGAGCAGCTCAAGCTCCCGGGCATAGGGCTTCATGCCCTCTATGACTATGGAAGCGACTTGGGATACCTCCATGCCGAGCATTTCACAGCCGTTCTTTATCAGCTCGCGGTCACATTTTGCGGCGAAGCGCTTGTCCTTGAACTTTTTCATAAAGCTCTTCACCTCAAGATCGGATATCCCGTTGGGACGCATGTGCGCGCAGGCCTGTATTATGCCCGTCAGCTCGTCCACGGTGTAAAGGCTCTTTTCCATATTCGTTTCGGGCTTCACGTCGGTGCAGCTTCCCCAGCCGTGGCTGAGTATCGCGCGGACGTCCGCCCGGTCGACTCCCTCGGCGGCAAGCTCGTTTTCGGTATGGCGAAGATGCTCATCGGGGTATTTTTCATAATCGTAATCGTGCAGATAGCCTATCGCCATCCAATGCGCGCGGTCCTCGCCGAAATGATCGGCCATCGCGCCCATGGCGTACATCACGTTTTTTGCGTGTATGATCAGGTGATGCTCGGTCACCTGCGAATCGTTAAGCTCCATGGCTCTTTTCAGCGTCAGCATAAGATATCACTTCCCCGTGCGTTTTATTGTATAAAGTCTAACACATACTTGCGGATAATTCAATCGTGCGGAGGAATAAACCGCCCGCAGGCCTGCGGCGTTATTGCCGCGTTCAGCCGGCGGACGGCAGAGAGCAGCATGTTTCATTTTATGCGCACATACTTTCCGTTTTCCCGCGTGAGGATCCCTTCGGAGATCATGTCGCGGCGGATCGTGCAGTAATCCTCGTGGACGGAGGCGATGATATCGCTCAGCTCCTTTTCCTCATACACCCTGCCGGGCTCGAAAAGCCGGGCGATGTGCTGATAGCATATCAGCTTTTTCTTTCGCTGAACGGGTATCGAGCGCAGCGTGTCGCCTTCGAAGAACGCCTTTAGCACCTTTTGCCGATACTCCTCCTCGCGCCGCTGCGCCTCGTCCTCCGCCGCGGGGCTGCCGCCGCAGATCAGGTCGGAAAGGCGCAGCTTCGTGAGCGAGCCGTTCAGCGTGTAAACGGTGTAATACTGCTCCTTGCGGGAGCTGACAAGCCCCGCTTCCTCCAGCTTTTTCATGTGAAAGGAGAGGGTGGAGGCGCTCAGGCCCAGCCGCTCGGCAAGCAGCTCGCCGTAAGCCTCGCCGTTTTGCAGGGCGGATATGATGTTCAGCCGCGAAGCGTCCGAGAGGGCTTTGAATATGCGTATCGCCGTGTCCCTGTCCATCATTCGCCCCTTGCCGCCGCAAAGCGCGCGCGAACGTCCGCCAGCGCCTCGAGCTTGGTCTGCTCAACGCAGATCTTCTTGGCGTTATCCTGCTTTTCGGCGGCCTGCAGCGAAGCGCCCCATTCGCCCTCGAAGCGGTCGAGCATTGCGCCGAAGCCTTCGATATCGCCCGTTTTCATCTTTACGCCGCAAACCGTGGCGCAGATGTCGTACACGTTCGCCCGCACGGTGGCGAACACCGCCTCGTCGGCCTTGTTTTCGGCGCGAAGCGCGGCCGCCTTTTTGTTGAGCGCGGCGTTTTCTGCTTTAAGAGATTCGATAAATTCCTTCATGTCATTCACCTTATTTCGTATTCTGATTTGACAGCCATCGAAATAAATATAGCACGGGATGTGCGCCAAGTCAATAACTGTTTCGATACTTATCGAAATATATTTTGAAAAAGAGACCGGGCGGTCCGCCCGGCCTCAGTTGCGATCCGGTATTACTTGAACGCGACCATGGTGTTGGCAACGGCCATCGTGGTCATCAGCAGCGCGTTGAGGAAGGCGGGAGTCCAGATATTGCCGGTCTTCTTATACAGATTGCGCGAGATGATGGCGGCGATGGAGAGCGTGGGCACCATGGCTACGAGCACTATGCCCGAGAGCGCGGAGCCGGGATGCATGGCGACGCCGGTGGAGAAGAGCTTGCCATACTGCAGTATGAGCCAGAGTATCGCGCCGCCCGCATTGAGAGCGATGGCGAGCAGATATCCCTTGAAGCCCTTCATGCGCTCGGTGTTGGTGTTCACGGTTATGCCTATCGTGGATACGACGTAGAACAGCAGGAACGTGGGCAGATAGCGGAGTATAGCGGGGAATATATTGGCGTCGAAGGTCTTGAAGGCGAAGGTCCAGATGCGGAAATCGGCCTTGAAGAGCAGATCCATCAGGAACAGCACGCCGTAAGCCGCGGCGACGGATACTACCGCGGTGCAGAGCGACGCGATTATCGCAAGGGGCTTGAAGCGTATGCCGTAGGTGGAGAAGTTCGCGCCGTCCTTTGCCTTGAGGCAGACGAACACGGTGGAGAGTATGCAGGCGCTGATGAGCGCACAGCCAAGCGTCCAGTAGGCGATGCTGTTAAGGCCGGGAGCGGTCCAGTAATCGCCGTCGGGATACATGGCGAATTTGGAAACGAGCGCAAGGGCCGCGCCGGAGACGATCATGAATACGGAGCCCACGGCAACGCTGCCCTTCCTGATCTTGGCGATATTGACTATGCACGCAATAAGGCCGCCCGCGGCAACGACCAGACCGAATATGAACAGCGCGGTCATCCAGGCAGAGCCGGGGCCTTCATCCATCAGCGGGGTGAAGAACAGGCCGGGAAGCACTATCGCGATGCAGAGTATGAGCGCGGTGAGCCAGGATTTTCCCGCGCCGGCCTTGGGCTGCAGAGCGATCTCGCCGGTCTTTGCAAGCCTGAAGAACGGGACCTCTATGAGGATGGAGGCCGCGCCGAGTATGAATATCACAAAGCCCACGAGCGCGAGGCACTCGGAAGCTTCCTTGAGCTGCCAGAGCTGGTCGCCGGGATCGATCGCGTTGAGGGACGTCGCCTGATCCTTGAAGGCTTCGGTATAGAACTCAATGGCGTTTGCGGTGGTGATCTTGGAGAAATGGTTCCAGGGATGCGTCTGCGCGGGCTGGTAGATTATGCGGCGGCCGCCGTCCGAGGTGTTATACCAGGTGCCCGCCTGCGCGGGAGAGGTCTGCTGCAGGAACGCCATGCCGTCGGGAGTGGAAACGAAGTCCTTGTGGCGCACGGTGCCTTCGGGCGCGTCGGGCGCGTTGAAGAAGAATTCATCATACTGCGCGGCGACCTTGCCCATCGTGCGTCCGCCGCCCAAAGCGTCGGCCGCGGCTACGTCGACGGCAAAGAAGCCGGTGTAGAGGAAATCGGAGCCCTCGGTCAGGCCGCAATAGATCTTGCGGACTCCGGTGGCCGCGGCCTCCTGCTCGTCCATCGCAAGCGCCATCGTGCTGCCGAAGCCGCCCATGGAATGACCGGTCACGCCGATCATGCCGTTGCCCGCGGCGTCCTTGAGCACGTAGGGCTGCTCATACATATAGGCCACGGCGTCATGCATAGAATTGATCCAGAAGGGAGCCCAGATCTCCATGAAGCTCGTGCCGGTGTAGACGGAATTGTCAAGGTCGGAATGGCCGTGATCGTACTGATCCAGCGCAAGTACCACGAACCCCCTGCGGCTCAGCTCGATCGCGTTGGCGTCCTGCATCTCGGCGGAGTTGAGATAGCCGTGCGTGACTATGACGGTGGGGCGGGGATCCTCGGCCGAAGCGCCGTTCGGCATATAGAGAAGACCGCTCAGGGTTCCGTTCTGCGCCTCAAAGGTTATGCGGCTCACGTTGGAAGTGAAGCCCCCCGAATTGAAGACGCTTGCCAAAACGCTTCCCGCAAGGATCAGGCAAAGCCCGACGATAAGCAGGATCAATGCTTTCTTTTTCATATCGATTCCTCCATGCGTAGTATTGTTTCCATTGGAAACAATACTATTATACACCCTATCGTTCCGCTTGGCAAGACCTCAATATATATTTTGTATCGCGCCGGGGGATATGCTATAATGCAATAGAAGGAGGCGAGGCGTATGAAGCTCGACTGGATGGGGGAGAACCGCGGAGTGGTGGAAGCGCTGATCCGTTACTGCAATATCTACGCGGGCGTTTACCGCACTGAAAAGATGGAATTTGGGGGCGTGAGCTATTCGTATTCGCAGATACAGGTGGTCGAATATCTGCTTGAGAACGAGGAGCGGGGCGACAACATGGCCGCCGTTGCAAAACGCCTGGGCATAACGCGCAGCAATTTTACCAAGATCGCTCAAAGGCTTGAGCAGAAGGGGCTTGTGGAAAAGAAGTGCATGCCCGGCTGCAGGAGGGATCAGCGTGTTGAGGTCACTGAGCTGGGACGCGAGCTTTATGAGGATTATTCCAGGGGCGTGCTGCGGCGCCACTTTACAAGAATGTTCGAGGAGCTTGATAAGCTTTCGCCCGAGGCGCGCGCTCACGTGCAGAACGCGCTGATGTCCGCCGTGCGCTCAAAGGAATGACGAGATGAATAAGCGCGGGGCTCCGGCTGAATGCCGGAGCCCCTTTGGTTTATCGGTATCACCGCGAAATGGTTTTGTAAAGCCGCTGCTCCACGGCGAGCAGGTCAAGGGTCAGGCGTTTTTCAGCCGCCCGTATGAGCTCGTCGGGTATGCCGTAATATGCCTCGGCGATGCTTCCGGCGATGCAGGTGAGCGTGTCGCAGTCGCCGCCAAGCGAGACGGCGGTGCGGATCACGTCCTCAAAGCTTTCGCCCTCGAGGAACGCGGTGATCGCCTCGGGCACGGTCTGCTGACAGATCTCCACGTGGCGGTAGGCGGGACGGATCTCGTCGCAGGTGCGGGAGAGATCATAGCCGAATTCGCTTGTGATATAGTCCTCGATCTGCGCCTTGCTTTTGCCGGTGCGGGCAAGGAATATGGCGGAAGCGGCGGCTTCCGCGCCCTTTATGCCCTCGGGGTGATTATGCGTGACCTCGGCGGAGAGCCGCGCGAGACGGCGGACCTCACCGAGCGTATCGCCAAGCCAGCCGGCGGCGGAAACGCGCATGGCCGAGCCGTTGCCGCAGCTGTTGTAAGGGGTGGGATCGTCGGAACGGACCCATCCGATGAACCTTGCGCCGTAGCCGGCGGCGGGATAGCGGCGTCCCCATTTTTGCATTGAGCGGATCATCACCGCACGTATCTCGTCGTCCGTGCCGCCGAGAGTGTCCATCAGCGCTTCGGCAACGGCAACGGTCATCACGGTATCGTCGGTGAATTCCGAGCCCTTAGTGAACAGCGGGAAATCCTTCGTCTTATCCCCGCGGTCGAATTCATACGGCGCTCCTATCATATCTCCCAAAATTGCTCCAAACATATCTAAAACACCTCCCTGATCTGTTTTGCGCCTACATTATAGCACATGAACGGCCCGAATAGGTCGCCTGCACGGCGACGAATGAAAAAAAGAAGGGCAAACAGTTGCAATAATGCTCCGAAATAAAATATATTTTTAGAAAATGTAGTCAAATGCCGTTTCAGAACACATATAGATGAGCGCTCGCATAACAACAAAAGCACGCGGAGGGGGGTTCTGTACCCCTTTTGCGTAATACACGAGGGGCAAGGCGCCGAGGCCGCTTCCTGCGGGCTTGTAGTCCCCTTTGCGGTAATACCCGAGGGGCAAGGCTCCGACGCGCTCACGCGCCGCCGAGGGGCTTGTCTCCCCCTTTGCGGTAATACCCGAGGGGCAAGGCCCCGACGCGCCCACGCGCCGCCGAGGAGGCTTCTTAACCCCTTTGCGGTAATACCCGAGGGGCAGGGCTCCGACGCGCTCCAATGCGGGCATGATCGGCCCGCGCACGAGGTGAGGCAGGTTGGTGGTGCCTCATACTCTTGAGGGCGAGGTCTTACGGAATCGACCTCGCCCGTCTAATGCAGCTCGGTTTATGCCGACCGGTCACAAGCCCGGGAAAATGCAGAGTGGACAAAACCAATAAAGGAGATCTACAAATGGACAAGTACAAACAAATCGAAGAGCTTATGGATCTGTTGAAGGGCCTGCCGGACGAAAGCGAACTGGAGCTTGACCCCGAAAAATGCACGGAGCTTGTTCGCAAAGCAGACAGGGCCTTCAAACTCTTTGCAGGGGAAGGAGGGGGATGCGGCAACAGGATCGAGTTTGTAAAGCAGTTCAATATGGCAGCTGTGCAGATCGAAGGCGATTCCTTATCCATAAGCGACGCGGAGGAATTCAAAAGCATTATCTCGGATGCAGCCTGCTTTGAGATATATCCGCTTTCAAACGGAACGATCAGGTTGGAGATCACTTTTAAAGACATACTTAGGGAGGCGTAAAATGAAAAATGAGATCTTAACATGCAAGGATTGCCACAGAGAATTTGTCTTTTATGTCAAAGAACAGAGGAGGTTCCTCTCAAAGGACTGGAAGGATCCGAAGCGCTGCCCGGAGTGCAGAAAGAAAAGGAAAAAGACATATACCGGAACGATGAATTGCAGAAAGCGTCTTGTTCATGATATAATAAGACTCAAGGAAATGGCAGCGTAGGAGGAGGCAGTTGTGGAAAAGAATCGAACCGAAGATGGGGCAAGAAAATACCCGGGTACTTTTTCGGATTATTTGAAAAACAATCATCTTCCAAGAAAAATATATACGTATTCGGGTAGCATGGAAAAGTGCGCCAATTGCGGGATTGTTCTCAGAAATGGGTACACCAAAATCAGATCAAGAGAGAATAAGATGCAGCGGATCGAAGGCTTGAAGTGCGAGCTTTGCGGAAGATTGTATGTTAAGGATGACTTGAATCTCAGAGAGCTGCTTTTAGATAATCATTTATCAAAGGGAATAACTCTTAATGGCGAGGATCTGCCAAGATACACGGAGAAAAAAGAGAGGGAAAGAATAAGAAAAGAGCTGGATACGAAAATGAAGAAGATCTCTTCGGCAATTGTGGGGATCAGAGTTAAGGAGAACGAGGATACGATTCATGACTATCTGATCGTTGCGGATAAAGAAGATTGCACAGCAGCAAACAAAGACATACTTTTCTATGAATCACAAGACGCAAGGGAGATTCTTACAGCGGCGTTTCATAAAAGCAGGGCCCATAAGGGAGAAATCAGAGGCGTAAGATTTAAGGTGCTGGCTTCGCAATTCGACAGTCAAACACAGAAGCTCTCACGAGTATTGATCAATGAGGTTATAATCAAAAAAGGAGGAGGATATTTCACGCAAAAAACCGAATCGGAAGAGGAGCTTGTACATTTATTGCTGTACTCTCCTTTTACAAAAAGATATGAAATAATAAACGCAACATTTAACAATTCCACCAAGCAAAGTTATGTTGATTATAAGAGATACAGAGATTTTGTTTATAAATATGGTAATCCGGGATTGCCGATATACAATGCAGGAAAAACAGGACGAGGCTTGAGAGGCTGGGATAAACTGAATGCGGAGTCGGTTTTAAAGAGCTTTGGGTATTCGGTGGATCAGGCATCAAACAAAAGCACATATGAAAGACGCGAGGTATTGAAGGATTTGGTCGATATGGATATAATGCCGATTTACGAAATCGTAAGCTATCTTGATTTCTTCATCGACACACATCAAAACGAGAAATACGAACTGGCGCGTGCGAAATGGGAGAAAGACAAAGACTTTATTTCGGCATATAAATTTAATAAAAATAGATTCTTGATCGTAGAGGAATATATCCCGCGCAAAACACTGATTGATTGAAAAATAGATAAGCTTTTATTGACGCTTGCGGAATAATCGCAAGCTTTTCTTATTTGAAAGGAGTAATAATGGCGATAATTGCTTTATTTTATTTGGCTTACATGCTTGGGAAGGAAGATGGAAAGTGGGGACTGCTTTTTGTTCTTGTCAGCATTCTTTTAATAGGCATCATCTATGCTGGATGCAGTTAACAGATGAGTTGCTCTAAAAATGTACAATAATCATACACATGGCATCCATCAGCGCTTCGGCAACGGCAACGGTCATCACGGTATCGTCGGTGAATTCCGAGCCCTTAGTGAACAGCGGGAAATCCTTCGTTTTATCCCCGCGGTCGAATTCATACGGCGCTCCTATCATATCTCCCAAAATTGCTCCAAACATAAGTCTTACCTCCTTGATTTGTTTTACAGGCATATTATAGCACGAAAAAAAGCCGCCCGGGTCGCATGCCGGGCGACAAATGCGCCGTTTTTGATATTATGGGAGCGGTCACGCCGGCTTTTTGCAGGCGGGATCGCCGCAAATCGCAAAGCCGCCTAAGGAAGGATCGGTCTATCGGGATCCTTTATCGGCTGATCGGAGGATCCGTCAAGCCACCAGCAGGTGTATTCGCGGTCTAATTCATAGCCCAGCCTTTGAGCCAGGCGCACCGAATCCATATTCGCCGCATCCCAGCTGGGGTACAGTCCGTCATCCAGGCAGGAGAGTATGAGCTTTGCGCCGACGGCCGAGGCAAGGCCCTTTCGGCGCTCCTCCGGCACGGTATCGATCTCGACCTCGATCCCGCCGGGGAACACGGTGTAGGAAGAGGCGGCGGAAACGATGCGCCCTTCCTTGATGACGGCATACCCCCGGCCCAGGCTCAAATATTCTTCAACGGATGAGAAATGGCATACGCAGTCGGTGAAAAGCTCGGCGCCGAGGCAGGCGTCATAGAGCTCGGCGTCGATGCGGCGGAACTCATAACCTTCGGGAAGCGAGGCGGCGATGGCACGGAGCCTGTCCCTTTGAAAGCGCGTATCCTTTCTGATCGCATATCGCGTGTCCCTGCCCGCGCAAGGGTGGCATTCGGTTATCAGCTTTTCCCATTCCGCGTTCTGCGGCACCATGCAGACGAGCCCCCGGGGCTTTGCCATGACAAGCTCCCTTGAGGGTTCGCCAACGTAAAAAACGAAGCAGGCAAGAAATGCGGCGGCCGACTTCGGCTTTTCGGCGTCGGTCACGTAGATCTTACCGCCCATCATCCCCGCAAGGCAGGAGCGGACGATCGAATCCTCGATCCCGCTGAAAAGCCATTCGGCCCTGGAAACGTCTTTAAGCTCGCAGATCATATTTCTCCTCACTGCCGCGGCGCAAAGGACTGCTTTCGCCGGATCATCCCCACATGGCCGAGAGCATCGGGATGACCTGCTTTTTGCGGCTCATGACCCCCGGCAGGAAGAAGGTGGAATCTCGGGGCTCTACGCCGAAGGCCTGCGCGATATCGTCGGCATTGCCCAGGAATATGATCTGGGTGCCTTCGAGCAGCACGTCCGTCAGCATAAGCAGCATTATGTCATAGCGCTTTTCGGCCGTGGCTTTTTTCATCTCGGCAAGGAATTCGTCCTTGCGGTCGAGCATGGTGACGGAATCCATGCAGGTGATCTGGCTTACGCCCAGGAAATGCCCCGCGATGTGGAATTCCTTGAAATCATTGTACATCAGTTCGCGGCAGGTCTTGTCATCGCCCTGCGAGGACGTGAATATGAAGCGCCCAAGCTCGTCGAGATCGAGCCCCGCAACGCGCGCAAGCCGCTCGGCTATCACCCTGTCGCGCGGGGTGGCGGTGGGCGATTTGAATATCACCGTGTCCGAAATGATCGCGGCGCACATGAGCCCCGCCATCTTGGCGGAGGGCATCAGGCCCTTTTCCTGATACATCTCGGCGACGATAGTGGTGGTGCTGCCTATTATCTCGTTGCGGAAGAATATCGGGTTCGCCGTCTGGATATCAGCGATGCGGTGATGGTCGATGATGCCGAGCAGTTCTACCTGATCGAGCCCCGTGACCGACTGCGCGGCCTCGTTGTGATCGACGAGCACCACCTTCTTGCGGCGCGGCTTGAGCATGTGATAGCGCGAAAGGGTGCCGACGACCCTGTCATCCGGATCGAGTATCGGATAACAGCGATAGCGGGTCTTGGATACGACCTCGCGCACGTCGTCAAGATAGTCATCGAGCCGGAAGGTGACCAGATCCGAAGTCTGGCATATGCGCTCGATGGGGATAGCCTGGAATATGAGCCTTGCCGCGCGGTAAGCGGAATAAGGGGTGGTGATGATGCAGGTGCGGGTCGGGATGCTGCGAAGCTCGGGCGAAAGCTCGGTCTCGCAGAGTATGAGGCAATGGATGTTGGCCTCCAGCGCCGATCGTATGACGTCCGGCTGATCGCCGCAGACGGCAATGTAATTTTCGTGACCGAAAAGCCCCCGATCCATGCCGTTGGGCACGCCTATGACCACCTCGCCCGATATGCTTTCAATGGCGGCGTCATCGTTCTGAAGGCGCCCCTCGAGCGCGGAGAGTATGTTGAAAAGAGGGATATCACGAACGGTGGGATCCTCGATCGTTTCGATATCATAGCTTGCCACGTCGCCCGCGGTGAGCATGCCCAACAGCTTGCCTTCCTCGTTGGTGACGGGGATCGCTGTGATGCTCGAGTCGCTGCGGAGCACCTTCCAGCCGCGGTTGACGGTCAGCGCGGCGCTGAGCGCCGGCGGGGTGTCGTAATCCAGATCCTTGACCTGGATGCGCATATCCTTAACGAAGACCGGGGGCTCGAAGCCGAATCGGTCGAGTATGCGCTTTGATTCGTCGTTCAGCGGCCCGAGACGCACCGCAACGCAGTTCCGCTCGCCCAGAGCGTTGCGAAGCGCCGCATAGCTCATTGCGGATACGATCGAATCGGTATCCGGATTGCGGTGCCCGGTTACAAAAATCTTTTCCATGATCGTTACCTGCGCTTATCGCGCCGCAGGAAGCCCTGCGCCTTCGGGTCCCCGGCTTGCTAAAAACCGGTCGGGTAAATTACCGCCGCCCGCATCGGGCAGTACGCCGATATGGGCGGCGGATCGATACGCCTTAATTATACGCGGTTTTGATTGAGATTTCAATATTATATCCGGCGAAGCGCAGCGGATAATGGCGCATCGGCTGCGGCAGGGGCGCAAAGTCAACCGAGGCCGAGGATACGATACACCAGCTCCATATCGAGCCCTTCGCGCACGGCGGCGGCGAGCTTATCGTACTGGGCCTGCTTATGCGCCTTGGGGTCGAATGAGCCGAGGGAATCAAACGGGACGTTTTTCTTTTCGCAGAGCGCGCGAAGCATCGCTTCGGCAATACCGGCGGCGTCGAATATGCCGTGGATATAACTGCCGTAAACGCCGCCGCAGCAGACGACGGGCGGGAGTTGCCCGCTTCTGCCCATATGGATCTCGTAGCCCTCGTAGGCAAGACCGTTCAGTGAAGCGAAAATGCCGGGGATATCCGAAAAAACGCCGCGCGTCTGGCGCCGGACCTTCTCGCCCTCGAATACGGTTTCGATCGGCAGAAGCCCCATGCCGGCGATCTCGGTCCTGCCGGAGGCCTCGACCCCTTCGGGATCCTTCACGCTTCTGCCGAGCATCTGATAACCGCCGCAGACGCCGAAAACGGGCGTCCCGCGCGACACGGCCTGCTTTATCCGGGCTTCAAGGCCGCTCTCCCTAAGCCAGACGAGATCGGATACGGTGCTCTTGGTGCCGGGGATCACGATCAGATCGGGCTCACCGAGCTCGGCCGGGCGCTCGATATAGCGCACCGAAACGTTTTCGAAGCGCTCAAAGGGTGCGAGATCGGTGAAATTCGATATGCGCGGAAGCTTTATCACGGCGACGTCGACGAGCTTTGCGGCGCCCGTCCTTGTGAAGCGCTCGGAAAGGCTGTCCTCGTCGTCGATATCGACGCGGATATAGGGGATGACGCCCGCAACGGGCACTCCGCACAGGCGCTCGAGTATCTCGAGCCCGGGCTCCAATATCTTTCTGTCGCCGCGGAATTTGTTGACCACGGTGCCCTTAACGCGCGCGCGCTCGTCCTCTTCCAAAAGGGCGATCGTGCCGTAAAGCTGAGCGAAAACGCCGCCGCGGTCGATATCGCCCACGAGCAGCACGGGGGCGTCGACGAGCTTTGCAAGCCCCATATTGACTATGTCGCCGGCCTTCAGGTTGATCTCCGCCGGACTGCCCGCGCCTTCGATCACCATGACGTCGTTTTCGGCGGCGAGGGAATCGTAAGCCTCCATGATCGCGGGGATGAATTCGCGCTTGCGTTTATAGTATTCCATGGCGCGCATATTGCCTATGGGCTTTCCGTTGACTATGACCTGACTGCCGACGTCCGTCGTCGGCTTCAGGAGGATCGGGTTCATGCGCACGTCGGGCTCCTTTCCCGCCGCCTCGGCCTGCACGACCTGAGCGCGGCCCATCTCGAAGCCGTCCTTTGTGATAAAGGAGTTAAGGGCCATATTCTGGCTCTTGAAGGGCGCGGCGCGCAGGCCGTCCTGCTTGAAGATGCGGCAGAGCCCCGCGCAGAGCAGGCTTTTGCCCGCGTTGGACATGGTGCCCTGTATCATAATGTTTCTGGCTTTCATAGCGTCTCCTTGATCGCCGAGATCAGTCGGTCGTTTTCTTCGGGAAGCTTCACGGCTATGCGGTAAAAGCCTTCTGCAAGGCCGTGAAAATTCGAGCAGTCCCTTATCCTTATGCCCCTTTGAAGAAGCCTTTCGCCGAGTTCGGGCGGGGCCTTTATAAGCAGGAAATTCACGTCGGAACCGAAAACCGCGATGCCGAGCTTTTTGAGCTTTTCGGCTATCCGCGGGCGCTCCGCTTTTATAAGCGCGCGCGTTCTTTCAAGAAAGGCGGTTTCTTTCAGGGCGGCCGTGCCCGCCGCCTGCGCCGGGATCGATACGTTCCACGGCTGAACGGCGCGTGACATGCGGCCGAGCAGGGCTTCATCCGCGCTCAGGCAGTAACCGAGGCGCAGCCCCGCCATGCCGAAGCCCTTGGTGAAGGCCTTGAGCACCAATACGTTCGTGAATTCCGCAAGGCGCGGCACAAAGCTTGACGGCGCGTCGGCAAGATCCATAAAGCATTCGTCAAGGAAGAGACGGCAGCCGATGGCGCGGCATTTTTCTGCGGCGGCTTCGATAAGCGCGGGATCGGCCATTTGCCCCGTCGGGTTGTTGGGATTGCACAGGAACACGGCGTCGGGCTCGGTCTCACCGATGAAATCGACGAGCTCCGCGTTCGGGCGAAAGTCGTTTTCCTCCTTGAGCCGGAACCTTTTTATTTGCGCGCCCTTAAGCGGCAGACAGTATTCGGCAAAAGTCGGGGCAAGCTCGATCGCCTTCCCGGGATTTTCCGCGAAAGCGAACGAATAGATCAGCTCCGCCGCTCCCGCGCCGCAAAGGACGTATTCCTTGGGAACGTTTTCGTGCTCCGCTATCGCCGAAACGAGACCGCGGCAATATGGATCGGGATATGCGGAGAGGGCGCCGAGGCTTGAAAGGACCGCCGACTTCACGCCCTCGGGCGTGCCGAAGGGGTTGGTGTTGGCGGAAAAATCAAGCTCGATATTTCCTTCGTAAATATCCCCGCCGTGGGGATTTTTTGTTTTATAAAGCATGGATGATAACCAATGCGGCAAGGCGCAGCCCCCCGAAAAGCAGGAGCGAAAGCGCCGCCGTCATAAACATAACGCGGTTGGAACGGGCGATATCCCCGTTCTCGATCTCCCGCAGGGGATCGCCTATGAAATCCTTTTTGTGAAGCACGCCGTGGTAGTAAGCGTCGCCCGCAAGGCGCAGACCCAGCAGGCCCGCCATAACGGATTCCGTCTGCGCGGAATTGGGGCTTGCGTGCTTATAACGGTCGCGCCGGAATATGCGCCAACCGTTTTTGATGCTGAAGCCGAGCAGCCCGCCGCCGACAAGCATTATGAGGGCGGAAAGCCTTGCCGGTATGAAATTGAAAACGTCGTCGAGCTTTGCGGGCACAAGGCCGACGTGCTTATAGGGCGGCTCGATATAGCCGAGCATGGAATCCATCGTGTTCACGGCCTTGTAGAAAAAGCCGAGGGGCCCGCCGCCTATCGCAAGGAATATGAGCGGGGCGATCACGCCGTCGGAGGTGTTCTCCGCCACGGTCTCGACCGCCGCGCGGGCGACCGCCTTCTCGTCAAGCAGGGCCGTATCGCGGCCCACTATCATGGAAACGGCGCGGCGCGAAGCGGAAATATCCCCGGAATCGAGGGCTTTTTTCACCTTCATGCTCTCGGTATAAAGCGAACGCGCCGCCAGGCACTGCCAGCACATTATGCTTTCGACGCCGAATCCGAGCCAATGGGAAAAGTGATAACACAGCATCAGCAGCGCCGCGGGCACGAGGAAGGAGACCCCCGCCATGATCGTCCACAGCACGCCTCCCGCAAGGTTTTCGCCGCGCGCGGTCTTCGGGAAGACGCGGCGCAGCAGCTTTTCGAGAAGCGAAATGAGCTTCCCCATCAGCATCACGGGATGCGGGAGCCAATGCGGGTCGCCCGTCAAAACGTCTATGAGCGCTCCAGCAAGGAGCGCATACAGTGACCAAATACCGAACATCAGGCTTGAAGAGTGAAGATATAGACCGGGTTCTGAGCGGTCATGAGGTTATAGCCGCCCGCAGCGCGGCTCTTTGAGACGTTGAGGCAGACGGCTTCGGCCTGCGTGAAGGCGCCCTCCTTCATTATCGCGCCCAGCTCGGAGACGGTCTCGAGGGAGATCGCCGCGGCAACGATGCGGCAATGCGGGTTTTTATCAAGCAAGAGCGATATAAGCCCGCGCATATTGCCGGAGCTGCCGCCTATGAAAGCGTGCGTGGGCGAGGGCAGCGAAAGGCAGGCCTCGGGCGCGGAGCCTTCGATGATATCGACGTTTTTGAGGCCGAACCTTGAAATGTTCTCCTTCAGGAGCTCGGCGGCTTCGGGCTTTTTTTCTATCGCGCACACCCTGCCGTTATAAGCGGCAAGCGCCGCTTCCGCCGTGACGGAGCCGGTGCCCGCGCCGATATCCCAGCAAACGGAATCGGGCGTCAGCCGCAGCTTGCTCATCACGACCGCGCGCACCTCGGATTTGGTCATGGGCACGACTGGTTTATCGGCAGGATTCCTTAAAAACGCCTCGTCGGGGAGTCCTGCGGCCGCGCTTTCCGGCTCGGGATTTTCGATCAAAAGCGCGGAGAGCGGGTCGAAGCTTTTGCCGGCAAGCTCGCTTACGGCGCCGCGGGTGACGCGTTCGTCGGCGTAACCGAGTCTTTCGCCGACTGCGGCGCCGACGCTGCCGAGGCCGGCTTCGTTAAGCTCGCAAAGCAGCCTGCCAGCGCCGTTTTCGCCGCCGACAAGCACGAACACACTGCGGCTGCGGCGAACGGCGGGCACTATGCCCGCGTCGCGTCCGTGCAGGCTGACGCTGACCGTATCCTCGTAGGAAGCGCCGATACGGGAGCAAAGATATGAAAGCGAGCTTACGCCGGGTATGACGTCCACCCGGCAGAAATCAAGCTTGGGCAGGAGCTTTTTTGCTCCGCTGTAAAAGCCGACGTCGCCGCTCATGAGCACGGCAAAGCGTGAAAAATCCTTATGTTCCTTGATGAAATCGGCTATCGCATCGGGGGAGACCGCTTCGAACACCGTCTGGTCGGGGCGGGCGGTATCGAGCATGCGCTTTGCGCCGATGAGACATTCGGCCGAGGATACCGCCTCGGACGCGGCTATCGTCATGCCCTGACGCGGGCCGGGGCCAATGCCGACCACGGATACCGCGGGCTTTGCGGTGAAGCCAAAGCGCTTTTCAAGCAGATCAAGCGTTTCGCCGAAGGAGACGCCAAGCGCGCCGCTTTCCGGACGGCCTATGACTACCAGCTTCGCTCCCGCCTTCATCGCGGCAAGCGCCTTCTCCTCGAAGCCGCCCGCCTTGCCCGATTCCTTTGTGACGACGTAGGCGGCGTTGACGGACTTTATCATAGCGGCGTTCATCCCTACCGAGAACGGCCCCTGCATGGCGAGTATGTGCGCGGGCTTGAGGCCCGCGTCACGGCAGGCGGCGATCGAGCTTTCAACGGGCAGTACGCGGGCAAAGGCGCGCTCGGCAAAATCCTCTATCGCCGAAAAATCGCAGAGCTCCTTCGAGCCGGTGGTGAGAAGTATGTTTCCGACGGTACCGTTAAGATATTCGACGGCGCCCGCGGTATCGGGAACGCAGACCGCGCTTTGGGGCGAGCTTATGCCGCCGCGCTCAAGGCGCAGATACTCGGTGCCCGTATTGAGGCAGGCCTGCATGAGGTTTTCCGTGACCGCGGAGGCGTATGGATGAGTCGCGTCGATAACGAGCTCGAAGCGCTCCGCGCCGAAAAGCTCCTCCATGTGCGGCTCGTCCATGCGCCCGGCCAGCACCTTGAGCGTTTCAGACGGCTCTATGAGCTCGCCGCCGTACTCGGTGGCGGTGCAGGCGGTTATTTCGGCCTGCTGTTCCTTTAAGAATTCGACGAGCCTGCGGCCTTCGGTTGTGCCGGCGAATACGCAGATCTTAAACATTTTTATACCCCCTTGGCGTTACCATATTTCCGTTTATCATTGCGGTTGAAGAATTGCCTATGAATACCGTGCAGAACATATCCGCGGGAAACCCGCAAAGCGAGGACAGCGGCATGAAAAAGCGCTGCTCGCCCTTGCGCCCGATATTCCGGGCGACGCCGCAGACGCGCTCCGCCGGCAGGACTTTCATAAGTATTTCACAGGCTTTTTTCAAATGATCGGGACGGCCGTGACTTGCGGGATTATAAAGGACTATGGACAGATCCCCCTCTGCCGCGCGCAGGAGCCGCCTTTCGATGAGAGGCCATTCGGTAAGCCTGTCGGAGAGCGATATTACGGCAAAATCGTGCGTGAGCGGCGCGCCCAGAAGCGCGGCGCCGGAGCAGGCGGCGGTGAGGCCCGGTATGACTTCGATCTCGGGCCCGTCGTTATCCCCGCGCAGTTCAAAGCACAGCCCCGCCATGCCGTAAATGCCGCTGTCTCCCGAGCAGATGATCGCGGCGGTTTTTCCGCCGGAGGCTTCATCCAGCGCCATGCGGCAGCGGTCGGCTTCCCCGGTCATCGGGGTGGTCAGATATTCCTTTTCGGGATAGCGCCCGCGCACGAGCTCGACGTAAACGTGATAGCCGATTATCACGTCGGCCGCCTTCAAAGCCTCGTCCGCGCGGACGGTCATGTTTTCATAATCACCCGGGCCTATGCCCACGACGTACAGTTTACCCAAATCGCACCTCCGTTTTTTCAAGCGCGGCGGCAACGGTGACCCCGTTTTCCGCAGTCTTTTTTATTATCAGCTCGCTTGCTCCGAGCAGCGCGGCCCTTTCGCAAACGTTGTCCACACCGGTTACGCGCTTAACGAATCCGGACGGGGTGAAATCCCCCTTCACGGCGCCAAGCTCCTCCGCGGAATAAAAGCTCAGGGGCAGTCCCGCATCGCGGCAGTATTCGATAAGGCCCGCCTCGTCCTTTTTAAGGTCGATCGAGGCGGCGCGCTTTACCGCGCGAAAATCGATCCCGTTATACGCAAGCGTTTTATCCACGGCGTATTTTATACTTTCGGCGGGCGTTCCCCTGCGGCAGCCTATGCCGAGCACGACGCATTTGGGGATGAGCCGCAGCGTGCTGTCAAAGGGCGCCGCGCTTTCGTCGGCATAAGTCGCATAGACGCCCACGCCGCCGGTTTCGCCCCAGCACAGGCCGTTGGGAAGCTCGCCCTTAATCTCAAAATCGCTTATGAAAGGAACATCCCCTTCGAGTATCGCGGCTGAAACGGCCTTTGCCGCGTCCATGCCGCTTAATGCGAAGCCGTGCGTTTTTGCCCACGAATCCACGGAAAAACGGCCGTTGGAATCGGTCGCGGTGGTGATCACGGGAACCGCGCCGATGGCCTTTGCTATCCGCTCGGCAAGCGCGTTCGCTCCGCCCAGATGCCCGGAGAGCAGGGATATTACGAACCGGCCCGTCTCGTCCGCGGCGATCACGGCGGGATCCGTGGTCTTGCTCCTGATATACGGCGCTATGGAGCGCACCGCTATCCCGCAGGAGGAAACGAATATGAGCGCGTCGGAGGTATTGAAGGCCTCCTCGTAGAGCGGCGCGGAGGGCTTGGGGACAGGCAGGAAGCCGTTTCCCGCAAGACGCTCGACCGTATAGAGGTGCGGCGCTTCGTCAAGCGCCACGGCTATCCGACGCGCCGTATCCATGCCTTTTCTGCTGTATGCGAACAGAGTGATCATTTCGCTTCCCTGAATTCGGTCGTGAATTTGGGATCGTAGAGGAGCGAGCGCAGGTATTCGTCCCCCATACAGCCGCCGACGATCATGAGGCTCGTCTTTTTAAGGCCGTTTTCAGTCACGGTCCTGTGGAGCGTGCCCACGGTGCAGCGGTATATGCGCTCGTCGGGCCAGGTGGCCTTGTAGACGACCGCGGCGGGAGTATCCGGGGAATAGCCTCCCTCGATCAGCTCGCTCTGCAGCTTTTCCGTGAGCGAGGTGGAAAGGAACAGCACCATGGTCGCCCCGTGGCGGGCGAGCGAAGCGATGCTCTCGCGCTCGGGCACGGGCGTTTTGCCCGCCGCGCGCGTGATTATGACCGTTTGGCTGACGCCGGGCAGCGTGTATTCGGCCTTAAGGGAGGCCGCCGCGCCGCAGAAGGACGATACCCCGGGCGTGACGTCGTATTCGATCCCAAGGCTTTCAAGCTCGTCGAACTGCTCGCGCACCGCGCCGTATATCGAGCTGTCGCCGGTGTGCAGGCGCACGGTGGTTTTGCCCGCGGCCTCGGCTTCCTTGATTATTCCGATCACCTCTTCGAGGGTCAGGCGCGCGCTGTCGTGCAGCTCGCAGCCGGGCCTGCAATGGGAAAGCAATTCGGGGTTGACGAGCGAACCCGCCCAGATGACGACGTCCGCCTCCGAAAGGAGCCTCGCACCGCGCACGGTGATGAGATCGGCGGCTCCGCTCCCCGCTCCGACAAAATGGACCATGATCAATTCTCCTTGAATAAATCTATGTATTCACCGGCGTTTTCGGTACTGCCGAGCACGCCGTATTCCTTTGAAAACATTATCATTTCCACGCTAACGGCTTCGCCCGCGCGGCGGGCAAGATTCGCCTTGGCCGCGGCGGTAACGCCGGACAGCGCCGCCGCTTCAAGCGCGGGAGCTTTTTCGCGCAGGAGCCTTACCGCCTCGTCGCACGCGGCGCAGTCGAGTATTTTGGCGATAAGCTGCGCGTCCGCGCCAGCCGCGCCGGCGTGGGCGGCAAGCAGCTCCATGCGGCAGTCGCCGTATTTCGAATGGGTATTCATCATATTGCCCGCGAGCTTGACGAGCTTGCCTATATGCCCTATGAGCAGTATCCTTTTGAAGCCCAGCTCGCGGCAGATATCTATGGAATCGCCTATGAAATTCGAGGTCTGAACGGCCTTTTCGGGATCGAGTCCTAAGCCCGTTCTTATGAATTCCGCGCCGTAATTGCCGGGCGTCAGCAGAGCGGCGTCGAACCCCAGCGCGCGTCTTTGCGAAAGCTCGGCGCGGATGGTCTCGATAAGCGCCTTTTCGCTCATGGGCTCCACTATGCCCGTGGTGCCCAGCACGGATATTCCGCCCACTATGCCAAGGCGGGGATTGAAAGTCTTTTTGGCAAGCTCCGCGCCCTCGGGGATGGAGATGATCACGGAAAGCCCGCCGGAGCAATCGAAAAGCCGCATCACCTGCTCTACGTTTTCGCGTATCATACTGCGCGGCACCGAGTTGATCGCGGCGTTCCCCACGGGCTGATCGAGGCCGGGCTTGGTCACTCTGCCCACTCCCGCGCCGCCGTCGATGAAAACGCCCGTGCCGTTCGTAAACGAAACGGTCGAATACACCAGCGCGCCGTCGGTGATATCGGGATCGTCGCCCGCGTCCTTGCGTACCGCGCAGGAGACGGAGGCTTCGGTCATACGAATGTCCTCGATATCGAGTTCGAGCGCTATCCCCTTGGGCGTTTCAAGCGATATGCGCTCCTTGCGCCTGCCGGAAAGGAGCATATAGGCCGCGGCCTTGGAGGCCGCCGCCGCGCAGGAGCCGGTGGTGTAGCCCAACCGAAGCTTTTTGCCTTCTTTTTCTATAAATTCATTCATCTTGTTATACGGTAAAGCAGTGCGTTCACTATCGCCGCCGCAACGTTGGAGCCGCCCTTTCTGCCGCGCGCGACTATGTGCGGGACTTCTGAGGCGATGATGAGCTCCTTTGATTCGACCACGTTCACAAATCCTACGGGCACGCCTATCACAAGCTCGGGCGCGAGCCGGCCCGCTTTGATCAACTCGTCCAACGCGATCAGCGCGGTGGGCGCGTTGCCTATGGCGAATATCAGGGGCTTGGTAAGCCCCGCCGCTTTTTCCATGGATACGGCCGCACGGGTAACGCCGCGCGCCTTGGCCTCGGCGGCCACGTCCTCGTCTGACATAAAGCAGTGCGCCTGCCCGCCGAGCGATGAGAGCGCGGCCTTGCTTATGCCCGATCGGGCCATCTGCGTGTCGGTCACGATATCGCAGCCGCTTTTAAGCGCTTCAATGCCTTTTTTGACCGCGCCTTCCGAGAAAACGAGGTTGTTTACGTAATCGAAATCGGCCGTCGTGTGTATCACGCGCTTTATCACGGGCTCGTTTTCGGGATCGAGCGTGACGTTCATATCGGCAAGAACGGACGAGATGATCTCAAAACTGCGTTTTTCGATCTCCATGGGTCTGATTATTTCAAACACGGTGTTTCTCCTTTAAACAGGCGTTATAGAAGCCCTCGGCAAAGGACGGGCATGCGTAAAAATGTATGTGAGGATAGCCCGCGTAAAGCGTTTCGGAGGCGTGCACGCAGGGCCGGGCAGGGCCGTTGGGCTTTTGAGCTGTGAATGAATCGCCGGGAGCCTCGGCGTCCCAGTGATGGAATTCGTGCGCGGGGATGCGCCCGCCCTTTTTGCAGAGCATATTATCCGTTTCGGCGGTGAGCGTGACGTAGCCGAAGCGGGTGAGGCGGCCGTTGTCAAAGCAGCTTCCTTTGATCAGGCCGACCATGGGATATTCCCCGATGCGGTCGGTGAGATACATGAACCCGCCGCATTCCGCTATGCACGGCAGCCCGCTTTTTAGGGCGTTCAAGACGCTTTGCCGCATGGCGATATTGGCGGAAAGCCGCCCGGCGTAAAGCTCCGGGTAGCCGCCGCCAAGGTAAAGGGCGTTTATGCCGTCGGGCAGCGCGGCGTCCTCGAGCGGGCTGAAGGGGACGAGCCGGGCGCCCATTTCACGAAGAAGCCCGAGGCTGTCCTCGTAATAAAAGCAGAACGCCCTGTCGCGCGCGACCGCGATCCGCACGGGCTCGCGCGGGGCGGGAACGAAGGGCTCGAACGAAAGCCGGGGCGCGGTGCGCGCAAGCCCGACGATCCCATCCAGATCGAGGCTTTTTTCCGCCTGCTCGGCAAGCCTTGACGTCCTTGCCTTGATATCGTCTATCTCGTCCGCCGTGATAAGGCCCAGATGGCGGCTGCCTATCTCGGCCTCTGGCACGTGGGGCATGAAGCCCAGCGGCTTTATGCCCAGACGGGCCGCAATCTCGGGCGCGAGCGCGGAATAGACCCTTTCGGAGCAGTTGTTGAGTATAACGCCCTTTATGAAGCTTTCCGGAACGAACTCGGAAAAGCCCTTTATCTGCGCCAAAATCGAAAGCGAAGCGCCCTTGGCGTTTACCGTCAGTATGACGGGCGTTTTCGTGATCCGGGCAAGATCGTAAGCGCTTGCCTTCGCGGTGGTGAGGCCGAGGCCGTCGTAATAACCCATAACACCCTCCGCCACGGTCAGCTCCCTTTCCGCGCCGTTTTTCGCAAGCAGGAAGCGGAGCGTGTTGTCGTCGAAAAAGAAGGGATCGAGGTTGGTCGAGGGCGCGCCGATCACGCTCCTGTGAAACATGGGATCGATGTAATCGGGACCGCATTTGGCCGCGCCAACGTCAAGCCCGCGGTTTTTGAGCGCCGAAAGCACCGCGCAGGTCACTGTCGTCTTCCCGCAGCCCGAGCCCGTGCCCGCTATCATCACTCTGTTGACATTCGCACTCTCAATACTCACTTAAAAGCCCCTTTTCCCTTGCCGTATCGATAAGCTTTCCGTTATGACCGTTGAGCGTTCCTATGGGCGTGCCGGCGTCGATCACCCTTTCGCACGAGAGCATCAGCGCCCTTGCCCTTTCAAACGTCGCGTCAGTGATCGGCTCGAATGCCGCGGCGATCACGCACTCCGAGGCCAGGCTTGCCGCCACGGCGGCGTCGACGTCGTTTTCAAACAGTATGCCCGCGGCAAACGGCACGCGCTCCCTTTGAAGCCTGCGCATCACCGGTATGCCGAAGCCGTTGCCGGATATAACGAAAACCCTTGGTTTTCCGTTGATTTTTTCAAGCTCCACACTGCCGAACGCGGCGTTATAGGAGCCCTTTTTCAGATCGTAAAGCTCCTCTATGGGCAGCTTTTGCATAACCTCGTCGGGCGTGCCGAACGCGGCGATGGTCTCGCCCCTGACGCACAGAAGCAGGTCGGATGCCTTTGCGGCAAGATCTATCTCGTGCAGACTCATTATGACCGTCATGCCGCGCTCGCGCGCAAGTGAGCGCAAAAGGCATAAAAGCTCGGTCTTGTGCTTTATATCGAGGAACGCGGTGGGCTCGTCGAGCACAAGCAGCTCCGGCTGCTGCGCGAGCGCACGGGCCAGTATCACGCGCTGCTTCTGCCCGTCGGAAAGGGTGGCGAAATCGCGCTCGGCAAGCTCCGAAACGCTTACGAGCGCGAGCGCGTCCGAAACTATGCGCCGATCCTCCGCGGTCAGCCTTCCCACCATATCGGTATAGGGATAGCGCCCGAGCGAGACTATCTCGCGCACGGAAAGCAGCTCGGGACGGATGCGGTCGGTCAGCACCACGGCCTGTTTTTTTGCAAGCTCTTTCGCGCTCATGGCCGAAAGCGGGCTTCCGTCTATCGCCACCGTGCCGCGGACAGCCGCAAGCTGGCGGGCAACGGTCTTTAATATGGTGGATTTGCCCGATCCGTTGGGCCCTATGAGCGTCAGTACGCCGCCGCGTTCCAGGGCAAGATCTATATCCCTTATCAGCGCTTTGCCGTTATAGCCGACGGCAAGGCCGCTCGTTTTGAAAAACTCGGTCATGCTTCGCGCCTCCTTCTTGATATCATCATTGAGATGACCACCGGCGCGCCGAATATGCTTGTGACGGTGCCGATATTCAGCTCCGTCGGCGCAAAGACCGTTCTTGCGATGAGATCGCAGAACACGCAGAAAACCGCGCCGGCAAGGAATGCCGCGGGTATTACGAGCACGGGCCGTGAGCTTTTCAAAAGGCGCCTCGTTATGTGCGGCACGGCGATGCCTACGAACGAGATGGGCCCCGCAAGCGCCGTCACACAGGCGGAAAGCAGGCTTGAAAGCAGTATGAGCGCTATGCGGAAGGGCTTTACGCTAACGCCCATGCTTATCGCATAACCTTCGCCCAGCGCGTAAGCGCCCATGGGCTTGGAAAGCAGCCACGAGGCAAGCACTGCGGGCAGGCATATTACCGCGGCGGTTACGACGGAATCCCACCCCTTGCCCGAAAAGGTGCCCATGGACCAGTATTTGAGATTGACGATATCCTGCTCGGAGGCGAAGGTGACCGCCATATCGGTCACGGCGGAGCAGATATAGCCCACCATGATGCCGACCACGAGCAGGAGCTCCATGTTTTTTACCTTCTGCGAAAACAGCAGCACGAGCGCCGTGATGAGCAGCGAGCCGATGAAGGCCGCGGCCACCATCACTGCGGGGCTCATGGCGATGCTGCCCGAGAGGAATATCATCGTTATGCCGACTATCATTTTCGCTCCGGAGGATATGCCCAGCACGAAGGGCCCCGCGATGGGGTTGCGGAAGAAGCTTTGAAGCAAAAAGCCCGATACCGCAAGCGCGCCGCCCAGGATCGCCGCAAGCAGCATGCGGGGCATGCGAACGTTGAAGAGAATGATGCTTTCGGTCGAAGCGTCCCCGCCGGCGGTCAGGAGCGACCATATCTCACGCGGACTCAGCCGCACGGAGCCTGTCGCAAGATTCAGTATCAGCGCAAAAACGAGCATGACGAAAAGAAGCAGAATGACCGCCCGGAATCTTCCCGCACCCATTGCCTTTTCGGAACCTTTCCTTTTCATGCAGCGCTCCCGAATATTCAGAATGAAAGAAAGCCGCGCAAAGCAAAATCGCTCTGCGCGGCCGTTTTTCCGCGTAAAAAACAAACATGCCCCCTCCTGATACCTTCGGAGGAAGATGGCTTTGAGCAGGTCTTCCGGCTTGCGTTTCAAGCGGCTCGGCGCGCCTTCTCGGGGGATCGCCCCAATGGCCGACTTTCGTCATGCGCTTCGCCTCAACGCTTACGGCGGCGGTTCCGCCCGGGCTTCTCACCCGGTTGTCTATCATCCCGACAGATCCCAAGGGACGTATCGGGCACTCAAAGCGGTATTCGTTTTCATTATTGTATTCTCGTTCGGGCGGTTTGTCAAGCGTTTATAAGGCTTATCGCAGCCGTGAAAATATACCGCGAAATGATGTTGACAAATACCGCGGCCTGCGATATGATTTTTTAAAACTGAACAGATATTCACAGTGCGCGCCAGAGCCTTCAGGCTTTGGCGGGAGAATAGGGAATCCGGTGCGAATCCGGAACGGTACCGCCACTGTAAGCGCCAAGAAACCGCCGTTTAAGACGAAAGTCGGTCATTGAGGGAAACCTTGAGAAGGCCCGGCCGGTTTTGCCCGAGACGCAAGTCAGGAGACCTGCTTGGATATTCGAAGGGTATGCTTCCCCGCGGCTTTCGGGGCGGCAGGCTTGCGTTTTGCTGCGTAAATACGGTCGCAGTCGGCATGATCCGACGGCGGCCTTTTTTCATCCTTCGATATCTCCGGTGATGTAAAAAAACGGGGCGAAAGCCCCGGATTATAGGAGGAATACACATGAAAACTTTTGTTAAGATCCTTTGCATGGCGCTTGCCATCTGCATGACCTGCGGCCTTGCCGCCTGCGGCAGCGAGCCTGCCAAGCCCGACGATAAGCCCGCCGACGCCACCGAAAAGCCCGCCGACAATTCCGGCAAGACCGATAAGGAGCTTGCCGACGAGGTCGCCGCGCTTATCGACGCCATCTACGTTCAGGAGCGCACCGACAAGACCGACGAGCAGTGCGCCGCGGCAAAGGCCGCTTGGGACGCCCTGACCGACGCTCAGAAGGAGCTTGTTGAGGGTGAAGAGGCCGATCCCGATTACTTCGGCCGCGACACCGGCGACGCCAAGGCCGACGATCCCCGCAACGGCGACGAGATCGGCGACAGAGAGCTGCTGGTAGTGTCCTTCGGCACCTCCTTCAACGAAAGCCGCGCCAAGGATATCAAGGGCATCGAGGATGCTCTTGCCGCCGCCTTCCCCGAGTGGAGCGTGCGCCGCGCCTTCACCGCGCAGATCATAATCAATCACGTTCAGGCCCGCGACGGTGAGAAGATCGACAACATGGATCAGGCTCTCGAGCGCGCCGTCAGCAACGGCGTGAAGACCCTTGTCATCCAGCCCACCCACCTTATGCACGGCGCCGAGTATGATGAGCTCAAGGCCGCCGTCGATAAGTATGCCGACAAGATCGATACCATCGTGATCGCCGAGCCCCTGCTGGGTGAAGTCGGCGCGGACGCTTCCGTCATCAACGCCGATAAGGAAGCCGCGGCAAGGGCCGTAGTTGCCGCCGCGGTTGAGGACAGCGATTTCGATTCCCTCGAGGCCGTAGGCGCCGCCGGCACCGCATTCGTATTCATGGGCCACGGCACCTCTCACACCGCCAAGGTGACCTATTCCCAGATGCAGAGCCAGATGAACGAGCTGGGCTATAAGAACGTGTTCATCGGCACCGTTGAGGGCGAGCCCGAGGAGACCGCCTGCGAGAACGTGATCGAGGCCGTTGCAGCCGCCGGCTATACCAAGGTCATTCTCCGTCCCCTGATGGTCGTTGCGGGCGATCACGCCAACAACGATATGGCCGACGCCGAGGATCCCGAATCCTGGTTCTCCATGTTCACCGCCTCCGGCAAGTTTGAGCAGATCGCCTGCCAGATAGCGGGTCTCGGCCGCCTTGCCGATATCCAGAAGATCTACGTCAATCACACCTGGGCCGCGCTGAACTCCATCACCCACTAAAATGAACGTCAAAAAAAGCATCATTGCAATATGCCTCCTTGCCGCTTCGATCCTTCTGCTCGCCGCATGCGGGCAGAAGGCGGAGGGCGGCGCCAAGGCGCCCATAGCCGACGGAGTTTACACCGCGGTTTTCAAAACCGACAGCTCGATGTTCCACGTGAACGAGGCTTATGACGGCAGGGGGATCCTGACCGTGAAGGATGGGAATATGACGATACACGTCACCCTGCCCTCAAAGAACACCGTGAACCTCTTTTACGGCGCTGCCGAGGACGCAAAGAAGGACGGCGCCGAGCTCATTCAGCCCACCGTTGACGTTGTGACGTATCCGGACGGCATGACCGAGGAGGTTTACGGCTTTGATATCCCCGTGCCCTATCTTGACAAGGAATTCGACTGCGCGCTTATCGGCACAAAGGGCAAGTGGTATGATCACAAGGTGTCCGTCTCGGATCCCGTTTTGAAGGAAACGGCCATTGAGGACGGCGAGTACACCTGTGAAGTGACCCTGACCGGCGGCAGCGGAAAAGCAAGCGTTGAAAGCCCCGCCGGGATAACCGTGAAGGACGGAAGGATGACCGCGGCGATCATATGGTCGAGCAGTCATTACGAGTATATGACGATCGGCGAGACCAGATACGATCCCGTCAATACCGAGGGGAATTCGACCTTTGAGATCCCCGTTGAGCTCGATAAGGACATTGCGGTATCCGCTCTTACCACAGCCATGAGCGAGCCGCACCTGATCGACTACACCCTGCGCTTTGACGGCGCGAGCCTGAAAAAGGCGGAATAATTCAGTCTCCGTGTGTCTTCTGCGCACGTTTGGGATCATTCCCGCGTGCGCAGAAGTTTTATTCGATCGAAAGAGGATCTTAAATGAAACGCTTGATTTCGGCAGTAATCTGCATCATACTGCTTGCGTTGCTCGCCTGCTGCGGCGCCGGCCCCGCTCCCGAAGGGATCGGGCAGGAGCCGATAAAAACGACCGAGCTGTCCTTCGCGCACGAGTTCAGCATAGAGGAGTTCGAAGGCGGCCTGAAGCTTATCAGCATAAACGAAGGCGGCCGCTTCCTCATAGTGCCCGAAGGCGGGCGGGCGCCTGCGCGCATCGCGGAGGATATCGCGGTGCTTTACCGCCCCGTTAAGAACATCTATCTTGCGGCGACGGCGGTCATGTGCCTTTTCGACGGGCTTGAAAGGCTTGACGCGATACGCCTTTCGGGCACCAAGGCCGAAGGCTGGTACGTTGAAAACGCGAGAGCCGCCATGGAAAACGGATCCATACTTTATGCGGGCAAATATTCCCAGCCGGATTACGAGCTCATACTTTCGGAGGGTTGTCCGCTGGCGATCGAATCGGGCATGATAGGCCATGCCTCGGACGTTAAGGCTCAGCTTGAAAAGCTGGGTGTGCCCGTTCTGACAGACCGTTCGAGCTATGAAACGCATCCCCTGGGGCGCACGGAATGGATCAAGCTGTATGGCGCGCTGCTGGGCGAGGAGGAGAAGGCTAACGCGCTCTTTGAAGAGCAGGCGGAGCTGATGAAAAGCGTTTCGGGGAGCAGCACGGGCAAAACCGCCGCGTTTTTCCGCATAAGCGGCACGGGCTATGCCGTGGCGCGCAAATCGGGCGATTACGTAAGCAGGATGATCGAGCTTGCCGGCGGTAAATACGCGTTCGAAAACCTCGGGGACGATTCCGCTATGGCAACGGTGAACGTCGAGATGGAGACCTTCTTTTCTACCGCGCGTGACGCCGACGTCGTTATCTACAACAGCACGATAGGCGGCGAGGTGGCAAATCTGGAGGAATTCCTTGCGCTCAATCCGCTGATGAGCGAGCTGAAGGCGGTGGAAAACAACGCCGTGTGGTGCACCCGCGAGAGCATGTATCAGCAAACGCTCAACATAGGCCGAATGATAAGCGAGCTGAACGCGATATTGAACGCCGGGCCGGAGGACGAGCCGGAGCTAACGTACTTCTTCAGATTGAAATGACAAAGAAATAAGAGGCCGCAGTCCGGATCGAACGGGCTGCGGCCTCTTAAACATATTAGGAGAAAGGAATCAGAAGCTCTTCGGAGGCCAGAAGAGGGAGAGCTTGTCGATATGCTCCTCGCTCATATCCTTCCAGCCGGATTCGGGATCGGTCCACGTGCGGGTGTCGGGGCATTTCCAAAGCTTATACACATTGCCGAAGGGATCCGCCACGGGGAACATGCTTGCCCAGTTGTCCGCCTCGGGGATCTCGCCGATCAGCCTGCCGCCGAGCGCGACGATCTTGTCGACCGTCACCTTGGGGCTTTCGGTCATGCGTATCTCGATAACGAAGTCGATATCGGGAACGGTCTCCTCATCGGTGTGGGTGGCCATGATGTTCATGTGACCGGGAACGAGGCCTTCGTAATCATAATAGCTGGGACCGGTGGCGACTATGAGCGTGGGATTCTCGGCGCCTTCCTCCTTGCCGCCGGCGCTGCCGGGCAGCTCGATCATATCCCAACCGAAAAGGTCGACCCAGAACTTCTGCCAGCGGCGGAAATCCTTGTAATACATATTACCGAAGCGCAGGCGCCCGTGCAGGTCCTTTTCGGGGAACTTCTTGGGGGGACGGCCGGGGTATTCGGGCACGGGACCCTGATTCATAAGGCCCTCGCGGTACATCTGCGGGTACTCGCGCACGTCGAAATTGACCTGGTTTTCGGGAGCCTTCCAGTCAAGACCTTCGGGAGTCTGAGTGACGCAGAAGGGATTGCCCTCGGTATCCTCAAGCACGGCATAGGTGACGCCTTCGACGTTCTCATAGGGTTCGCAGAGCACCTTTCCGCCGTATTCGGGGACCTTCTTCAGGATATCCTCAAGGCTGTCCACCTCGACGAGTATCTTGGGCGATCTGCCGGTGACGTCCTTCTTTTCGGATTTAAGGTAGGCATAGGTGAAGGAGGGGAACATGGGCTCCCAGTTGTTCCAGCCGTCGCCCGTCGCGCAGAAATACAGGGGATCGGGAGAAGCGGGATCCTCACCCTTTGCGGGTATTATATCCCAGCCGAATACGTCCTCATAGAACTTCTTGGCGAGCGCTGCGTCGTTATACCCCAGTATCGCCCTGCGGATCTGACCGTGGCGGGAATGGGGAGGGAAGGCCTTTGCGTGGTGGAAGGAAACGTCATACTTGTCCCAATTGGGATCGGGGAGTATGGGATCGACGTGGATGCGGCGGTCGTCGAGGCTTGTGATGAAGGGCTCCTCGAATATGATCCCCTTGCCGCAGTAAGGACATACCTTCGGGGCGACTTCTTCCTCAAGGTCATAGGCGGTGCCGCAGGTAAAACAGGTGTAGATTTTTCTCATAGGTGCTTTCCTTTCATACTGTTATTTGAATTGGGTTCGTCCTTCTCGGTTACACTGTATATGATTTCGGGCTTTTCCACAAGTTATAAACGCCGCTTTTCATATCATAATAAAAAGGATACGCGGATTTATAACATAGACTGAAAGGTTTTGAGATATTTATAACCGTCGGCGCGCCTCAGATGCCGGAGCGGAAGAGCTGAGGATCCCAGGTGTCCCAGCCGGCTTCGGCTTCATCCCACGTGCGGGAATCCGGGCACTTGGACAGCGAGAGCCTGTTGCCGCTGGGATCCCACGCGGTGAAGGTGGCAAACCAGTTTGCGTTGTCGAACTTGGGCACGTCGTCGCCCACTCTGCCGCCGAAATTTTCTATCTCCGCGGCGGTCATTGCGATCGGAACGTCCATGTGTATCTCAAGCCCGAAGCTTACCTCGGGAAGCTGCTCCTCCGAGCAGGGATAGCATGACATGTTCATATGCCCCGGCACGCAGCCTTCCCAGGTCTCATAGCTGGGACCGGTCGCGATGAGGCAGCCGGGATCGGGATCGCCGGCCTTTTTGCCGCCCACCGCCTCGGGAAGCTCAAAGAAATCCCATCCGAAAAGGTCGATCCAGAATTTCTGGAAGCGCCTGAAATTGCCCGCGCGATAGAATATGGAGCCGAATCTTGGACGGCCGTGGAGCGATTTGCGGGTGTACTTCTTGGGAGCGCGGTAAGGATAACGCGATCTCGGATCGAAGGCGGACTTATACATGCGGTCGTACTTTTGAGGGTTCGCGCGGTCCCACTTGTAATAGGTCTGCGATTCGGGCTCAAGGAAGGTCACGTCATCGGGAGTCTGCCAGACCACGAAAGGATTGCCCTCGGAATCCGTCAGCACCGCATACGTTTTGCCGTCCTCGATAAACTCAGGGCAGACGACCCTGCCGCCGTATCCGGGGACACGGGCGCAGATATCGTCAACGCTCGAGACCTCGACCGTGAAGTGCGGACGCAAGCCGCCGAAGGAGGCTTCGGAGGGCCTCAAAAAACCGTAGCCGGTCGAGCCGAAGCGCGGCTCCCAGTTGGGAAAGCCGGGACCGGTCGCGCAAAGGAAGGTCGGACGCGGCTTGTCTCTGTCGCATTCGATGGGCACGGTATCCCATCCGAACACCTTTTCATAGAATTCACGCGTCGCGTTAAGGTCGTCATAATAGGTTATAAAGCGGCGCACCTGCCCGTGACGGGTGCCCGCCGGGAAGGCCTTGGGATGATGATAGGCTATATCGTATTTGGGCCAATCGGGATCGGGGCCGATGGGATCGACGTGTATCCTGCGCTTTTCGATGCTGCCGCACCAGGGCTCGCGCAGATACTGCGATTTGGGCGCCGAGCAGGAGGGGCAGAATTCGGGGCAGTCCTCTTCCTCGACCGCCATGGGAAATCCGCACTTGAAACAGGTGTAGATGTACTTCATATCGTTTCCTCCGTTTTTTGTGACACGCGGATTCCTCCTTTACGCGTCCGTATAGATTATTCAGGAAATTTGCGCCCTTGGCAAGTTAGAATATACGGTATGATAAACCAAAATGAGAACACGGGAGGCAAAAATAACATAAAGCGTCACGGCAGGATCAAAGCCTATACAATTATCTGCCGCAGTGCAAAAAAACGCTTGAACTTTATCATATCTCGGGTTATGATATATAAAGAAGAAGCCGGATCCGGCATGAAGGAGAAGAACTAAAAATGGCCGATTCAACTAAAAAAAGGATCTCCGAGGCATTTTTGGAAGTGCTGCGGCAGAAGCCGTTTTCAAGCATCAAGATAAAGGATATCATAGAAAAGGCGGGGGTGTCGCATATGACGTTCTACCGCAGCTATTCGGATATCTTCGATCTGGTGGAATCGATCTGCTATGAGGATCTGATGCTGTTTTCCAAGATCTACGGAAGGAACGCGGAATGGAGATCGATCACGATTTGCATACTCAACACCATAAAGAATAATTCTTCCTTCTATGGAAAGGTGCTTAAGGACGAGGGGGCAAGCGAGTCCTTCTCCCGGGCCCTTGCGCGGATATCCGGGGATACTACTGGCGCAAGGGGTTCCAACACGACTCAGTCGGCATGGAAGGAGACCATGCAGAAATGGGCCAGGAACGGCTTTGCCGATTCGGTGGAGGACGTTTATTTCACATTGGTCGGCGCGCTGCCCCTGCACGAGGTGTTCACCGGCGAAGAGCTTGCCGCCGCGATACGCTCGTATGAGGTGAACACTCTGGACGACTTCAGGAACAGACAGAAGACAGGCAAATGACCGCAAGGTTATGGCGGGGGATCTCACGGATCGTGGGATCCCTTATTATTTATATCATTTTATCACTCTTGAGTTACGAAGGACGTTGATTGTAACATGCATAATATCCGCAAAAGAAGTTGTAACTTGCCGACCGCGGGCGGGTATGTATAATAAAAATCAAGAAAGATATATCGGATCTTATATGATCGAAAATCATAAGACGGGAGACGGATCCATGAAATGCCTTGTACTTGATTACGGAGGAAGCTCCGTCAAATACGCGCTTGTCAATGAAAACGCGGAAATGGAAGCTGCCGGCACGGGCCCCGCGCCTTTACGCGGCATTGAGGAATTTCTCGATTCCGTCGCCGGCATTTACGCCCGGTTCAGCACCGAAGCCGACGGCATCGCGATGAGCCTGCCCGGGTTTATAGACCCCCGCACGGGCATGCACTACGGCTCGGGAGTTTACGGCGATATGCTTAACGGCAGGAATATCATCGAGCTGGTCGGCGCACGCTGCGGCTGCAGGGTGTCCGTTGAAAACGACGGCAAATGCGGCGCTTTGGCCGAGGCGTGGAAGGGAAGCCTGGCGGACGTCAATAACGGAGCGGTGTTGGTGCTTGGCTCCGGCATCGGCGGAGGCGTCATTATAGACGGCAGGGTGCTCCACGGCAGGAACACCACCGCGGGCGAATTCTCGTTCCTGCTTACGGGCAGAGAGCGCAGCATGTTCGACGCTGGCTTCATGAGCGTGGGGATCATGGGACTAACGTATCGCATCTGCAAGCTCAAGAATCTGGATCTTACGGTGCAGGATGCGGCGCCCATGATGGCCTTCTTTGATTCTTTGGCAGGCGAAAACTATCCCAAATTCAATGAGCCGCCCAAAAAGATAAAGGCGGACGGCCGGCAGATATTCGAATGGGTCGCCGAGGGCGACGCGGAGGCGATCGGGGTCTATCGCGAATTCCTGCATTCGCTGGCGATGATCTGCCAAAACATACAGATAACGCTTGCGCCGGACAGGATCGTTATAGGCGGAGGCCTGAGCCGCGCGGAAAGGCTGATAGACGATCTTAAGGAAGAGATAGACGCCCTGTGCCGCGAGACGATGATAGCTGACGAAATGAAGGCGCAGATCGTGCGCAGCCGCTATCTGAACGAATGCAACATATTGGGCGCGATGCGCAACTTTATACAGCAGTACGGAGCATAAGGAGAAAGCCCATGTTCAAAGACGATTTCCTTTGGGGCGGCGCGACCGCGGCCAATCAGTTCGAAGGCGCGTGGAACGTTGACGGAAAAGGCCCCTCGATCCCCGATATGTGCACGAACGGCACGCGCGAGAGGGCGAAGCTGTTCACTCAGACCATCAAGCCCGGATACCTTTACCCCAGTCACGAGGCAAGCGATTTCTATCACCATTATAAAGAAGACATCGCGCTGCTTGCCGAGATGGGCTATAAATGCTTCCGCATGTCGATAAACTGGTCGCGCATTTTCCCAACGGGCATGGAGAAGGAGCCCAACGAGAAGGGGCTTGAGTTCTATGACGGTGTGTTTGACGAGTGCCTGAAGCACGGCATAGAGCCGCTGGTAACGCTTTCGCATTACGAAATGCCCCTTGCGCTGGGCGTGGAAAAAAACGGCTGGCTCTCCCGCGATACGATAGATCATTTCATGAACTACGTTTCCACGGTGTTCGAACGCTATAAGGACAAGGTAAGGTACTGGATCACGTTCAATGAAATAAACGCCGGGCAGATGCCCATGGGCGATATCATTTCCACCGGAATGGTGAAGGGCTATGAGGGGCCGATAAACGAGATAACGCATACCGAACAGGAGCGTTATCAGGCGCTTCACCATCAATTCGTGGCTTCGGCGCGCACCGTTATGCTGGCGCATAAGAAGTATCCCCGTTTCAAGGTCGGCAATATGCTCACGTTCATAGCCGCGTATCCCGTCAACTGCGATCCCGATAACATACTGCTTGCCAACAAATACATGCAGAACATGAACTGGTACTGCAGCGACGTTCAGGTAAAGGGCGCGTATCCCTATTACTCCACCGCCATGTGGAAGGAAAAGGGAGTTATACCGAATATCACGGCAAGGGACCTTGAGGAGATAGAGAAGGGCACGGTCGATTTTATGACCTTTTCATATTACATGTCCATTTGCGTGGGCAAGGAGGGAGAAAAGGACAGGGTCAGCGGCAATCTTACCGGCGGATTCAAGAACCCCTATCTTGAATCGAGCGACTGGGGCTGGCAGATAGATCCCGTGGGGATCCGCTGGGCGCTGAACGCCGCATATGACCGCTACCGGGTGCCCCTTATGATAGTCGAGAACGGACTCGGCGCCTTTGACAAGCTGGAGGAGGACGGCAGCATACACGATACCTACCGTATCGACTATATGCGCCGCCATATAGAGCAGCTCAAGCTGGCGGTATCGGACGGAGTGGACCTGATGGGCTATACTAACTGGGGCTGCATCGATCTTGTCAGTCTTACCACGGGCGAGATGCGCAAGCGCTATGGGCAGGTGTTCGTTGAAAAATACGACGACGGCACGGGCAACCTGAAGCGCAGAAGGAAGGATTCCTTCTTCTGGTACAGGGACGTTATCCGGTCGAACGGCCGTGAACTATAACAGGCATTTTTGAAAGGAGAGCAATATGGCTGAGACGATCCTCAGGGCGGAACACATGTTCAAGGAATTCGGCGCCACAAAGGCGGTCACGGACGTTACGTTCGAGCTGCACAGGGGCACGGTGCTTGGGCTTGTAGGCGAAAACGGCTCGGGCAAATCCACGCTTTCGAGCATGATAGCCGGCGTCTATCCGCCCACCAAAGGCTCCATGACCTATAAGGGCAAGGAGTATAAGCCGGGCTCCGTTCTGGAAGCGAGAAAGGCGGGTATCCAATACCTGACGCAGGAACAGGGCACCATCGACGGCATGACCGTTGCCGAAAATATGTTCCTCGGCGAGGAAGACAGCTTTGGCAGGGGCGGCATGGTGAATATGGGAAGGCTTGTTGCCCGCGCAAGGGAGATACTCAACGAAAACGGCCTTAAGCACGTCGATCCCACGCGCAATATCGACGATTATTCGTTTGAGGACCGCAAGATGATAGAGACGGCCAGGTCGCTCTCCAAGCAGCCCGACATACTCATAATCGACGAAACGACCACCGCGCTTTCGAAAAAGGGCGTTGAGAGGATATATGAGATAATCGCCGAGCAGAAGGAAAAGGGCACGGCGGTGCTTATAATTTCGCACGATCTTTCGGAGGTGCAGCACCTGTGCGACGAGGTGATGATCCTGCGCGACGGCGTGTTCATAGACCTTTTGAAGGGCGACGACATCAATCCCGACAACATGCGCCGCAAGATGATAGGCCGCGAATTCGAGGGCTCGTATTACCGCGGGGATTTTGAATGCACCTATGAGGACGAGGTGGTGCTTTCGGCGGAGGGCCTTACGCTGGACGGCGTATTCTATGACATAAGCTTTGAGCTTCACCGCGGGGAGATACTCGGCTTCGGCGGGCTTTCCGACTGCGGCATGCACGAGGTGCTCAAAACGGTTTTCGGCGCGATCAAGCCCACTCGCGGAAGCGTGACGCTTAAGGAAGGGAACGTGAGACTGCACAGCACGTCGGCTTCCGTCCGCCGCAAGATAGCCTATATCCCCAAGGATAGGGACAAGGAATCGCTTTTCCAGCCCACCAGCATAAAGGACAACATTGTTGCCGCGTCCCTTGACAAGATCAAGAAGGGGATATTCATCTCGCCGCGCATCGAGCGCAGGACCGCTAACGAGCAGGCCGGGATCATGGAGGTGAAGATGCAGAACGTGAACCAGATGGCGAAGGACCTTTCGGGCGGCAACAAGCAGAAGGTCGTCATAGCCAAATGGCTTGCGAACGATTCAAGGATATTCATTATGGACTGTCCCACCCGAGGCATCGACGTTGGCGTAAAGGCCAAGATATATCGCCTGATGGAGGATTTCAAACGCCGGGGCATTTCGGTGCTCATGGTCTCCGAGGAGATGATGGAGCTTATCGGCATGGCCGACCGCATCATCACGATGAAGGACGGCCGCAGGACGGGCGAGTTCATAAGAAGCGATTCCCTCAGCGAAGCGGACATCATAGAGAAGATAATCTGACAGGGGGGCAAGCAAATGCGTGATAAGATCCGAAAAATCATTCCGATAGCCGGCCTTGCGGGGCTGATAATACTCTTCTCGCTCACAACGGGAGGAAAGTTCTTCACCCTGCAGAACGCGAAAAACATCGTTATGCAGGCTTCCATCGCCCTTGTTGCCGCGGTGGGCACGGTGTTCGTCATGGCGCACAACAACCTTGACTTCTCGCTCGGCGGCGCGTGCGCGCTTTCAAGCGTGCTTGCATATCTGTGCTCCGGGGGGAACCTGTGGCTGTTCATACTGCTTGCGATAGTGTTCGGCGTGCTGTGCGGGCTGTTCACTTCGGTCATACACATATACGGCAGGGTGCCGGCGTTCATGGGTGGCCTGTGCCTTATGTTTGCGGGAAGAGGCGTTGCGCAGACAGCCACCGCATCACAATACATGATGATAGCCGAATCCGGACAGCTGAACAATTTCTGGGTGTTCCTCGCGGTTGCCGTGACAGTATTCGGCATAGGCTACTTCCTGTTCAATTATACGAAGATAGGCAAGTATCAGAAGCTCATAGGCACCAACCCCAAAGCTACGGAGCTTTCGGGCATAAGCGTTAACAAATACAAGACCATAGCCTTTGTGATCAGCGGCGTCACGCTGGGCATAGCGGCAACGCTCACGCTCTCAAGGAGCCTTGCCGTCACGGGCAACACCGGCCTTAATCTTGAGACCGACGTGCTGCTTGCGCTGAGCCTGGGCGGAATATCCATGGCGGGCGGCTCGGCAACGCGCATCCGCTCCGCCGTGATAGGCGTGCTGACGTATTACATACTCAACAACGGCATGCTGCTCTGGGGCATGAACCCGGACTACGTGGACATCGTAAAGGCGGTGTTCTTCCTTGCAACGGTTTCGATCTCCATTGACCGCTCTGAGTACGAGCTCATTGCGTAATCGGGAGAAGAGCATAAAAAACAAAAACATTCAGGAGGATCAAAAAATGAAAAAGCTTCTTGCTATCGTACTGGCCGCAGTCATGCTGCTTGCAGTTGCGGCATGCTCCGGCAGCAACACCCCTGCTCCTTCCGGCGAGGCCACCCAGGCGCCCGACGCCAACGTCAGGCATAAGATAGGCATGATCTGGTATGGCAATACCGACCCGATGGGCGGCACCTTCTATGCATGGGCTAATCACGCCGCAGAGCTGCTCAACGTCGAGCTTGTGTGGCATCTGGGCGATTTCACCACCGAGGCCGAGCTTTCCGCCTGTGAGCAGATGATCAGCGCAGGCTGCGAGGGCGTCTACTTTATCCCGATGGATACCGCCGCCAATCTCCAGCTTGGCAACGCGTGCAGGGACGCCGGCGTTTACTGGGCTATGTCCAACCGCGACATACTTGATGAAAGCATCAAGACCGCCTGCTATTCCAACCCCTATATGGTCACCCATATCTGGGACGACAGCTACGATCTTGCCAAGAACATGGTAAAGGTGCTTGCCGATCAGGGCATCACCAAGGTGTGTATGATCTCCGGCGACCCCAAGGACGCCATGATGGTCGACCGCAATAAGGGCTTCCAGGACGGCTGCGCCGAATACGGCATCGAGATCCTCGGCTCCTTCCAGAGCGAGACCGACGCCAAGGTCATCACCGACGGCGTTTCCAACTTTCTCACGCTCTATCCCGACGTGCAGGGCATACTCAGCGTTTCGGGCACCGCGGGCTGCGCCGAGGCGATCATATCCACCCTTGAGGGCTCCGGCAGGGAGGCCGGCAGCATAAAGGTTGCCACCTTCGATACCTTCGACGGCAATAAGGACGCCTTTGAAAAGGGCTGGCTTGCCGCCAATGCGGGCGGTTACACCTCCGAGTGCCTTGTTGCGTTCCTCGCACTGGTCAACAGGGTGCAGGGCAACATCACGACCGACGGTCCCTTCAAGCTCCATCTTACCCCGATCATAATCACCAACGCCGAGGAGATGGACATCTTCTCGCAGTACGTCGACAACCCCGAGGTGCAGCTTTACAGCGATGAGGAAATCAAGGGCATGGTGCAGTCCACCTGTGACGAGGCCTATTATCAGGGCGTGCTCGATAACTGGACCATTGATTTCATCAAGAAGGCGGCAGGCAAATAATCAAGCTTTATAACAGCGCGTCGGGGGATCGTCCCCCCGATGCGCACGGAACAGGCCAAAGGAGAGGTAACGATATGAAAACGGTTTTAAAGTATATCAAGGCATATGCGCTTGCCGTGGCGGCGCCCACGGTGCTTATGCTCGTGCTGCTTCTGATCTCCCCCGAAACAAGGAGCTGGGGCGCGGTGGGCAACGTGATACTGCAGTCGCTCGCTCCCGCGGTGCTGGGATGGGGCGTGCTGTTCAACATGAAGATCGGCAACTGGGATTTCTCGATCGGCGCACGCGTAGTTCTGACGAGCGTGCTCGCGGGCAATCTTGCGCTTGCGGCAGCGGAAGCGCTTGGGCTGGGAGCCGCGGGATTCGTTCCGGCGCTGATAATATTCTCGGTTGCGATAGGCATACTGCTGGGCGTTATCGTCGGCGCTGCCTATTACTTCCTCCAGATCCCCACGCTCATAGTTTCAATAGGACTCATGCTGATCATGGAGAGCCTTACCCGCATACTCTATAACGGCGCGGGCATACATATCTCCAACGATTACATGGTGCTGGGCAAAATGCCGTGGAATCTGATACTGTTCGTTATCGTGTTCATATTCGCTTCGATACTTTACTACAAGCGCAGGATCGGTTACAGCGTAAGGGCAGTGGGAAGCAACCCCACCGTAGCCAAGACGAACGGCATGAATCCCAAGCTTACCAAGGCAAAGGCGCTTGCGCTCTCGGGCATTTTCGCCGGGCTCTATTCGCTGATGAGCCTCAGCGCAACGGGCGTCCAGTCGGCCGTTCAAGGCACCATGGGCAGCGCCGCCGCGGTTTTCGACGCGATGATGTGCGTGCTCATCGGCATGTCCATAGCGGGCAAGGGGAACGTGATGTTCGGCGTGTTTGCCGGCGCGATCGTCGCCCAGATACTCAAGATGGGCATGATGGCGATAAATCTTCCCACGACGTTCAACAAGGTCGTAATAGGCGTATTCGTCGTGGTGTTCATGGTCGCCTCCTCGCGGGCTGACGTCTTTAAAAAGCTGGGCGCCAGGCTTCGCGGAAAGAAAGCGGGTACCGCATCATAAAACGAGTATAAATACTTAAAACCGTTCGATTTGCCTTAACTGCCGGGGCGAATGCAGCAAGATGGCCGCATCCGTCCCGGTCTTTTGCTATTTTTTATAGGATGCTTTGCCGCCCGCCGGCTTATTTTTTTAGGACAGCTATTGACGAAGCGGATAAAACGTGCTATTATAGTTAGCGGTGACTAACTGGACGTCGCCTTTCTTTTGAGGCGCGAGTTAGACATTGCTAACCGAAGGGGGCGATCATTTTTGAGATACGATGAGATAAAGGTTTTCCATGCGCAGCACACATAAGGAACAAAACGAAAGGATGATATTGATGAGACCCGACTACAAAAACTGGATGCCCAAGGGCATGGTGATATCCGCTGCTGCTGCGGCGGTCGTATTTCTTGTTTTATTCGTTGTTTTCGGCTTGACCGGGATCGTTTCAGGCACGCTGAAAACCGTTCTTTTCATCGTCTTTCTTGCGGGAGCGGTCATATGCCTTTGCGTTTCGGTTTGGATGATCCTTCTGTACCGCGCGTTCTCCTATAACGGAAAGAGGCGGCTTTCGAAGCAGATCGTCGACGGCGTGGCGGAATACGTCAGCGTTCCCGACGGCGGCAAAGGGCTTGACGTCGGCTGCGGCAGCGGCGCGCTGACTATCGCCTGCGCCAAGCGCAATCCGAACGCTTCCTTTATCGGCGTCGACCGCTGGGGCAGGGAATACGCCTCCTACAACAAGCCGCTCTGCGAGGCGAACGCCAAGGCCGAGGGCGTTGATAACGTCACGTTCGAGCGCGGCGACGCTGTGAAGCTCGTTTTCCCGGATGAAAGCTTTGACGCGGTGACGAGCAATTACGTCTACCACAATATCCCGGGCGACCGGCAGAGGTATCTTCTGGAGACCCTGCGCGTCTTAAAAAAGGGCGGCACATTCGCCATCCACGACATTTTCTCGAAATCGAGATACGGCGATATGCAGGCGTTTGTTGAAAAGCTGAAAGCAATGGGCTATGAAAGCGCCCGGCTTATACCTACCGATAACGGCAAATTCATAAGGAAGGGTGAAGCGGCGTGGACGGAGCTTGCGGGCTCGGCGATACTGCTGGGTAAAAAATGAGTTATCATATTGAAAAAAACAGCGTTCAGGAAACGCTCGTCATACCTCTTTACGGGCGCAGGCTCTGCACGGAGCGGTTTCCGAACCTGTTCCGCGACGAAAAGGCGGTGGAGCTGATCGACCGCATCGATTATGACTTTTCCGCGCTTGAAAAGAGATCGAAGAGCTTTGCCCACCGCTTCGGCGCGCTGGAGGTCGCCATGCGCGAGAACGATCTGATGATCGAAGCGAAGGAGTATCTGAAGGATCATCCCCGCGCGGCGCTCGTCAACCTGGGCTGCGGGCTGGATCAGACGGCGGAGAACTGCGATAACGGAATGTGCAGGATTTACAATCTCGATCTTCCCGACGTGATCGCCGTCAGAAACGAGCTCCTGCCCGAAAGCGCGCGCATCCGGAATATCGCCGCCGACCTAAACGATCAAAAGTGGTTTGATAAGATCGACGCCGAAAACGGCGTGTGCTTTCTTGCCGCGGGAGTGTTCTACTACTTCAAAACGGAGCAGATCAGGCGTCTGTTCAATTCGATCGCACAGCGCTTTCCCGGCGGCAGACTGGTTTTCGACGCCGCAAACAAGCGCGCCGTGAAGATCATGCTTAAAACATGGGTAAAGGAAGCCGGCATCACGTCAATCGCCGATCATTTCAGCGTTGAGAGCATAGAGAAAGATATTGACCCGTGGATGAAGAACGCGCGCGTTTCCGCTCGGGGCTATATGCTGGGGTATAACGATCTGAAGGATCCGTCCGTGCCCCGGCTGTTCCGGCTGCTTGCAAAGCTCGGCGACGGGTTTATGAAGATGCGGATCGTCAGAATGGATTTCAAGGAGGAATAAATATGGGACTGTTCAAAAAATTTATCAATCAGACGAGAAAACCCGAGGGGCTGCTCGGCAAAATAATGGTAAACGGTATGAACGGCGGTCACGCGAAGCTCGCCGACTGGGGAATGGCGCACCTTAACGGGATAGATCCCGCCAATATAGCCGAGCTCGGCTGCGGCGGCGGACGGAACACCGCGGAGCTTTTGAAACGATATCCGAAAGCGAATATCACCGCGCTCGACTATTCGCCTGTCTCGGTCGAAAAGGCGAAGGCGTTCAATAAGGATATGATCGCGGCGGGCAGATGCGCCGTGATCTGCGGCAACGTCGCCGAGCTTCCTTTTGAGGACGGTGCGTTCGATCTTGCAACCGCTTTTGAAACGGTCTATTTCTGGCCGGGGCTCGAGCACTGCTTTGGGGAAGTGTGCAGGATACTGAAGCCGGGCGGCGTATTCATGATCTGCAATGAGTCGGACGGCGCCGATGAAGCGAGTCTAAAGTTCGAAAAGCTCATCGGTGGGATGAAGTGTTACACGGTCGAAGAAATATCGGCGGCGCTGACCGAGGCGGGCTTTTCCGTCGTCAGATCCGATCATTATAACGGTAAACCGTGGATCACGGTCATAGCGGAAAAGTGAGGCCGCTATGCTGTTGACCTTGCTTTTGTCGCTGATATTCATAGCCGCAGTATTCGGCGCGCTTTACGCCATCGCAGGACTCATTCAGAACAGGAGGCTGATGACGACCGCTCCGAAGGATATTCAGGCGGCGGCAAAGGACCATGCGGAACGCTTTTGCGGAGCACACGCGCTCGGCTGGGCGCTCGGGATCGCGTGCCTGTTCGTTATGATCGGAGTATTCGTTTACGGCGGATACGACGGAGTGAAAAACGGGTTTTCTTTTTGGCAGTTTTTCCTGCGCTTTTTATTGATCCTTTATATCTGGAAAGCGTTTGATATAGTCTGCCTCGACTGGCTTCTGCTCACAAGATCGCGATTCTTTCAGCATTTCTACCCGGAAACGGAGGGATGCGCCGGGTATCGCCAATTCGGGTTCAACCGCAAAGGACAAATCATCCGCATCATCGTATTCCCGTTCATCGCTGCGGCGTTCGCGGGGATCTGCATGCTGTTTTAAACAGAGAGAGTATCAATAAAACCCTGCACATCGGAAGCGCTCGCCAATATGAGTCGGCATAGGGGCTTTTTTGCGGCGCTGCCGGATAATGCCGGACATGATATCAAACAATGGTGATCCATTCAAAATACCGGCAAATATGAAAAGCCCTCCGCTGTGACGCGATTGCGTTTATCCACAGCGAAGGGCTTTGTGATGCGGATCCGAATTTGCCAAGCCTTATCGTGCCATTCCGGCTCGAGCCTACTGATGCAAATTTGCTAAGGGCTTTATCCGCCTGGTTCACATGATACATATTGAAGCGCCCTGGGACCCTCGCCATCGATATGCGGCCGCGGATTTCACGATGGGATCCCTCCCGCCGGTGAACGTATTACAGCAAGACCTGCAGAGAAACGCAATGCCAAACGCAATATAAATTATAATTTGGATTCTTATCGGGCAAACCGTGAGAGTTCGTGTTGGGGCAAAATGGTGCGATTTCAGCAAAGAGCCGTTCCATGTCGGATCTCTGTTGAAATGCCATACACATAACAAAGAAGCAACTATAATCGACTCTTTCTCCTTGAATCCGGCATGGACATATGATATAATATTTACAGAAATTCTATGTTCGTGAAGGAGTACGCCATGACCACGACTCTTTTAAAGATCAAGCTCCTGAAGCTGTGGGAGATGCTGAGCCGGGAAACCGACGAAGCGCATCCTTGGACGACGAACGAGATCGTAAAAAGGCTTGAGGAGATGGGCATACGCTGCGACCGCAGAACGGTCACGATGGATATCGATATGCTCAACGAGTGCGGATACGAGGTCATGAGCCGATTCGTCGGGCACAACAAGGCGTACTACGTCGCGGAGCGCGGATTCAGCACGTCGGAACTCAAAATACTGATCGACGCCGTGCAGGCAGCGACCTTCATAACGGATAAGAAGTCCGACGAGCTCATCGAAAAGCTCGCCGCCCTCGGCGGCAATAACCGCGCGGAGCTCTTGACCCGCAACCTCGTCACCTTCAATACGCGCAAGCACACAAACGAACAGGTCTATTATGCCGTTCTCAACATCGAAACTGCTCTTTTGAAAAAGAAGAAGGTTTCGTTTTTCTATTACGATCTCGACGAAAACGGCGAGAAGCAGTTCCGCAAGGACAAGGCCCGTTATATCGTCGATCCCATCGCCATGGTGATGCACGAGGACAATTACTACCTCCTCGCATACAGCACCAAGCACCGCGCCAAGACCACCTACCGCATCGACCGCATGGACACCGTCGAGGCCGAGGAAGCCGATGCCTGCGAGACGGCCCTCAAGATGCGCGACGACGTTGACAGCCACGTTAAGGCGGCGTTCAAGATGCACAGCGGTCCCACCTCAAAGGTCACCCTGCGCTTCGATCAGTTGCTCCTCGGCTGCGTCTACGACAAATTCGGCGAGGATACCAAGATCGAGCGCGTCGATGAGACCACCCTTCGGGCAAAGGTCACGGTCCAGATCAGTAACGTATTCTTCGGCTGGGTGTTCCAGTTCGAGGGGAAGATGAGGATAGAGGGGCCGGGGAAGGCGGCGGAAGAGTACTGTACGCTAATGGAAAACTCTATGGAAACCGTAAAGAAAGTATAATGGAAGAACAGAAATATCTTGCACATATTTCGCCTGATGGGCGGAAACAGACTGTGGAGGAGCATCTTGAGGGTACCGCGGCATTATGCGGCAAATTCGCCTCTGCATTCGGATGTCGGGAGCAGGGTGAGGCGCTTGGTTTAATGCATGACGTCGGTAAATGCTCTGAAGAATTCCAACAGCGACTCCTTGGAGGAAAGATAGTAGATCACGCAACTGCCGGTGCTCTTGAATGCGCTAAGCTCGATCTGCTGTGGGCCGCCTGCTGTATAATCGGTCATCATGGCGGCCTTCCCGACGTCGGAAACCCAATGGATGGGAATGACAGCCCAACCATGATCGGCAGGCTTAGAAGAGCGTGCCAAAACGGCGGTATTCCGAAATACAGCCTTCCGTTTGCACCCTGCAAAACCACGCCTCCGAAAGGCTACGAAAAGGACGGGATAACAGATTCATTCCTAATAAGGATGCTCTACTCATGTCTTGTGGATGCGGATTATCTGGACACGGAAGCTTTCATGCTTGAAGCCCCAAGTGTACGTTCGAAGGGTGAAAGTATGACCGTATTGTGCGATAAGCTGAGTGAGTTTATTAAGCCATGGTTCCCGCCGAATAACGAATTAAACCATCTGCGCTGCTCCGTTTTGAAGAACTGCATACGAAAAGGAGAGAGCAACCGTGGGCTTTACACCCTGACCGTCCCCACTGGCGGCGGCAAAACCATCGCATCGCTTGCTTTTGCGCTTAATCATGCAGTTAAAAACGGGCTTGACCGCATTATCTATGTTATCCCATACACGTCGATAATAGAACAAACTGCCGAAGTTTTCCGCAATGTGCTTGGAGAGAACAATGTGTTGGAGCATCATTCCGGCTCCGTTATTGACGCGCCGGAGGGAGCAAGCGTGCAGACACAGTTCAATGCGCTTGCCGCAGAAAATTGGGATGCTCCCGTCATAGTTACAACTGCTGTACGCTTTTTTGAATCGCTTTACTCCAATCGTTCCTCTGCTTGCCGAAAGCTCCATAATATCGCAAACAGCGTGATAATTTTTGACGAAGCGCAGCTGCTTCCTTCAGCGCACCTTCGCCCATGCGTAGCCGCAATGTCGAAGCTTGCAGCAAATTTCAGATCAACGCTCGTACTGTGCACGGCTACTCAGCCCGTGCTTGCGCCGCTGTTTTCACAATATGCGCCAAAGCTTTCCGCAGAGGAGATATGCCCTGATACAAAGGAGCTTTATCGCGCGCTTAAACGCTGTGTGATAGATTTCGCAGGCAAGCTTTCAAACGAGATGCTCGCTTCGAGACTTGAAGACGCTGAGCAGGTACTCTGCATCGTGAACAGCAGGAAAGCGGCTCAGGATATATACCGAATGCTTCCAAGCGAGGGCAGTTTTCATCTCTCTACTCTTCTTTATCCGGAACACAGGCGCGAGCTGCTCGTTGAGATACGCAAAAGGCTGTCTGAGGGGCTTCCATGCCGCGTGGTTTCGACCTCGCTGATCGAGGCAGGCGTGGACGTTGACTTTCCGTTGGTTTATAGGGAAATGAGCGGGTTGGATTCGATCCTTCAAGCTGCCGGCAGATGCAACAGAGAGGGCAAGCGTTCCGTTGAAACAAGCCGAACGATCGTTTTTGAAAGCGAAAACCCTTCGCCTGCAATGCTTGGTGTGAATATTGGAGCGGCGAAGGAAGCGATCGCGCTTAACGCGGATGTGACCACACCCGAGGCAATCGAGTGTTATTTCAGATCATTCCTTGATCTTTCAGACAAACAGCACGATGTTTTTGATATTGTCGGTGCATTTGAAAATGGCATTCAGGGATGCATGCTCCCGTTCAAAACGGCGGCGGAAAGCTTCAGATTCATAAACGACGCATCGAAAACCGTCTACATTCCCACCAAGAGCAATGCGGCGGACATCGCTGCACTGAAAAACGGCGTTCGCACAAAAGCCTTGTTTCGCCGGCTCGGCCGATTCGGTGTTGGTATATACGAAAAACACTTTAACGAACTGATTGCCTGCGGCGATATAGTTTTGCTTGAAGACGAAGTGGCCGTGCTTGAAAACACCTCTCTCTATGATAAGAACACGGGGCTTTCGCCGGAATCCGATAAGGGAAAAGCTCTGTTTTACTAGAAAATATAAATGAAAGGAAGTGAAAACATGTCGTTTCGCGTTGAGGTCTGGGGCGAGTATGCCTGCTTCTCCAGACCGGAAATGAAGGTGGAAAGGGTCAGCTATGACGTGATGACACCGTCTGCGGCAAAAGGATTGCTTGAAGCCATCTATTGGCACCCGGGTATGCGTTGGGTGATAGACCGGATCCGCGTGGTGAATCCGATACGTTTCACAAACATCAGGCGCAATGAGATAACGGAAAAAGCGGCCGTCGGTCCGATCATGACGGCAGCAAACAGAGGCGGCGTCCCGGCATCCATCGTTTCGGGCGAATGCATTGCTCAACGTGCGACGATGGCGCTCAGGGACGTGCGCTATGTGATAGAAGCCCATTTCGATATGACCGAACGGGCAAACCCGACCGACAACGAAGGAAAATTTTGCGATATCATCAAAAGGCGGCTCGAAAAGGGGCAGTTCTATCATCAGCCCTGCTTCGGCACAAGAGAGTTTATCGCATACTTCAAACCATGTGACGTGATCCCCGATTGCCCCGATGAGCTTAAAGGTGAACGCGACCTCGGCTGGATGCTGCTGGATATGGATTATTCGGACAGATCGAATATCAAGCCAATGTTTTTCAGGGCAACTCTGCACGACGGTGTGCTCGACGTGCCGAGGATCGGCAGTAAGGCGGTGATGGGATGATACTTCAAGCGCTTGTTAAACTCTATGAGGATCTGCGCTCGCGCGGCGAAATAGCTGCAGAGGGCTGGAGCCCGGTCAAGATAAACTATGCCGTATGCATTGACGGAAAAGGCTCGGTTATTCAGATCATCCCACAGATAGTTGAAGAGCTTCGCGGAAAGAAAACCGTTCGATCCCCGAGGCAGATCATGCTTCCCGCTCCGGTAACAAAATCCAGCGGCATAGTATCCAACTTCCTTTGGGAAAACGCCGATTACATTCTTGGAATTCCAAAGGATCCCAAAGACCGGGAAAAATCCGCAAAACGCTTCACCGCCTGCCGCGAGAAGCACCACGAGCTTTTGGATAACGTCAGCAGCAATGCGGCAAAGGCGGTTCTTGCCTTCTTCGATAATTGGGACAACGCGCACGCGGCGATGCATCCCGAAATACGAGAAATCGCGGAAGAGCTCCGTAAGGGCTGCAATCTGACGTTCAGATTCGAAGGCGGATTTGTTTCCGAGGATACAGCAGTCAAAAAAGCCTGGGACGAGCATTACGGCGAAAACTCCGGCGAAGCGCTGCAATGCCTTGTGACCGGCGAATACGGCCCGTATGAGCCGATCCACCCAAAGATCAAGGGCGTCAACGGAGCGCAGTCATCGGGGGCGTCGATAGTTTCATTCAACGCACCTGCATTCTGCTCTTACGACAAGGAACAGAATGCCAACGCTCCCGTTGGAAAATATGCCTCATTTGCCTACACCGCGGCGCTGAACCATCTGCTTGCAGACAAGAACTATGTGCAGCACATAGGCGATGCGACTGTGGTTTTCTGGGCGGATGGCGCAAAACCGCAGTACAGAGCACTCTCGCTTGCTGCGCTTTTCGGTAACAACGAAAGCAGCGGCTTCACGGATGAGCAGCTTCAATCGGCGGTGGCAAGGCTTGCCAAAGGGCTTCCCGTGGAGGAACTCGACGTTGAAGCGGACAGAACTTTCTACATTCTCGGCCTTTCGCCCAACGCTTCAAGGTTATCGGTAAGATTCTTTTTAAAGGGAAGCTTCGGCAGCTTTATGAAGAATATCAACGAGCATCATGAAAGAATGAGGATAGACCGGCCGTCGTTTGATAAGTTTGAGACAGTTCCGCTTTGGAAGCTGCTTTCAGAGACTGTTAATCCGAATGCACGCGATAAGTCTGCAAGCCCGATACTTTCCGGAGCTGTTGCAAGAGCGATATTCTCCGGGGGCCCTTATCCTGTATCGCTTATAGAAAGCATCATGCTTCGAATAAGAGCCGAACACGACGTATCAAGAATAAAAGCCGCCATAATCAAGGCTTATTATTTGAAAAACCAAAATCAAGGCTGTCCAAAGGAGGTATTGACCGTGAGCCTTAATGAATCAAGCACCAATACTGCCTATAACCTCGGCAGGCTGTTCTCGGTTTATGAAGCCGTGCAGCAAAAAGCAAATCCCGGCATCAACTCTACTATAAGAGACAAGTATTTCAGCTCAGCGGCGGCAACGCCTGCGAATATCTTCCCTGTGCTCGACAATCTGTGCCAGAAGCACCTGAAAAAGCTCGATGAAGGCTCAAGGATCTATTTCGGCAGACAGATCGGCGATATAAAAAATCGCTTCGGCGAAGAGCTCCCGCTCAGACTGAGCCTTCCCCAGCAGGGCTCGTTTAATCTCGGCTACTATCATCAAACCCAAAAACGTTATACCAAGAAGGAGGAAAACTGATATGGAACCCATCAAGAACCGCTACGATTTCATTATTCTTTTCGACGTTGAAAATGGCAACCCCAACGGTGACCCGGATGCGGGCAATATGCCGCGCATCGATCCCGAGACCGGCCTCGGACTCGTGACCGACGTATGTTTGAAGCGGAAGATCAGAAATTATGTTGAGACCGTCCGTGAGGATGAGCAGGGTTATCGCATTTATATCAAGGACGGCGTGCCGCTCAACAGAAGTGACGCCGAGGCCTGCGAGCATTTCGGAGCCGCTCCCGACAATCTCAAGGACTTCAAAAAAACCGATCCCGATATCGACCGCAAGCTTCGCGACTATATGTGCGAAAACTTCTACGACGTCCGCACTTTCGGCGCTGTTATGACCACGTTTGTAAAAGGTGCGCTCAACTGCGGACAGGTTCGCGGCCCCGTTCAGCTTGGCTTTGCAAGGAGTATCGATCCCGTTTTGCCGCAGGAGGTCACCATAACACGCGTTGCGATCACAACCGAGGCGGACGCGGAGAAGAAAGGCACCGAGATGGGAAGGAAATACATTCTCCCTTACGGTCTCTACCGTTGCGAAGGATTTGTTTCGGCAAATCTTGCGCGTAAAACCACCGGCTTTTCCGAGGATGATCTTGAGCTGCTTTGGGACGCCATACTCAATATGTTCGAGAATGATCGTTCGGCGGCAAGGGGCATGATGGCGGTGCGCGAGCTCATCATCTTCAAACATGATTCCGAGCTTGGCAACGCGCCGGCGCACAAGCTCTTCGATCTTGTTCGCATTACGAAGGATCCTGAGGTGATCGCGCCGCGCTCCTATTCCGATTATACCGTTGAAGTAGACGAGAGCAGGCTCCCGGCCGGAGTCAGCATCATCAGAAAGAACTGATGTACAGTGAAGAAAACTATCTGCCCCTCTCAGGCCTTCAGCATTTTATGTTTTGCCGTCGACAGTGGGCGCTGATCCATATCGAGCAGCAATGGGTTGAAAATGAGCTGACTGCCGAAGGCCGGATCATGCATGAGAAGGCGCATTCCGAGGAGAGGGAAAAACGAGGGGACAAGCTTATCGTTCGCGGTCTGCGTGTTCATTCGTCAAGGCTTGGGACCATAGGTCAATGTGACGTTGTTGAGTTTCGGGAATCTCCGAATGGCATTTCTCTTACGGATAGGGAGGGACTTTACCTTCCCTATCCGGTAGAGTATAAGCGCGGCTCGTCGATGGTGAATGACGCTGACCGTGCCCAACTCTGCGCTCAGGCAATGTGTCTGGAAGAGATGCTGTCGATCGATATCCGGGAAGGCGCGTTGTTCTACGGTGAAACTAGAAGAAGAGAGATCGTGTCTTTCCCGGATGAGCTTCGCGATAAGGTCACGCGTGCTTTTGAGGAAATGCACGAGCTTTATGCAAGGGCATACACGCCAAAGGTCAAGACCGGTGCATACTGCAGGAACTGCTCGCTGAACGAGCTTTGTTTGCCCAAACTGATGAAAGTGAAGTCTGTTGCGAAATATGTTGAGGCAGCTTTATGCGAAGATTGCTGAACACGTTATATATAACCTCTGAAGAATCATATCTTGCGCTGGACGGCGAGAACGTGATAGTTAAAAAAGGTGATGAGATCGCTGCGCGTTTTCCGCTTCACACGTTAGAAACGATTATTACGTTTGCATACGCCGGAGCAAGTCCTGCTTTGATGGGCGCATGCGCCGAAAGAGGCGTCAGCTTAAGCTTTTGCACGCCGAGGGGCAGATTCCTTGCAAGAACCGTCGGAGAAAGCAACGGTAACGTTTATCTTCGCAGGAAACAATACCGTGTTGCAGACAAAGAAAAAGAAAGTGCGGCTATCGCTTCTTCAATGCTGATCGGCAAGGTTTACAATTGCCGCCGTAATATTGAGCGCGCTATACGAGATCACGGCATGAGAATGGATACAAACAAGCTGAAGAAGGTTTCGGATTCGCTTAAGGAGTCTATGCTGAAAATGCGTAAGGCGCAGAGCAAAGAGGAACTTCGCGGACTTGAGGGCGATGCGGCAAGCAGTTATTATTCCGTTTTTGACGATCTTATATTGCGCGATAAGGAAAGCTTTTATTATACGGTCAGGAGCCGTAGGCCGCCTCTTGATAATGTAAACGCGCTTCTTTCATATGTCTATATGCTTCTGACAGGCGCTTGTACCAACGCGCTGGAGACAAATGGGCTTGACAGCTTTGTCGGTTTTCTGCACACCGACAGACCGGGCCGACACTCGCTTGCGTTAGACCTTATGGAAGAACTGCGCCCGTGCTTTGCAGATCGGTTTGTCCTTACGTTGATAAACAACCGAGTGATAAAACCGAAGGATTTTTTAAAAACCGAAAGCGGAGCAGTGGCGATAAAGGAAGACGCCCGCAAAATACTTCTTTCCCTGTGGCAGGAAAAGAAGAGAGATATAATCACACACCCATATCTTGACGAAAAGGTTCCGTTGGGGCTTGTTCCATATGTGCAGGCGCAGCTGCTGGCACGGCACCTTCGTGGAGACCTGGAGGAATACCCTCCGTTTTTGTTGAAGTAAAATGATGGTATTGATCACATATGACGTAAACACCGAAACACCGGAAGGCAGACGAAGGCTGCGTCAGGTTTCCAAAGTGTGCCAAAATTATGGTCAGAGGGTACAGAACAGCGTGTTTGAATGCTTGCTCGATCCGGCTCAGCTGAAACTGGTACAGAATGAGCTGCTGAATATCATGGACGAGGAGAACGACAGCCTGAGGTTTTATAATCTGGGTAAAAACTACTCTGCCCGCATTGAGCAGTATGGATGCAAGCAGAGCTATGATCCACAGGGACCATTGGTGCTGTGAAGCTGTGCGGCTTTTGCGAACGTCAAGCTAACGGTTGATCTTTGGGGGGTTCGCACCTGAAATACCCGCCTAACATCAGTTGAACTTTGGTTTTGCACGGTTTTCCAAAGCAGGGTTAACAAAATCGTGTGCTTGGTTGCATGTTGGAAACAATATGTAGCGGTCGCCCCCTACGCGGGGGCGTGGATTGAAATAAGGCGGGGGCCACGATATAATTTACGCAGTAAAAGTCGCCCCCTACGCGGGGGCGTGGATTGAAATACGTCCCGCACCGAGCCTGTCGTTTCCCCCTGCTGTCGCCCCCTACGCGGGGGCGTGGATTGAAAT